>NZ_JAJIRR010000030.1:0-2887 GCF_025717595.1 Kinneretia sp. DJ1R-11
GACGTGGTGCACACGCTGAAGCAGGTGGTTTGTGTGAAGGGCTGAGCTACTTGGGTTGATCGATACCACCATGTCGACGCAAAGGACGGTCAACCCGCGCTCGGCCGCAGTCGGGCATGCGTCGAGGAATCGGTGCAGGCCGGAAGTCGGCTTTAGGCTATTTGCCGAATTTCACCTGCGGCTGCTTTTTAGCGCCTCTATCTCGGGCAAGGAGTCCAGCGACCGGCGTCCGCATTGCTAAACAGCGTCTACTATTGCAAGGTACTGAGCACTTTCATTCGAATGAGTTACCTGGTTGCCTTTGTCAAGTTTTCTCAACAGCAAGATGAATTCCCCGCAGGATGCTATAGAACGGATATTGCCCCGGGGGATAGTGTCATTGTGAGGTTTCCCAGTGGTCGCTTCGCTACTGCGGAGGTCGCGTCAATCCAATACTTGAATTGGAACTGCGGCGCTGAAATATTGTGCAAATTAGCTGAAGCAAAGATCATTGGGAGCCAAGTGCAGTTAAACCCGGGGGCGTCTCGGACGGTTGGCTTGGTTCGGATTAAGGATCTAGAAGATGCTCTTCGTACCAGAGGCTGGCTGCGATTTTTCTCTAACGTGCACGTCTACAAAGGTGTCCTCGCTTTTAACAACGCATCCCAAACAGCGCGAATCTGGATTCGCACGAACGGCGTCGATTTGCAGGTGCTGCCTCACAGACAGCCCCTCCCTAGGGCATTTAGCCGAGAGCCAAATGAGTTGATCAAAGAGGGGCGTCTTGTACGTCACTTTCTTTCTCATACCTCATTTAACTTACTGGAGGGCATTGTCCGGTTTGCGGAATCCTTCGAAAGTGATCAGGGTTCGTACGATCGCTTCTTCATACCCCAGGGCCGAAGAGACCGCCGTACAGAGGATCAAAGAAGTAGGGTTAAAGAGGCCACTGCACGCAGAAAATTAGGCGATGTCGACGGTGGTTCGGATGACTGGCAGTCCGATTGGTGCGAGGGCATGCATGCTTGGTATGACGAAATGATGGATAGAAGTTGAGTGATCTGGCTGTTTTGACAGACACGCTGCGAGACGAAGCCGGTGTTGCCGTGGGCGATCCGGTCGTCCTACTTCACTCCGGAGGCCGTGGTCGAGCACGCGGAGAATGGATTCCCACCCAGTATTTTTATGACCGGTTCGCAGTGAACCGCGACTGTTTATTGCAGCCGACCGGCAGCAACTTCGCTGGTAGGTGGGCTGAGTTAAAACGTTGAAAGGCAGCTTTCGAGACTTGAAACAGCCAAGTCGACGGACCGCAATCGCAGCAAAGCAGACCCCCATCATTCAGCGGCTGCTTCAGGCTGTGATCTCAGTCGTTCGCTGTTAGCTGCCTCTACGACAGCTGCTTCGAATACCGGACTATTGGTGAGCACGCGCGAGTATCCTCCCCCGCTTGACTCGTCACTCAGGATCATCGTGAACCTTGCCGCCCTCATCAGCTCAGAGAACGGAGTAGCCAAAGACGCAATCTTGCTCTTAAGGCATGGAAATGACAGTGTTGCTGCGTTGCGCAAGTGTGGTGCAACGGTAGAAGAGTACACGGCGCTTCAGCCCATAGAGTCGAAGTACGACTACTGGCACCCAAAGCGACCGCGCATTTCATTTGTTTGCGTGATAGTTGATGACAAGGTCTACGGGGTTTTCAAGGTCACTGGCGTACAGGCCGAAGGTTCGAGCAAGGACCTTGCGAGCGCCGAGTACCTGGCGTTCGATAGCGGCAAGTCCAAGCGCTTGTGTCGGCGCTTCGCGCTGCACGAAGTTCCGAGCTTGGCTGTCGGTCAGAGAGTCTCTGGGTGGGAAAGGGGGCGGACACGAACTCCCGTTCAACGGCTTGGGAACGAGTTCTTCGGCGAGGTTTCAATCGGTTCTCCTGGGGGGGCGTTGCTTCGGGACCAAGTGGACCGAGAATTCATGGCACGTGTCGAAGCAGCAAAGCGCGAACCTTCAATTGAGCGACAGCGCCGCTTAAGGGAGGCTCCTGAGGTCCCTGCCAAAGTACTTGTCCCCACATACGTGTTCAATCGGAACCCCGATGTGGTTGCGGAAGTCTTGGAACGGGCTTGCGGTGTCTGCGAGAAATGCAAGAAGCGTGCTCCGTTTGAACGAAGCAAGGACGGCTCTCCATACCTGGAAGTGCACCACAAGGTCTTGCTGGCAGAAGGAGGAAAGGACACTGTTGGGAACGCGATTGCCGTTTGCCCAAACTGCCATCGCGAAGCGCACTACGGTTAAGTGACTGGTTTGGGCTCGAGATCGTGAATTCAGTGCTTGGCCAAGAGCGGCAGCTCCCGCTGCGCAGGTGTCGTCTGGAAGCTGCCGGTTGGGCATTCAAAAATTACGTGGCACATTACTAAGGCTCAAAGGCTGAGGCCCTATCGACCTTTGGCTGACAAGCATTCGCTACCTGCTAACTTAGCGAATGTCGTTGCTCAGCAATGGCTTAGGCCCAGTTGGATGATGCGAACTAATTGCGATGCCCCGGAACGATCCGGTAGATCGTCGCTGGCCTGCCCGGCCCACTTGTCGCCCGAGGACGCGTCTCCACGCTAACCCGTCCCGCGCTGCTCTGAATCAGATGAGCAATTGCAGCATCGACAACTGTCGCTGGTTGATGCCTCCCAAAGCAGTCCACCACAAGATCTTTCCGCGACGCGGAGCCGCGTGCGGCCAGGAAGTCAGCGATCCGTTCTGCAGCCCACTGGACCTTGGTTGCTGAGGGACTTTCAGCACTGCCCGAGAACACAAAGCGTTGGCGCCGCCCGAAAACTGACCCACTGGGTCAATATTGGATCGGCGCTGACATTCCAGATCCACATCGAGGCGGTGAACTGCCACCACAACTATGTGCAGC
>NZ_JAJIRR010000031.1:0-2788 GCF_025717595.1 Kinneretia sp. DJ1R-11
GACGATCTTGAGCATCACGCGCGGGTCGTAGGCGCTGGCGCGCGTGATGTCGTTGTTGAAGCGCGCATCCAGGGCACTCAGATCCAGCTCGTGATCGACCAGGTAGCTCAGCGCGAAGGAAAAACTGCCTGGCACGATCTGCTCCGACAGCACCACGGGCAGCATCATCGCGTGGCAATCACTGGGCTTGTAGCGCGGCATGGCGGACTCCTGGACGGGTCTGCGTATTTGACGCGTCAGGGGCTGCGCAATGAATCGGGACAGACCCGATGGGGAGTTTTTTTACAGCCTCAACGTTTGAATTTATCGGCCTCCGGAGGCGGTCCGCTGGAATGAAGGGTTAGGCCAAACTATCGCGATGAGAATGTAGCCCATACAAGTTTGGCTAGCCGCTCTGCTTCGGGGTATGCCGGGCCGGCAGCAACAATCTCTGCGCTTGGCGCGTTGCCGCAGGCAACATAGATGAAGTAGCGACCATGATCGATGGCAACGGCATCGTGATAACTCTTTGCACGGCTGCCCGGAGACATTCGGACGAGTGCTGAAGTCATTCGATCTACGCAATCGGCAGTGCTGGGGAACGTATTCGGAATGCGGAACAAGAAGACCGATGGTGTACTCTCGGCGCGCGCTACTCGGGCTTCACACGCGCTGAGTTGTCCCTGCACGCTTTCCACACCTTGATTTGCGGCGCCGCAGGCCGCAGTACTCTCCAGTTGTCGGCGTAGCTGACTTGAGAGTGCTGAGGCGGCCTCAGTGGCGCGTGACTTGGCCTGCACCTCTGTGAGTAGGTTTGCTCGCTCCGCCTCCAGAGTCCTGACTTTGGAGGCAAGTTCAACCTCTTGTGCAGACGGGCTTAAGGGCGCCGACGCCGCCGAGGAGTTGGCCCCAATCGTAGCTACGCGTAGCTTCTCTTGGGCGTCTCGAAGTTGAGCAGCCAAGCGCTCGTTTTCCTTACGAAGTTCCTCCGTAGGGCTGGGAGGTGAACTCACTGCCTGGCCATGGGGCCTAGCCTTCGTGTACTTGAAGACTCCTGCGACTGAAACCTCAGAGCCAGGATCAGCGGCTAAGTGTGCGGTGAGCCAGAGCATTCCTGTCAAGGCGCAAGCCGCCAAGAAGAGCAAGCCAAGCACCTTTGGTCTAGCAAGCAAAGGCGCAAGCACATCCCATGCAGTCTTGCCGTGAGGTGTTTGCGGCTGAGGGGAGGATGGATCCATCGCGGGCGAAGTAGTGAGGGGCTTTGTGCGGCGTAACGTTTGAGCTAACCGGCCCGCGACGGCAGGACGCCGAAGGGCCAGAATGAAATGAGGCCCGTAGGTGGCATGCCGTCGCGGGTCCGGTTGAGCGATTGGTTAGGCCTCGCTTGGCAGATGTTTGGTGACAGCATTTCTGATGTACTTGTACTTGAGGAGAATTAGCGCCTCTAGCTGAAGCTGGGCCGCAAGTTTTGCCGATCCAGTGGATCGCAGAACAACCAGGACATCGCGGAGGTCCTGCGCGAAGTTGTGTGTGAACGCTCCAAAGCGGGGCGCCTTGGTTCGAGGGCGCTGTTCAATCTCCTCGATATCTTGAATCAACTCCTGCGCAAGTCTTGCAACATGGGCTTGAGGCTCGGGCATGTACTCCCTGGCCAACACATAGCGCCTGCTGCGCACTAGCATCGGCAGCGCGATGCGTCTGCAGGCGTGGGCGAATTCCGGCCGGCGCTCGTGCAGCATGGCAAAGAGTTCTGCGGTCACTTCGTCTTCGTTGAGTCTCTCGCTCATGGCTTCCACGTCGTGAAACAGGCCCCGATCAAGCTGCCCGGCCCGAAGGATCGCAACCTTGGCGTCCCTCCGACCGCGAAAGACCTCCATTGCCGCGGGGTACTTCTCTCCAAGTTCCTCCCAATAGCCAAGCGCAAAAGACAGCCTGACTCCGGCCAGCGAGCTATCTTCGCTGAGTGCGTGATCGTGGTACCAAAGAAAATGCGCGAGCGCGTCTTCGTAGCGCCCGTCGTAAGTGGCGGCGCGTCCGGCTTGGAGTCGTTCGCTAGCGTTCAATTGCGAGGCCTAACGTTCGAGCTAACCCCGACCGCGGAGGTAGGACGCGTAAGCCCGGGCTGCGACTATGGTACGACTGGCGCAGGCCGGGCTTACGCGGCCTGCCGTAGTGGGTCGGGGGTTGAGCGAGGGGTTAGGCCGCACTCACGGCAGGTGGCTATGAGCGCCAGTCAACGACTTCGAGCAGCATATGCAACTGGAGCCCGCAATAGAAGCGACGTCCGCCACCACCGTCCAGCCGACCGCGCCCCCGTTCATAGCGTTCGAAGACGCTACCAGCAGCTTTGAGCTCTCGCTGGCACTTGGCGCACCGTACCGAACCCTTCTCGTGTTGAAGCAGTTCTGCCGCCATCCATTCCATTCTTCGTTCATCAAGCGGCGTCCTGGCGATGAGTTCGACGGATGCGTCACCATCAACCGACGACTTTGGCGCCTTGAGCTGGCTGCGCAAGGACTCAAGATCCGGAGCCAAGTGAGGTGCCTCGATCAATAGTTCGTCGATGTACTGACGGCAGTCGGCTGCGTCGAATCGAACCCGGCTGAGTTCTTCTCGTTTCTTCAGAATGGGGAAGGTGACGAACATGTGGATTGTGCGGCCTAACGAGGTTGTCCAATAACCCGAAATCCACGACCACCCTCAACGCTCAGGGCGTGCGAATGTCGGCGATGGCGAGTTTCTGGGCTCATCGGTGAATCGGAGACTGTAAGCCGCTCTAGCGGCACCTGAGTGCAATTGTGCCGCCTGT
>NZ_JAJIRR010000032.1:0-2576 GCF_025717595.1 Kinneretia sp. DJ1R-11
CGGCAAGGGCCGCGCCCAGGGCGCCATCCAGATGCACTGAATCTCCGGGGCGCCGCGATGTACCGCGTCTGCCTGGTCGTGATCGCGCGCAACGAGGCGGCGCTGATCGGCCGCTTGCTCGCCAGCGTCAAACCCTGGGTCGATGACATGCTGGTGCTGGACACCGGCTCCAGCGATGCCACGCCGGCCCTGGCACAAGCGGCCGGTGCGCGCGTGGCTCACTTTGCCTGGTGCGACGACTTTTCTGCGGCTCGCAATGCAGCCCTAGACCTGGCCGCAGCCGATTGGCATCTGGTGCTGGATGCCGACGAATGGCTGATCGGTGGCGGCCAGGCGCTGCTGGAACTCAAGCAGCAGCGGCCCGATTTCGTCGGCAGCATCGAGCTGCTGGACCAGTTTTCTGACGGCCAAGACAGGCTGGCCCATGCGCGCTTGAGCCGCCTGCTGCCCGGCCATCTGCGCTATGCCGGGCGCATTCATGAGCAGCCCCAGCACCGGCTGCCCTGTCGACCTCTGCCGGTACAGATCGGCCACGACGGTTACCTACCCGAGCGCTTGCAAGCCAAGCGCGGGCGCAACCAGGCCTTGCTGCTGAAAGCCCTTCAGTCGCAGCCCGAGGATGCTTATCTGCACTACCAGCTCGGCAAGGACTGCTCGGTTTACGAGGACTATGCGGCGGCCGAGGCCAGCTTTGCTCGCGCTGCGGCACTGTGTCCTGGCGAAATGTCTTGGTGGCCCGATTTGGTGGCGCGTCGCCTGTTCGGGCTCAAGCAGCTCAAACGTCACGACCAGGGCATGGACTTCGCGCAGACCCAGCTGGATCGCTGCGCCCAGTCTCCGGATTTCTTCTTTGCCCTCGGCGATCTGCTGCTCGACTGTGCCGCCGATCTGCCCGATCAGGCGCCGGGCCTGCTACCTCTGATCGAAGACGCCTGGTTGCGTTGCCTGGAGATTGGCGAACGCCCGGACCTCAGCGGTGCGGTGGCTGGCCGCGGCAGCCATCTGGCCGCCCACAACCTGGCCTTGGTGCTGGAAGGCACCGGTCGCGCCGAGCAGGCGGTCGCACTGCGCCTTCGCTTCGCCCTGGCCGCTTGATCAAGGCCGACCGCTGCCGGCTTTTTCAGCGATGGCCCGGCCCGGCTGAGCGCTCCAATTCAGCATCGGGACGGCGATGCCATCGGAGGCTGGCAAGTGATGAATCAAAGCAAGACGGTGAATGTGCTCGCGCCCAGCTATATGCAGGGGTTTCAATGCGTCGGCTCGGCCTGCGTGGAAACATGCTGCAGCAGCTGGCATATCGCCATTGATGAGCCGACTTACCGCAAGTACCAGACCATACGCATCGAACCTCTCGCCTCGCAGCTGCGTCAGCATGTGCAGCTCAGCAGCGAGGCCGCGAAAGCGCAGGGCGCCTATGCCAGCATCCCGCTGGCGTTGGGCGAGAGCTGCCCCATGCTCGATGAGCAGCAGCTCTGCAGCATCCAGACCACGCTCGGGGCCGAGGCCCTGTCCAGCACCTGCAGTGATTTCCCGCGCATCTATGTGCATGACGGTCAGCGCCTGGCCATGGCCGCCAGTCTGAGCTGCCCAGAAGCGGCGCGCCTGGCCCTGGCCGACGAGCAGGCCTTGGACCTGGTGGAGCTCCCACTGGCCTTTTCCGCACAGCGACCACCCGCCTTGCATCGGCGGCGAGCGTCAGCTGGCGCGCAAGAGCAGGACCTCGTGCGCCGCCATGGTGGCTTGCTGGCCTCCGTGATCTCTGCACTGCTGCGTCTGCACAGCCTGTCGGCCGAGCAAGCCTTGGTCTATGGCGGGCTCATCCTGCGCCGCGTGGCGGGTTTGGCAGGGCAGGAGTTCGGCGCGGCCGAGGCCGCGCTCGAGCAGGTGCTGGAACAGTTCCTGGGCCCGCAGACTTTGCAAAGGGCGCCGGAGCTGGTGGCTGGTCTCAGCGTGCCCAAGGGAGCGCAGTTCAGTCTGCTCTTGGCGGCGAGTCAGCGCTTCATGCGCGACCATGGTGGCCGTGCTTCATTCCGCGCCTTGATGGATGAAGTCAGCAAGGGCTTGGAACTTGGCCAGTCACCGTCGCACTGCCTGGCTCGCTATGAGCAGGCCGACCAAGACTATCTCCGGCCATTTCTCGCCGAGCATCCACATCTGCTCAAGAACTATGCTTTGAACTCCGTGCTCTCGTCTGTGTTCCCACGTGAAGGCATGGCCGAACTGCCGCATGAATTCATGGAATTGGCGGTGCGGCTGGCCCTGATCCGCTTCTACCTGGTCGGTCTTGCGGCGCTGCGCGGCCCTGAGCTTTCGGTCGACGATGTGCGGCGCACCGTTTACGGTGTGGCACGCAATATCGAACACAACCGACGTTTCTTGCCCGGGGTGATGCAGGCCTTGGAAGCGCATGGAGCTTTGCGTTTGGAAGTGCTGGCGACCTTGCTGCTCTGAGCGGCGCCGCGGTTCCCCTGACAGGGGCAAACCCAGCTCGCCCATGGGTGAGAAAAGCCAGATATTTCACGGTCTGCAGCGCGCTTGTAAGAGTTTGCCTGACAAGGTTCTGGGAAGAACCGGGA
>NZ_JAJIRR010000033.1:0-2521 GCF_025717595.1 Kinneretia sp. DJ1R-11
GCTTCGATCGCGGCATTGAGGGCCAGCAAATTGGTCTGGTAGGCGATGTCGTCGATGATGGAGATCTTGGTGGCAATTGCCTTCATGGCCTCGGCTGTCATGCTGACGGCCTGGCCGCCTTCCATGGCCTCGGCGGCTGCTTTGGTGGCCATGCCGTCGGTCAGATTGGCGCTGTCGGCGTTCTGCTTGACCGAGGCGGCCATCTCTTGCAGCGAGGCCGTGGTCTGCTCGACACTGGCGGCCTGTTGCGAGGCCGTGTGCGACAGCGACTGCGAGGTCTGCGACACCTGATCCGAGGCGCTGGACAGTTGCTCGGCCGCCGTGCGCACCTCGCGTATGGTCTGGCTGACCGTCTCGACCAGGGAGTTGAACTTCTCGCCCAGCATGCGGAAGAAGGGCTGCTTGCCCTCCAGCGGCACCCGCTGGGCAAAGTCGCCGTGGCTGGCTCCGTCCACCATGCCGCCGATCTCGGCCTCAACCGCCACTTCGACCGTGCGGTCCAGCCACTCGACCACCGTGCCCAGGCGCTGCCCCTGGGCGTCGGTGATGGGGTTGGCGGTCAGTGAGAAGTGCAGGCTGCCGACTTGTATCTCGGCCTTGTATTCGCTCTTGATGCCGGCCAGGAGCTGGCGCTGGTGGCCCGGGTGGCGATGGAACTGGTCGAAGTTGGCGCCGACGATGCGACGTGCCTCGAAGTTAGGCAGCACCTTGCGCAGCTCGGCCTCGTTGCGCTGCATCATCTGGGCCACCGAGCTGTTGTTGTAGATGATCTTTCCGTCGGGGTCGGCGATCATCACATTGGTTGAGCAGCAGTCCAGGGCTTGCTTGATGCGTGCATTCTCGGCAGCCAGCAGTTCTGCGGTTTCGTTGGCGGCCAGTTCGGCGGTCATGTCGCGCCACTCCACCACGGTGCCCAAGCGCTTGCCCTCAGAGAGCACGGGGTTGACGATCAAATCAAAGCGCCGCCCGCCGATATTCAGTCGGGTCTTGAAGACTCCACTCAAACGGTCGAGCATGGCGCGTTGATGCGCCGGGTTCTTGTGGAAACCATCGATATTGGTGCCGATCAAGGTGGCAGCACTGAAGCGCGGCAAATCCTTGCGAATGTCGGCCTCGGCGGCGCTCAACATGGCGTGCAGCGAGGCATTGCCATAGATGATGTTGTAGGCGGGGTCGGCCACCATCATGTTGGTAGCAGCCACGTCCAGGGCTTGCCGGATGCGCTCGGCATCGTCGGCGCGGCGGCGCGCATCTGCGAACTCGAAGCCCAGACGGGTCTGCACGCGTTTCATGGCCAGCATCATGCCGGCCAGTTCATCGCGGCCGTCCACTGCGACGATGCCGTCGAAGCGGCCCTGGCCGAACTGCTCGAATTGCTGGCCCGCAGCCTGCAGTGCGTGGCTCAGGCGCCCGCCCATGCGGGCCAAACCCAGCAGGGCCGGAATACAGAGCGCCAAGCCTGCTGCAGCCACTCCCATATTGTGCAGGGCTCCCGCGTGGCCCAGCAGCAGGGCGCCGAGCAACAGGGTTGCCGCCAGCAAGGCGAGCTTGACCTGCAGATGCAGGCCGGCCAGGCTCTGACCCAGGCGGTCGGCAAGGCCAGTGCGAACGCCTTGGCCATCGCGAATCCGCCAACCCTGGGCGCGGCCTTCCTTGAAGCGCTGATAGAGCGCTGTGGCGGCCTGCACCTGGTCGCGGGTGGGCCGGGTGCGCACGGACATATAGCCGACCACCGCTTCGCCTTCCTTGACCGGTGTGGCATTGGCCACCACCCAATAGAAATCACCGTTCTTGCAGCGGTTCTTGACCAAGCCGGTCCAGGGGCGGCCGTCCTTCAGCACGTCCCACATGTCCTGGAACGCCTCCTCCGGCATGTCGGGGTGGCGCACCAGGTTGTGGGGCTGGCCGATCAACTCGCTTTCGCTGTAGCCGCTGGCTTCCACGAAGTCGGCGTTGATGTAGCTGATTCGCCCTTTCAGGTCGGTGCGCGACACGATGGTCATGCCCTCGCGCAGCAAGTACTCCTGCTCGGTCACGGGAAGGTTGGTGCGCATGGTCAAGGCCTCTGCTTTTGTTTTTTTCTTGGGTCTCTCAGCACTGAGCTCCGCGTTCAGCGGCGCGCCGAGGGCCGTCCGGTCTGACGCAGCGCGGGCGCGCTGCTGTCGGCGAGCTTGAAGAAGTCCATCTGCTGCTGCAACTGGGCCGCTTGTGCGGACAGTTGTTCGGCGGTGGCAGAGAGTTCTTCCGATGCCGACGCCGTCTGCTGTGTCGAGGTCGACAGATGGTGCATGGCGCCGGTGATCTGGGCCACGCCTTGTGACTGCTCACCCGATGCGGCAGCGATCTCCTGCACCAGCTCCGAGGTCTTCTGGATCGAGGGCACCATATTGCTCAGGAGGACGCCGGCCTTTTCTGCCAGCTGAACGCTGGAGCTGGCCAGGCTGCCGATTTCTTGCGCGGCCACCTGGCTGCGCTCGGCCAGCTTGCGTACTTCGGCTGCCACCACGGCAAAGCCCTTGCC
>NZ_JAJIRR010000034.1:0-2466 GCF_025717595.1 Kinneretia sp. DJ1R-11
CAGTTCACACAGTCGGCCACTACCCGACATTGGTGACAGGCTGCTTTGAGGTCTGCCACGGGTCAGGCTGAGAGGACCTTGCAGACGGTACGCCCGATCGTTTAGCCTCCCAGGAGCCAGAACGAGGCCCGCATGTCCGACTCGCCGCATCAGAATCCGCCCTTGATGGCGCCGCTGCGAAGCTTCTTGCTCGACGCGGTGCTGCAGTTCACCTGCCAGGCGCAACGTTTGCCCGGGGTGCTTCGCATTGCGCTGATCGGCTCATTGACCACGCCAAAACAAGACCCCAAAGATGCCGACGTGCTGGTCACGGTTGAGCCCACCTTGGATTTGACCAAGTTGGCCCGGCTGGGTCGCCAACTCAAAGGCACGGGTCAAACCCGCAGCAGCGGCGCAGACATCTTCCTGGCTCACCCAGAACAGCAATACATCGGGCGCATTTGCGGCTGGCGAGAGTGCCGGTTCGGCGTGCGCCTGGCGTGCCGGGCCGGCCACTGTGGGCGACGCGAATACCTCAATGACGACCTGCATGTTGTCAATCTAGGCACGCAGTTGATTGCGCACCCACCCGTGGAGTTGTGGCCCGTGGTGGTCTGCCACCAAAGCGTGCCCGTCGATGTGACCCAGCGCTTGCTGGTTCCCCTGGCAGATCTGCAGAAGCGTCCGCCGTCGTCGGGATGATGCCGGTTCCGGTGCCCGCCGCAGCAGGTCGGCGCTCCGTCAGGCGAAGGCTATCCCGTCTATCTTCTCAGCCAGCGCACGCGTGGGGCGCCAGCGGCCGCCCTGTGCAACAAAGCGCTCCGTGGCGTCGAGGACTGCGGCAGGCCGTCGCGCTTCACCCAACAGACCCTCCAACGCAAGGCCGGCGAACGCGCGCTGTTGCCGTTCGAACCGTTCGGTGTCGACTCGGCCATCGACGTCGAACGGAAGCACGAAATACACCCGCCTGACAACCTGAAGCACCGTACGTCCGTTGACTTCGAGGATCAGCTCCGCAACCCGCACCCGCTGGCCAGCCAGTGAGGGCATGGTGTGAAGAACCGGATCCCGCATGAGCCCTTCGAACGTCGTGTTCCCGATGCGGATCACACGCTCCTCATGATCTACAAAATAGCGGCGACAGGACATGCCCATGGCAGTATGCAGGTGGGTCGGCAACAGATTCAACGGTATCCGCAAACGGTGGTTCTTGGAAGCCTGAACGCGCACGCCTAAGCTGGGCTGAGCCTGTCCAGCGGGCTGCGCACCGCACCGCCGCCAAGCTTGAGCACATGGGTGTAGATCGTCGTGGTGGACACATCCGCATGGCCGAGCAAGTCTTGCACCGTGCGGATGTCATAGCCGTCCTGCAGCAGATGAGTGGCAAAGCAGTGGCGCAGTGTGTGCGGCGTGGCGGGCTTGTCGATGCCGACCGTCAGAATCGCCCGCTTGAAGGCCCGTTGGAAGGTTTCGTCGTAGAGGTGATGGCGCCGAACGACACCGCTGCGCGGATCGGTCGAGAGATGGTCTTGAGGAAACACCCAGAACCAACCCCAACTGACGCCCGCGCGTGGGTATTTGCGTTCAAGCGCATAGGGCATGTCCACGCCGGCCCGCCCGTCTTCAACATCCTGGCACCAAATCTGACGTCCTGCCGCCATCTGCGCTCGCAGCTCCGGCACCAGTGACGCCGGCAACATCACCACGCGGTCCTTGCCGCCCTTGCCCTGGCGCACATAGACGGCGCGTTGAGCGAAATCCACGTCTTTGACCCGCAGCCCCAGCGCTTCTGAAATTCGCATGCCCGTGCCGTACAGCAAGCGCGCGAGCAACTGATGCTGACCCTTCATTTGCCCCAGGACCAAGACAACCTCATCGACGCTCAGCACCACCGGCAGCCTGCGCTTGGGTACGGGCCGCCCAATCTCCTGCATCCAAGGCAGTTGCTGACCTAACACCTTGCCGTACAGAAACAGCAGAGCCGACAAGGCCTGTCGGTGGCTGGACGGTGCCAAGCCGCGATCCGCCGCCAGGTGCGTGAGGAACGCCTCAACCTCCGGCCCGCCCATGGTCGCCGGATGCTTCAAGCCGTGGAAGCGTATGAAGGCGCGGCACCAGTGCGAATACGCATGTTCAGTGCGCAGGCTGTAATGCAACATGCGGATGCGCTCACGCAGTTGATCCAGCAGTCTGAAGGCCTTCAGCGGAGGCAGATCGATGACGGCGGGTGGGCGAAGATGCGCACGCGGCGGCGTGGGGTTATAACCGGATGGCGACATGAATAATGCCTCCCTCGGACGGGGCCGCGCGACCATCCGAGCGCTTTGTAACAGGCGCGGCTTTTGGTGCGCAATTTAATGCTGTATAAATAAACAGTCAAGTGGGAGGAAGTGAAGATGTGGCAAAGACTTGCGGGACCCCATGGGCTGCCTGTTACCGCGCGGGTCACGGTGTTATCCGACACTGAGCGTCGCTATACAACACGTT
>NZ_JAJIRR010000035.1:0-2433 GCF_025717595.1 Kinneretia sp. DJ1R-11
CACGGTGTTATCCGACACTGAGCGTCGCTATACAACACGTTAGGCGTCGAAATGCAGACCGTCGAACTCATCCGTGCTGAAGTAGGTGCAAAGAAGGTTAGCTGCACCACGACACTTCAAGCGCATTGCGGCCTCGGTCTTGCCGCCGCGAAGAAAGCCACCGACGCCTTGCTTGAAAAGAAGTGCCCGAGGGTCTCATTGCAATCCGTTGAGTCGGCAAGGTCGCTTATTGTTTCGTTGGCCGGGTTGGGTGTCGTCGCTCGTTTTGCAGAGGGGCCTAACTACAACCCGCAGGAACGCCTCACCTCGGCCTTGGCAACCGTGCAGGCGCTACTCGAGCCGGAAACTCTTCGCACGTGTGAGTCGCTGTCTGCTCACGGGGAGTGGGAACTAGCGCTTTCGCATTGCCTTGCACACTTGTCGATGCGGACGAACGCCACTACAGCATCCGCCGTCAAATCACTGGGGCAACTGGCCATCGAATTTGGCATTGTGGGAAGTGGTCAAAAATGATGCGCCCTGGAATGCCGACGCCTAACCCTTCCATCGAAGGGACGCGCAACGGCATGCCACGCATGGCCCTCATTTCATTCTGGGCCAAGCGTGTCCCGCCGCTGCGCGCCCCTCATGTCAAACGTTATCCATCATGCTGAGTCGATCAGAAGCTAGAGACCTAGCTGTTCGCAGAATTGCGGCAACAGTCACTGAGCTGCCGCCAGAAGACGAGCTGGTCGTAGTTGACGAAGCAACGATTGAGCGCCCATGGGGCTTGGTCTTTTTCTACACGTNAAGCGCAATGTCAGGCGAGTACCTCATTCAACGGACCGATGGAAATTGGTTCGACCTCGATCGGAAGGACTACGAGCGAACGCTCGTTCCGAAGTCGCTACCATGGCGCGCAGTCTCTGATGGCTACGGCGACTTCTGCATCGACGTCTCCGGTTGCGAAGTCTCGTTCTCGTATGAAGAGCCGGGCATTCAGGTGGTATTCGAGGATGACGTCTTTTCACCCGAGGAAGAGCTTCAACTCGTGACTGAAATGCTCGAAAACCTGACGCGGGTTACAGGTCAGCAAGGTAAGGTCATTTCAATATGAATGTGCGAGAGGCAGGCGGGTTGCGCTTTAACCCTACGCTGGAGCCGGACCTGCAAAAGCACAGGCCCGCGCCACCGGGCCTTTTATCATCGGCAGCGCGGGCCTGTGCTTTTGCAGTCCGCTCAGCTTGAACGTTAGCCGCCTTGTAGCGAAGGCCCAAAAATCCCTGTCACCACCATAGACGAAGAGAGCAACCATGTATCCACCAAAGCAATCCGACAGCGTCATATCAACCATCGGAAGCTTTTCGGGCGTTGCCTCTCTTGTTCTCGCGGTCGCGGGCAACAATCTTGAGCGGCTATCCAACCTACAACGCTGGGGTCTGGCTGTCGCTTCAGCCGTCATGCTCTGGGCATTCCTCGCTGGCCTCGTTTTTCATCAGTTTTCTCTACAGCGAGATGCTGGCAAGCAAGGCAAGGCCGTGGGCACTCTATTTGTCGGCGCGTGGGTTGGCGGCGGCCTTCTCCTGGCAGTCTTGCCATTCTTCGCATTCGGTTTGCCAGCGAGCAGCACTGACACACTCAGTCTTTGGGCTGCCGGTTCATTCGCTTCCATCTTCACGCTAGCAGCGCTGGCAGGCACACAGGGGCAGTAGCACCGTGCTCCACGAGGCGGCTAACCCTTCAATCGAGAGGACGTCACCCGGCAAGCCGGGCGCCGCCTCTCATTTCAAACGCTATGCAGCAGGCTAAGAATTCTTCGACGAGCCGTTCTGGGTTGCGCGTTCGCGGCGATCACGCGGCGCGACGGGCCGAGGCTTTCTCGTGTTCGGTCAGGGAGCAAGCGGCCCCAGCTTTCAGCCGCTGTGATCTTGCCTGGTCATGGCACGCTGGCCGTTCGCTTTCCTCGTTTCGCCGCCTGCCGCATGGTACGGATGGAGCCTGTCGCCTCAGCCGACTGCAGCGTGGGTACAGCTTCGGTATTCTCTCGGCCACTTTCACCGCAGTGCCTCCGAAAGTGGCTCTGCATAGCCGGTCGTTGCAGCGGACCGCCTGCGGCGTCCGCTGACCTTTACGTTATGCAGCAAGCTAAGCAACGCTTGAATATCCGTTTTCGGTCGGGCGTTCGCTTCGGCCACGCGGAGCAATCTGCCGTGATTTCCTCGGAGTCGGGCTGCAGCCGCTTCGGCTCAGCTTCCGGCCGCCGTGATCTTGCCGGTTTTGGCCTGGTTGCTCGTTCTCTTTTCTTGGTTCGCAGTCGGTCCGCAGAAGAACAACGCGCTTGCCGCCTCAGCCGATCGCCTCATGGGTACAGCTTCGGTATGCTGTCGGCCACTTCAGTCGCAGTGCCTTCGACTTGGCTCTGCATAACCGGTCGCTCGAGCCGATCGCCTGCGG
>NZ_JAJIRR010000036.1:0-2273 GCF_025717595.1 Kinneretia sp. DJ1R-11
ACCAGGCTGCCGGAGCTCAGCTCGGCCAGGCGGCCTTCGTGTTTGTAGACGGCCGTTTAGGCAAAGTCGCTTGAGGGTCAGGACTTGCCTACAGGTTCAATGCCTGACCCCACAGCCCTCGTGACCCCATCGCCCTCGACTGACCCCACCGCCCCGACCCCGCCGTCCCGCGTAGGCTGCAATGAACCCGAACTCATGTCGAGGGTCAGGTCTTGCCTTGAAAGTTAAGGTCTAACTCTCTGCCTCCCAGACCTGCCCCCGAACTCGCCGAATTCGGGGGTAAGACTCAATCGCCCGAATTCGGTGCTGCAGCGCCTACTGCTGCGCAATACGCGCTGCAGCATAGGCGTCAAGGCACGCCAAGCCATTTGCAGTTGCGGCAAGTCGGCTCATCTTGCGTAAGGCCAACACGCGTCGGTCGATTTCGGCGGTGAGTTTCGATGAAGGATGCATTTCGGCGTAGGCATCCACAGCGCACAAGCTTTTCACGTGACTCTCCGGAACGAGGGATAGAAGCTTCTCAGGACAACGTCCCATTGCCAGCTCCAGCGAATACAGGTGCCCCTGAAGGGCCTCGAGATTGGTCGTATCAAGCAACCGAACACTGAGACGAAGTGCACCAACATCGCATTGCCGAACCAAGCGCCCAAGTGGCGCCATCTTCGTTTCCCAGTTCGCAGAGAGATAGCCGTTCACTGCCGCAACATTGCTCTTGGTAACTCGCTCTCGGAGGTTGACGACAAGTGAGTCAGCAGCGGCTCTCAAGCCCAGCAGACCGACTATCGCCCCGGCGAGCAGGGCCCGAGTTGTGTTCATATGGTTGGCAGTCCTAGTTCCGAATCACGTGAACGATCACGTTCTTGTTGCACTGGTTCTCGACCATTTCCCACAGACGTTCGCAATAGTCGCCACGAGCGGTGATGCAGCCTGCAGACCCTCGATTGGTGTCGCTTCTTGACTGCCCGTAGCTTTGGCAGTGCATGTGAACATAGTCAGCGATAGGCATACCGCCTTTCGCTGGATTTGGGCCGGTCGTAGGAATCGCACCGTTGTTGTTCAGAACGACACCAGGCCCCCGCTTTCCAACGCTGGGAAAGCCATGAGCGGCTCTTCCATAGGTCCCATAATAGGTGCCATCGACGATGCCAGGGCTGCCGTACTTGACATCAGGGAACGAGTTCGCCGGGAAGGTCATGAAGTCGGGCGATTCAGGTGAATCGTTCGACGCCGAACCTGCCGCGCCCCAGGTAGGACCATCTTTGCCATTGCCTGTGCTTTGAACAATGTAGATGTGGGCAGGCAGGCACATCGTGTTGCCCCACCGATCAAGCCCTAGCGGATCGCTGTAACTGACCGGGTTCCCCTCGACATAGCTGTAGGTATTGGAGCCCCCCCAGAGCCAAAGAGGATCTGACTGGGTATACCGGTCGGTACTTTCGTCGTAAATCATTCAACGGTCGACTCGCGCGTAAAAAGAACCCTCCCGGCAAGGTATCCAAGTACAAAGTACTGAAAACAACCCGCCAGAATGAGCACTATCCATTCACCAACGCGCCTGCCGTCGTCGCCATACGGTCCAAGCCAATCCAGAATCGGACGCGCTGCTGTAAAGGCGATCATGGACGTTGGGAAAGACCAGAACGCTGCGGCGACTTGGGTTCCAGCGTCATTCATTGCGACAGCTCGTGCAATGCAGTACAGCACGTACAGAAAATACGGCAGGGAAAGCAGGAGTCCTAGGCGAGCGGGTCTCATACGGCCTTACCAGGGAGAAGTAGGGAGTCGCGCAACCTGCGACCCGAACCATGAGCGCATCAAGAGGGCAGAGTTCAAATGGTTTGGCAGCAATGCGGTGTTCAGTCCCTGCATGCCACCGGCTCTGAGCAAACTCGTCGCCGCATTGGCACAGTTTGTCGATGTGCTTCCATCCGGGAACGCTGACCACCTAGCAGTACCGCGAGATGCCGCGCCAGCAACATCTAAAGCAGCCTCATTCGGGAGGCTCACCTGATACACATAGTCCGCTGGGCGCCCCTCAGCCCGAACCGTATCGAGCCAAGTCAGTGTCGTGTTTGCACCCTCAATACCGTGAGGCGTCGGAAATTGGCTGGTTAGCGTCGTTCCATTGAGCTCACCGGTCCAAACGTGTCCTACCGAAGCCTGGGCGAATCTGGAGGTCCACACAGCGACGATTACATCGCGCAGGCCCATTGGGTCCGCACGACTTATAGAATTCCCCCCAACATAGCTATAGGTATTGATTCCTCCCGCCA
>NZ_JAJIRR010000037.1:0-1625 GCF_025717595.1 Kinneretia sp. DJ1R-11
CGTCGATCAGCAGGACATGGGGCGTACTCATGGCGGCAATTGCACCACCCCGATTGCGGGGGGGGCTCTGGTCTAAATGGACCATTTCAACGCCGGCGCAGCATCCATAGCATCGAGCCCAGAAAAAGAGCTTCTGCGCTGACTGCAGCACAGCCGAGCCAGGTCTTCACCCCCCACAAGAAAAACCCGATTCAGCGAGTCCACTGCCATGGCACAAGCCACCTCGAATGTCACACGTCGTTTGCCGGTCAATCGCTTGCTCGAGCCGAGCCGGATGCATTCCCACTCGGCGCCGCTGTGCCTGCTTAGCGCGGCACTCATGGTCGCCTTCGCGCCGACTGCGAACGCAGCGACGTTCACTGTCAACAGTGACGCCAGCTTGCGCACAGCGCTGACCCAGGCGGTCAAAGGCGATGTCATCAACTTCAGTGGCGATGTGACCTTGGGCGCCAACCTGCCGGTACTCACGGTCGATGCCACCATCAATGGCAATGGCTACTCGCTGTCTGGCGCCGGCCAATACCGGGGCCTGTTTGTGGCATCGGGCACCTGGGCGATCAAGAACCTGACGATCCAGCAGACCAAGGCGACCGGCGGTAATGGTGGCAATGGCGGTGAAGGCAATGGCGGCGGCGGGGGCGGCGGAGGCAGCGCCGGCCTGGGCGGCGGCCTCTTTGTCAAGGCGGGCGCCACAGTCACGCTGACGGCAGTGAACTTCAGCGCCAATGCGGCACAAGGCGGCAAGGGCGGCAACTATGGCAGCGACGGCGGCAGTTGCTGTGACAACGGCGGCGGCGGCGGCGGCGGCGGTCTGGGTGGCAACGGCCTGTCGGCCTCGGGCGCTGCCCCCGGCGCCGGCGGTGCGGCGCTGGGCGGCCTCGGCGGCGGCGGCAAAGGTGGCAACGGTGTCTTTCGTTACCCCACGCCACCCAGCGACTATCCTGGATCGGCCGGTACATTCGGTGCGGGCGGCGGCGGCGGCGCGGGGGGCTCGATCGCAGACGGTTCGGGCGGTTACAGGGGTGTTCTCGGCAGCGGTGGTGCAGGCGGCTTCGGTGGCGGCAGTGGCGGCAGCTCGCGGGCGTTTGGAGGTGCCGCAGCATCCGCCCGGGTTCTCTCTCTGGCAATGGCTGACAGCGCAACGCCCGGACTCGCGGCGGGGTCATGGGTGCCCGACGGTTTTGCCGGGGGCACTGGCGGCGCTGTTGTCGGAGGCGGAGGCGGCGGTGCCGGGCTGGGTGGCGCCGTGTTCGTGATGGAGGGGGGTACGCTGATCTTCTCAGGCAGTGCCGGCATCAGCGGCAGTTCGGTAGCGGGCGGCGCCGGCGGGATCGGAGGCTATAAACGGAACGGCACCGGGCCAGTCTCGGGCACCGCGGGGCAGGCCTTTGGTGCGGGCATGTTCCTGCAGGGCAACGGCAGCCTGTCGCTGGCGCCGGGGGCTGGACAAACGCAAACCTTTGCCGACGTGATCGCCGATCAGACGGGATCGGGCGGCACAAAAGCTGCGGGGACGCTCGGCAGTTGGTCCCTCGTCAAGAGCGGAGCTGGCAGCACGGTGCTGTCCGCCAACAACAGCTACAGCGGCGGGACCACGGTGTCTGCTGGCACGCTGCAGATCGGCA
>NZ_JAJIRR010000038.1:0-1501 GCF_025717595.1 Kinneretia sp. DJ1R-11
CGAATACGAAGGGACTTCCCACCTTCGGGCAAACGGCGTCAATGCGCCAAGATTGGTGGTTCTCGAAGTCATCAATCAGCTGCCATTTGAAAGGGGAAGTCCATGGAGAAGATTACCCGAGTCGGGGTGGATTTGGCCAAGCGTGTTTACCAGGTTCACGCGGTCGATAACGCCGACCTTACCGTGCTGGCGCGGCCGATGTCACCGGATCGCTTCTTGAGCTGGGCGCTGGGTTTGCCTGCGGGCACTGTGGTCGCTATGGAAAGCTGCTCCGGCGCTCACCACCTCGCCCGCCGTCTACGTCTGATGGGGCTGGATGCCCGGCTGATCGCGGCGCACTTCATCGCGCCGTTCCGCGTACAAGGCGCCAGCGGCAAGAACGATGCAAACGACGCTGCAGCGATCTGTGAGGCCGCCTCACGGGTGCGTACGCGCTGTGTGCCTGTGAAGACGCCGGATCAGCAAGGCTGGCAAGGGATTCATCGGCTGCGCGAAGGCTACAAGGAGGAACGCACCGCCTGCATCAACCGCATTCGCGGCTTGCTGGCTGAGTTCGGCCTGGTCTTCCCGCAAAGCCCTGATGCCTTGCGTCGTGTGCTCAACGATGTGCTGGAAGACGCCAGCAACGAACTGCCCGGCGTGATGCGCCTGGCTCTGCAGCGCACACAGGCGCACTGGCGTGTGCTGGACGACGAGATCGCCTGGTGTGACCAGCAGGTCAAGCAGCATGTACGTGCCGATCAGGCCGCCGCTCGTGCCGCGCAGTTGCACGGTGTGGGCGATCTGACCGCTTCGGCCTTGGTGGCTGCCGTGGGCGACATGCACCAGTTCAAGAGCGCACGCCAATTCAGCGCCTGGGTTGGATTGGTGCCGAGCCAAAACTCCTCCGGCGGCAAGAACCGGCTGGGCCGCATCACCAAGCGCGGCGATGACTACTTACGCACCTTGCTGATCCAGGGCGCCAAGTCCGCATTGCTGGCCGCGCCCAAACGCAATGACCGCATCTCGCAGTGGTTGCTGCAACTGCGCGACCGTGTCGGATGGCAGAAGGCTCTGGTGGCGCTAGCCAACAAGAACGCTCGCATTCTGTGGGCGGTGCTGACGCGGGGAATCGACTACGACCCAGAGCATGTACCGCCTGTTCCTCAGTGCAAGTTGCCGGCGCTCAAGGAGCCGCAGCCAGCCTGAGTCCCCTCACTCATTCACTGAATCACAGACCCACGTTCGTAGAAGCAAAGCACAGGTCAGACCGGCAGCAGGTGAACCCGATAACCTGTCCGTTGCACGCTCAGCACGCTGAGCCAACAACGACGAACGAATGGGGTCTTGCTGAGCGGTTCGTATCTGGGGCAGCGGCATCGTCCGCAGCAAGCCCGTTTGTAGATGTTCAGTCTGTTCCTCGTTGCGTTGCCGCTGTTCAGAACACAGGTCTAGAAATGAAAAAGACCCCGAAGGGTCAGGTCTTGCTATTGGAGCTTGAAACGGTGGGAAGTCCTTGTAG
>NZ_JAJIRR010000039.1:0-1398 GCF_025717595.1 Kinneretia sp. DJ1R-11
GCAGCGTAGCGCGGCCAGCTGGCGGAGGTCCACTCGAGCGACTGGTTAGGTTTCAATCGCAGGCTAGCCATTGAAACGTTCTCCAGATTCTCCTTCGAACCTCTGCAGGTAGTCGTACATTGTCTTGACAAGCGGCGCGTCGCCCAGCGCCTTTGCGACAACGGTTGTGGCCATCAGGCCTCGATAGAAATAGTTCCACGAATCATGGATGTGGTCTTCCATGAGTGGGGTCCCGCGCATACCTGCCAAATGAAAGTGTGCGGGGCTTCCGCCATACATGTCCATCGTTTGTGGCGCCGAGGCGTGCACGTACCCAGAATAGACGCTGCTGATGGTCTCGCCAACGTCATGAGCCTTTGACGGGTTGGGATCTGTTGAAAGGACGCGCGTGACATAGGAACGGATCTTCCGGCGCGGCGGAAGATTGGGCTTCTCATGGCGAGCCAGCGAGTTTTCCGGGTCCGGAAATTCCTCGGCGAAGAATGCAGCGAGGTATTGGGTGTGTCGCTCGGTGACTTGGTCGTTTGTCAGTGGTGCCGCCAAGAAGTAGATGTCCTCGTGAATCTCGTCCAAGATCCTTAGCAGTGATGCCTGTTCCTGTAGGAACCCATGGAGCAGAAGGATGTCCACCGCCCTAAGGGTCGAAATTGACCTAGCTAACTTCAGAATAAGCGCTTGCTCAAGTGACCGCTCAAGGTAGCGAAACACGAAGCCGTCGGCCCACTCAACGCGCTGCGGCGGAGGAACCTGCTTCTCCAGACGCGCGAATGCGTTCTCCATAACGGTCAGCACTTCGTGGAAGAGCTTACGCATCTGACTTGAAACCTAACGTCTGAGCTAACCGGCCCGCGAAGGCAGGACGCCGGAGGGCCAGAATGAAATGAGGCCCGCAGGAGGCGTGCCGTTGCGGGTCCGGTTGAGCGATGGGTTAGGCCTTGCCATTGTTCTCGCAGTTCTTTGACGAAGCGCGCCGACGATTGGCGAACCAGATGACAAACATGATTGCTGACCAGTAGATGATGATGTCCAGGACCAGTGCGACCGAGTGCAGAGTGTCTTCGCCGAAGGAGAGTCGGCGCTCGACAGAGACACCCGGCATGTCGAATAGATATGCCAACGGGAAACCGCCTTTGAGTACAGGCTTGTAGCAGCCTTCGTTGGTTGCCGGCCCGCACAGATTGCCATACGACGCGAGTTCCGGGCCTTCACCTTGGATGAATGATGACAAGACGGCCAATGCTAGCGCCAATGCAAGGCCCAAAGCGGTGCGGAGCAGAGTCGTAGTGCGGGCGGTCATCTTCGGCACGAGGTTCGACTGCGGGTCCTAACGAGGTTGTCCAATAACACGAAATCCACGACCACACTCAACGCTCAGTACGTGCGAATGTCGGCGAAGGC
>NZ_JAJIRR010000004.1:0-362242 GCF_025717595.1 Kinneretia sp. DJ1R-11
GCCTGTCACCAATGTCGGGTAGTGGCCGACTGTGTGAACTGCTCGAGCCAAGACGAATACGCGCGCTCTTCAGCTTCGTTCAGCCAGCGTTCGCGCTCAAGCAAAGCAACATCATGAGTGGATTGATCGGATGTCGACATGTTCGCGGTTTAGGTGGCAAAGCAGTCGCCCAGATTTGGCGTCTCGCGGAGAGTGGTACGCCGGCACAGACGCCCTCCAACTTCACTTCACACCTCAACAAGGTGTCTATGAAACTGGCAGCAGCCCAATGTTTGCAAGGCTTGCCTGAACCATGAGCGCCTACCAATTCCTATTGAAGAACGAGCGACTTAGTGGCTCAAGATGGATTGCAGCGTGACAAATTCCACGTCAATTTGGGCGAAAACTTCGACGCCGGGCGGCGTGTAGGGTATCGTCCACCGCATGCGTTACTCGCGCACCTTGCAGCTGAGCAAGTCACAAGTTAGCAACCGCCCAAGGGCGACCGGCCTCGGGCCCCTCCGCTACGGCATCACGTAGTGAAGTGATCCTCTCGGATTCAGAGAGCAAGTTTCTAGACAACCCCTCGTCGATCTGCACCCGTCTGGGCCCAAAGGCAACAAACCTTTTGAGCATACCGAGTGCCGGAAACGCTTAAAAATGCGTGGCATTCAGTCGCGTCAGAAAAACGTTCGAGCAGCGGTGAATCCATTTGAAACCATACGATCTCTCAAGACCCCTCAAGCCACATCTACTTCGGCTGGAACCGCCAGCCAAGTGAGGCGTACTTGAGTCAGGTCTCCACGCCCAACATGGGCAATGGACAAAACCTCAGACCAAAACAGAGAAAATACCGCTACTTTTCGAGTTAGCAATGACGAACTTCGAAAGATTAGCCACAAACGAGAAACTTCAGTTCGCACTTCGCCGACCTGATGGACCCCGGGCCCATGTGCGGGACGGGACTAAAACTTCGTGCGTGCAAATGAGTAGGAACGGCAGGTGGACCGATTACCACCAGCACCGAATCTCGACGGATTTCGAGAACAGCCCGCCGGGGCGTACCGGTGATAGCTTGAAATGCGAGTGACGCTGAGAAACAAGGAACTCAGCAATGAATCCAGGCACGAAGACTACAGTCCAAGAAGACCCTTCAAGTGGCACACACATCTGGAACAGCCACCGAAACGAAAAAAATGCCCCGCCTGATATTGCCGTTATGGATATCCGGCCAATCATCATGATTGACCTCCCCTCACTCGAGAAAAAGCTCCGTCTCAAAAAAACTGCGATCTACGAGCTGATGAAGACTCGCCATTTCCCCAAGCCTCGCAAACTGGGCCGCGCCAGCCGCTGGATCGAATATGAAGTGGATGATTGGTTGCGCGACTGCCCCAACTGATCCCAATCAGACCTGGGCGTCCAACCAGTCTGCCCAGGTCTTCATCATCGTCACGCGTTCGTCCCAATATTCAGCGCGGTTGTAAGCCCCCCTCAGGCCACTCGGGTCGTACTCGTGGCCCAGTTGCTTTTCCAAGAGCTTCGCGTCAATCCGGAGCACTTCCTCGCCAATCGTTCGTGCCATAGCGCGAAAACCGTGCGGCGTATGGCGACCCTTGTAGCCAAGCCCATATAGGGCCTGCTGCGCCGTCCCTTCGCTGATTGCCTGCCCTCGCCGCATACCGGGGAACAGCAAGCCCTCGACGCCGACGACCCCCTGGTACTGCCGAAGGAAAGCCACGACCTGAGGCGCCAATGGAACCCAATGCTCATCGCCACCCTTGCGGCCGAGCCGCTCCGAGGGAATGACCCACTTTGCAGCGTCCAGATCGAACTCACTCCAGGTCGCCTCACGGCTCTCGCTGGGTCGCTGGAATACGTAGGCCTGAAACACCAGATACGAGCGCGCAATGGTCTTGCTATGACCCCGGATAGCTCGCATCAGCAAGCGCACCTCCCCGGCATCCGTTACAGCCGCATAGTTGCCTGCATCATGCCGCGCGAAGCTACGCAGTGTTCCCATGGGCACGGGGTTGTTTACCAGCAGAGGACGATCCTCGTGGTCAACACCAAAATCAAACATCTGGCGCATCCACATCCGCACGCGACGCACCATGTTATGGGCGCCACGCTTCTCGATTTCCCGCAGGATCTCCAAGCAGTCACGAGCCGTGACCTCATGCGGCACCTTCGCGCCGATCTTGATCATCACGTCCTTGGTGAACGCCGCCCGGATGTTGTCCTTGTAGCCAAGTGTAGAGCCGAGCTTCTTCAACCACTCATCTTCAAGCTTCAACACCGTGTCAGTCTGAGCTTGCTGTGCGGCCTTGACCTGATCGATCTCCAACTTGACTGCAGCCTTCTGCACCAATGGATCAATGCCCTTTGCCACGCTCGCACGATTTGAGTCTGCCAACTCACGAGCGATCTTCAGCGTCACGGCGGGCCACGGCCCAAGGGTCAGCGGCTTGCGCTTACCGGCGAACCTGTAGTCCAGCACCCACGAAGCCGCACCATTCGCACGCACAATCAGATTCAAGTTGTCGCCGTCACTGATGCGGACACGGGTCTTCTTGGTCGCTGCGTCGACGATAGCCTGCTTTAGAAGGCTATCTAGCAGCTTGGCATTCAGGATTTCTCTTGCCATTTCGTCGCTCGCATAGTCCCATGGGAGCGGTACTACCAGGCAGATTTCGTACTACCACTGGTACTACCGTAATTCCCGGATTTTGGCGCACTAACACGAACGAACACAAACGAGCGGGCAAGAAAAAACCCGCCAAGTCAATGACTTGGCGGGTTGATCTTTGCCTAACGAACGGTCTAGGACTTGAGGTTGGCGGAGTCGGAGAGATTCGAACTCTCGATGCAGGTTTTGCCCACATACTCCCTTAGCAGGGGAGCACCTTCGGCCACTCGGTCACGACTCCAGCGCAGCCTTGAATTCTATACGAAGAATTTCAGGCTTCGCAAGAACTTCTTCAAGATTTTTCGTCTTGGTCCAGATCGAAGGCCTTGTGCAGCGCGCGCACGGCCAACTCCATGTACTTCTCGTCGATCACGACCGAGGTCTTGATCTCGCTGGTGGAGATCATCTGGATGTTGATGCCCTCTTCGCTCAGCGCGCGGAACATCTTGGACGCCACGCCGACATGCGAGCGCATGCCGATGCCGACGATGCTGACCTTGCAAATGCGCGGATCACCGACCACCTTGGAGGCATTGGTGGCGGGGCCGACCTTGGTCTCCAGCAGTTCCAGCGTGCGGGCGTAATCGTTGCGCGGCACGGTGAAGCTGAAGTCGGTCTTGCCGTCGTGCGAGACGTTCTGGATGATGACGTCGATGTCGATATTGGCATCGGCCACCGGGCCCAGGATCTGGAAGGCAATGCCGGGCTTGTCCGGCACGCCCAGCAGGGTCACCTTGGCTTCGTCACGGTTGAAGGCAATGCCCGACACGACGGCTTGTTCCATTTTCTCGTCCTCTTCAAAACTGATCAGGGTGCCGGACTTGGCTTCCTCGTTGATATCGATGTCCCAGGGCGTGAAGCTGGACAGCACGCGCAGCGGCACGCGGTACTTGCCCGCGAACTCGACCGAGCGGATTTGCAGGATCTTGGAGCCCAGCGAGGCCATCTCCAGCATCTCTTCGAAGCTGATGGTGTGCAGGCGGCGGGCCTCCGGCACGATGCGCGGGTCGGTGGTGTAGACGCCGTCCACATCGGTGTAGATCAGGCATTCATCGGCCTTCATGGCCGCGGCAATCGCCACCGCCGAAGTGTCCGAACCACCGCGACCCAGGGTCGTGATGTTCTTGTGCTCGTCGATGCCCTGGAAACCGGCGATCACGACCACCTTGCCGGCGGCCAGGTCGGCGCGCACGCGGGTGTCGTCAATGCTCTCGATGCGGGCCTTGGTGTAGGACGAATCGGTGGCCACGGGCACTTGCCAGCCGGTGTAGCTGACCGACTCCAGGCCTTCGGCCTGCAAGGCGATGGCCAAGAGGCCTACCGAGACCTGTTCGCCGGTCGAGGCAATCATGTCCAGTTCACGGTTCAGCGCGGCGCTGCTGCCGGCCGGGGCCAGCTCCTTGGCCAGACCCAGAAGACGGTTGGTTTCACCGCTCATTGCCGAGGGCACGACCACCATCTGATGCCCGGCGCGGGCCCATTTGGCGACTCGTTTGGCGACATTGCGGATGCGCTCGGTCGACCCCATCGAGGTGCCGCCGTACTTGTGAACAATCAAGGCCATAAGGGTTCGTTCGTCACGCGCGGAATAGGAAAATTCCCGGTCGGGTGGGGTGCGCCGCGGTCGCAGCCAAAGATTCTAGCTGCTGCATTGCAGCAATATGACGCCCTCCCCCGGGCCTGCGGGCCGAGGCTTACGCATCCAATGCAGGCTCACTCTCACCCAGACGAAGCCAGCACACCGCCAGCTGCGACGCGCCCGGCGGAGCCCAATGGCGCGCATCAAGGCCGAGGCCTGGCGCGAACAGCACCTGCAGGCTTGCGGCTTGCAGCAACAAGGGCCCCTCGCGATGCCAGGCCGGCAGCGCCGCACTCTGATAAGCCTTTTTGAGGCTGCGCGCCACGCCACGAGGCTGACGCTGAAACTGTTCGCCGCCCTGCCGGGCCCGCATGCAGACAGCGGCGAGACTTTCCGGCAGCACGCCCCCCTCACTCACGGCTACGACCTCCCAGGCGCCGCCCCAATCGGACTGAGGGTAGACACCCGGCCGGCTCAAATCGAGCAGCCTCGCCTCACCCATCGGTGCACCCGCCGCAAGGGCCGCCTGCCAGCTCAGATGCTGGCGGTAGAGATGCAGGACGCCGGGGCCGCAAGGCCAGCTGAGTGTGGATCCCCAGTCTTCGCGCGCCAAGACCTCGGTGACCAGGTGCGCTGAAGCGGCCTGCCCGGTCTGCTGAAGCAGCCAGGCACGCAAGGCATTGCTGGCGCGCGCGGGGCTCAAAGCTTGCAAAGCCGGCAGATGCAGGCCTTGCTGACTCAGCAAAGCCGGCAAGTCTTGCTCGGCCATTTCGCGCTGCAGGGCCAGCGCTTGCTGGGCCCACTGCGCACCCAGGGCCAAGCTGCGCTCGGCCGCTGGAAAGGCCTCGGCCAGCGCAGGCCAGACCTGCATGCGTAGGCGGT
This sequence comes from Kinneretia sp. DJ1R-11, assembly GCF_025717595.1. Lineage (NCBI taxonomy): Bacteria > Pseudomonadati > Pseudomonadota > Betaproteobacteria > Burkholderiales > Sphaerotilaceae > Roseateles > Kinneretia sp. DJ1R-11. Next base: position 5,130 of record NZ_JAJIRR010000004.1, read on the forward strand.
TGCGGCTGTAGCGAGCATCGCTGTTGCTGTCGTCCTCGACATGGGGCAAGCCATGAGCTTCCACATAAGCCTCGATGGCTTCTCGGCCCAACTGCAACCAGGGCCGCGCCCAAACCAGGCCGCTGTGCCCCGCTCGCTGTTGCAAGCGCGGCATGCCCGCCAGCCCGGCCACGCCGCCACCGCGCAGAGCTTGCAGCAGCAGGGTTTCGGCCTGATCGCGCCGATGGTGGGCCATGAGGATGATCGTAGCGCCCACCTCGAGCGCCATTTCGGCCAAGGCGGCATAGCGCCCCTCGCGCGCCCAGGCTTCGATGCTCTGCGCCGCAGCGGGCTGGCCTGCCAAGCGCCGGTGATGAAACTCGACCGGCAGACCTTGCGCTGCCCAATCTCGGCACAGCGTTTGCCCGTGCTGCAACCAGGCATCGGCTTGCGAGCTCAGGCCATGGTGGACGTGAAGGGCCAACACCTGCACACCCGCATCCAACGCGCGATTCAGCGCCTGGGCCTGGCGCGCCACGCAGTGGAGCAAGGCCGTCGAATCACGGCCGCCGCTGAAGGCCACGGCCACGCGCCGGGGCTGGCCCGGATCGGCATTCAGCTCGGGATTCAGCACGACCACAGTTCGCCCATGAAAAACGGGCCCCTCGGGGCCCGAAATTTGAGGTCCGCCGACGAATCAGCGGCTCTTGGTGTCGCCAAAGCGGCCATAGGCCTGCAGGCGCTCGTAGCGACGGTCCAGCAATTCCTTGGGCTTGAGGTCGCTGACCTGGCGCAGGGCGTCGCTGAGGGCGCGCTTGAGGTTGGAGGCCATCTGCTTGTTGTCGCGATGGGCGCCGCCGACCGGCTCATTGACGATCTTGTCGATCAAGCCCATGGCCTTGAGGCGGTGAGCGGTGATGCCCAGGGCACTGGCAGCCTCCGGAGCGCGCTCCGAAGACTTCCACAAAATGGAGGCACAACCTTCCGGCGATATCACCGAATAGGCCGAGAACTGCAGCATCAAGACCTGGTCGGCCACGCCGATGGCGAGGGCGCCGCCCGAGCCACCTTCACCGATCACGGTGGCGATGATGGGCACTTCCAGCTGGGCCATCTCGAAGATGTTGCGGCCGATGGCTTCCGATTGACCCCGCTCCTCGGCACCGATGCCGGGGTAGGCACCCATGGTGTCAATCATGGTGAAGACCGGCAGGCCGAACTTCTCGGCCAGCTTCATCAGGCGCAAGGCCTTGCGATAGCCCTCGGGGCGCGGCATGCCGAAGTTGCGCAGGGCGCGCTCCTTGGAATCGGCACCACGCTGATGGCCGATGACCATGCAGGCTTGACCATTGAAGCGGGCCAAGCCCCCGACGATGGCGGCGTCATCGGCGAAATGGCGATCGCCGTGCAGTTCCTGGAATTCGGTGAAGACCTCGGCGCAGTAGTCCAGGGTCTGGGGGCGCTGCGGATGCCGGGCAATCTGATAGACCTGCCAGGGTTCGACACTGGCGTAGACGTCCTTGGTCAGCTGCTGACTTTTCTTGGAGAGCCGATCAATCTCTTCGGAGATGTCCACCGCCGATTCGCTTTGCACATAGCGTAGCTCTTCGATCTTGGTTTCCAGCTCAGCGATAGGCTGCTCGAACTCGAGAAAATGTTTTTTGCTCATCCTGCGATTTCGTGTCAGTGAGGAGGGTCCGAAGACGACTCAAGCCACCATTTTAAGGCAGGCCGGAGGGCTGGCGAATCAGGGCTGCACCGGGGCCGGATCGAGGCTGCGCCAAATGTACCATGTGGCTACCGAGCGGTAAGGTGCCCAGGCGTCGCCCAATTCGCGCGCTTCCGCCCGCGACACCGGCTCGCCGGAAAAGTACAAATCGCTGATGCCCTTGATCAAGCGCGGATCGTCCAGCGGCAGCACATTCGGCCGCGTCAGGTGGAAGATCAGGAACATCTCGGCCGTCCATCGGCCGATGCCGCGAATGGCCACCAGCTCGTCGATGATGGCTTCGTCGTCCATCTGCGTCCATTGCTTGACATGGACCTGGCCGTCTTCGAAATGCTGAGCCAGGTCGCGCAGATAGTCGACCTTTCGAGCTGAAAGCCCGGCCACCCTCAGGCCCTCCGGCGCCTGGGCCAACAAGGCCGCTGGCTGGATCTTCGCGGCATTGCCGGGCAGCAGTGCAACAAACTTCTCCCAAGTGGCCTGCGCCGACTTGGCCGAGATCTGCTGACCGATGATGGAGCGAGCCAGGGTCGTGAACGCATCGGCGCGGCTCTGCAGGCGCGCCTCGCCAAACTGAGGGATCAGCTTCTTGAGCACCCGGTCGCGCTTGACCAGATGGCGGCAAGCCTCATCCCAATAGTCCGGGGTCACCCCGGCCGGATTGGAGCGCACCACGCTCAGGCCCGCGACCAGCTGGTACCAGCGGCGGAATCCTGCAGGACGATGCCTGCAGCCAGGAGCTCAGCGCGGATGCGATCGGCGCCGACGAAGTCACGCGCAGCCTTGGCGGCAGCGCGAGCCTCGATCTGAGCCTGGATGGCAGCTTCATCCAAGCCAGCACCGGCCTGCAGATACTGGCGCGGCGCCTGCTGCAAGAAGCCCAAGATGCTGGCCAGCTTTTTGAGCAAGGCGGCATCTGCCAGCGAACGCGAACGGTTGACTTCGCTGGCCAACTCAAACAGCACAGCCAGGGCGCCCGGCGTGTTGAAGTCGTCGTCCATGGCGGCGCGGAAGGCGGCCGCGCGCGGCTCGCTCCAGTCCAACTCGGCAAGTTCCGGCACCTCCAGCCCGTCGAGCGCGGTGTAGAGACGGCGCAGCGCGGCGCGCGCATCGTCCAGATTGGCATCGCTGAAATTGAAGGGGCTGCGGTAATGGGTGCGCAGCATGAAGTAGCGCAGGGTTTCGCCGTCGTAGGTCTTCAGCACATCCTGGATGGTGAAGAAGTTGCCCAAGCTCTTGGACATCTTCTCGTTATCCACGTTCAGGAAGCCGTTGTGCATCCAGACGTTGACGAAAGCATGGCCCAGCGCGCCCTCGCTCTGGGCGATCTCGTTCTCATGGTGCGGGAACTGCAGGTCCATGCCACCGCCGTGGATGTCAAAACGCTCACCCAGCAAAGCGCAGGCCATGGCCGAGCATTCGATATGCCAGCCCGGGCGGCCGGCGCCGTAGCTGCTGGCCCATTTGGCGTCCTCGGGCTCGCTCTCCTTGGCAGACTTCCACAGCACAAAGTCCAGGGCGTCGAGCTTGCCATCGTCCACGGCCACGCGCTCACCGGCGCGCAAATCGTCCAGCGACTTGCCGCTGAGCTTGCCGTAGCCGGGGAATTTGCGCACGGCGTAGTTCACATCGCCGTTGCTGGCGCGGTAGGCCAGGCCTTTGTTTTCAAGCGTACCGATCAGGTCCAGCATCTGGCCGACGTAATCGGTGGCGCGCGGCTCATGGGTCGGACGCTCAACACCGAGGGCGCCGATGTCGCGGTGCATGGCGGCGATCATCTCGTCGGTCAGCTCGCGGATGCTGATGCCGCGCTCCACCGCTCGCTTGATGATCTTGTCCTCGATGTCGGTGATGTTGCGCACATAGGTCACGCGGTAGCCCGAGGCCTTGAGCCAGCGCTGCACCACATCGAAGGCCATCATCATGCGAGCGTGGCCGACATGGCAGAGGTCGTAAATCGTCATGCCGCAGACATACATGCGCACATGACCGGGTTCGATAGGGGCGAAAGGCTGGACCGAGCGGGTCAGCGTGTTGTAAATGCGAAGAGACATGGGTGCTTGAACCAGGATGTACGCGCCGAGCCGCCGAGAACTTGAATTCGGCTGGCCTGCCCGCGCTGCGCTTGGAGGCATGCGCTGCGAGCCGATTCGGCTCCAAGCGATGCGCACACTGCGTCGAAGGCCGGCCGGACGACTTGAGGCGGGCGCCGTAGAATGAGCTTCAGTATACCGGCAGGGTTTTGCGGCCAGGCCTTGGCACTTACCCCGCAACCAGCCCAAACCCGCCCTCAATGCCCCTCCAACACCCGTCAATTCGTCCGCAACGCAGCGCCAGCCTGCCAGCCCAGGCTCGCTTTCCAGCGACGCTCCGTCTGGCGCTCGCCACCCTGCTGTTCCATCTGTTCGGTCTACCTCTGGCCCACGCCAGCGAGCTCGACATTGCCCAAAGGCAGTGGCTGGCTGGCCAGCGGCCGCAGGCGGTGGCCACCTTGGAAGCTGCTCTGAAGCAGACCCCGGATGAATTGAAGCTGCGTTTTGCCCTGGGGGTGATGCGCATGGAGTTGGGCGAACAAGGCAGCGCGCAGCAGATCTTCATCCAGCTGACCGAAGACTTCCCCGACCTGGCCGACCCCTACAACAACCTGGCCGTCATCCACGCCAGCCAGGGCGATCTTGACCGCGCCCGCAACGAATTGGAACAAGCTCTGCGCCTGCAACCCAACCATGCGCAGGCTCAGGAAAACCTAGGCGACGTGCTGCTGCGCCAGGCCTTGCGGGCTTACCAGCGGGCCCAGCAGGCACTGGCAGCACCATCCACCACCCTGGCGCTCAAGCTCAAGCGAACCCATGATTTGCTGCAAGAGGCCTCGCGCCGCCCGCAGTAACACGCCGGCGGTTTTCACGACGGCGCCGAGCCTCAAGCAAGCACCCCCGAGAATTGCCCCACATCCTGGAGGAATGAAAGCCATGCAAACGAAAACGATTCAATCCCTGGGCCGGAGACTGGCCCTGTTCTCGCTGGCGGCCCTGGCTGTTTGCGGCGCCGAGGCACAGGCCCCCCTGGCCGCATCAGCAGCAGCCACTGCGCAGATCAATCCTACGGTGTTCGTGCGCCTGAGCACCAGCGAAGGCGACATCCGCATCGGCCTCGATGCCGACAAGGCACCCAAGTCTGTGGCCAACTTCGTCCAGTACGTCAAGGCCGGTCATTACAACGGCCTGATCTTCCACCGCGTGATCGAGAACTTCATGATCCAGGGCGGCGGCTTCACCAAAGACATGCAGCAGCGCCCAACCAAGCCGCCGATTCCGCTGGAATCGCGCAACGGCCTGAAGAACCTGCGCGGCACCCTGGCCATGGCCCGCACCAGCGATCCGAATTCGGCCACATCGCAGTTCTTCATCAACACGGTGGACAACGCCTTCCTGGACGCGGACAACTCGCGCGACGGCAATGGTTATGCCGTCTTCGGCATGGTGCTCGAAGGCATGGACGTGGTCGACAAGATCCGCGCCACGCCGACCACGGCCCAAGGCCCGCACCAAAACCTGCCGCAAAACCCCATCACCATCACCAAAGCCCTTGTGGAGCCCAAGAAATGAGCAAAATCGTTGAACTGCACACCAACCACGGCCTGATCCGCGTCGAACTCGACGACGCCAAGGCGCCGATCTCGGTTGCCAACTTCCTGTCCTATGTGAACAGCGGCCATTACAACGGCACCGTGTTCCACCGCGTGATCAAGGGCTTCATGGTCCAGGGCGGCGGCTTTGAAGTCGGCATGAAGCAAAAGCCGACCACGGGCGAGATCCAAAACGAAGCCAACAACGGCCTCAAGAACGATCACTACACCCTGGCCATGGCCCGCACCAATGCGCCGCACTCGGCCTCCAGCCAGTTCTTCATCAACACCACCAACAACGGCTTCCTGAACTTCAAGTCCGAGACCCCCTCGGGTTGGGGCTACGCCGTGTTCGGTCGCGTGATCGAAGGCAAGGAAATCGTGGACGCCATCGAGAAGGTCAAGACCGGCCGCTCGGGCTTCCATGACGATGTGCCGCTGGAGAATGTGGTGATCGAACGCGCCGTCGAAGTTGCGGCCTGAGACGAGCACCATGGCAGGAGCAGCCGGTGATACCACCCCTGCCCTGCCCGAGTTTGCCGAGCTGAGCGTGCCCGCCGAGTGGCGCCGGCTGGACTTTCTGTCCGACCTGCACCTTTCGCCGGATACGCCGGCCACCCTGGCCGCCCTGGCCGCGCATCTGCAAGAAACCAGCGCTGACGCGGTGTTTCTGCTCGGCGATATCTTTGAAGTCTGGATCGGCGACGACGCCCGACACCAGGACTTCGAAGCCTCTTGCGTGGAACTGCTGCACACCGCCAGCCAGCGCCACGCCCTTTACTTCATGGCGGGCAACCGCGATTTTCTCGTCGGCCCGGACATGCTGGCCGCTTGCGGCATGCAAGGTCTGGCCGACCCCACCGTGCTCAACGCCTTTGGCCAACGCTGGCTGCTCAGCCATGGCGACGCCTTGTGTCTGGATGACAAGCCTTACCAGGCTTTCCGCGCCCAGGTACGCAGCCCTTCCTGGCAGGCGGACTTCCTGGCCCGCCCACTCGAGCAGCGCCGCGCCCTGGCCCGCCAGATGCGCGATGCAAGCAAAGCGGGCCAGGCCGGGCAGACCGAATACGCCGACCTCGACCCCGCCGCCTGCCGGCACTGGCTGAAAGCCTCGGGCTGCAGTGACCTGATCCACGGCCACACCCACCGGCCGGCGCGTCATGAATTGGCGCCAGGACTGCGCCGCCATGTGCTGTCGGACTGGGACTTTGAAGACGCACAACAAGCCCGAGGCGATGTGCTGCGCCTACGCCACGCGGGCCTGCGCCGCATTGACCTGGCCTGATGTTCAACTGGCTGCGTCGCCTGAAGTGGCTCGGCGAAGCCTGGACACGCCGTCGCGATCGGCTCACGGTTCAACGCCTGGCCATCCCAGAGCCCCTGTGGCAGCTGACGCTGCTGCGCTACCCCTTCCTGGCTGAGCGCTCTGAAGAAGACCTGAGCGAGCTGCGTCGTCTGTGCTCGCTGTTTCTCGACCGCAAGGAGTTTCACGGCGCCGGCGGCTTCGAGGTCAGCGACGAGGTCGCCATCGCCGTGGCGACCCAAGCCTGCTTGCCGGTCTTGCGCCTAGGCCTGGACTGGTACGAGGGCTTCGTCGGCATCGTCATGCACGAAGACGAGGTGCTGGCCCGGCGCGAAGTCATGGACGAGGACGGGGTGGTCCACGCTTTTGAAGAAGAGCTGGCCGGTGAAGCCATGGAAGGCGGCCCGCTGATGCTGACCTGGCAAGCCATGGCCGCCGATGCCGACCCGGCGGCCGACAGGTCGGACAGCATCTACAACGTGGTCATTCACGAATTCGCCCATGTCATCGACATGCGCGATGGCTGGGCCGACGGCGTGCCGCCCCTGGCCAGCCTGGCCGCACGCGAGCAGTGGCTGGATGTCATCGAGGCCGAATGGCAGGCCTTCTGCCAACGCGTGGATGCCGGTGAAGCGACGCTGATCGACCCCTATGGTGCCGAGAGCCTGGAAGAGTTTTTCGCCGTGGCGGTCGAGGCTTTTTTCGTCGCCCCGAAAGCCCTGCGCGCCGAACAAGCGCCGCTGTATCGGCTCCTGGCCGGCTTCTTCCGCCAGGATCCGGCCGCCTGAGGCGAGAAAAAAGAAAAGGCCCCGAGACGGTTCGTCCCGGGGCCTTGGCAGCGACCAAAAAAGTGATCAGCTGGCGGTAGCGGGCTCCGCCTTGGGCTTGTTGTCCTTGACCTTGGTGAGCGGCTGGATGTCCAGCTGCACGGCGCCAGCCTCGTCCACATCGACGCCGAGGCGCCCACCATCCACCAGACGACCGAACAGCAGCTCGTCCGCCAGGGCGCGGCGGATCGTGTCCTGGATCAGGCGCTGCATAGGGCGAGCACCCATCAAGGGGTCGAAACCCTTCTTGGCCAGCTGCTTGCGCAGTGCATCGCTGAAGGTGACCTCGACCTTCTTCTCCTGCAACTGGCTTTCCAGCTGCAGCAGGAACTTGTCGACCACGCGCATGATGATTTCCTCATCGAGCGCACGGAAGGACACGATGGCGTCCAGGCGATTGCGGAACTCCGGCGTGAACAGGCGCTTGATGTCAGCCATTTCATCGCCCTGCTGGCGCGAATTCATGAAGCCAATGCTGCTCTTGTTCATCACCTCGGCGCCCGCATTGGTCGTCATGATGATGATGATGTTGCGGAAGTCGGCCTTGCGCCCGTTGTTGTCGGTCAGCGAGCCATGGTCCATGACCTGCAGCAGCACATTGAAGACATCGGGATGCGCCTTCTCGATTTCATCGAGCAGCAGCACCGCATGAGGCTTCTTCGTAACGGCTTCGGTCAGCAGACCGCCTTGGTCGAAACCGACATAGCCCGGAGGCGCGCCGATCAAGCGGCTGACCGCATGACGCTCCATGTACTCGGACATGTCGAAGCGGATCAGCTCAATGCCCAGGATGTAGGCGAGCTGCTTGGCCACCTCGGTCTTGCCCACGCCGGTGGGGCCGCTGAACAGGAAGGAACCGATTGGCTTGTCCGGCTTGCCCAGGCCCGAGCGCGCCATCTTGATGGCTGCGGCCAGAGCATCAATCGCCGGCTCCTGACCGAACACCACGCTGTTGAGATCGCGGTCCAGGCTCTTGAGCTTGCTGCGGTCATCGCTGGACACGGACGCGGGCGGGATGCGCGCGATCTTGGCCACGATGTCCTCCACCTCGCTGCGCGTGATGGTTTTCTTCTGCTTGCTCTTGGGCAGGATGCGCTGGGCAGCGCCGGCCTCATCGATCACATCGATGGCCTTGTCGGGCAGATGGCGGTCGTTGATGTACTTGGCCGACAGTTCAGCCGCCGCCTGCAGCGCGCCCAGGGCGTACTTGACATTGTGGTGCTCTTCGAAGCGCGACTTCAGACCCTTGAGGATCTCGATGGTCTGCTCGACCGAAGGCTCAGCCACATCGACCTTCTGGAATCGCCGGCTCAGCGCCGCGTCTTTTTCGAAAATGCCGCGGTACTCGGTGAAGGTGGTGGCACCGATGCACTTCATCGCGCCCGAACTCAACGCCGGCTTGAGCAGATTGCTGGCGTCCAGCGTGCCACCCGAGGCCGCACCGGCACCGATGAGGGTGTGGATCTCGTCGATGAACAGCACGGCATGCGGCTGGTCCTTGAGCTGCTTGAGCACGGCCTTGAGGCGTTGCTCGAAGTCGCCGCGGTACTTGGTACCGGCCAGCAAGGCGCCCATGTCCAGGGAATAGACCACGGCCTCAGCCAGCACCTCGGGCACATCGCCCTCGGTGATGCGCCAGGCCAGGCCCTCGGCGATGGCGGTCTTGCCCACACCGGCCTCACCCACCAAGAGCGGGTTGTTCTTGCGGCGGCGGCACAGGATCTGTACCACGCGCTCCACTTCGTGCTCGCGGCCGATCAAGGGATCAATCTTGCCGTCCTTGGCCAGCTGGTTCAGGTTCTGGGTGAACTGTTCCAGCGGTGAGCCCTTGCCCTGGCCCTCGCCTTCCTCGCGCTCGGCCTCGGCGCCGGCACTGCCTTCCTGGCCCTTGCCCGAGCCCGGCGCTTCCGGCGGATCTGATTTCTTGATGCCGTGGGCAATGAAATTGACCACATCCAGGCGAGTCACACCCTGCTGGTGCAGGTAGTAGACGGCGTGCGAGTCCTTCTCGCCGAAGATGGCCACCAGCACATTGGCGCCGGTCACTTCTTTCTTGCCACTGCCGGTGGACTGCACATGCATGATGGCGCGCTGGATGACGCGCTGGAAGCCCAGCGTCGGCTGGGTGTCCACCTCGTCAGAACCGCCCACGGTGGGCGTGTTCTCCTTGATGAACTGCGTCAAGCTCTTGCGCAGGTCGTCCAGATTGGCCGAGCAGGCGCGTAGCACTTCGGCGGCGGAGGGGTTGTCCAACAGGGCCATCAGCAAGTGCTCGACGGTGATGAACTCATGGCGCTGCTGGCGTGCTTCGACAAACGCCATGTGCAGGCTAACTTCAAGCTCTTGCGCAATCATGCGGCCTCCATAATGCACTGCAAAGGATGGCCGGCGCGCCTTGCGGCTGCCAGCACCAATTCGACCTTGGTCGCTGCAACGTCCTTGCTGAAGACGCCGCAGACCCCACGCCCATCGTGGTGGATTTTGAGCATGATCTGGGTGGCCGTATCCAGGTCATGCCGGAAATATTCCTGCAAAACCATGACCACGAATTCCATGGGCGTGAAATCGTCGTTGAGCAGCAGCACCTGGTACAGGCGCGGCGGCTCGGTTTTCTGGGTCAGGCGTTCAACGGTGGTCGTGCCGTCAGCGTCCTCGCGCCCTGGAGGCAGACCGGGAGGCATCGGCGGTTGACTGGGGAAATCTGGCATGGGCTGATTCTATCGAGTGCCACCGAGAGCCGCTGGCACACAGGAATTCATCTTGCGCCTGCGGCCGGAATTACAAGACTGGAATTGGCTGCGCACAGGCAGCTTTTTTGAGGCGCTGCCGTCATCTCCGGGTCTGCCCCATAAGGGCAGGCCCTGAATTGACAGGCAGCCACCTGCCCCCAAGAATCCGCCGCGGTGCATTAGACACCGGGACGGAGGCGTTATGACGATAGGAACGGTGAAGTGGTTCAACGATGCCAAGGGTTTTGGCTTCATTGAACCGGAAGCGGGCGGCGAGGATGTGTTCGCCCATTTTTCGGCCATCCAGATGGAGGGTTTTCGAACCCTGCAACAAGGCGGCAAGGTGAGTTATGAGCTGGTGCAGGGCCCCAAGGGTCAGCTGGCGCAGAACATCACCCCGCTGGACACCGGCGCAGCACAGCCCGCCATGGAGTTCAGCGAAGCGGCCTGAGTGCGGTCGGAAACAGACCGGCCACGAACATGGCCGGCCTTCAAGCAAAAAGGCCCGCATTTGCGGGCCTTTTTTTCTTGGCGAGGGCGAGCTGGTTAGCGCGCTGCCAGATTTACATCTGGTCGATCATGACCTGGCCGAAGCCAGAGCATGACACTTGAACCGCACCGTCCATCAGGCGCGCGAAGTCATAGGTGACCTTCTTGCTGGCGATGGCCGCTTCCAGCGAACGGATGATCACGTCGGCGGCTTCAGTCCAGCCCATATGGCGCAACATCATTTCGGCCGAGAGGATCTCGCTGCCCGGATTGACATAGTCCTTGCCGGCGTACTTGGGGGCCGTGCCGTGGGTGGCTTCGAAGCAGGCCACCGAATCCGACATATTGGCGCCGGGCGCAATGCCGATGCCGCCCACTTGAGCAGCCAGGGCGTCAGAGATGTAGTCGCCGTTGAGGTTCAGCGTGGCCACCACCGAATACTCAGCAGGGCGCAGCAAGATCTGCTGCAAGAAAGCGTCGGCGATCGAATCCTTGATGGTGATGGGCTTGCCGCTCTTCGGGCTGATGAAACGGCACCAGGGGCCGCCGTCGATCAACTCGGCGCCGAACTCCTTCTGCGCCAGCGCATAAGCCCAATCACGGAAGCCACCTTCGGTGTACTTCATGATGTTGCCCTTGTGCACGATGGTGACACTGGGCTTGTCGTTGTCGATCGCGTACTGGATGGCCTTGCGCACCAGACGCTCGGTGCCTTCGCGTGACACGGGCTTGATGCCGATGCCCGAGGTGTTCGGGAACCGGATCTTGGTGACACCCATCTCATCCTGCAAGAACTTGATCAGCTTCTTGGCCTTGTCGCTCTCGGCCTCGTACTCGATGCCTGCGTAGATGTCTTCGGAGTTCTCGCGGAAGATCACCATATTGGTTTTCTCCGGCTCCTTCAGCGGCGAAGGCACGCCCTTGAAGTACTGCACTGGGCGCAGACAGACGTAGAGATCGAGCTCTTGGCGCAGGGCCACATTGAGCGAGCGGATGCCGCCGCCCACGGGCGTGGTCAAGGGTCCCTTGATCGACACCACGTACTCGCGCAAGACATCCAGGGTTTCCGCCGGCAGCCAGACGTCGGGACCGTAGACGCGGGTGGCCTTCTCACCGGCAAAGACCTCCATCCAGTGGATCTTCTTCTTGCCTCCATAAGCCTTGGCCACCGCCGCGTCCACCACCTTGAGCATGACCGGCGTGATGTCCAAACCGGTGCCATCCCCCTCGATATATGGAACCACGGGCTCGTCCGGCACATTGAGCGACATGTCGGCGTTGACCGTGATTTTGGAACCCTGCTCAGGGATCTGGATGTGCTGGTACATGAAGGAAAGTCTCCGAATTGGACGGGATGCCGTCGCACTGAACGCAGCCAAAAATTCTAGCGGCAATCGCGCGCCGGACCGGGATGAAAGACAAAGCCGGCGTCAAGGCGCCGGCTTTGTCAGGGGACGACCCTCGAAGGATCAGGCCGTGATGGAAGCAAGCGCCGCATTGAGGGTCGCGCTCGGGCGCATCACCTCGGCCAGCTTGGCCATATCAGGCATGTAGTAGCCACCGATATCCGCCGGCTTGCCCTGCACTGCCGCCAGCTCGGCCACGATGGTGCCTTCTTGTTCGGTCAGCGCCTTGGCCAAGGGAGCGAACTTGGCTGCCAATTCGGCATCCTCGGTCTGCGCAACCAAGGCCTGGGCCCAGTACAAGGCCAGGTAGAACTGGCTGCCGCGGTTGTCCAGCTGGCCCGTCTTGGGGCTGGGGTTCTTGTTGTTGTCCAGCAGCTGGCCCGTGGCGGCGTCCAGAGTCTTGGCCAGCAGCTTGGCCTTGGCGTTGCCGTTCTTCAGACCCAGGTCCTCCAGGCTCACGGCCAGGGCCAGGAACTCGCCGAGCGAATCCCAGCGCAGATGGTTTTCTTCCACCAGCTGCTGCACATGCTTGGGCGCCGAGCCGCCGGCACCGGTTTCATACATGCCGCCGCCTGCCATCAAAGGCACGATGGACAGCATCTTGGCCGAGGTGCCCAGTTCCATGATGGGGAACAAATCGGTCAGGTAGTCGCGCAGGATGTTGCCAGTGGCGCTGATGGTGTCCAGGCCGCGGATCACGCGCTCCAGGGTGTAGCGCATGGCGCGAACCTGGCTCATGATCTGGATGTCCAAGCCGGCTGTATTGTGCTCGTGCAGATACATCTTGACCTTGGTGATCAGCTGCGCCTCATGCGGGCGATACTGATCCAGCCAGAACACCACCGGCATGCCTGAGTTGCGCGCGCGGTTGACAGCCAGCTTGACCCAGTCACGGATGGCGGCGTCCTTGCACTGGCACATGCGCCAGATGTCGCCCTGCTCCACGTTCTGGCTCATCAGCACTTCGCCCGTATCCAGGTCAGTGATGTTGGCAACGCCGTCTTCGGCGATCTCGAAGGTCTTGTCGTGCGAGCCGTATTCCTCGGCCTGCTGAGCCATCAGGCCCACATTGGGCACGGTGCCCATGGTCTTGGGGTCGAAGGCGCCATGCCATTTGCAGAAGTTGATGATCTCCTGGTAAATGCGGGCGAAGGTCGACTCCGGCATCACGGCCTTGACGTCCTTCAGGCGGCCGTCAGCGCCCCACATCTTGCCGCCATTGCGGATCATGGCCGGCATGGAAGCGTCAACGATGATGTCGTTGGGCGAGTGGAAGTTGGTGATGCCCTTGGCCGAATCCACCATGGCCAGCTCAGGGCGGTGCTCGTGGCAAGCGTGCAAGTCGCGCTTGATCTCGTCCTGCTTGCTTTGCGGCAGAGAGGTGATCTTGCTGTACAGGTCCACCATGCCGTTGTTGACATTGATGCCCAACTCATCGAACAGCTTGCCGTGCTTCTCGAACGCTTCACGATAGAAGATGCGCACGCAGTGGCCGAAAACGATGGGGTGCGAAACCTTCATCATCGTCGCCTTGACGTGCAGCGAGAACATCACGCCGGTCTTGTGCGCGTCTTCGATCTCGCGCTCGTAGAAGGCCAGCAGTTCCTTCTTGCTCATGAACATGCTGTCGACCACTTCGCGGTCCAGCAGCGCCACCTTGGGCTTCAAGACGATGGTCTTGCCGCTCTTGGTGATCAGCTCCATCTTGACATTGCGGGCGCGGTCCAGGGTCATGGACTTCTCGCCATGATAGAAGTCGCCGTTGTGCATGTGCGAGACATGCGAACGCGAGGCCTGGCTCCAGTCGGCCATGCTGTGCGGGTTCTTGCGGGCGTATTCCTTGACGGCCTTGGGCGCGCGACGGTCCGAGTTGCCCTCACGTAGCACCGGGTTCACGGCACTGCCGGTGCACTTGCCGTAGCGAGCGCGGATGTCTTTCTCTTCATCGGTCTTGGGGCTTTCCGGGTAGTCCGGAATCGCATAACCCTTGCCCTGCAGTTCCTTGATGGCGGCCTTCAGCTGCGCCACCGACGCGCTGATATTGGGCAGCTTGATGATGTTGGCTTCGGGCTTCAGGGTCAACTTGCCCAGCGCGGCCAGATGGTCAGGTACACGCTGTGCCTCGCTCAGGAACTCCGGAAACTGGCCCAGGATACGGCCCGCCACGGAGATATCGCTGGTCTCGACGTTCACGCCTGCCGGCGCCGTGAAGGCGCGCACGATGGGCAAGAAGGACGCGGTCGCTAACAGCGGAGCCTCGTCGGTCAAGGTGTAGATGATGGTGGGGTGCGAAGCGGTCATGTGCTATCCAGATCGGCCCAGCAATCAGGCCCAAGGGTTGGAACGATTAGGGCGCCGATTCTAAGTCAGCGGCGCCGGCTGCGGACTCAAGTCTTATATAAGTCTTGGCATTTCGGCGCTTGCTTCAGGCCAGCCGGTTCAGGCCGGCACGCTGCATGCCGCAGCAATCTGCGCCCAGAGCCCATGGCCCAGGGCCCAGCCCGACGCGGCCGCCAGGCCGAAGCCGCCCAGACGCACCGAAAGCCGCAGACCGTCAACACCAAGCGGCGTGCGGTTCATCCGGCTCAGCAGCCAGGGCCCCAGGGCCAAGCCCGCACCCGAGGTCAGCGCGAAACTGGCCATGACCGCCCCGCCCTGAGCCGGCCCAGAGGCCAGGGCCGCCAACAAGAGCGCCGATTGCAGCAAGCCACATGGCCAGGCCACCCAGGCCAGGCCGGCCAAGCCCGCCCGGGCCGGCGCTGCCAAAACCTGGCTCCCACGACGCAGACCGGCGACAGGGATTTCGACCTGGCGACCCATATCCTGCCCCACCCGCTCCAGCCAGGCCGGCTGGCGGCCACGCCACAGCAGGGACAGGCCCAAGAGAAAAGCAGCCACATGGACCAGCACCCAGAGCGGCCGCAACAAGGCCGTGGCCTGTCCCATCTGATCCAGCAACTGCATGCTGGCCGCGGCCACGGCACCTGCGAGCACATAGCCCAGCAAGCGGCCGATTTGAAATGACAGAGGCGAACGACCGCCGGCCGCAGCGCAAGTGGCGCCGCACATGGCCAAGCAATGCGGCGTGCCCGCCAGGCCCATCAGAGCGGCAGATGCGGCCAGGCTGGCGTCAAGCATGGGAGTCAGATGATGCGGGAGAAGCGCTCACGGCTGCGGTCGGCTTGCAGGTATCGGTCAAACACCATAGCAACAGCGCGCACGAAATACCAGCCCATGGCGGTCACCTGAATGGCCCCGGGCTCCAGCGTCACGAGGCCCTGCTCTGCCAGACCGCGCATGCGCTCCAGCTCAGGCTGGAAATAACGATCGAAATCCACCAGATGGGCCAACTCGATCGACTCAAACTCCAGCCGACCCTGACACATCAAGGCCATGATCACCGCGCGACGGACAATATCGTCGCGCGTCAAGGCCAAGCCGCGTTGAATCGGCAACTGCCCCTGCCGAAGTGAATCGTAGTACTCGTCCAGGGTCTTGGCGTTCTGGCTGTAACTGGCACCTACCCGGCCGATGGCGGACACACCAAGCGCAATCAGATCGCAATCGGGCTGGGTGCTGTAGCCCTGGAAATTGCGGTGTAGCCGCCCCTGGCGCTTTGCGACGGCCAGGGAATCCGTGGCCAGTGCAAAGTGGTCCATGCCGATATAGCTGTAGCCATGCTGCTCGAAGCCGCTGATGGCCGCGGCCAGCATGGTGACCTTGTCACCCGCCACCGGCAGCTCAGCCTCGTTGATGCGCCGCTGCGGCTTGAAGCGCTGCGGCAGGTGGGCATAGCCGTACAGCGCAATGCGGTCGGGCTTGAGCGCGCCGACCTGAGCAATGGTGCGAGCAAAAGACTCGGGCGTCTGCAGCGGCAGGCCGTAGATCAGATCCACATTGGTGGATTCGAAACCCAGCGTGCGCGCAGCCGTCATCAGCGTGGCCACACTTTCATAGCTCTGCTGGCGGTGTACCGCCTTCTGAACCTCGGGGTCGAAATCCTGCACGCCAAAGCTCAGGCGGTTGAAGCCGAGCTGACGCAAATGGGCCAGACGCTCATTCGTCACGGTGCGCGGGTCGACCTCGATGGACACCTCGGCACCGGGCGCCAGGCGGAATCGCTCCAGCAAGGCCACAATCAGCTGACTCAGCTCGGCATCGCTGAGAAAGGTCGGTGAACCGCCCCCCAGATGCAGCTGCGAGACCGCGGCGCCACGACCGAGATGCTCCAGAGTCAGATCCATTTCCGTGACCAGGGCCCGCAGGTACTCGGTGGCACGGTCATGGTGCTTGGTAATCACCTTGTTGCAAGCGCAGTAGTAACAGACAGACTCGCAAAACGGAATGTGGATGTACAGCGACAGCGGCGTGTTGCCGCCGACCTGCGACCCGCCCGATCGCTGCGCCAGGGCCTGCTGGTATTGCTCCAGCGTGAAGGCCTCGACAAAGCGATCGGCCGTCGGATACGAGGTGTAGCGCGGGCCGGACACATCGAAGCGACGCAGCAACTCTTCACTGATGCAGGCTGCGCCAGGATTGATCGTCTCGGAGGCCGGGCGCGCGCGGCCTTGAATGTTCTGTACCATGTCCAGCACTTTGCCAAGGCTTTGGCTGCGCGACTTGACAAGGATCAAGCTCGACGCGCTTTAACGGCACAACAATGCACCAAGTTTTGAGGTGCATCATGCTCATGTCCGTCAAGAATCTGGAAGTCTCACAAGCGCAAGCCGGCTCAACCGAGCGGGCTGAACCCCTGAAAAAGCACACGATGAACGCCACCGTCCCGATCAAGTTCGAGCCCCTGAAAGTCGCCTGCTCCAGCTGCAATTTGCGCGAGCTGTGCCTGCCGGTCGGCCTGTCCTCGGGCGACCTGGATCAGCTCGACCAATTGGTCGCCACACGCCGCACTGTGGCGCGCGGCGACACCTTGTTCCGAAGCGGCGATGAATTCCAGTCGCTCTACGCCGTGCGCACCGGCTTCTTCAAGACCTGCGTGTCCTCGGAAGACGGACGCGATCAGGTCACCGGCTTCCAGATGGCCGGCGAGTTGCTGGGCCTGGACGGCATCAGCACCGACCGCCACAGCTGCGACGCTGTCGCACTCGAAGACTCTCAAGTCTGTGTGATCCCCTTCGAGCAACTTGAAGAGCTGTCGCGTGAGTTCACCGACCTTCAGCGCCAATTCCACAAAATCATGAGCCGCGAGATCGTGCGCGACCACGGCGTGATGCTGCTGCTGGGCAGCATGCGCGCGGAAGAGCGCCTGGCGGCCTTCTTGCTCAACCTGACACAGCGCCTGCAAGCCCGCGGCTTCTCAGCCGCGGCCTTGGTGCTGCGCATGACGCGCGAGGAAATTGGCAGTTATCTCGGCCTGAAGCTGGAGACGGTCAGCCGCACCTTCTCCAAGTTCCAAGAGGAAGGCCTGCTCGAAGTGAAACAGCGCCATTTGCGCATCCTCGATCAAGCCGGGCTACAGAAGCTGGTCAACAACAGCAACTGCTGAAACTGACACACCCAAGCAAAAGGCCTTCGGATTTCCGAAGGCCTTTTTTCATCGTGCGCCCCACGGCGCCTGGAACTGACGGGGCGTTCAACGCGGCCAGCCGCGAGGATGTGCGTCGTCCGGCAGATCAGGCAGGGTCGCCAGCATGACGCTGACGCTGGCCGAGAGGCTGATCACCAGCCAGAAGATCATGAAGCTGACGGTGTAGACCGCCTGGCGCGACCAGTCCAGGCGTTCCGCACCGAACCAACTCAGGTCGCTGGGATCAATGACGGCAAACACCAAAGCCTCCAACACGCCGGCCATGAAGAAGGCCGGCCAGGCCACGGCCATGGCCCAACGGCTGCTGAGCTTGGGGACGACCGAGGCGGAGCGTTCAGCGCCGTCCATTTCACTGTCCGCCGGTGGCGGCGTGATTGCGTGCTTCCCGGGCTGGCAGCAAAGCCTTGGCGCCACTGGCCTTGTTGGCCACCAACTTCTCCTCCAGCACCGGGTCGGGGTGGCTGATGGCCAGGCTCAAGGTCACGAAACTGGCGACGATGACAAGCGCAGGCCCGCCAACGACCAACCACATCATGGGGGTACGCCACCAGCCGGCCGGCTTGTCCAGCGGGGCTTGGGCATCGAGATTCAGGTTCTGGCTCATGGGTATGTCTCCTGACTGTGCTTGTGCGAGCCGGCGCTCAGCGTGGCACGATAAAGGTTGATTTTTCGTGCACCACGGTGGCTCCGGCTTGGCCGCCATCCTGGCTGCGCAACTGGAACTCGATGCCATGCGAGCCCTTGTGGTCTTGGGCGGCACGTGCCGCCGTCTCGGGCGGCACTCGCACCGACAGCGTCAGCCAGCGCGCCTCGGCCGGCGCCACGCTCAGCTCGACCGCCTTCTCCAACTTGATGCCCTCCAGACCACTGACCGTGACACGGTAGCGATGGGTCTGCTCGGTCGCGTTCATGACCTGCAGACGGTAGAGGTTCTCGACATAACCGTCTTCCACCACGCGTGCCAGCACACCGCGGTCGCGCACCACATCGAGCTTGACGGGGCTGCGCAGGAACAGCAGGCTGGCCAGCAGGGCTGTACACAAGACAAACAGCACCACGGTGTAGATCACCACCCGTGGGCGGAACATGCGGCGCAGCTTCTGAGCCGGGCTCAAATGCTGCTGCAGGCCGTTTTGGGTGTCGTAGCGGATCAGGCCACGCGGGTAGTTCATCTTGTCCATCACGCCGTCGCAGACGTCGATGCAGGCGGCGCAGCCGATGCATTCGTACTGCAGGCCTTGGCGAATGTCGATGCCAGTGGGGCAAACCTGCACACACAAGGTGCAGTCGATGCAGGAACCCAGTCCGGCCGCCTTGACCTCGTCCACGCTGGATTTCTTGCTGCGCGAACCGCGCGGCTCGCCGCGCTCGGCGTCGTAGCTGATGATCAGCGTGTCCTTGTCGAACATGGCGCTCTGGAAGCGCGCATACGGGCACATGTACTTGCAGACCTGTTCGCGCATGAAGCCAGCGAAGCCGTAGGTCGCGAAAGCGTAGAACAGGACCCAGAACCATTCCCAGGGACCGAAGCTCAAGGTGAAGGCTTCGGCCCACAGCGCATGAATGGGGGTGAAATAGCCGACAAAGGTGAAGCCGGTCCACAAGGCAACGGTGATCCACACCGCCTGCTTGCCGCCCTTGCGCCAGAGCTTGTTGACGCCCCAGGGCGAAGCATCAAGCTTCATGCGCGCCTGGCGGTCGCCTTCAAACTGACGTTCGATCCAGAGAAAGATCTCGGTGTAGACCGTCTGCGGGCAGGCATAGCCGCACCACAGCCGCCCGGCCACGGCCGTAAACAGGAACAAGGCATAAGCCGAGATCAAGAGCAGGCCGGTCAGATAGATGAAATCCTGCGGGTACAGGACCAGGCCAAAAATGTAAAAACGCCGGCTGGCGAGCTCGAAGAGCACCGCCTGCCGGTCGTTCCAGAGCAGCCAGGGCAGACCATAGAACAAGATCTGCGTGAACCAGACCAAGCCCCAACGCCAGCTGGCGAAGAGGCCAGACACGGCACGTGGGTAGATCTTCTTCTGCGCCGCATAGAGCGAGACGATTTCCACCACCGCATCCTCACCCGCAGCCTGCGCAGCAGATGCGGAGGGAGAGATAGCCGGTCCGACACGCGGCGCCGGCGGGACTGCCCGGGCTTCAGTCATGGTCAGGGTGCGACTGCCGTCTTGCTGGACAGACTCCAGACGTACGCACCCAGGACCTGGATCTGCTCCGGGCTCAGACGCGTGGATTGGGCCGGCATCATATTGTTCTTGCCATTGTTGATGATGGCCATCACCGCATCCTCACCCCAGCCGTGCAACCAGATTTTGTCGGTCAGATTGGGTGCACCCAGAGCCTGGTTGCCCTTGCCATCGGCACCGTGGCAGGCAGCACAGGCCATGAACTTCTCCTTGCCCTTCTGCGCGGCGATCGAGTTATGAGCGCTGCCTGACAGGCTCAGCACATAGTTGGCCAGATTGCGCACATCTTCGGCAGTACCAACGGCGGCAGCCATGGGCGGCATGACGCCGTTGCGGCCATTGGTGATGGTTTGCACGATAGTCTCATGCGAGCCGCCATAGAGCCAGTCGCTGTCGGTCAGGTTGGGGAAACCCTTGCTGCCCTTGGCGTCCGAGCCGTGGCAACCGGCGCAGTTGTTGGCGAACAGACGCTCACCGATGGCCATGGCATCACGATCTTGGGCCAACTGTTCGACCGGCTTGCCGGTGAACTTGGCATAGAGCGCGCTCATGGCCTTGTGTGCGTCGTCCTGCTCCTTCTGGTACTGACCGGCACTGGACCAGCCCAGCGAACCCTTGCTGCTGCCCAAGCCCGGATAGGCGGCGAGGTAGATACCGGCGAACACGACGGTCAGCACGAACAGGATGGCCCACCAACGCGGCAGCGGGTTGTTCATCTCACGCAAGTCTTCGTCCCAGACATGGCCGGTGCTGTTGTCGCTGGCCATGACGCGGTGACGGGCAGCGATCAGCAGCAGAACGATGCAGAACACCAGACCAGCGATCGTCGTGCCGGCCACGAACATGGACCAACCATCAGAGAAAAAATCACTCATTGAGGCCTCCCATCGGCTTCGTCTTGCAAGGCCATGCTGGCCAAATCATCAAAGTGCGCCTTGTTGCGGCTGGAATAAGCCCAAGCCACGATCACCAGGAACACCAGCAGTGACAGCAGGGTCACCGCCGTTCTCAAGCTATTGATATCCATTGCGGATCTCCTTCTTGCCTATTACTTCAGCGAAGTGCCGAGCACTTGCAGATAAGCAATCACAGCTTCCATCTCGGTCTTGCCCTTGACCTCGTCGGCCGCAGCGCTGATTTCAGCGTCGGTGTAGGGCACGCCCACGGTGCGCAGCGCCTTCATCTTGGGCGCCAGCTCAGCTGGGTTCAGTTGAGCCGCAACCAGCCAGGGATAGGCCGGCATGTTCGACTCGGGCACCAGATCGCGCGGGTTGTTCAGGTGAATGCGGTGCCATTCATCGCTGTACTTGCCGCCGACGCGGTGCAGGTCGGGACCAGTGCGCTTGCTGCCCCACTGGAAGGGGTGGTCGTAGACGAATTCACCGGCGGTCGAGTAGTGGCCGTAGCGCAGGGTTTCCGAACGGAAGGGACGGATCATCTGCGAGTGGCAGTTGTAGCAACCCTCGCGGATGTAGACGTCACGTCCGGCCAGCTGCAGCGGCGTGTAGGGCTTCAGCCCCGGCGTGGCTTCGGTGGTCGAGCGCTGGAAGAACAGCGGCACGATTTCCACCGCGCCACCGGCGATCACCGTCAGCAGCACCAGCACGATCATCAAGAAATTGCTGGTCTCGATGCGTTGGTGGCCACTGGACTTGTGTTCTGTGGATGCCATTTTGTATTTCTCCTAGGTTCTAGCGTTCAGCGCTTCAGGCGGCCACCAAGGTGGGGATCGGTGCCTTGACGGCACGGCCCACTTGCACCGTCTTCACCACGTTCCAGGCCATCACCAACATGCCGCCCAGGTAGAGCACGCCACCGAGCAAACGGATCACATAGAAGGGATAGGTGGCCTTGACGCTTTCGACAAAGGTGTAGACCAGGCTGCCGTCCGGGTTGACTGCACGCCACATCAGGCCTTGCATCACACCGGCAATCCACATCGCGGCGATGTAGAGCACGATGCCCAAGGTGGCGATCCAGAAGTGCAGCTCGATGGCCTTCTTCGAATACATCTCGGTGCGGCCGAACATGCGCGGGATCAGGTGGTAGAGCGAACCCATGGAGATCAGGCCCACCCAGCCCAAGGCGCCGGAGTGCACATGGCCAATGGTCCAGTCGGTGTAGTGGCTCAGGGCGTTCACTGTCTTGATGGACATCATCGGGCCTTCGAAGGTCGACATGCCGTAGAAGGACAGGGACACGATCAGGAACTTCAGGATCGGGTCGTCACGCAGCTTGTGCCAGGCACCGCTCAGGGTCATGATGCCGTTGATCATGCCGCCCCAGCTGGGAGCCAGCAGCACCAGGGAGAACACCATGCCCACCGATTGCGCCCAGTCCGGCAGCGCGGTGTAGTGCAGATGGTGCGGGCCCGCCCACATATAGGTGAAGATCAGCGCCCAGAAGTGGACGATGGACAGGCGGTAGCTGTAGACCGGGCGGCCGGCTTGCTTGGGGATGTAGTAGTACATCATGCCCAGGAAGCCTGCGGTCAGGAAGAAGCCCACGGCATTGTGGCCGTACCACCATTGCACCATAGCGTCCTGCACGCCGGCATAGGCCGAGTAGCTCTTGAACAGGCTCACAGGAATCGCGGCGCTGTTGACCAGATGCAGCAGGGCGACGGCGATGATGAAGGCGCCGAAGAACCAGTTGGCCACATAGATGTGCTTGACCTTGCGGGTACCGACGGTGCCGAAGAACACCACCGCATACGAAACCCAGACCAGGGTGATCAAGATGTCGATCGGCCACTCGAGTTCGGCATACTCTTTGCCGCTGGTGATACCCAGGGGCAAGGTGATCGCGGCCGAGAGGATGACCAGCTGCCAGCCCCAAAAGGTGAACCAGGCCAGGCCGGGCGCGAACAAACGCGTCTGGCCGGTGCGCTGCACCACGTGGTAAGCGGTGGCGAACAGCGTGCAACCGCCGAACGCAAAGATCACCGCATTGGTGTGCAGCGGTCGCAGGCGACCATAGCTCAGCCATGGAATGCCCAGATTGAGTTCGGGCCAAGTCAGTTGGGCAGCAATGATCACGCCCACCAACATGCCCACAACACCCCACAGGACGGCGGCGAGTGCGAAGGCACGCACCACACCATCCTCATATACGCCTCCGGAAGCAATGTCCGGCGCAGCAGTCTTTGCCATTGTTTTGGCTCCTTGCAGCTTTTAGTTTGACGAGGGCGATTCTTTGCCAGCGCCCGACGACGGAGATTGACCTTCATCAACCCCCGCAACTTCTTCAAGAATACGAACGCCTTCGCGCTCCAGATCATCGAGCTGGCCGTTGTTAATTGCCCACCCGAACACACCGACGATCACCAGCACCAGCAGCACCGACACCGGAATCAAGAGATAGAGAACTTCCATGCTCAGCGTCCGCTCAGATTGCGCGCCAGACGCTGCGCGTTCAAGACCACCCAGACCGAGCTGCCGGCCATGCCAAGGCCCGCGGCCCAGGGCGGCAAATAGCCGGTCAAGGCCAGAGGAATGCAGGCCGCGTTGTAGGCAGCGGCCCAAGCCAGGTTCTGCCGGATCACCCGGCGCGTGCGCAAGGCCAGGCGCCGCAGCAACACCAGATCCATCAAGCGGCCAGACAGCAGCAAGGCATCGGCACTGGCGCGGGCCAGCATGGCGCCCTGCCCCATCACCACACTGGCATCGGCCCGCGCCAGCACGGGCGCATCGTTGATACCGTCCCCCACCATGAGCACGCAATGCCCCGTCTCCTGCAGACCTTGCACTTCATCGAGCTTGCGCTCAGGGCTGGCACCGCCCACGCCCCGCTGCAGGCCGGCCTGGCGCGCCAACGCCTCGGCGCGCTCGGGCGCGTCGCCGGACAACAGGCAGGTGCTCAAGCCCAGGGCATGGAGCTGTTGCACCGCCTCGCAGGCATCGGCACGCAAGACTTCCCCGAACTGCATCAGCAAGACCTGACCCTCGGGCTGACCAAAAGCCAGCTGAGCCTCGGCGCGCAAGCGCTCGGGCAAGGCCGCGAGCGCCTCCGCGGAGGCCACCCAGGCCGGCGCGCCCAGGCGCCAGACCCGACCTTGGGCGTCCAGCGCCTGCAGGCCACGACCGGGTGATTCCTGCACCTGCTGCCAAGTAGGCTCGTCACCCGGCGCTGCATCCGCTGCGGCCGCCTGTGCGGCCCCGCTTTGCACCAAAGCGCGCGAGAAGGGATGCTGCGACTGCCGTGCCAAGCTGCGCGCTGCAGCCAGCAAGACGGCCTCGGCCGTGGGTTCGCTGGCCGCCTGCGCGAGCAGGGCCATGCGGTCCTCTGTCAAGGTGCCGGTCTTGTCCAGCACCACCGTGTCGACCTTGCACAAGGTTTCCAGCAGATCCATATTCACCAGCAGCAGGCCACGCCGGGCCAAAGCCCCGGTGGCCGCCAGCCGCGCAGCCGGCGCAGCCAAGGACAAGGCACAGGGGCAGGTGACGATCAGCACCGAGACAGCCACCCAGACCGCACGGCCTGGATCGATGGCACTCCAAACCATGGCCGCAGCGCCCGCCAACAGCAGCACCGCCCACAGGAAATAGCCCGCGACCCGGTCAGCCAACTCGATGGAGGCAGGGCGCTGGCTTATGGCCTCACGCATCAGACGTTGAATCGCCTCATGCCGCGTGTCCGCGCCCACCCGGCTGATGCGCACCAGCAAGGGTGCCTGCAGATTCAGACTGGCAGCGACCACCTCATCACCCGCGGCCTTCGCCACCGGCAAGGACTCGCCGCTCAGCAAGGCCTCGTTGGCAGCGCTGCTGCCGCTCTCAACCCGACCATCCGCCGGAAACGCCTGGCCGGCGCAAACTCGCACCAGATCACCGACGCGCAGACGCATGGGTGCGACGCGACTGACCGAACCATCGGCCTCGATGCGCTCGACGGCATCCGGCAAGGCCGAGTTGGCCGCCTCCAGGCTCGCAGCCGCCCGGTGCCGCGCCCGCAGCTCCAACCAGCGCCCGGCCAGCAAGAAGCTGACGAACATGGTCAGCGAGTCGAAGTAAACCTCATGGCCAAACACGCCGCCGGGCTCGAACAAGGCTCCGCTGCTGGCCACAAAGGTGACGGCCAAACCCAGCGCCACCGGCACGTCCATACCCAGGCGGCGGGCGCGCAGCTGAAGCCAAGCGCCGCGAAAGAAAGGCCCGGCCGAGAACAGCAGCACCGGCAGGCTGAGCACCCAGCTGGCCCACTGCAGCAGGCGGGCCAGATCGGGGCTCAGATCGCCAGGCTCGGCGAAATAGGCCGGCGCGGCCATCATCATGACCTGCATCATCAAAAACGCCGCCACGAACAGGCGCCAGACCGCCTGACGCTGCTCGCGCTCGCGCAAGGCCCGGGCCGGGGCGGCCACATCGGGGGCGGCGCCATAGCCGCTGCGCTCGATGCTGGCCAGCAAGTCCGCCAAGCGCGTCTGCTCTGGGCGCCAGCGCAGCGTCAGGCGGGCGCTGGCGGCATTGACCGTGGCACCGACAACACCAGGCTGAACTTGCAAGGCGCGCTCGATGATGCCGGCGCAGGCGGCACAGTGCAGGCCTGACAGCTGGAACTGCGATTCAGCCAGAGCCGGCGAGGCCTCGGCTGGCACCGCGGGCAACCAACGCGTGAAAGGCGCCAGCAAGTCAGGGTCATCCAGCGCTTGCACTGCGGCGCTGATCGTGGGGAGGGAGGCGATGGCGGAAGTCATAGGGCGGCGGGATGAACGTAATCTAGGTCACGCCCGCCCCCATCGTCATGACATTTATCAAGCCCATGTCGCTTGCGTGCCGCACAGACGCCACGAAAAAGCCGGCACAAGGCCGGCTTTCAAGGGGTGGCGGTCAAGCCGCCAGACTTCATTTCAAGAGCTCAAGCAAAATTGGCCTGAGCGAAGTCCCAGTTAACCAAGCTGTTCAGGAAGGTCTCGACGAACTTGGGGCGCAGATTGCGGTAGTCGATGTAGTAGGCGTGCTCCCACACGTCGATGGTCAGCAGAGCGGTGTCAGCGGTGGTCAGCGGCGTGCCGGCAGCGCCGGTGTTGACGATGTCCAGCGAACCGTCGGCCTTCTTCACCAGCCAAGTCCAGCCGGAACCGAAGTTGCCCACGGCGCTCTTGGTGAAGGCTTCCTTGAAGGCATCCAGGCTGCCCCACTTGGCGTTGATGGCCTCGGCCAAAGCGCCGGTCGGTGCGCCGCCGCCATTGGGCTTCATGCAGTTCCAGAAGAAGGTGTGGTTCCAGATCTGGGCGGCGTTGTTGTAGATCGGGCCGCTGGACTTCTTGACGATCTCTTCCAAGCTCAGGGCTTCGAACTCGGTGCCCTTTTGCAGATTGTTCAGGTTGACCACATAAGCGTTGTGGTGCTTGCCATGGTGGAACTCCAGCGTCTCGGCGCTGTAGTGAGGGGCCAGGGCGTCCTTGGCATAGGGCAGTGCGGGCAACAGATGTTCCATATCAACTCCTCAGGGCAGTATTGAGAAAAGAAAAAGGCGGGGGTGAAACGACTTTGCGGACGATTGTAGGCAGGCTGGCTGCCTTTGACGGTGCGGCAGCGATAACCCTTCAAACCACGGGTTTCGCCAGACCCTCACGAGCCACTCGCCGCGGCCTTCGGCTTGAGCTCCAGCACCTGCATCTGCGCCTCGCCGTCGGCCAGCACGGCATGAACCTGCTGCCCGGGCTCGAGTTGCTGCACGGAGATCAGCGCCCTGCCCTGGCCATCGTCCAGCCAGGCATAGCCGCGCGCCAGCACCTGCTGCGGATCCAGCACCGAAAGCCGGGACTGCAAGGCGTCCAGCCGTAAAGCTTGGGCACGCAACAGCTGCGGCGCGGCGCGGCGATGGCGCTGGGCCAGGTGATCCAGGCGCTGGGCCTCGGCCGCCTGCACCCGAGGCAAGGCCTGACCCCAACGCTGGGCCAGCAGAGCCAAGCGACGGCGCTGACGCGTCAACACCTCGGTCGGCCGGGCCAGGCGCAGGGCGGCGCGGTCCAGACGCTGGGCCAGCCCGTCCAGGCGCTGCTCCAGGCGACGGCTCAAGGCGTCCGAAATCGCGGCCAGGCGTTCCAGATGCGCGTCGCGCGAGGGCGCGGCCAGCTCGGCCGCTGCGGTCGGCGTCGGCGCCCGCAAATCAGCCGCCAGGTCGGCCAGGGTGACATCGGTCTCGTGGCCGACGCCGCAGATCAGCGGCAAGGCACTCAAGGCCACAGCCTTGACCACCCGTTCATCATTGAAGGCCCACAAGTCTTCCAGCGAACCGCCGCCGCGCACCAACAGCAAAGCGTCCACCTCGTGCCGCTCATTGGCCAGCTCCAGCGCCCGGACGATCTGCGGCGGCGCCTGCTCGCCCTGCACCAAGCAGGGGTAGATCACCACCTCCACATGGGGCGCGCGGCGCGCCAGCGCCGTCAGCACATCATGCAAGGCCGCGCCCGCGCGCGAGGTGACCACGCCCAAGCGGCGCGGAAAGGTCGGCAGCGGCCGCTTGCGATCGGCATCGAAGTAGCCCTGCGCTTCCAGCCGCGCCTTCAGGCGCAGGAACTGTTCGTAGAGGGCGCCCGCGCCGGCCCGGCGCATGCTTTCGACGATGAACTGCAACTCGCCGCGCGGCTCGTACAAGGTGACCTTGCCACGCAACTCGACCAGCATGCCCTCCGACGGAGAAAAGTCCAAGAGGCCAGCGGCGCGGCGAAACATGGCACAGCGCAGCAAGGCACCCGAACCGCCAGAATCCTTGAGGCTGAAATAGCAATGGCCGCTGCCCGCGCGCGTGAAGCCCGAAACTTCACCACCCACAACACAGACGGAAAAGCGTGCCGCGAGGCTGTCGCTGACTGCGGTCAACAGGGCCTGCACGCCCCAGACCACGCGCGGCGGCGGTGTCACCGACCGCTCAAACATGAGCGTCCACCCGCAAGAACTCCACAGCCACAGCCATCATGGGCCGCCCGGCTGTGGCGCAGGTCATGGTGCCGTCACAGACACACAAAGGCTTGTTTTTCAAGTGTTTTTTCTGCTCAAAAAAGAGGCAATTCATCTAAGCCCCTGATTTTTCGGGCCTTGGCGCCCTGAAAAATCAGCTTGCCCACAAAGTTATCCACAGATGAAGTGGATGGTTCCAAGAGACAGACTTCGCTCTCAGGAGGCAGCCCGAGATCAGCCTCGCTGACTCGGGTAGAGACTCACTCGAACGGTACGCGCTTCGGGCCATAATCGCCCGCAATCGCGAGCCACCCAAACGGGCCGGAGCACGCGGCAGGTTTTCCAGCAATCGCAGCATTCAACGACAGGGGTTGTCTTTGTTTTCGATCATACAAGCCGCCGGCTGGCCGATTTGGCCCCTGCTGATCTGTTCCGTTATTGCCCTGGCCTTGGTCATCGAGCGCTTTTCCAGCCTGCGCCGCAGCCGCATCGTGCCGCCCCGGCTGCTGGATGAGGTGCTGGGGATCAGCAGCCAGACCTTGCCCACGCCCGAGATGGTCAACCGCCTGGCCGAGCATTCCCTGCTCGGTGAGTTGCTGGCTTCGGGCCTGCGCGCGGTGACCTTGGAGCCGCAGATGCAGGAAGCCAAGCTGCGCCAGGTCTTCGAGCTCGCAGGCCGACGCGCCATCCACCGCATGGAGCGCTACCTCAACACCTTGGGCACCATCGCCACCGCCGCCCCCTTGCTGGGCCTGCTGGGCACGGTGGTCGGCATGATCGAGATCTTCGGCAGCCAGGCGCCCGGTGGCGGCAACCCAGCACAAATGGCGCACGGCATCTCGATCGCGCTCTACAACACCGCGTTCGGCCTGATGGTGGCGATTCCCTCGCTGATGTTCTACCGCTACTTCCGTGGCCGCGTGGAAGAGTATGTGCTGGAGCTAGAGCAGAGCGGCGAGCGCCTCCTCAGCCAGCTGCAACGCTACACGGCCTGAGTTGGCGCCGGAGTTGCCACGATGAAATTCAGACAGCGCCGCAGCGAAGAGCCGGAGATCAATTTGATCCCCTTCATCGACGTCCTCTTGGTGGTCCTGATCTTTTTGATGCTGTCCACCACCTACTCGAAGTTCACCGAGTTGCAGATTGCCCTGCCGGTGGCCAACGCCGAGCAACTGAAGGAACGGCCGCAGGAAATCATCATTGCCGTCTCGGCCGATGGGCGCTACGTGATCAATGGTCAGGCCGTGGAAGGTCGCACTGTTGACCTGCTGACCGCCGCGCTGACCCAAGCCAGCCAGGGCCGCGCCGAGACCATGGTGATCGTCTCGGCCGACGCCTCGGCCGCTCACCAATCGGTGATCAATGTCATGGATGCGGCACGCCGCGCTGGGCTGTCCCGCCTGACCTTCGCCGCCCAGACCAACGGCCAGTGATGGCCGGGCCGCGCGACCCAGCCGCCCCGGCCTTGGCCCGGCGCCTTGAACGCGAGTGGCTCAGCGGCGGTGCACTGTCCACCTGCCTGCTGCCGCTCTCGGGTATGTACCGCCTGCTCTGGGCCGGGCGCAAGCTGCTGTACCGATTGGGACTGAAGCGCGCGGAAACACTGCCTGTGCCGGTGATCGTGGTCGGCAACTGGATCGTCGGTGGCGCCGGTAAAACCCCGACCACCCTGGCGCTGCTCAATCTGCTCCAAGGCTGGGGCATGGCGGCCGGCGTGATCTCGCGCGGCTACGGCCGCGACAGCGACGAGATCGCCTTGGTGCGACGCGACAGCCCGGCGCGCGCCGTCGGCGATGAACCTCTGCTGATCCATTTGCGCAGCGGCGTACCCGTGGCCGTGGGCCGCGACCGGGTGGCCGCCGCGCGCGCCCTGCTGCAAGCCCACCCGCAGTTGCAAATCCTGATCAGCGACGACGGCCTGCAGCATGGCCGCCTGCCGCGCGCCTTGTCGATCCTGGTGTTCGACAGCCGCGGCATCGGCAACGGCCATGTGCTGCCCGCCGGCCCGCTGCGCCAACCGTTTCAAGCCCGGCTGCCGGCCGACCATCTGGTGCTCTACAACGCCGCCCAAGCCAGCACCACCCTGCCCGGTCATCTCGCGCAGCGCACGCTCAGCGGCGCGGTGTCGCTGCAGGACTGGTGGGATGGCCAAGCGGCGAGTCTGTCCAGCTTGCAAGCCTTGCGCGGCCGCCCTCTGGTCGCGGCCGCCGGCATGGCCCAGCCGGCGCGTTTTTTTGACATGCTGGAGGCCTGCGGCCTCGAGATCACCGAGCGCCACGCCCTACCCGACCATTTCGACTACGCCACCCGCCCCTGGTGCGCGGACGCAGGAGACGTGCTGGTGACGGAGAAAGATGCCGTCAAGCTGCGGCCGGCGCCCGGCAGCACGCCCAGCGGGCCGCGGATCTGGGTGGTGACGCTAGACTTCCGGCCCGAACACGCTTTTGAGCAGGCTTTGCATGAGCGCCTGACAGCCTTGGGCTGCCAGGCCCGCGAGCCTGCTCTCCGAACCTAGATGGGGATGACGATGGATAACCGTTTGCTGGAAATATTGGTCTGCCCCTTGTGCAAAGGCCCTCTGGAGCATCTGCGCAGCCCCGATGGCGGTCGCGAGCTGATCTGCCATGCTGACCGCCTCGCCTTTCCTGTGCGCGATGGCATTCCCGTGATGCTCGAGAACGAAGCCCGGGCCTACGACCCGGAGGCAGAAGGTAGCAAGCCCGCTGCGCCATGAGCTTCACTGTCATCGTGCCGGCACGTCTGGCCTCCACCCGCCTGCCCAACAAGCCTTTGGCCGAGATCGAAGGCCTGCCCATGATCGTGCGCGTGGCGCAGAGGGCGGCAGAGTCCAAGGCCGCGCGTGTGGTCGTGGCCAGCGATGCAGCCACTGTGGTGCAAGCATGCGCCGCGCATGGCATCGAAGCGGTGTTGACCCGCGCAGACCATGTCTCGGGCAGCGACCGCCTGGCCGAAGCCTGCGAGCTGCTGGGCCTGGACGGCCAGGACCTGGTCGTCAATGTGCAAGGCGACGAGCCCCTGATCGAGCCTGCCATGATCGACGCCTGCGCGGAACTGCTGCGCCAGCGCCCGGAATGCGTGATGAGCACGGTCGCCCACGCGCTGGACGACACCCCGGAAGGCCGAGCTGAGTTCGCCAACCCCAATGTCGTCAAGGTCGTGACCGACAAGAACGGCCTGGCGCTTTACTTCTCCCGCGCTCACATTCCCTTCTGGCGCGATGGCCAAGCGCAAAACCCAGGCCAGCCCCAGCCGGGCACGGCCTTGCGCCATGTCGGCCTCTACGGCTACCTGGCCGGATTCCTGCGCAGCTTCCCGCGGCTGCAAGTCAGCCCGCTGGAGCAGATCGAATCGCTGGAACAGCTGCGTGTGCTGTGGCATGGTGAGCGCATCGCAGTGCACGTGAGTGAACAGCGGCCGGGCCCGGGCGTGGACACCCCTGAGGACCTCGAGCGCGTGCGCGCCGTGTTCCGCGCGCGGGCCTCGGGTGGGCACTGAAGGCGTCCCTTGAACCCTGGGGTTACCCTGAGGCAAGAAGCGGGGCCTGCGTCAGTCTGGCGTAGGTCAGCGCATGCTATCCTCGCCCGCTGTTGAAGAGGGCCCTGCGCGCCTTCCCTGCTGCATCAAGGAGACCCATGCGACTGATTCTTCTGGGCGCCCCCGGCGCCGGCAAAGGCACCCAAGCTGCCTTCATCTGCCAAAAATTCGGCATCCCGCAAATTTCCACCGGCGACATGCTGCGTGCTGCCGTCAAGGCCGGCACCGAGATGGGCCTGGCCGCCAAGAAGGTCATGGATGCAGGTGGCCTGGTCAGCGATGACATCATCATCGGCCTGGTCAAGGAACGCATCACCCAGCCGGATTGCGCCAAGGGCTTTTTGTTCGACGGCTTCCCCCGCACCATCCCGCAAGCCGACGCCATGAAGGCGGCTGGCGTGAAGCTGGACTATGTGCTGGAAATCGACGTCCCCGACAGCGCCATCATCGAACGCATGAGCGGCCGCCGCGTCCATGTGGCCTCGGGCCGCACCTACCACGTCAAGTTCAACCCACCCAAGGTGGAAGGTCGCGACGACGGCACCGGCGAAGAGCTGATCCAGCGGGACGACGACAAGGAAGAAACCGTCAAGAAGCGCCTCGAGGTGTATCAGTCCCAGACCCGTCCTCTGGTGGCCTATTACTCGAACTGGGCCGCCAGCGGTGAAGCCGGCGCTCCCCAGTACCGCTGCATCGAAGGCATCGGCTCGGTCGATGACATCACCCAGCGCGCTCTGGCAGCCCTGAGCTGAACATTTTTTCTTCTCGAGCAAAGCCGCTTCAATGCGGCTTTCTTTTGACCAATAATTGACGTTTACGTCAACGTCAACCAACCCTTCTTTCAAAGGATTGAACATGGACATCGCAGGCAAGGTTTTCATCGTCACCGGCGGCGCTTCGGGCCTCGGCGAGGGCACGGCACGCATGCTGACAGCGCACGGCGCCAAGGTCGTGATCGCCGACTTGCAGGTCGAGCGCGGCGAGGCCGTGGCAGCTGAACTGGGCGGCGCTTTCGTTAAGGCAGACGTCAGCCAGGAAGCCGACGGCCAGGCCGTGGTCGCCAAGGCCCTGAGCCTGGGCAAACTCTTCGGCCTGGTCAACTGCGCTGGCATCGCCCCGGCTGCCAAGACCGTGGGCAAGGACGGCGCCCATGCACTGGCCCTGTTCAGCAAGACCATCACGGTCAACCTGATCGGCAGCTTCAACATGATCCGCCTGGCCGCCGAAGCCATGAGCAAGAACGACCCGGAGCCCACCGGTGAGCGCGGCGTGCTGATCTCGACCGCGTCTGTGGCGGCCTATGACGGCCAGATCGGCCAGGCAGCCTACGCCGCCTCCAAGGGCGGCGTGGTCGGCATGACCTTGCCGATCGCCCGCGATCTGGCCCGCAACGGCATCCGCAACATGACCATCGCCCCCGGCATCTTTGGCACGCCCATGCTCTTCGGCATGCCGCAAGAGGTGCAGGACGCCCTGGCTGCCGGCGTGCCCTTCCCTTCGCGCCTGGGCACTCCGGGCGACTACGCCAAGCTGGTGCATCAGATCGTCACCAACGAGATGCTGAACGGCGAAGTGATCCGCCTCGACGGTGCCATCCGCCTGGCACCGAAGTAAGCACAAAGCAGATCCGGCAAAACAAAAGGGCCCTGGCTGTGCGCCGAGGCCCTTTTTCGTTCGGCTGCCATCGCCGACTCAGGCCCGACCGGAGTCAGACCTGAGCCGGCAAATGCAGGCGAATGCTCAGCGCTTGGCGCTGCGAGCGTGGATGCTCCAAAGGCGAGCCAGATCGGCCGCACCGTCGTTGCCCTTGACCGAACGCCACGCGGCTTGCGCCTTAGACGCCTCGCCGGCCATGGAGTGAGCCAGGCCCAGATAGAGCTTGGCGTCTTCCGGACGGGTCAGGTTGTCCTTCTCGATCGCTTGCTCGATGTACTTGACGCCCTTGGCAGCATCGCCACGGAAGGAGTAAGCCAAGCCCAGCGCAACCAGGGCGTTGCCGTCCTTGGCAGCCAGCGCAGCCTTTTCAGCCTCCGGCAGAGCCGCCTTTGCTTCTG
Organism: Kinneretia sp. DJ1R-11; assembly: GCF_025717595.1. Lineage (NCBI taxonomy): Bacteria > Pseudomonadati > Pseudomonadota > Betaproteobacteria > Burkholderiales > Sphaerotilaceae > Roseateles > Kinneretia sp. DJ1R-11. The sequence continues at coordinate 38,467 of NZ_JAJIRR010000004.1, forward strand.
CAATGCGCTTCACCATCAGGTCGTTCAGGCGCTTGTGACGCTCGCCTTCCTTGCCTTGGCCCAGAACATTGGCCGCGAAGCCCTTGTCCACGACCTGCTTGCCTTCTTCAGGGAAACCGGCCTGCGCAGCCAGCTGGGCCATTTCCATATAGTCGTTGGCATCCTTGAGGTTGCCGGTGGCCAGCTTGAGGCGGTAAACGTCCAGCGAGAAGCGATCCGAGAAACCCTTCTTGGTCTGGATGCCCGACAGCACCTGGGTCCACAGCTCTTTGCGCGGGTAGTAATTCAGCAGCTTGGAGATGGCCAGTTGCTCGGCGTTGCCGTCCTTTTGACGGATGGCGGCGCTCAGCAACAGGTTCAGCTTGTCCTGCGAGGGCGTACGGCCTGCCTTTTCGTCGGCAGCAATTTCGGCTTCGGTGTCCTTGATGATGGACCCCATATCGCCGGAATTGAACTGTGCCGACGTCAGGACCTGCTTCATGGTGGGGCTGTTGCCGCCTTCCTTGAAGTAGCGCTGGGCCCAGGTCAGGGCGCGAGCATTGTCCTTGTTGCGCAAATAGGTGCCCGAGATGGACTCCATATAGCGCAGCTGTTCGGCGCCCGACAGCTTGCCGCTGGCCTTCAAGGCCTCAAAGGCTTTGACCATGGAATCGGTGTCGCTGGCACCCGAAGCGGCAGCCATGCGCATCGCTTCGATGTTGTAGTTCTCGGTGGCATTGCGGCCGCTGACGGCTTCCGCTTCATGCACCTTGGCCAGCGCGTCCTTGTACTTGCCGGACTTGATCAAGGCGACGGCGTCTTTCAAAGCCTTGCCCACCTGAGGACGCACGCCTTCGGCCTGCGCCTGGGCTTGCGCAAAGCCCAGCTCGCCCTGAGGCGCGCTGCCAAACACAAACGCCATGGTGCCAATAGCGACCGAGGCCAATGTCCTGATCTTCATCGTCTTCTACCCTCTTTGCGAAAAAAAACGCGCCGCCCTTGACGGACGGCGCGCTGTTCATTTGACGTCTCAGCTCACGGCTTGCGCCGTCTCACTTGACGTACTGTTCGTTGCCGACCATGCCCATCTTCTTGACACCCAGTCGCTGCGCAGATGCCATAACGGCAGCCACGGCGCCGTACTCGGCCAGCTTGTTGGGCTTGATGTGCACTTCAGCTTGATCTGCCTCGGCAGCCACTTCAGCCAGTTTGGCTTCCACAGCCTCATGGTTGGGCAGCTCGTTCTCGTCCCAATAGACCTTGCCATCGAAGTCGATCAGCACCACGTGGACCACAGGATCCTTCAGCGGCACCGAGTTGCTCGGGGGTGGCATGTCCAGGTTCACCGAGTGCAGCTGGATCGGGATCGTGATGATCAGCATCACGATCAGCACCAACATCACGTCGATCAGCGGCGTGGTGTTGACGTCCATCATGACTTCGGGCTCGTCACTACCGGAGGAGCTACCTACATTCATTCCCATGCTATTCGCTCCTCGCTTCAACCACCGCGCGCAGGCGGCTCGGTGACGAAGCTGACTTTCATGATGCCGGCGCGCTGGCAGGCATAAACCACACGGCCCACGGATTCGTAGCGCGACTTGTCGTCACCACGAACATGCACCTCAGGCTGCGGATTCAGTACAGCCACCTTGCCCAGTCGCTGCACCAGGGCATCGACATCAGGCACCAGCTGCGTGTTCCAGTAGATCTCGCCGCTCTTGGTGACCGAGATATCAATGTTCTCAGGCTTGGTCACGCGGACGACGTTGGTTTCCTTAGGAAGCTCAACCTTGACCGTGCTGACCACCGCCGGGATGGTGATGAGGAAGATGATCAACAGCACCAACATCACGTCCACGAGGGGCGTGGTGTTGATGGTTGAGACCACTTCATCATCGCCGGAAGAAGATCCGACGTTCATTCCCATGATGGGTTCTCCGGGTCAGCGCTGATTAGCGCTTGGCAACTTGACGGTTGCCCATCAGGACGCCGTGCAGGTCACCAGCGAAGGCACGCACTTGGCCCATGACGGTCTTGTTGCGGTTCACCAGCCAGTTGTAACCCAGCACAGCAGGAACAGCGACACCCAGACCGATGGCGGTCATGATCAGCGCTTCACCCACAGGGCCGGCCACCTTGTCGATGGATGCTTGGCCGGCCACGCCGATGGCTGTCAGCGCTTGCAGAATACCCCACACGGTTCCGAACAGGCCGATGAACGGCGAGGTCGAACCAACGGTAGCCAGGAAGCCCAGACCGGTTTGCACGCGGCCTTGCACTTCTGCCACCGAGCGCTCGATGTTGGTCGACACCCAGGTGTTGTGGTCGATGTTCTCGGTCAGGGCGCCTTCATGGTGCTCCGAAGCCTCGACGGCGTTGGCCGCGATGTAGCGGAATGCGCTGGAGTCCTTCAGACCCTTGATGCCTTCGGCCAAGCTGGCCTTCTTGAAGAAGGTGGCGCGCACGTCCTTGGCTTCGTTGGACAACTTCTGGGTGTCCCACAGCTTGGTGATCAGGATGTACCAGCTGCCCATGGACATGATCAGCAGCAGGGCCAGAACGCCCTTGGACACCATGTCGCCGTGAGCGATCATGGCCTGCAGGCCGTACGGGTTGTCAATCGGCTTGGCGGCGGCTTGCGCCACGGGAGCGGCGTCGGCAGCAGGAGCAACTGCCTCGGTGGGTGCAGCAGCGGAAGCAGCAGCTTCTTGAGCTTGCACAGGCGAAACAGCCATTGCCGCAGCAAAAGCGATGGCGGCGAACAGGCCGGAAATACGAGAAATCATGGAGTCAACTCCTGCGAATGAAATCGAAATCGAAATCGGTTTGAGAGGAATGGGGCCGGGCGATGCCCTGCCCCAGTGTTGGGGTCTTGCAGAACTTTAGCCTGACGCTGGCTTATTCGATGCGGAACTGGAATTCCTGCTCGAACACGTGATCACCCGGGCATTCGTAGGTGTCGCGCAGCGTTTCCTCAATGGCCGCAATGATGGCGCGCTGCGCCTTGCGATCCACACCAGGCCGCAAGCTCTGCACCTCGATGCTGGCCACACGACCGGACTTCACTGTCGCGGTCACCTTATACAAGGCTTCACCACTCCAGTTCACCGAAGGCACTTCCGGCTTGCCCATCTTGGTGCAGACCATGCCGGCGGTCTTGGGACCCGTGCGAACCGGTGCCGGCGCGGGTGCTGCAGCCGGAGCTGGCGCAGGAGCCGGGCGAACGGGAGCAGCAGCGGGCGGAGCGACCTGAGTCGACTGGATAGCCGGCGCGGGAGGCGTGGGTGCCGTGACCTGGAATTCCGGGGGCGGAATGAAGGGCGGCGGCGGAGCCTTCAGATCCGGCGGAGGCGGCACGATCTTTTCCGGCTCCGGCGGCGGCTTGACCTTCTCTTCAATCACCTTGGTCTCGATGGGACCCTTGACCGCCTCAATGGCTTTCCGGGCCAGTCCACTTGCCAACGCCCACGCGATCAACACGTGGATCATCACCACGATGCCGATACCCGTAAAGCGTGACGAGCCTTGCTTATCCTGCGCAAAGTTCATGCGCGCTCCTTCTTAAGACTGCGAAATTCTTTCATCAAGACACGTGGGGGTTCAGCCCCTGCGCAGCGCCCGTCTCGAACCTTTGAGTGACGCATGGTACCGAACAGATGCGCTTCATCAAACATTGATAAAACACAGCCAATATCGGCATCAACGACAACTCCTACAACAAAAATGCCCGTCAGCTTTCGACCACGGGCTTCGGCCTGACTTTCACCCACTCGGCGAACCGAATTAGGGCAAATGCTCAAACGCCTGCGATCATAAACGAGTTCCAAAGACCGCCTGACATGGGGCTTACCCGAAGAACTGGGCTGGCAGCAAGTGCTGCAAAGCACCCTGGGGCAAGACCAACACAAGAGCATCCAAGCTCTACTGGTATTTTAGTGGTATCCAGGAGCCAAACGGTGTGGCAATGGCTAGGGTTTTCGAGGATCAAGGTGCTGCCAACTCGGGCCCGCCGGCAAAAAAAACGCGGCCACTGGGGCCGCGTTTTTGTCCTCTTGCGAGGCGTTCGTAACGATCAGTACGACAGGCTGGCGCGAACCAGCAGCGTGCGGCCGTAAGCGTCGGTCAGACGGGGGTCATAACCCTGCTGGAACACGGTGCCTTGGTTCGAGAACGGCGGCTTGGTGTCGAACAGGTTCTTCACGCCGACAGTGAACTTGGTGTGCTTGATGCCGCTCCAGGTCACCGACAGATCGGCCAGGGTGTAAGCCTTGACGTTGTTGAGGTACTTGTCCTCCACCGCGTTCTGGTCCACATAGCCCGACTTGTGACTCAGACCGAAGTTGGTGCTGAAGTCACCCAGACGCCAGTTCACGGTCACGGCATGTTGCCAACGCAGCACCGGGCTCGAGTCGGTGTACTTGCCGACGTTCTGGATGAACGGATCACCCTTGTCGCGCTGGTACTCATAACTACGAACATAGGTGGCTTCCCAACCCAGCTGGAAGCGGCCCATGGCATTGTTGAAGGCATAACCCGCAGCGAAGTCGAAACCATCGGTATTGACGTCACCCAGGTTGTCATTCAGAGCAACCACATAGCCCAGGGCATTGGAGTTCTTCCACTCGGGCGTATTGCAACGATCCAAAGTGGCTTGCATCTCCGAGCTCAAGTCCTTGCAACGCTTGTAGCGCGATGCATATTTGGCCGGGTCACCGAAGATCGCCTGCTCGGACACAGCCGAGATGGAGTTCGTGATCTTGATGTTCCAGTAGTCGATCGAAGCCGTCAGGCCCTTGACCGGCTCGAAGGCCAAGCCCAGCGAGAAGGTCTTGGACTTTTCAGGCTTCAGCTCGGTGTTGCCACCGGACTGGATCTGACCTTGCTGGCCGCAGTCACGCGACTCAACGCCACCGGGCTGCACAACACCGCCCTTGCACAGGACCGGATCGTCGTACGGGTCACCTGTGAAGCTGACGGCTTGCGGGCCATAGACCTCATCCAGGGACGGCGCACGGAAGCCAGTGTTGTAGGAAGCGCGCACATTGACGTTCTTCACCGGAGTCCAGCGAATCGCGGCCTTGGGGTTGAAGGTCGAACCAAAGTCAGAGTACTTGTCGAAGCGACCGGCGAAGGTCAGTTCCACATCCTTGCTGACCGGGAACAGCCACTCGGTGCTCAGGGCAGAGATCTTGCGATCGCCGCTCACGTGGTAAGGCGCCACACCCAGGGAGGGCACGTTGTCGACGATGCTGTCAACAGTGTCATTGCGGTACTTGTCCTTGCGGAACTCGGCACCCACCGACACACCAACCGGGCCACCGGCCATGTCCCACAGCTGAGTCGAGGCATTGAAGTCCAAGCCCTGGCTGCTGCCCTTGGCATTGGAGTAGACACCCTTCATCTTGGCGGCTTCGATGATGGCCAGACCGGCTGCATCAGCTTCACCGAAAGGATTCAGCTTGCCATCAGTCACGCCCTTCTGGATCAGCGACTTGTTGACATAGCCGTTTTGAATGTCCTGAGCACCCTTGCTCTCGGCATTGAAGAAGCCGGCACGGTAGTCCCAGTTGGCATAGGTGCCATCCAGGGAGATCACAGTGCGATTGGCCTTGGTCGAAGCCTGGTTGGTGCGCGCACCGCCAGGGATCATGCGCCAGCCCACCGTGATGGGCTTGGTCACGTCAATACCCGGATAGGTCTTCGGGAAGAAGGGGCTGCTGGCAGGCATGCTCAGGCCAGTCACCGGATCCGGCGCAACGCGAGCGATATTGCTGTTGTCCGTCGCCATGTGCTCCAGCGACAGGTAATTGCCGCCAACCTTGGCCGATGCCTTCAGCAGGCCGGTCTTGGTTTCGGTGTCGGGGATGATGTCGATGAAGGCCGTGTAGTCAAAACGGCAGGTCTTCGCAGAGACGTCCGGCAAGTTCAGCGAGAACGGCGGAGCGCAGTTCGGGCGCGACGGGTTGCCGCTCAGGCTGCCTTGCGAGAAGTTGGCCGGGAAGGACGTACCCGAGGTCTTCAGCAAGCCCTTGTCCGGGATCACACCCGTGCGGGCGAAATCGCGGTCCACGGCGCGAACGTTCTCATTGGTCTGCTTGTCGATCGAGGCCCAGACGTTGAAGCCATCGGCTTCCAGATTGCCGAAGCCACCGCTGACGGCGACGCCCTTCTTGACACCGCCCTCTTCCTTGGGCTTGGAGTAGTTCACCGAAGCGTCCACGCCACGGTAGTCGCGCTTGGTGATGAAGTTGATCACGCCGCCGATGGCGTCGGTACCGTAGATCGCCGAAGCGCCGTCACGCAGCACTTCGACACGGTCGATCGCGGCGAAAGGGATGGAGTTCAGGTCAACAGAGGCCGAGCTGAAGGCGAAGGCAGCCACGCGGCGACCATTCAACAGCACCAGCGTCTTGTTGGAGCCGAGGCCGCGCAGATTGGCGTAGGCGGCGCCGCCTGTGCCCGAACCGATGGTCTGCGAGCTGCCGGTCATGGACTGGCTGGCGGCGATCTTGGCCAATGCGCCTTCGGCGGAATTGACGCCGGTGGCGCGCAGGTCGGCGGCCGAAATCACGGAAATGGGCAAGGCGCTGTCGGTATCGACCATGCGCTTGATGGACGAACCGGTAACCTCGATGCGCTCCAGCGTTTGCTGAGCGTGGGCGGGCACGGCAGACAGCACCAGACCGCCGAGGGCGGTCCAGACAGCGGTGCTGATCTGGGATTTCTTGAACATGAGCTACTCCTGGGGGAAATTGCAAGGTCGATAGACACAGAGCATGGTCAGCACATGCAGGGCGATTGATGAAAGCCTCGATGCGCTGAACGCACGCTTGGCTACATTCTTCGAGCCTGGAAGCTTCCCGACAGCCTAGGGAAACTACGCGCGGCGTATTTTCGAAAGGTAGTTTTTCACACCCAAGCCCCGCCGCTAGGTGCTTGATTCCTCACGGAAATTGCAGCCCAGAAGGCCATGCAGAGCTAGCGCCACAAGGGCAACCCTGCCAAAAGTAAAGATGCGCGCTGTCGCCCAGGCGCAACGGGAAATGCACGCTCAGCGCCCTCATGTCGCCCGGGCGACACGCGCCCGACGGCAGGCAAAGCCACCCTGAAACGTCATTCCTCGACGGGTGGCGGGCTCGAATGGGCGACAGAGCAAGCCAGCAGTTAGGCTGACTCGAAAGCTCCGGGGCAAGCCCTCACGGGCTCGCCGACATGGCCAAGCGGTGGCCAGTGAGATTCAGTGGGCGTGCTCGGAATGAGGCTCGGAGTGATCATGGCGATGCTGCGGATCACCCTGCCAGCCCATCATGACATCGCGCCCCTCCACCACCAGCTCGACCTTGGCTCCAACGGGCAGGCAAATCTTGGTGTCGACGTGACCGAAGGGGAGCCCGGTCAGGATAGGCGTTTTGGTGCGCGCGCGCACCGCTTCGATCGCATGCTTGAGCGTGTAACCGCGGTCCAGCGGCGACTTCTTCCAAGCGCTGAACTCGCCCAGCAGCACCGCCTTCTGTGCGTCCAGCACGCCGGCCTGCTGCAGTTGCAAAAGCATGCGCTCCACCCGGTAAGGATGCTCGCCCACGTCCTCAAGGAACAGCACTCCGCCCTTGATGCGCGGGAAATGCGGTGTACCCAGCATGGAGGTCAGCACGCACAGATTGCCGCCCCAAAGCTGACCCTTCAGGCCCAGGCCCTCAAAGCCTTTTTCGGTGCGAAAGCCCACGGCCTCCAGCAGTCCGTCCATGGCCTCGACGAAGCAGTCCTGGGTGACGTCATCGACGCCGCCTTCGTCCTTGCTGCGGCCGAAATCGCCGCAGGCCAAAGGGCCAGCCCAACTCTGTGCCTTGGCGTGGGCCAGCAAGCCCAGTTGCAAAGCGGTGATGTCGCTGTAGCCCACCCAGCGCGTGCCCTGCTCGACGCTGCGTGCGAGCAATTTCCAGTCGATCTGGTCCAGCAAGCGGGTCAGTCCGTAGCCGCCACGGGTGGCCAGGGCCACGCTGGGCGCGACGGTGGCCACGCGGTGCAGAGCCGCCAGGCGAGTCGCGTCGTCACCGCCAAAGCGTTGGTGCCGAGCCAAGGCGTCCTCATCCACCGTGACGGCAAACCCCAGCTTCTCCAGGCGCTTGGCAGCTCGTTTGAGCGGCGCCGCATGGGCCAGCACGCCGGCCGGGGTGTAGAGGGTCAAGCTGTTGGAGGCGCTCATGGCAAGGTTTCCGATGGAGGTTCAGGGGAGAAATCGAGATGCGTCACATCACCGGTCGGGATGGCGTCGGGCTGCTCCGCACCGGGCGCTTCGGCGCGCGCAGCCGCGCGGCGCTGCCGGGCAGCATCGCGCCGCTGTGCAAAAAATTCGCGCAGCAGCTGGGCCGAGGGCTCGGCCAGCACGCCGCCTTGGATGCAGGTGTGGTGGTTGAGCTGCGGCTGCTCAAACAGGTTGAGCACCGAACCGGCCACGCCAGTCTTGGGGTCGCGGGCGGCAAACACCACCCGCTTGAGGCGCGCATGCATCATGGCCATCGCGCACATGGCACAGGGCTCCAGAGTCACGAACAGCTCACATTCCGGCAGGCGGTAATTGCCCAGCAGCGTGGCACCATGGCGCAGGGCTACGATCTCGGCATGGGCCGTGGGATCGTGCGTGGTGATGGGGCGGTTGTAGCCGGTGGCGATCACCTGGCCGGCACGCATCAGCACGGCGCCGACCGGCACCTCCCCTGCAAGCCAGGCGTTATGGGCTTGGTCCAGCGCGATGCGCATGGCGAATTCATCGGCGGCCGAAAAGGCGGCCGAAATGGCGGCGACGGCGGGCTCGGGGGTGAGGATGCGGGTTTCAGACATGGTCGGCCCGGCGCAGTGTAGCAAGCCCCTCAGCGCACCCAGGGAAAGCCCTCAGGGCAGCGCCTCTGAGGCACGCACCGCAGCTTGATCGATCAGCTGCTGCACCTCTTGCCGCACAGCTTCGGGCCGCGTCGCCGTCGCGCTGGCGGCGCTGCCCGGCGCGGAGCTTGGAGCCGTGGTCGGCGCCAGCGTGCGCGCCTGCTGCTTGACCAAGAACAAGACCACGGCCAGGGCGATCACCAGGCCAAGAATGCTGAAAGCTGCGCGCATCGACTCGCCTCCGCTTCGGTTTGACAAGCCGCCAGCCTACTCGAAGCCGCCGCCCTGCTCCGGTTCCAGACCCGCTTCTCGCATCTTCCGGTACAAGGTATTGCGGCTGACACCGAGGCGTCGCGCGGCCTCGCTGCGGTTGCCCTGGGCCAGCGCCAGGGCCTGCTGCACACAGCGACTGGACTGCAGACGCAGATCGAGCGCGCTGTCCACCGCCGGAGTCAATGGCGGCAGCGCGGCCGCGCGAGTCGCCTGCGCTGCAGCGTTCAAGTCCTCGGCGATATCGTCAGGCAGATGGCTCCAATCGATCTGCGCCTCTGCGCCATCCAACAAGGCACAGCAGGTGCGCAGCACATTGGCCAGTTGGCGCAGATTGCCGGGCCATGGGTGAGCCCCCAGCGCCGCCAAGAGCTCGGGTGCCACACTGAGCTTGCGCGTCGGCTCTGCGTCCTTGAGCAGTCGCTCCACCAGCGTCGCAAAGTCGCTGCGCTGACGCAAGGGCGGGATCAAGAGGCTGAGGCCATTGATCCGGTAGTACAGATCTTCACGGAAACGCTGCGACTCGACCTCATCGCGCAGGCGCCGGTGACTGGCGCAAATCAGGGCGAAGTCCACCGCCACCGCCGGCCCGCCGCCCAAGGGCGACACCTGGCGCTCCTGCAGCACGCGCAACAACCGAGCCTGCAAGGCCAGAGGCATGTCGCCGATCTCATCCAGGAACAGCGTGCCCCCGTGGGCCTGCCGCAGCAGGCCCGGCGCGCCCTCCTTGAGCGCACCGGTGAAGGCGCCCGGGCGGTAGCCGAACAGCTCCGCCTCGATCAGTGACTCGGGCAGAGCCGCGCAATTGATGGCCACAAACGGTCCGTTGCGACGCGGCCCACTCTGGTGGCAGGCGCGCGCCAGCAGCTCCTTGCCGACACCGGACTCCCCCTGCAAGAGCAGCGCTATCGGCTTGCCCAAGACGCGCCGGGCCCGCGAGAGCAAGCCTTGCACGCCGGCATCGCCCGTATCCAGGGCGCTCAGCGCATCGGATGACGGCACCACCGCGTCGGGTAGAGCGGAGCGTGCAGGCAGTGCAGTCAGCGCCGAAACCGCCGGCGACGAGACCGCCGGCACAGAAACGGCCGCGCGCGCACGCGGCCGCGCGCCATCGAGTCGGCCAGAAAGCAGGCTGCCATCGGCGCGCTGCAGCTGCCGCGGCTGCGCCAGCAGGCCATCGCCCAGCAGCGTTTGCATGGACAAACCCAGCGCCGCCTCGACCGTGCAACGCCCCAGCGCGGCACTGTTCAGACTGAGCCATTCCAGGCCCAGCCCATTGGCGCCCAAGATCACGCCGTCGTCAGCCAGCGCGAGCAGCCCCTCGGTGACCGTGTCCAGGCCTTCGGGGCGGGCATGCAGACGCAAGACCAGACCGCTGCCATGGCGGGCCTGGAACAGCTGATGCTCGATCATGCGCGCTGCCGATCGCGCCAGGCCCAGGGTGTGAGGGTGGTAGCCGCGACGGTCGCCGGAGATGTCGAGCACGCCCAGCAAGGCGCCGCTGGAGTCGGCAATCGGTGCGGCCGCACAGGTCAGGAAACCATTGCGCTCCAGAAAATGCTCGGCGCCGTTGATGACCACGGGACGCCCGTCTGCCAAGGCCGTGCCGATGGCATTGCTGCCCCGCCACTGCTCCAGCCACACAGCGCCGGGCCGCAGGGCCACCCGGGCGGCCTTGTCGGCGAAGCCATCATCACCCAGCGCATGCAACAGCATGCCTTGCGGGTCGGCCAGGATGACCAGGCTGTCACTGGCCTTGACTTGATCTGCCACGAATTCCATCACCGGCCGGGCCTGGGCCAGCAAGGCCCGCCTCTGCTCCAGCGAGCGTGCCAGCTGGGCGGCCGAGGCATGCGGCACACCTTGCGCACGGCCCTCCGGAGTCAGGCCAAAAGCCCGGCTGCGCAGCCAGCTGGCCTGCAGGCGGGGATCCAGCAAGCCGTCAGCCAGCTCCCCGGTTTCCAGCAGCTGCCGGCGCGCCTGGCGCAAGCGGCTGGGCGCCGCCCGCAGGCTCATCAAAGCATTCGCAGTCATCTCACATGTCTCCGTGGTCGGCCCTTGCTTGGGCTCTGAATCGGATGCGGAGGTTCAACCGAGGCACGCCTTTGCGGCCTGCACCCACCATCGCAGGGCGACCTTAACAGGCCGCAGGCCGCTGCCAAGCATTTGCACTCCTTTTGGCGACTTCCCGTCGAATTCCACGGAAGTTGTGCCAAACGACGCCCAAGACTGTGCTGTTTCGTGACAGTGCGCCGTCACAGGCGTCGGCACCAGGGGGCCGGACTCCAAACTCGCTCCCCGTCTCGTGCAGAAAAGCCGGGGCTTCCCGTACAAGCCAGGCGCCTGGCACGCTCCCTGCAAGTCATCTCACAGGTGTGCTTGCGGCGACATCCATCCGCGGATGGATTCGACGCAAGCCATGCCTTTAGAACACAGGCCTGGAGACCAGGACTGACCGCACTACAAATGGAGACCGACATGCTTTACGCCAGCCCCAACACCCCCGGCGCCACACTCGCCTACAAAGCCCAGTACGACAACTTCATCGGCGGCCGCTTCGTGCCACCGGTCAAGGGGGAGTATTTTGATGTCATCACCCCCATCAGCGGCCAGGTCTACACCCGCGCGGCTCGCTCCACCGCCGAGGACATCGAGCTCGCTCTCGACGCAGCCCATGCGGCCAGCGCCCAGTGGGGCGCGACCAATGCCGCCGCCCGCGCCAACATCCTGCTCAAGATCGCCGACCGCATCGACGCCAATCTTGAGTTGCTGGCCTATGCCGAGACCGTCGACAACGGCAAGCCCATCCGCGAAACCCTGAATGCCGACATTCCGCTCGCCGCTGACCATTTCCGTTACTTCGCCGGATGCCTGCGCGCACAGGAAGGCGCGCTGAGCCAGATCGACGACCACACCGTCGCCTATCACTTCCACGAACCGCTCGGCGTGGTCGGCCAGATCATCCCCTGGAACTTCCCCATCCTGATGGCGGCCTGGAAGCTGGCACCTGCCCTGGGCGCAGGCAACTGCGTGGTGCTCAAGCCCGCGGAGTCGACCCCGATCAGCATTCTGGTACTGGCCGAGCTGATTGCCGACCTGCTGCCGCCGGGCGTGCTCAATATCGTCAACGGCTACGGCCGGGAAGCCGGCATGGCCCTGGCCACCAGCAAGCGCATCGCCAAGATTGCCTTCACCGGCTCCACCGCCACCGGCCGCGTGATCGCCCAGGCTGCTGCGACCAATCTGATTCCAGCGACCCTGGAGCTGGGCGGCAAGAGCCCGAATGTCTTCTTCGACGATGTGATGGCACAGGACGATGCCTTCCTCGACAAAGCGATCGAAGGCCTGGTGCTGTTCGCCTTCAACCAGGGCGAAGTCTGCACCTGCCCGAGCCGGGCGCTGATCCAAGAGTCGATCTACGACCGTTTCATCGAGCGTGCGCTCAAGCGCGTGGCCGCCATCAAGCAAGGCAGCCCGCTGGACACTGACACCATGATGGGTGCCCAGGCCTCGGCCCTGCAGATGGACAAGATCATGTCCTATCTGGAAGTGGGCAAACAGGAAGGCGCGCAGCTGCTGATCGGCGGCGGCCGCAAGCAGCTGGGCGGCGAGCTGGCCGGTGGCTATTACATCGAGCCCACGCTGTTCAAGGGCACAAACAATATGCGCGTGTTCCGCGAAGAGATCTTCGGCCCCGTGCTGGCCGTGGCCACCTTCAAGGATGAAGCCGAGGCCCTGCAGATCGCCAATGACACGCCCTACGGCCTGGGCGCCGGCGTCTGGACGCGCGACGGCAGCCGCGCCTACCGCATGGGCCGCGCCATCCAGGCCGGACGGGTCTGGACCAATTGTTACCACGCCTATCCGGCGCACGCGGCCTTCGGTGGCTACAAGGAATCCGGCATCGGCCGCGAAACCCACAAGGCCATGCTGGACCACTACCAGCAGACCAAGAACCTGCTGGTCAGCTACTCGCCCAATGCCTTGGGTTTCTTCTGAGCCTTCATCGCTGCCGAGCTGAAACAAAAAGGCGGCCCGCAAGGCCGCCTTTTTTTCTTTCACGGCCTGAGCATCAAGTTCAGGCCATAGCGATCACTCCCACTCGATGGTCGCAGGCGGCTTGGTCGAAACGTCGTAGGTGACACGATTGATGCCGCGCACTTCATTGATGATGCGGCCCGAGACCTTGCGCAGCAGGCCGTAGGGCAGCTCGGCCCAATCGGCGGTCATGAAGTCGCTGGTGATCACCGCACGCAGGGCGACGACATAGTCGTAGGTGCGGCCATCACCCATCACACCCACGCTCTTGACCGGCAGGAAGACGGTGAAGGCCTGGCTGGTCAAGTCGTACCAGTTCTTGCCGCTGGCTTCATCTTTCCAGCCGCGCAGTTCTTCGATGAAGATGGCGTCGGCACGACGCAACAGATCGGCGTATTCCTTCTTCACTTCGCCGAGGATGCGCACGCCCAAGCCGGGGCCTGGGAAAGGATGGCGGTAGACCATCTCGGGCGGCAAGCCGAGCTCCACACCCAGGGCCCGAACTTCATCCTTGAACAGCTCGCGCAGAGGCTCCAGCAGCTTCAGGCCCAGTTGCTCGGGCAGCCCACCGACGTTGTGGTGGCTCTTGATGGTGGTGGCCTTCTTGGTCTTGGTGCCGCCGCTTTCCACCACATCGGGGTAGATGGTGCCTTGAGCCAGCCACTTGGCTCCTTTGGCTCCGGCGTCAGCCGCCTTGAGCTTGGCCGCCTCGGCCTTGAACACATCGACGAACAGGCCGCCGATGATCTTGCGCTTCTTCTCGGGGTCGGTCACACCGGCCAGCTGGCCCAGGAAGAGCTCGCTGGCGTCCACGCGGATCACCTTGGCGTGCAGCTTGCCAGCGAACATGTCCATGACCATATCGCCTTCGTTCAGACGCAGCAGGCCGTGGTCGACGAAGACGCAAGTCAGCTGGTCACCGATGGCGCGGTGGATCAGCGCCGCGGCGACCGAGGAATCGACGCCACCCGACAAGCCCAGGATGACCTCTTCATCACCGACCTGCTCGCGGATCTTGGCCACGGCTTCTTCGATGTAGTCGCCCATGATCCAGTCGCCCTTGCAGCCGGCGATGTCGCGCACGAAGCGGGTCAACATGGCCTGGCCCTTGAGCGTGTGTGTCACCTCAGGGTGGAACTGGACGGCGTAATAGCCCTTCTCCTCGTTGGCCATGCCGGCGATCGGGCAGCTGGGTGTCTCGGCCATCAATTTGAAGCCAGGCGGCAGCACGGTGACCTTGTCGCCGTGGCTCATCCAGACCTTGAGCATGCCGTGGCCTTCCAGCGTGGCGTGGTCTTGGATACCGTCCAGCAGCTTGGTGTGGCCGTGGGCTCGCACCTCGGCGTAGCCAAACTCGCGGTGGTCACTCCACTCGACCTTGCCACCCAGCTGCACCGCCATGGTCTGCATGCCGTAACAGATGCCCAGCACCGGCACGCCCAGATCCCAGACCGCCTGCGGCGCGCGCAGCTCGTGGTCTTCGTAAGTGGAGGCGTGGCTGCCCGACAAGATGATGGCCTTGGGCGCGTAGCTGCGGATGAACTCGTCCGAGACATCGTTGGGGTGAATCTCGCAGAACACCGCGGCCTCGCGCACACGGCGGGCGATCAGCTGGGTGACCTGGGAACCGAAATCAAGGATCAGGACTTTGTCATGCATGGTCGGGCTTTCACTCTCTGTCTGGATTTTGAATTCAGGGTCCGGATGGGGCGGCAGGTGCGGCCTCCACGGGGCTCTCCTGCGGCACACGGGCAAAGTGCCGCCAGGCGAAGAACAGGGACAGCGCCTGCAGCGCGGCGCAGAAATAGAACGGGGCGCCAATGCGCCAGTCGCCCTTGGGCAGTTCGCTGACCAGGTAGATCAGGCCCAAGCCCAGCACCGGCGCGATCACCGCCATCAGGCTGTTCAGCGAGGAGATAGCGCCCATGGTCTCACCCTGGTTGCGGGCATCGGCGGCATTGGAAATTTGGCTTTGCAAGGCCGGGCCGGCGGCATAGCTGAGCACGCCCACGCCAATGGCGGCGTACATCATCCAGCCGGCGCTGGACAGACCCCAGATGGTATTGGTCAGCACGGCCGAGGCCAGGCCCAGCAGCACCAGGCGTGCGGCCGACACGCGCTTGAGGATGTGCTTGAGGAACACGCCCTGAACCAAGACCGCCATCACGCCGACCGCGAACAGGGACAGGCCGTTGTCCTTGGGACCCCAGCCGAACTTGTAGGTGGTGTACATGACCCAACTGCTTTGCAGAATCATCTGCGCCAAGCCGCTGAGCGCCAGCACATAGACCAGGGGGCCCACGCCCTTCAGCTCTCGCACGCGACTCAGGGACTTGAAGGGGTTGGCACGGCGCCAGTCGAAGGCGCGGCGGTTCTCGGGCTGCAGCGACTCGGGCAGCACGAAGAAGCCATACATCCAGTTCAACACCGCCATGCTGCCGGCCACATAGAAAGGCAGGTGAAGATTGATGTCACCGAGCAAACCGCCCAGTACCGGGCCCAGGATGAAGCCCATGCCGAAGGCCGCGCCCAGCATGCCGAAGCGCTTGGCGCGCTCGGCCGGCGGCGTGATATCGGCCACATAGGCATTGGCCACGGCCGCATTGGCCTGCATGGCGCCCGAGAACAGGCGAACCACGATCAGCATCCACAGCGCGTCGGCCATGGCAGTGACGAAGAAGCTCAGCGCCAAGCCAGAGAAGCCGATCAGCATGACACGGCGGCGGCCATAGCGGTCCGACAGACCGCCGAGGACGGGCGAGCCAAAGAAATTGGCGATGCCGAAGGCAAAGGCCACGGCCAGCTGCGCCAGCGTGTGCTCGGATGGGCTCTGGGTGAAGGTGCCCACCAAGGGCGGCAGCACGGGAATGATCAAGCCGATCGAGATCATATCGATCAGCACGGCAATCAAGATGAAGCCCATGCCGGCCGACCTGACCTTGCCGGCCTGCTGGCCACTGCCTTCTGTCACTCGCTCGCTCAAACGATTTCCTTGCTCTGAGGGCCTGCGCCGCATACGAAGAAAAGAAAGAAGGGGCCAAAGCCCCTTTTCTTGAAGTTCACCGGCGCCCCGCCCTGCCCTGAGGCCTCAGCGCAGGCGGCGGGACTTCAGCCTCACTCGGAACGGTAGTTCGGTGCTTCCTTGGTGATCTGCACATCGTGGACATGGCTTTCGCGCATGCCGGCCGAGGTGATCTCCACGAACTCAGCCTTGTTCTGCATGTCGGCAATCGTGGCACAACCGCAGTAGTGCATCGAAGCCTTCAGACCGCCGGCCATCTGGAAGATGACCTGCACCACCGAGCCCTTGTACGGCACCTGGCCTTCAATGCCTTCCGGCACCAGCTTGGAGGTGTTGGGATTGTTGGCCGAGGTGTCCTGGAAGTAGCGATCGGCCGAACCCTTGGCCATCGCACCCATGGAGCCCATGCCGCGGTAGCTCTTGTAGGAGCGGCCTTGGTACAGGATCAGGTCGCCCGGGGCTTCCTCGGTGCCGGCAAAAGCGCCGCCCATCATCACGCAATCGGCACCCGCAGCGATGGCCTTGGCCAGGTCACCGGAGAAGCGCACGCCGCCGTCAGCGATCACCGGCACGCCGGTACCGCGCAAGGCGGTGGCGACGTTGTCGATGGCGGTGATCTGGGGCACACCCACACCGGCGACGATGCGTGTGGTGCAAATGGAACCGGGGCCGATACCGACCTTGACGCCGTCTGCGCCGGCTTCCACCAAGGCCAGAGCCGCCGCACCGGTGGCGATATTGCCGCCGATCACATCCACACCGGGGAAGTTCTGCTTGACCCAGCGCACGCGCTCCAGCACGCCAGCGCTATGGCCGTGGGCGGTGTCGACGATCAGGGCATCCACGCCGGCCTTGACCAGCATGGCCACGCGCTCTTCGGTGTCATCGCCGAAACCGACGGCAGCACCGACGCGCAGCTTGCCTTGGGCATCGCGGGCAGCATTGGGGAAACTGGTCTGCTTGGTGATGTCCTTGACGGTCATCAGGCCGCGCAACTCAAAGGCGTCATTGATGACGACCACGCGCTCCAGCTTGTGCTTGTGCATCAAGGCCTTGGCCTCTTCCAGCGAGGCGCCTTCCTTGACGGTGACCAGGGCGGAAGCCGGAGTCATCATCTCGCGCACCGCGAGGTCCATGCGGGTCTCGAAGCGCACATCACGGCCGGTGACGATGCCGACGACCTTCTTGCCTTCCAGCACCGGGAAGCCCGAGACGCCGTGCAGACGTTGCAACTCGACCACCTCGCGCACCGTGGTCGAAGGCGTGATGGTGAAGGGCTCCAGCACGATGCCCGACTCGTAGCGCTTGACGCGGGCGACTTCGATCGCCTGGCGCTCGGCCGAGAGGTTTTTATGCACGATGCCGATGCCACCCTCTTGCGCGATGGCAATCGCCAAGCGCGCTTCTGTCACCGTATCCATGGCCGCAGAGACCAGGGGCAGGTTCAGACGGATATTGCGGGACAGCCGGGTGGCGAGAGAGGTGTCGCGAGGCAACACATGGGAGAACGCTGGCACCAACAACACATCGTCGAAGGTGAGCGCTTTTCCTAAAAGGCGCATGAGGGAAGCTCCAGTCGCAAAGCGGCATTATACGGAGGACGGGGCCTGCTTTTCCCGCGCACGGCTGTGACACGCTGAATTTGCGCAAATTGACGCAATTTGCGAGGCGACGTCGAACAACCGGGGCCGCTACACTTTGCCCATGAAAATCAGCCTGTCTATGACTCATTCGGGCCAAGCTCCGACCGCCCTTCGCACCCAGCGCTGGGCAGCTTGGATGAGCCTGGTCCTGCTGCTGTGCATCACTCTGCCCGCACAGGCCCAGTGGAAATGGCGCGATGGCTCGGGTCGCCTGCAGATCAGCGACCTGCCGCCACCGCACGGCACGGCGGACAAGGACATCCTGCAACGCCCGGCCGGCTACAAGCCTCCGCCAGTTTTGATCATTCCTTTCGGAAGCAAGGCCGATGCAGCGGCCAGCGCCGCCCTGACGCCCAGCAGCACCCCCAGCAAAGCCGAGCTGGACCGACAGGCCCGCCAGAAGGAGCTGGAAAAGCAGCAAGAGCGCGAGGTCCAGGAGAAGCAGAAACAGGAAGACCGACGCTTCGCCGAACAAAAACGCGAGAACTGCAGCCGGGCCCAGGAAAACCTGCGCATGCTTCAGGATGGCATGCGCATCAGTCGGCGCAATGAGCGCGGCGAGACTGTCGTCATCGATGACCGGCAGCGCGCCGAAGAGATTCAACGCAGCCGGGCCGCGATCGCCAGCGAATGCCAATGAGCCCGGCCGCGACCCAGCCGGCCGGCTCTCAGGTCTGACGGCTGGTCTTGCCGGCCAGCGGCCGGTGGCGCGAGACGATGCGCTCGCCGCGGTCTTTGTAGCGCTGGCGGCGCGCCTCCTTGGGGTCCACAGTCAAAGGGCGATAGACCTCGATGCGGTCGCGGTCACGCAGCGGGGTCGTAAGCGGCTGCTGTCGCCCCCAGATGCCCAGCTTGAACTCACCGAGCCGCGGCAGCACAGACGCAAACTCAGAGCAGGCGTGCAAGGCCTGCCCCAAGGTGCTTCCAGAAGGTAGCTGCAGATCGACGCGGCACAACTCACCCGCCTTCAGACTCCAGACCAACTCGATGGAAAGGACAGCCGGCTCCAGATCAGCGCGGACCATAGACGCTTTCTGCGCGCTGCACAAAACGATCGACAAAGGTGTTGGCGATGCGGTCGAAGACCGGGCTGACCACAGCCTCCAAGGCCACGCTGGAAAACGCGTAGCTAAGCTCGAACTCGATCTTGCAGGCCACCTCTTCCGCGCTGTCGCTGCCCGGCTTGCTCAAAGGCAGGAAATTCCAGACGCCGTCCAATGAAGAGAAAGGCCCATCGACCAAGGCCATGCCGACACGGCGATCGCTGACATGGGTGTTGCGGGTTGTGAAAGCGTGACGCACCCCGGCATAGGCCAGAGACAGGCGAGCAGTCACCGATTCGTCCTGACGGTCGAGCACTTCCGCGCGTTCGCACCAAGGCAGGAACTCGGGGTAGCGTTCGATCCCGACCACCAGCTCGTACATCTCGCGCGGCGAGTACCAGAGCAAAACAGACTTCCTAACGTGTTTCATAGCGCTTCATACAATGGGCGGATTGTATTGGCGCGCCAGGCCCACCCAAGCAGCCGCGAGCCGCCCACCCAGAATCGAGATTCATGTCCACTGCTGCCACCGCCCACAACCACGGCTCACGTCCGCCTCCAAAGGCCAAGGCCGCCGTGTCCACCGCCCCCATCGCCGAAAACCGACGCGCGCGCTTCGACTATTTCATCGAAGAACGGCACGAATGCGGCATCGTGCTGGAGGGCTGGGAGGTCAAGGCGATTCGTGCCGGCCAGGTGCAGCTGACCGATGGCTATGTGTTGATCAAGAACGGCGAGCTTTTCTTGATCGGTTGTCGTATCAACCCGCTGCGCACGGCGTCCACCCACGTCAGCCCGCTGGCCGATCGCACCCGCAAGCTCTTGATGAGCAAGGGCGACATCCGCCGTCTGATCGGCAAGGTCGAGCAGCGCGGCTTCACCCTGGTGCCTTTGAACCTGCATTACAAGGGCAGCTTCGTCAAAGCCGAGATCGGCCTGGCCAAGGGCAAGGCCGAACACGACAAGCGCGAGACCGAAAAGAAACGCGACTGGGAAAAAGAGAAGGGCCAGCTGATGCGTCACGCCACCAAGACGCGCAGCTGACACCGCTTCAGGTCTTGAGCAGGTCCAGGGCCTGCGCAAGATCGGCGCGCAGATCGGCTTCCGCCTCCAGGCCGATGGCAAAACGCACCAGATGCCCTTCACGGAAGGGCAGGCCCAGAGAGCGGCTGCGGCTCATGTTGTAGGGCACGGCCAGGCTCATGGGGCCAGCCCAGGAGTAGCCGATGCCGAAGAACTGCAGCGCGTCGACAAAGGCATCGACCTGAGCCGCGCTGTACTGCGGCTGGAACACGGCCGAGAACAAGCAAGCCGCCCCTGCGCTGCTGACTTCGCGCCAGTGCGCATGGCCCGGTGAGCCGGGCAAGGCCGGATGCAGCACCTGAGCCACCGCCGGCTGCGCCTGCATCCAGGCGGCCAACGCACGCGTCGTCGCATCCTGGGCGCGGTAGCGCAGCTCCAGCGTCGGCAGGCTGCGCAACACCAGCTCCACATCGTTCTGCCCCAGGCCGTAGCCCAGGTGCTCGTGCATATAGTTCATGCGCTCATGCAAGGCCAGGTCGCGGGTGCAGACCGAACCCATCAGTACATCGGCTCCACCCGAAGGGTATTTGGTCAGCGCGTGCATAGAGATGTCCACGCCAAAGCCCGGCTCAGTGTCTGGCAGCAAATCAAAGGCCTTGAAGGCGACGCCCGCGCCCCAGGTGTTGTCCAGCACCGTGGTGATACCGCGCTCACGGCAGACCCGAAGCAGGCCGATCAGATCCGGGAACTCCAGGGTGATGGAGCCGGCCGCCTCCAGCCAGACCAGCTTGGTCTTCTCGTTGATCAGGGCGCTGAAACCGGCCACATCAAGCGGGTCGTAAAAGCGATGCTGGATGCCGAACTGCGGCAGCAGTGATTCGCTCAAGTAACGGTTTTGTCCATAGACATTGTCCGGCACCAGCACCTCGTCACCCGGCCGCAGCAGGCTCAAGGACACCAGGGTCACGGCCGCCAAGCCGCTAGGCACCAGCAGGCAATGCTCGGCACCCTCAAGGCCGGCGATGCGTGCGCCCAGGGTGTAGCTGGTCGGCGTACCGTGCAGGCCATAGCGGTAGCTTTTGCCGTCACGCGGGCGGTACTGATGCAGATCTGCGGTGTTCTTGAACAGCACCGTCGAGGCCTTGAAGACACCAACCGGATGCGCCGCCCAACCCTCAGGGGGCTGATAGGGATGGTGGATCTGCTGCGTGGCCAATGCGAGGTCTGGGGCTGGGGCGTGCTTGCTCACGATGAGGTCCTAGAAGGGCGCTGAAAAAACAAAACGTGCCTAAGCCCGCTTTGATTCTGACTCAGATCGAACAGGGCTCAGATCGGCATGCCGATCAAGTCATGGCCCTCGACCGCGACAATGCGTGCTCGAGTGAACTCGCCCACCTTGAGCGTCTTGCTGGCCTTCTCGGGCGGCAACAGGCGCACCGTGCCGTCAATCTCGGGCGCGTCGGCGTAAGTACGGCCGACACCGCCCTTGCGGCCGAGGGCCGGCGCGGAATCCACCAGCACCTGCATGGTGGCGCCAACGCGGGCGCGCAGCTTGTCGATGGACACCGCTTCGGCAATCTGCATGAAACGCGCGCGGCGTTCTTCACGCACCTCAACCGGCAGCGCACCGGGCAACTCATTGGCCGTGGCACCAGTCACCGGCGAGTAGGCAAAGCAGCCGGCGCGGTCGATGCGAGCTTCACTCATGAAGTCCAGCAAATACTGGAATTCCTCTTCGGTCTCACCCGGGAAGCCGGCGATGAAGGTCGAACGGATGACGATGTCCGGGCAGGTTTCGCGCCAGCGCAGGATGCGCTCCATATTCTTCTCGCCGCTGGCCGGGCGCTTCATGCGCTTGAGCACATCAGGGTGGGCATGCTGCAGCGGCACATCGAGGTAAGGCAGGATCAAGCCTTCGGCCATCAGCGGCAGCACTTCGTCCACATGTGGGTAGGGATAGACGTAGTGCAGGCGAACCCAGGCGCCGTGCTGCTTGGCTAACTCGCCCATTTGCGCGACCAGGTCCAGCATGCGGGTCTTGACCGGCTTGCCGTCCCAGAAGCCGGTGCGGTACTTGACGTCCACGCCGTAGGCGCTGGTGTCCTGGCTGACCACCAGCAATTCCTTGACGCCCGACTCGAACAACGCGCGGGCCTCGTTCAGCACATCGCCGACCGGGCGGGAGACCAGATCGCCGCGCATGCTGGGAATGATGCAGAAGGTACAGCGGTGATTGCAGCCCTCGCTGATCTTCAGGTAGGCGTAATGCTTGGGCGTCAGCTTGATGCCGGCAATGCCGCGCGACTCTGGCACCAGATCAATGAAGGGATCGTGCGGCTTGGGCACATGGGTATGCACCGCGTCCATCACCTCTTGGGTGGCATGCGGGCCGGTCACGGCCAAGACGCTGGGGTGCATTTCACGCACCAGGCTGCCGGCATCGCTGCTGCTGGCGCCGGCCTTGGCGCCCAGGCAACCGGTGACGATGACCTTGCCGTTTTCGGCCAGGGCTTCGCCGATGGTGTCCAGGCTTTCCTTGACGGCATCGTCGATGAAGCCACAGGTGTTGACAATCACCAGGTCGGCGCCGGCAAAGGTCTTGGAGGTTTCATAGCCCTCGGCCCGCAGCTGGGTGAGGATCAGCTCGGAGTCGGTCAGGGCCTTGGGACAGCCCAAGGACACAAAGCCGATCTTGGGGGCGGCTGCGGCAGGCGCGGCGGCCGGGCTGGGGGTGATGGTTTCGCTCATCCCCCGATTTTGCCTGAGCCGGCCGCCGGCATCGGCCTGCGCCCTACTTCTTGCCGCCAAAGCCGGGCATTCCCGGCATTCCTGGCATCACTGGAAACATGGCTCCGGCCTGCTTGATCTGCTCCTGCATCTGCTCGATCAGGTTCTTGCTCTGCTCGACATAGCCGCCCATCAGGTTCTGCATCACCGGCGCCTGGGCGCCGAGAAACTGGGTCCAGAGTTCCGGACTGAAGGCCAGGCCCTGGCTTTGCTCGGCAAACTTGCTTTGCAAAGCACCAAAGGTCTGAACATTCTTCTCCAGATAGTCGCCCATCACGCCCTGCATGGCATGGCCGTAAAAACGAATGATCTGTTCCAGCGAGGCGGTGCTGAACATGGGCACGCCGCCGGTTTCCTCTTCCAGAATGATCTGCAGCAGGATGCTGCGCGTCAGGTCTTCGCCCGTCTTGGCATCGCGCACCTCGAAGGTCTGGCCGTCCAGCACCATCTTCTTGACATCGGCCAGCGTGATGTAGCTGCTGGTCTGGGTGTCATAGAGACGGCGGTTCGGGTACTTCTTGAGCACGCGCACGGCGGGCGCTTGTGCTTCATCACTGTCGCCAGCCGGGGATGACCCCATGCCTGCTGCCTTGCTGCCTCTGCGGGCCGTCACCATGGATGCTCCTTGTCCGACCGGCACAGAGTGTTGTGCAGGTGCAGCAATATTCTAGGAGCCCGGGCGCTGCAAACCGGCGGGGATTTCCCCCGGACGCGGGCCGGCGGCGGCCACGGCCGCGAGATCGAGCCGGGCGCGACTCAGGCTGACCAAGGTCTGGTCGGCATCGGGCGCATGACAGGGCAAGGGCGCCAGCAGGCGCAGGCTGAGGGCATGGGCTACATCAATGCGGCAACCAACCCGCACCGGCAGATCCTGCCCTTTGGGCGCCGGCTGACCGTCGACCAAGGTGACGCTATCGGACAAGGCCCTCAGAACCATGCTCTGCGCCCCGCGGCGCAGCTCGAAATGCCAGCGGCTGATCTGCAAGGCTTGCATGGGATCGACATGGGAGAGCACCACATCGTTGGCCGGTACACCCTCATGCTCACGCAGGCGACCAAAGCTGATGATGTCCAGCAGTGGCAGGACCTGCGGCTCCTTGGCGTCCCCGATCAAAACATGGGTAGGAAAAATGCTTCGGTCGCGCCAATCAAAAGCCATCAGCTCGACCGCGCCGGCCACGTCCTTGAGCAAGGTCGGCGCCAAGGGCCGGCATTGCACGCGCCAGGCCGCGGGCAACTCCTGGAAGGCCTCACGACTCAGGCGCACCTCGCCCGGCTCTCCC
Organism: Kinneretia sp. DJ1R-11; assembly: GCF_025717595.1. Taxonomy (NCBI): domain Bacteria; kingdom Pseudomonadati; phylum Pseudomonadota; class Betaproteobacteria; order Burkholderiales; family Sphaerotilaceae; genus Roseateles; species Kinneretia sp. DJ1R-11. Next base: position 62,435 of record NZ_JAJIRR010000004.1, read on the forward strand.
GAAGCCAGCACCCGAGCGCAAAAATTGACGGCCTCGCCGGACACCGACTGCCCGTCACTGAGCACACGACCCCAATGCAGACCCATGCGGAGCTGCAACTGGTGCGGCCGGGCGCGGGCGAGATTGCGCTCACTGAGTTGCGTCTGCACCTGCTGCACCGCGGCCAAGGCCCGCGCGCTGTCGGAAAAGACCAAGAAAACGCCATCTCCAGCGGTATCGACCACGCGCCCGCCATGCTGATTCGCGGCAGCCTGCAAGAGGTCCTGGTGGATCTGCTGCAACTGGCGCCCTGCTGCATCGCCAAAGCGCTGGAAGTAGCTCGAAGAGCCGACCATGTCCGAAAACAAGAGCGCCAGGCTGAGCTCAAAGCGGCGCTTGAGCTCTTGCTCCAGCCGGGCCTGCCAACGCAGGATCTCCGTCATGCTCAGCTGATCCAACTGATCAAGGTGACTGGGGTGGTCCGCGGAAGTCATCGGGATACGGCAATTGAGGCAGAAGGGCAATGAAGATACAAGGGAGGCGCCGCATTTGAGCACAGCTCGCCACCACGCTTCAGACCCAAGGCAGGCAACACGCAGATGCCGGACCCGAAAAGCAAAAAACCCGGGAGATCTGGGATCTACCGGGTTTCTGCAACAACGTTACTTGAGAGTAACGCCTACCGTCTTACTTACGTATTTTGGTAGGCGCGATTGGACTCGAACCAACGACCCCCACCATGTCAAGGTGGTGCTCTAACCAGCTGAGCTACGCGCCTCAAGAGCTTCGCAGTATAGCCCACGTTTTTAAGGTCTGTCTAGTCTTTGCTGAAAAAACTTCTATTTTCTTCTCGCAGCCTTCACGCCGCTGACCTGGGCGACGCTGCGCAGCACCTGGGCCAGGCGGCCGGAGTCGGCCACTTCGACCGTGAAATTCATCCAGGCGGTGTCGCTGCGCGCCGACTTGACCGACTGCGTGTTGACGGCGATGACGTTCATCTTCTCCTTGGCGAAGACTTCCAACACATCGCGCAGCAGGCCCTGGCGATCGTTGGACTCGACCACCACATCGACCGGGTACATGGCCGGCCCCTTGGCGCCGCTCCCGGCCGTTGCCGCCCCACCCCACTCGACTTCGATCACCCGCTCGCCGGCCTGCTGGGCCATCTGGCGGAAGTTGCTGCAGTCCAGGCGATGGATGGCCACGCCTTTGCCGCGGGTGACATAGCCGCCGATGGCATCCGGCGGCGCAGGCCGGCAGCAACGGGCCAGATTGGTCAGCAGGGAATCGACGCCCACCACCAGCACGCCACCGCGCGGGCCTCCCCGCGTGGGCTTGGTGCGGCGCTGGGCCAGCAACTCGTCGTTGTCGGGCTCGGGCACGGGCGGGCGCAACAGCAGCTCGATATTGCGCAGCGAGTACTCGTCCTTGCCCACCACCTCGAACAGGGCGTCTGCGCTCTTGAAGCCCAGGCGCGCGGCCAAGTCTTCCAGCTTGACCGCCGTCTTGCCTTCGCGTTGCAGCAGCTTCTCCACCGCTTCGCGGCCGCGCGCCGCCGTCTGGGCCTGAGCCAGCACATTGAACCAGGCCCGCACCTTGGCGCGCGAACGCTGGCTTTGCAGGTAGCCGAGCTCGGCGTTGAGCCAGTCCAGCGAGGGGCCGCCTTCTTTGGCCGCGGTGATTTCCACGGTCTGCCCGCTTTGCAGCGGCGTGTTCAGCTGCACCATGGCGCCATCGACCTTGGCACCGCGGCAGCGGTGGCCCAGATCGGTGTGCACGGCGTAGGCGAAATCCACCGGCGTGGCGCCAGCGCTCAGCTCGATGATGGTGGCCTGGGGCGTGAACACATAGATGCGGTCGTCGAACAGCGCCTGCCCCTCGCCGGCAGCCGGCACGGTCTCGTCGCGGTGCCCCTCGGCAAAGTCGCGCTCCCAGGCCAGCAGCTGACGCAGCACGGCCTTGCGCGCCTGCGCCACCTGATCTTCGAACTCACCCGCGGCGCTGACGCCGGTATAGCCGCGTGCGCCCGCTTCCTTGTAAGCCCAGTGCGCGGCCACGCCATGCTCGGCATGTTCGTGCATGGCTTGGGTTCGGATCTGCACCTCCATGGCCCGGCCGTCGGCCGTCTGAACCACGGTGTGCAGAGACTGATAGCCATTGGGCTTGGGCCGAGCGATGTAGTCGTCAAATTCTCCGGCGACGGGCGTGAACTGCTCATGCAAGCGACTCAGCACGGCATAGCAGTCGGCCACCGTCGGCACCACCACCCGCAGGGCGCGCAGATCGAAGACCCGCTCCAGTTGCAGGCTCTTGCCCTGCATCTTCTTGTAAATGCTGTAGAGGTGCTTGGGCCGGCCCTGCACCAGCGCCTGCAATCCATGGGCGTGCAAATCGGCCTGCAAGGCGGCGCGCGTGGCCTCGATGCCTTGCTCGCGCAGCACCCGGGTTTCGTCCAGAGCCCGCGCAATCTCACGGTAAGCCTCGGGCTGGGAAAAACGGAAGGACAAGTCCTCCAGCTCCCATTTGATCTGCCAGATGCCCAGGCGGTTGGCCAGGGGCGCGAAGACCTGCTGCGTTTCCTGGGCCAGACTGGCCGGGCAAGGCCGCTTGGAGGCAGCAAAGTAACGCAGGGTCTGCAGGCGCGAAGCCAGGCGCAAGAGCACCACGCGCAGATCGCGCGAGAAGGCCAGCAGCATCTTGCGCACGCGCTCGGTCTGCTCGCCGCGGCGCTCATCCTCCACCCGCGCCTCGCGCGCAGCGCGCTGGATCTGTACCAGACGCCGGGTGTGCAGCACCAGGCTGGCGTAAGACTCGCCGAAAGCCTTGGCGACGATTTCCTCGGGCTTCTGCAGATACTCGCCGGCATAGACCAAGTAGGAGGCCGCCTGCATGGTCGGCGCCGCACCGATGCCGGCCAGGATGGCGGCCACGCCGTCGGCATGGGCCAGGGCGTCCTCGCCGGTGTCCAAGGGCTGGCCGGCCAGCAAAGGCTCAGCAAACGCCCGGGCGCGGGCAAAGGGCAAGGCCTCGGAGGGCAGACCGCTCACGGGCGTGTCCAGCAATGCCACGATAGGCGCCGCCTGATCTAGGGCCGGCGCTTGGCTGGTCAAACCTGTTTTCATGCCGCCTCGAGAAATGCCCGTACGAGTGCAATCTGATCGGGCTGCACCAGGGTCGGCGCATGGCCGACGCCGGCGATTTCACGCAACTGGGCGCGCGGGCCACGCTGCGTCATGGCCTGCGCCGTCTCGGTGCTGAGCAGGTCCGACTCGGCGCCGCGCAGCAAGAGCGTCGGGCAGCGCAGCGCGTCAAAGGCATACCAAAGCGCCGCCGAGCCGGCCTGGGCCAAGTCGGGCGTCACGGCATGGAAGGCCTGGGCGATCTGCGGGTCGTAGTGCAGCTTGAAGCCCTCACCCTCGGGCTTGAACATGGGCGCAGACAAAGCCGCCCATTGTTCGGCCGTGTGCGGGCCAAAGCTCGCGGAGATGCTCAACAGGTAGTCCGAGCCCTCCGCCACGCTGGCGAAATGCCGCGGTTGGCCCAGATAGCGGCCGATGCGCTGCAAGGCGTCGAACTGGATGGTCGGCCCCACATCGTTGAGCACCAGGCGGCGCACCGGGCTGCCCGGGAGGGCAGCCAGGCCCATGCCGATCAGGCCGCCCATGGAGGTACCCACCCAATCGACCTGATCCACATCGAGCCGGGCCAGCAAGGTCACCATATCGGCCACATAGGCCGGCACCTGGTAGCCGGCCGGCTGTGCCAACCAGTCCGAGCGGCCGCGGCCGACCACATCCGGGCAGATGACGCGGTAGCGCTCGCTCAGGGCTTGCGCCAACTGATCAAAGTCCCGCCCCTGGCGCGACAGGCCGTGCACGCACACCAGCACCGGCGCCTTCTCGCCCGCCGGCAGGGCTGCCCGGCACGGCCACTCCCAATAGGCCATGCGGTGCAGTCCGCCCTGCCCCAGGCATTTCACGAAATTCAGTTGTGGTTCGGCCATGATTGAGATCCAAAAAGCGAGGACTTGCGAAACGCCGTGCCAGCTGGGCATGACGCCGCAGGCCGTACGTCGGTAAGACAAGGCGCCGGAACGACGCTGGAACGATTTTTCGTAAGTCCCACTACAGTCCATCCTAGCAACCCTCGAAAGGATTCCTGATGCTTCAAGGCAAATGCGCCGTGATTACTGGCTCAACCAGCGGTATTGGTTTGGGCATGGCGCTGGTACTGGCACGCCAGGGCGCGAACATCGTGCTGAACGGATTTGGCGACCATGAAGGCCCGCTCGCTGAGGTGCTGGCTGCTGGCCAGGCCCACGGCATTCGCGTCGGCTACCACGGCGCCGACATGAGCAAGCCGGCCGAGATCGAGGCCATGATGGCCTATGCGCAGAGCGAATTCGGCGGCTGCGACATCCTGGTCAACAACGCCGGCATCCAGCATGTGGCGCCGGTGGAAAGCTTCCCGGTCGAGCGCTGGGACGCCATCATCGCCATCAATCTGAGCTCGGCCTTCCACACCACCCGCCTGGCCCTGCCCGGCATGAAGAGCAAGGGCTGGGGCCGCATCATCAATGTGGCCTCGGTGCATGGTCTGGTGGCTTCGGCGCAGAAATCTGCCTATGTGGCGGCCAAACATGGCCTGGTCGGCTTCACCAAATCGGTGGCGCTGGAAGTCGCCACCAGCGGCGTGACGGCCAATGCCATCTGCCCCGGCTGGGTGTTGACCCCCTTGGTGCAAAAACAGGTGGATGCCCGCGCGGTGGCCGATGGCGTGGACGGCGAAGAAGCCAAACGCCGCCTGCTGGCCGAAAAGCAGCCCTCGCTGCAGTTCACCACGCCCGAGCAACTGGGCGAGCTCGCCGCTTTCCTGTGCTCTGGCGCGGCCAGCAATGTGCAGGGTCAGGCCTGGAGCCTGGACGGCGGCTGGACGGCGCAATAAATCCGGCGCGCCCGGCCCGGGCGAGGTTTCAGCGTGAAATCGCCTCGCGCACCAGCAAGACCGAGCCATTGACCGTGGCACTGACCGTGGCCTGGCCGGCTTCCACCGGCAGGGCCATCTCAGCCGAAGCGCCCATGGCCTTGTAGCGAACCTGCGGCGCTGCCATGGGCTGGGCCGCGTTGTCGCCGGTGTTGACGCTGACCTCGCCGATCTGAAAACCGGGGTAGCCGAACTGCTTGGCGTAGTCGGCCGCTCGGGTCTTGTAGAGCGCGATGGCCTGGGCCACCACATCGGCTTCGACCTTTTCGCGCTGGGCCTTGGACAGGCTGTAGCCGACGCGGGCGATGCTCATACTGCCGATGCGACCGGTCAGCTGAGCGATGGCGGCGCTGTCACGCCCCTCGACCACCAGCTCGGCGCTGCCCTGCCAGCCATTGATGCCGCCCTTGGCCGCATAGCGCGGATAGAGCGAGAAGTTGCCGGTCTGCACCTCGACCTGACCCGGCTTGGCGATCTTGCGCGCCTCGGCCAAGGCGCTGTCCAGCGCCTGCTTCAGCGCTTGCTGCACGGCGCCGGCGTCGCTGCCCTCTTTGTTGGTGCTGAACACAACGCCCAGCACATCGCGGGTCACCTCGACGCTGGCCGTGGCCGAGAGATTGAGGCGGTCACGCGGCAGTTGGTCGCCGGCGGCCGCCTGGGCGCCGGCCTGCAGCAGCAGGCCGCCCAGGGCGGCGGCGAGGATCTTGCGGGTCTTGTGCTTCTTCATGATGCGGGTTCTCCTTGTGTGGCATGGCAAGCCGGAACAGCTTAGCTGGTCACAACGCTCAAGCTTGCAAGGCCGATGGCCGGAAAATTGTTAACGAGCTGTAACGCTGGGCATCGCCGAGCTGCAAGTGCGAAAAACCGGCTGACAATGGCTCTGTTACAAATTCAAAGCACTCAGGAACCGGCCATGACCAGCACCAGCAACCCCAGGCCCAACCGCATCTTGGTCGTCGACGATGACGCCCGCATCCGTGAACTGCTGCGCCGCTACCTGACCCAGGAAGGTTTCGAGGTGCTGCTGGCCGAAGACAGCCGCGCCCTCAACAAGCACCTGACCCGCGAAACCGTGGACCTGATCGTGCTCGACCTGATGCTGCCCGGCGAAGACGGCCTGACCATCTGCCGGCGCCTGCGCGCGGCCAGCGACAACACCCCCATCATCATGCTGACCGCCAAGGTCGAAGAGGTGGACCGCATCGTCGGCCTGGAAGTTGGCGCCGACGACTACCTGGCCAAACCCTTCAACCCGCGCGAGCTGCTGGCCCGGATCAATGCCGTGCTGCGTCGCCGGCCGGCCCTGGAGGCGCCCGGCGCGCCGTCCAAGGAACCGATGACGGTAACCTTCGGGCCCTTCGAGTTCGACCTGGCGCAGCGTCGCCTGGCCCGTGGCGGCGAAGTGCTGCCCTTGACCACCGGGGAATTCTCCATGCTCAAGGCCTTGGTGCGACACCCGCGCCAGCCGCTTTCGCGCGACAAGCTGGCCCAGCTGGCGCGCGGCCGCGATTTCGAGCCTTTTGACCGCAGCCTGGACGTGCAGATTTCGCGCCTGCGCAAGCTGCTGGAAACCGATCCGACCCAACCCCGCTACATCCAGACCGTCTGGGGCGTCGGTTATGTGTTTGTGCCTGATGAAGCCAGCTGAGTGCCAATCGCCTCTGCGTCCTTGCCCAAGCCGGAGTTCGCACTGAACCTGTTCTGGCGCACCTTTGCCTTGCTGGCCCTGCTGCTGGCCGGCGGCGTGCTGGCATGGCAGCAGACCTTCAAGGTGCTGGAGGCCGAGCCACGGGCCCTGCAGGCGGCCCAGCAGCTGGCCGGCCTGGTCAATCTGAGCCGGGTGGCACTGGAGGGCAGTGACGCGATCAACCGCGTCACCACACTCAAGTCCTTGGCACGCAGCAACACCGTCAAGGTGCGGGTGGCGGAAGAGACCGACCGCTGGCTGGCCTATGACATCAACACCTTTGCCATGCGCCTGGCCGCAGAGCTGCGCCAGAGCCTGGGGCCGAACACGGTGGTGGCGCGCAGCGTCAACGACGAAGCCGGTCTGTGGGTGCGCTTCAGCATCGGCCCGGATGCCTACTGGCTGCAGACCAGTGCGGCGCCGGTCTCGGTCAGCCTCTCGGGCAAGGGCTGGTGGCTGGTGATCGCCCTGATCGCGAGCGTGCTCGGTTCCGCCGCCATCACCCGCTTGATCAACCAGCCCCTGCGCGCGCTCAGCGAAGCGGCCCACCGCATCCGCGAAGGTGAGTACGACTCGCGCCTGGACGAAACCACCCGCACCAGCGAGATCCGCGACGTCAACACCGGCTTCAACCGCATGGCGCGCGAGCTGGCCAAGGTCGAGGAAGACCGCGCCGTGATGCTGGCCGGCATCTCGCACGACCTGCGCACACCCCTGGCCCGGCTGCGCCTGGAGGCCGAGATGAGCGTGCCCGACGAGCAAGCGCGCCAATTCATGGCCCAGGACATCGACCAGCTCGATGCCATCATTCACAAATTCATGGACTATGCCCGGCCCAACGAGCTGCGGCGCGAGCCCCTGGAGCTGGCCGCCCTGGTCGAGCGCGAGGCCCAGGCTTTCCGCTGGCCGGAGCAGATCCGCATCGCCGTGGCCCTGCCCTCGGGCACCAAGGTCTGGGCCGACGAAACGGAGCTGGCCCGGGTGCTGCTCAACCTCTTCGAGAACGCGCGCCGCTATGGCCACGCCCCCGATGTGGCGGCCTTGGTGGAAGTGACTTGCACCCAGAGCGGCCCCTGGGTGACACTGCAGGTGCGTGACCACGGCCCGGGCGTGCCGGCCGAGATGCTGACCCGCCTGACCACGCCCTTCTTCCGGGGCGATGCGGCACGCACGGCCGCCAATGGCGCCGGATTGGGCCTGGCCATCGTCGAGAAATCGGTGCTGCGGCTGGGCGGGCAGTTGCGCATCGGCAATGCCGTTGACGGCGGCCTGCAAACCCTGATTCGGCTCCAGCGCGCGAACTGAAGTCCCTTCAGGCCAAGGCTGTCAGCAGACAGACCGCCCGCGTTTCGATCGCCTTGCCCTCGCCCACCGGGCCCATTTTTTCGGCCGTCTTGGCCTTCACATTGACCCGTGCGACCTCGATGCCCAGCACCTCGGCCAGGCGGCTGCGCATGGCCAGGATGTGCGGCGCCATCTTGGGCGCTTGCGCGACGATGGTGCTGTCCAAATTGACGATCTGCCAGCCGGCGGCCTTCACCTGCCGGTAGGCTTCGGCCAGCAACACCATGGAATCGGCGCCCTTGAATTCCACCGCAGTGTCCGGGAAGAGCTTGCCGATATCGCCCAGAGCGGCAGCGCCCAGCAAGGCGTCGGTGATGGCATGCGCCAGGGCGTCAGCATCCGAATGGCCGAGCAGGCCGTGGCTGTGTGGAATGGTCACACCGCCCAGCACCAAGGGCCGGCCTTCGACCAGGGCATGGGTGTCCCAACCCTCGCCGATGCGCAGCGCAGGCCAAGGGTTTGAAGGAGCGGGGGCGGGGTCGTTCAGGGGCATGACGAGTGGGCGCAGTGGCGGCCAGGAGTTCCAATGCGGCGCAGCTTAGCGTATCGCCAGCCTCGAACGCGCTATCGTGGCGACCTGTCCGCCTGCTCTGCCTCGCCACTTTTGCACCGCTGCCCATGCCCTTGCTCCACCGTTTGCTCCGCCGTTTGCTCCGCCGTTTGCTCCGCCTGAACTTGGCATCCGGTTGCGCCTTCCTGTGCGTCCTCCTGAGCGGCGGTGGCGCCTGGGCCCAGACCGTGCTACCCGGCGACCCGCAGCAGCCCAGCTTGCTGGTGAACGCAGAGGGCCAACGGCCCAAGATCGGCCTGGTGCTCTCGGGCGGCGGCGTGCGCGGCCTGGCCCATATCGGCGTGCTCAAGGTGCTGAAGCAGCTCAAGATCCCGGTCGACCTGGTGGTCGGCACCAGCATGGGCGCCGTGGTCGGCGGCGCCTATGCCTCGGGCCGCAGCATTGAAGAGCTGGAGGAGTTCGTCCAGCACACCGACTGGCCCGCCGTGCTGGCCGACCGGCCGCCACGCCAGAACCTCAGCTACCGGCGCCGTGAAGAAGACCAGCTGATCCCTTCCCGCCTGGAACTCGGCGTTGACCCGCGCGGCGGCCGCACCACCTTGCCCCCATCCGCGGCGGGCAACAGCGCGCTCGAAGCCGCGCTGGAAAGCCTGGTGCGCGGCGAGCAGGCCGAAACCCCCATCAACCGCCTGCGCCTGCCCTTCCGCGCTCTGGCCACCGACCTGCTCAATGGCGACCTGGTCGAGATGGTGGACACGCCGCTGTTCCTGGCCCTGCGCGCTTCCATGGCCGTGCCCGGCGTGTTCTCGCCGGTGCGGGTCAATGGCCGCGCGGTGGTGGACGGCGGCTTGGTGCGCAATCTGGGCGTGGACATCGCCCGCAAGATGGGAGCGGAGCTGATCATTGCCGTCAACGTCGGCTCGCCCCTGCTGGAAGAGCGCGAGATCACCAGCGCGGTGGGCGTGGCCAACCAGATGCTGCAGATCCTGACCAACCAGAACGTGGCCCATTCCCTGCGCGAACTCAAGGGCGTGGACGTGCTGATCGACCCCGACCTCGGCAATATCGGCTTCATGGACTTCGACCGCTTTGACGAGGCCATGGCCTCGGGCCAGCGCTCGGCCCTGGCCGCCCAGGAGCGCCTGGTCGGCCTGGCCGTGGACGACGCGCAGTACGCCAGCTTCGAACGCTTGCGCCTGCGCGAACCCGAACCCCTGTCGCAGATGGCCCTGCCCCTGGCCAGCCTGAAGATCGAAGGCACACAGCGCAGCAACCCCAAAGCATTGCGCGAAGAGCTGGGCCTCCAGCTTGGCAAGCTCACCGGCCCCGAGGACATCAAGCGCGCCACGGCCGCCCTCTACGGCCTGGGCGATTTCGAGCGCATCGACGCCCAGATCAGCGACCAAGGCGATCAGCGCCACCTGACCCTGCATGTGCAAGAGGCTGAATGGGCCCACAACCGCCTGCGCTTCGGCCTGGCCCTGCAAAGCAATTTCGGTGACACCAACCGCTTCAGCATCAGCGCCATGCATGTCAGCACCTGGCTCAACCGCTGGGGCGCCGAATTGCGCACCTACGCCAGCCTCGGCGAGGACCGCGGCCTGTCCCTTGACCTCATACAGCCGCTCGGCGCCGGTTCTCCCTGGTATCTGAACCTGGCGGCCCAGTTTGGCGCCAGCAATTACGACGCGTACGACAGCCAGGGTCACCGCCGCATGCGCAATGCCAACGAGCATGTGCTCTCCCAGGTCTCGCTCGGTCGGCGACTCTCCAACTGGGGTGATGTACGGCTGGGCACGGTCCAGCTGGCCGGCAGCAGCCACACGCTGATTCCGGAACCAGAGCAGAACACGCGCATGAAAGCCACGGCCCGCGCGGCCTTTGCCGAGATCAGTGCCGACACCCTGGACTCACTGGCCTTTCCCAGCCGCGGTCTGCTGCTCAACGCCAAAATCCAATACCTGACCGCCGATTCAGGAGACAGCGACCTCAACCTTCGCTTCGCGGGGCTGGCAGCCTTCCGCGCCGGCAGCTGGGCCGGGCACGTTTACACCGAGTGGAGCCACGCAGCCCTGGGCAACACCGGCGGCAGCCTGGGCGGCTTCCTGCGCCTGTCGGGAACCACAGAGAACTCCCTCAGCGGCCGCACCGTCGGTTTCGGACGTTTGGTCATGGCGCGCCGCATCGGCGACATGCCGATCGGGCTGGGCGGTGCCATACGCGCCGGCATGTCGCTGGAGCTGGGCGGCATCATCCGGGACCGCGAGACCTTTGCGCGTGAGCAGCTGAAATTGGCGGGCAGCGCCTTCCTGGCCTTCGACACCCGCTTCGGCCCCTTCTACCTCGGGGCCGGCAGCACACGGCGCGGCGACAGCTCGGCCTACCTCTTCCTCGGCCCGACCTGGTAGCGCGGGCGCGCTGAGCTCGCCGCCCCTCAGTCGCTCTTGCTGCGGCGCATGGCCGTGAACTGTTCGAACTCCCAGGAGCGCAGGCCCAGCAGCAGGGTGAAGCCGTCACGCTCACTGGCTTGCAGGCGTTGATCGTCCTGGTGCAAACGCGCCAAGTCAGCGGCCAGCTGGCGGATCTTCTGCACCAACTCTTGCGCGCTCGGGTTGGACAGGCGGCCATGCACACAGAGCAAGGCCTCGCCCGTGCCGTCAAAGCGGCCGGCAAAGTAGTCGTTGACCACGTACTTGCGGAAGAAGTTCTGCACCGGGCCATCGGGCAGCCAGTGGAAGGCGATCGACACCCGCATGCGATAGCGATTCAGCGGCTTGAGCTCGATCAGCTCCAGGCGGTCGAGCTTGACCAGGTAGCGGATGCAATCGGTCTCGCTGATGGTGTAGGTCTCGACGATCTGCTCCAGCGTCCAATGCCCAAGGCAGCAGATGGCCACCAGCAAGAGCTTGGGGTCGCTGACCAAGGAACGCTCCTGCGCCAGCGTCAGCGTGTCGGCGTGTGGCGTGGCATCGGCCGCCTGGCGCAGCACATCCTCCATCGCCACGCCGACCGCCTTGCAGATCTGCGCCAGCCGCGACAAGCTCATATCCCCTTGGGAAAACATGCGCTTCATGCTGGACTCGCTCATCTCCAGGCGCTGGCCCAGCTGCTTGTAGGTGATGCCGGCGGCGCGCATTTCGCTGCGCAGGACCTGGATCAGGACTTCGGGGCTGCTCATGCTTCTCTCTCCTCTTCGCACATCGTGCATTGGTAGCGCATCGTAATACCAAATAAGAGAATCACAAGCACAAAGTCCAGGGCGATGGTTCTTTCTGGTGAGATAGCGAACACTGCGCCCGGTGCAACAGGCAGCCAAGTCCTGTCACCTAATCACCGATTTCATCAGCCTTGAACATGTCACTCCAGTCCATCATTCGCACGCGCGCGCCTCATCGCCTGACCACCCATTCCCTCGCCCCCAGCCCAGCCCGGCCATCGGTCCTGTCTCTGCCGCTGGAGGGCTGCTTGCTGCTGCTCTTGACGGCTTGCGGTGGCGGCAACTCGGACGAGAGCAAAGTCCTCGTCAAGGAGATACGGGGCGAGGTGATACAGGCCGGACACATTGCCACTGAGCTCCAGGGCGCTTGGCGCGTGCTCGGCGAAGGGAGCCTGGTCGAAGTTCAGGGTGACAGCTGGGTCCGCTATCACCAAAGCCCTTCCTTCTGCCTGCGCGAGCGAATCTCGCTCGGCCAGCAGGAACTGACAGGACTCATCTTCCGAAGCCGCAGCGTGGGCGCCAACACGGCCACTGACCTTTACCTCGCCGAGGGCGCCCCCTCCAGCATGAGCCTGGAGAAAGTGGCTCAGATCCCGCCTGCCTGCAAGCAAGCCGCGCCCAGCGATCCGGCCAGCACCTTCAAGGCCATGTGGGAGTTCTTTGATCAAGACTACGCCTTCTTCAAGGAGCGCGGCATCGACTGGGCCAAACGCCGGCTGGCCCTGGCGCCCATAGCGGCCGCCGCACGCAATGACGATGAACTGCAGGCGGTGTTGGAAGAGGCCCTGGAGGGCTTCAATGACCACCATGTCTCGCTGATTCGCTTCGACGCCCAGGGCGAAGTCCTGCACTACAGCGACAGCGCGCGCACGCCCACCCTGCTCTTGCTGAACCAAGCCTTTCTGGCGCAGAACGAAGTCGCTGATCTCGACAGCTTCAGTGCCCAGTGGCAGCAGCATCTGTGGACACAAGCCGGGCTGCGCCTGAGCGAACGCAATGGCGGCGACACGGCCGAGCTCCTGAACGGCGCGCTGCAATGGGGCAAGCTGCCCGGCAATGTGGGCTACATCGCCCTGTCACGCCTGTCCGAGTTCGCCGAAGGCAGCAACGGGCACCAGGATGTCGCGCTGATCCGCGCCGCAATGGACCGCGCCCTGCTGGCCCTGGCCGACACCAAGGCCATGATCGTCGACATCGCCGTCAACGATGGCGGTTATGACTTGGTCAGCGCCGAAGTGGCCAGCAGCTTTGCCGATCAACGCCGGGCCACCTTCAGCACCACGGCCCGACGCCCCGAAGGTCGGGCGCCGCGTGAGTGGTTCATTGCGCCCAAGGGTGCCAAACCTTATCTCAAGCCGGTCTACCTATTGACCAGTGACCGAACGGTCAGTGCCGGCGACACCCTGGCCCTGATGATGCGGACCTTGCCCCATGTGACGCAAGTCGGCCAGGCGACCAGCGGTTCGATGTCCGACAAGCTGGGCAAGACGCTGCCGGGCAACTTCCTGGTGACGCTGTCGCACGAGCGGTCGGTGGACCCGCAGGGCGTCAGCTACGAGGTCAAGGGCGTGCCACCCAAACTGGCCCTGGCCGTGTTCGACCCCAAGAATCCGGCCAGCCTGTTCAGCGGCCATGCGGCGGCGCTGGACCGGGTGCTGGCGATGATTCGGTGAGAGGCTGAGCGAGCTCAGCGGCTCTTCAGCAGGCGCTCGGCCAGGGCGAAGTCCGCCGGCCAGGTGACCTTGAAGTTCTCCATCGGCGACTCGACCAGCAGCGGCGCATGACCGAGCGCTTCGACGGCACTGGCCTCGTCGGTGACCGAGTCGCCGGCCATCATCAGCGCGGGCTTGAGCAAGCCGAGGCGGAACATCTGGGGCGTCTGGGCGGCCCATTTGTGACGCCGGTCCACAGTGGCGGCGACACGGCCGGCCTCGGCTTGCTTGAGGGTGTCGGCCAGCGGCAAGGCCAGCAGGCCACCCACCTCGTCTTCGGCGCAGGCTTCGATCAGGCGCAGCACCCATTCCGGGCGGATCAGGCAGCGCGCTGCGTCGTGCACCAGCACCCAGTCATGGGCCTGGGCGCCGCGCGCCATCAGCTCGGTCAGGCCGGCGCTGACGGTCTCGGCACGGCTGGCACCACCGACCCGGGCCAGCCAGGCGCGCTCGCCCTGGAACTCGGGGATGGCAGCCTCGAACTGATCGTCTTCGGGCGCCAACACCACCAAGGTGGCTTCCAGCGCCGCCACCTGGGCCAGGGCCTCCAGGGTGTGGGCCATCATGGGCCGACCGGCCAGCGGCACGTATTGCTTGGGGCCGGCCGCGCCGGAGCGGGCGCCGATGCCGGCGGCCGGCACCAGGGCGAAGCAGCGCGGCTGCAGCCCGATGGGGAAATTGCTCATGGCGCGGATTCTAGGGGGGCCACCGCCGGGTCACGCTGACCGGCGGCTGTCCGGCGGACTGTCCACGCTTCTGTCCACCTCTGTGTCCGCGGACACTGCCGCCGCGGCGTCCGCGCCTTCAAGTGCTTGATTCACAAGGCGCCAGTTCTCGGAAGAGAGCTGGCACGGGGCTTGCAAACAGTCTGAGCAAAGCCGATTCAGCGAGAGCCAGACCCCATGATCCGAGACACATCCGCACAAGACCAGATCCTCAGCCCCGGCCGCAACACCCGGGCCCGGCGCTGGCTGCTGGCCGGCATCGGCTTGGCCGCCGTGCTGGCCCTGGGCTATACCGTGCCCAAGCTGCGCGAGCAGGTTGGCGGCAGCGGTGCGTCTTCGGTGAAGATCTCCCGCCTGAGCCTGTCCACCGCCGAGTGGGGCCAGCTGACGCGTGAAGTCAGCGGCGAGGGCAAGGTGGTGGCCGCCGTCAGCCCCACGCTCTACGCCGGCAATGCCGGCAGCGTCAGCCTGGCGGTGCAGGCCGGCGACCCGGTCAAGCGCGGCCAGATCCTGGCCCGCATCGCAAGCCCCGAGCTAGCCGCCCGCCTGGCCCAGGAGCGATCGAATGCTGATGCGCTGAAGAGCGAATGGCTGCGCGCCGAAGCCGACGCCCGCCAACAGCGCGCCCAAAGCCAGAGCAATCTGGAAACCGCCACCATCGCCCAGCAAAGCGCGCGCAACGAGCTCAAGCGCCAGACCCAGGCCTTCGAGGCCGGCGCCACCGCGCGCATGCAGGTGGACCAGGCCCAGGACGCCCTGGCCCGCGCCGAGGTGGCCCTGCGCCAGGCCCGCGGCCTGCTGGACCTCAAGGACGAGGCCAGCAAGTTCGAGCTGCAGGCCAAGCGCCAGGCCTTCGAGCGCCAGCAGCTGAATGTGCAGGACCTGAGCCGCCAGGTCGAGGAATTGGCCGTGCGCTCGCCGGTGGACGGCCAGGTCGGCCAGCTCTTCATCACCGACCGGGCCAGCACGGCCAAGGACGGCAAGTTGGTCTCGGTGGTCGACCTGAGCGCGCTGGAGGTGCAGATGCAGGTGGCCGAGAGCTTTGCCCGCGAGCTGCAGCCCGGCATGCCCGGCACCATCCAGGGCAATGGCCAGCAATGGAAGGGCGTGGTCAGTTCGATCTCGCCCGAGGTGGTCAACAACGAAGTGGCGGCGCGTCTGCGCTTCGAGGGCCAGCGGCCCGAGCAGCTGCGCCAGAACCAGCGCCTCTCGGTGCGCGTGCAGCTGGACCAGCGCGCCCGCGTGCTCAGCGTCGCCCGCGGCAGCTTTGTCGACGAAGGCGGCGGCCGCTTTGTCTACGTGTTGAAAGACGGCCAGGTGCAGCGCCGCGCCATCCGCCTCGGGGCCCAGAGCCTGGCCCGCATCGAAGTGCTGGAAGGCCTGCAAGCCGGCGAGCAGATCGTCAGCAACGGCGGCGAACTCTTTCAAGGCAAAGAACGGGGGACGGTGAGTGAGTAGCTGAGTTCTTGGGTGAACAGGTGAACGAGTGAACAAGTGAATCACTCCCCTGCCACCACCCATTCACCTGTTCACCTGTTCACCTGTTCACCTGTTCACTGATTCGGCCCACACCCATTCACACCCAACCGGTACCCACCCATGCTCAAGATGCAATCGCTCGCCAAGGTCTACCGCACCGAAATGGTCGAGACCTATGCCCTGCGCAACTTCAACCTCGAGGTCAAGGCCGGTGAGTTTGTCGCCGTGACCGGGCCCTCGGGTTCGGGCAAGACCACGTTCTTGACCATCGCCGGCCTGCTGGAAGCCTTCAGCGGTGGCCGCTACGAGCTGGACGGCGTGGACGTCAGCGCCATGGACGACGACGCCCGCTCGCGCATCCGCAACCAGAAGATCGGTTTCATCTTCCAGGCCTTCAATTTGATCCCGGATCTGAACGTGCTCGACAACATCGAGGTGCCGCTGCGCTACCGCGGCATGGCTGCGGCTGAGCGCAAGCGGCGCGCCACCGAGGCCCTGGCTCGCGTGGGCCTGTCGGCACGCGCCAAGCACTACCCAGCCGAACTGTCCGGCGGCCAGCAACAGCGCGTGGCCATCGCCCGCGCCCTGGCCGGTGAACCCAAGCTCTTGCTGGCCGACGAGCCCACCGGCAACCTCGACAGCAGCATGGCCCGCAGCGTGATGGATCTGCTGGAAGAGCTGCACCGCGACGGCGCCACCATCGTCATGGTCACCCATGACATGCAACTGGCCGCGCGCGCGCAGCGCAATGTCCATGTGATCGACGGCCAGGTGGTCGACCTGGCGGCCGAGCTCCGCCTGGACCCGCAGCTGCTGCATGGCCAGAGCACCGAGCACGCAGCGCAGTGAGCGACACGATGAAGCGATCACACCCGACCTGGCGCCGGCTGGCTGCTGCGGCGCTTGTGAGCCTGGGCCTGGGCTTGGCCGGCTCGGTGCGGGCCGAGGCGAGCCAGGACCTGCTCCAGGTCTACGCCCAAGCCCACGCCGCCGACCCGCGCCTCGCCCAGGCCCAGGCCTTGCGCGGCGTGCAGCAGCAAAGCGTGGCCCAGGCCCGCGCTGCCTTGCTGCCGCAGTGGAGCTTGGAGCTGGCCGCCAGCCGCCAGCCCGGCGGTGCCCACCAACAGCAGCTGAGCAGCCGCATCAGCCAGGCGCTGTTCGACCTCAGCCGCCTGCGCGAATGGGACGCTGAAAGCCGCCTGCTCTCGGCCGAGGAGGCCCAGCTGCAGGCGGCCGAGCAGGCGCTCTGTGCCCGGGTCGCCAGCGCCTACTTCGGCGTGCTCTCGGCCCAGGCCGCCCTGCGCAATGCGCAGGCCAATGAGGCGGCCTTTGCCGGCCAGGTGGCGCAGGCCCAGAAGCGCTTCGAGGCGGGCTTGTCGGCCGCGGTCGATGTCGAACAGGCCCGCACTTACCACCAGCTCTCGCGCGGCAACAGCCTGCAAGCACTGGAGGCCTTGGAAGACGCACGCGCCGCCCTGGCCGAGATCACCGGCCAGGCCCCGGCCACCCTGCAAGGACTGAGCCCCGAGCTGCAAGCCCAGCCCCCGCAGCCGGCCTCGCGCGAAGCCTGGGTCGAGCAAGCCCTGCGCCAGAACCCGGTCCTGCGCGCCGAAACCCTGCGTCTGCTGGCCAGCGAAGACCGCATCGCCGCCAGCCGCGCCGCCCATCTGCCCAGCCTGAGCCTGGGCCTGGACAGCCAGCGCCTGCAGGGCGCGGCCGTGCCGGCGGCGCTGGAGGGCCGCAATGAGCACACCGTGGCCCTGCGCCTGACCATCCCGCTGCTGACCGGTGGCGCCACCCAAGCCCAAAGCCGTCGGGCCGTGCACCAGCGCGACGCTCAGCGCGAGCAGTTGGAGCAAGCGCGCCGCGCCCTGCAGCGCGAAACCCAGGCCCAGTACCAGGCCGTGCTGCTGAGCGCTCAGCTCCTGGACAGCACCGCAGCCGCCGTGCAGGCCGCCAACGAAGCCCTGGCTGCCACCCGTGCCGGCCAGGCCCTGGGCACGCGCAGCATGACCGACCTGCTGCTGGCGATTCAGTCGCAGACCGCCGCGCAAGGCGCCCACGAGCAGGCCCGCCATCGCCATGTGCTGGCCACCGTGCTCTTGCAACAGGCCGCCGGTCAGCTCAACGAGGCCAGCCTGGCCGCCGTCAATCAACTGCTGCAAGCGCCTGGCAAAGCCAGCAGCGCCAAGGAGAACTCCTGATGAATATGCTGGGCTATTACCTCGACCTCGCCCTGCGCAGCTTCCGCGCCTCGCGCGGACTGAGCCTCTTGATGATCCTGGCCCTGGGCCTGGGCATCGGTGCCTGCATGACCACGCTGACGGTCTTCCATGTGCTGGGCGGCGACCCGATCCCGGGCAAGAGCGATCGCCTCTTCAATGTGCAGCTCGATCCCGAACCAAACGACCCCAGCTTCAAGCCCGGCGACGAGCCGACCTTGCAGCTGACCCGTTTTGATGCCGAGACGCTGCTGCGAGCCAAGAAAGCCAAGCGCCAGGTCATGATGACCGGCTCCCAGACCGCCGTGCTGCCCGAGGACCCCGAGCTCAAGCCCTTCATCACCATGGCACGCTGGACCAGCGCGGACTTCTTCACCATGTTCGAAGCGCCCTTCCAGTACGGCAGCGGCTGGGACGAAGCCGCCGACCTGGCCGACGCCCGGGTGGTGGTGATCTCACACAGCCTGAACGAAAAGCTGTTCGGCGGCGCCAACAGCGTGGGCCGCGAGATCCGCCTGCGCGAGCAGGGTTTCCGCGTCGTCGGTGTGCTCAAGCCCTGGCGGCCCGTGCCGCACTACTTCGACCTGACTCTGGGCGCCTACAGTGCGCCGGCCGAGGTGTATGCGCCGATCTCGACCTCGCTGCGCCTGAATATGGGGGCCACCGGCAATATGAGTTGCTGGGGCGATCTGGGGGGCAAGCACCCACGCGATCTGAACGTGCCTTGTGCCTGGCTGCAGTACTGGGTCGAGCTGGAATCGGCCGCCCAGGCCGAGGACTATCGCAAGTACCTGCAGCAGTACTCCGAGGAGCAGGGCCGCGCCGGTCGCTTTGAGCGGCCGGCCAATGTGCGCTTGCGCCCGGTGATGGCCTGGCTGGAGCAGCAGCAGGTGCTGCCCAGCGATGTGCGTTTGCAGGTCTGGCTGGCCTTCGGCTTCTTGCTGGTCTGCCTGACCAACACCGTGGGCCTGCTGCTGGCCAAGAGCCTGCGCCGCTCGGCCGAGATCGGCGTGCGCCGCGCCCTGGGCGCCACCCGCCGCGCCATCTTTCAGCAGTTCCTGGTCGAGGCCGGTGTGCTGGGCCTGATCGGCGGTCTGCTGGGCCTGGCCCTGGCGGCCCTGGGGCTGTCGCTGGTGCGGCTGAGCCCGGCCCCTTATGCCGCCTTGGCCGAGATGGACTGGCCCATGCTGGCCCTGACCCTGGGCCTGGCCCTCTTGGCCAGCCTCACCGCCGGCCTGCTGCCGGCCTGGCACGCCGCCGGCGTCAGCCCCGCCCGACAACTGAAAACACAGTGAGGTTTCGATCCATGGAACTGATGCCCATCCTCTCCACCCTGCGCCGCCACAAGACGGCCGCCGGCTTGATCGTGCTCGAAGTGGCCCTGAGCTGCGCCATCGTCTGCAATGCCCTGCACCTGATCCACCAGCGCCTGGAGCGCATCCAGGCCGACAGCGGCCTGGCCGAGGCCGAGCTGGTGACCCTTCGCGTCGCCGGCATCGGCGCAGTCGGCAATGTCGATGAGGTCACCAGCCAGGACCTGCAGGCCTTGCGCGCCATCCCCGGCGTGCGCGATGTCAGCATCAACAACCAGGTCATGTACGGCAACAGCAACAGCTTCAGCGGCGTGCGCCTGCAACCCAACCGGGACGCCAACAGCATCGGCTTTCCGCAGTACACGGTGGACGAGCATGGCCTGACCACCTTGGGTCTGAAGCTGGTCGAGGGGCGCAACTTCCGCGCCGAAGAAATCGTGCTCGACAACGCCTTCAACGGCCCCGGCGAGAACCCACCGCGGCCGCGCCAGATTGTGCTCAGCCAGGCCCTGGCGAAGCGCTTGTTCCCCGACAGCTCTGCCCTGGGCAAACAGGTCTACGTCTTCGGCGATACGCCGATGGAGGTGATCGGCGTGGTGCAGACCTTGGGCAATGTCCATCCGGGCCCGAGAACCCAGAGGCCAGGCGACGCCGAAGGTGCGGGCCAGTACGGCATGCTGCTGCCGCTGCGCAACAGCTACCGCGGTGCCTATTACGTGATGCGGGTGGATCCAGCGCAGCGGGAGGCCGCGCTGAAGGCCGCCGGCACGGCACTGGAGGCCATAGGCGGCAAGCGCATCGTGCGCGAGGCCCGCACCCTGGAAGAGATGCGCAGCGCCTACTACGCTCAGGACCGCGCCATGATTTGGCTGCTCGGCGGCGTCTGTGTGGCCCTGCTGCTGGTCACCGCCTTCGGCATCGTCGGCCTGGCCAGCTTCTGGGTGCAGCAGCGCACGCGCATGATAGGCACGCGCCGCGCCCTGGGTGCCACGCGCGGCCAGATCCTGCGCTACTTCCAGCTCGAGAACTTCCTGCTCTCCACGCTTGGCATCGGCCTGGGCATGGCCGCGGCCTATGGCATCAATCTGGCGCTGATGCGCAGCTACGAGTTGCCCTTGCTGCCGGCCTACTACCTGCCCGTGGGTGCGCTCACGCTTTGGGCCCTGGGCCAGCTGGCCGTGCTCGGCCCGGCCCGCCGCGCGGCTGCTCTGCCGCCGGTGGCGGCGCTGCGGTCGGCGTGATCTTTGGGGGGTTCGTGAATCGTGAGTCGTGAGTCGTGGGGGGATTCGCCCCCCGTCTCGTTCACCAGTCACTAGTCACCATTCACCATTCACCTGTCCCCCCCTCCCCCCGGGCTATGCTCCCGCCCGATATGCGAACGATTCTGATCATTGACGACAACCCCGGCGTGGGCGAGGCCCTGAGCCTGCTGCTCTCGCTGCACGACATCCGCGCCCTCTACGCGCCCAGCCCCGAGAAAGGCCTGGAGCTGCTCGCTCGCAACGAAGTTGACCTGCTGATCCAGGACATGAACTTCAGCGCCGACACCACCTCGGGCGAGGAAGGCCGGGCCCTGTTCCAGCGCGTGCGCGCCGCCCACCCCGACCTGCCTGTGATCCTGCTGACCGCCTGGACCCAGTTGGAGCAGGCCGTGGCCCTGGTCAAGGCCGGCGCCGCCGATTACCTGGCCAAACCCTGGGACGACCACAAGCTGCTGGCCACGGTGGAAAACCTGCTGGAGTTGTCGGAATCCACGCGCGAATTGCAGCTCAGCCGCCAGGCACGCAGCCAGCGCCTGGAACAGCTGCGCCAGCGCTATCGCCTCGATGACCTGGTCTGCCGCTCCGACGCCATGCTGGCGACCCTGGAGACTGCTTGCCAGGTTGCCCGCGCACCGCTGCCGGTGCTGATCACCGGGCCCAACGGCAGCGGCAAGGAGCGCATTGCCGCCATCGTCCACGCCAACTCGGCGGTGGCCGGCGGGCCCTTCATCGCCCTGAACTGCGGCGCCCTGCCCGGCGACTTGCTTGAGGCCGAGCTGTTCGGCGCCGAGAGCGGCGCCTACACCGGCGCCAACAAGGCGCGCGAGGGCCGCTTTGAGGCGGCCGATGGCGGCACCTTGTTCCTGGATGAAATCGGCAACCTGCCCCTGGCCGGCCAGATCAAGCTGCTGCGCGTGCTCGAGACCGGCCGCTTCGAGCGCCTGGGCTCCAACCGCACGCGCGAAACTCGGGTGCGCGTGCTCTCGGCCACCAATGCCGATCTGCAAGCCATGGTGGCGGCCGGCAGCTTTCGCGAAGACCTGTTTTACCGCCTCAATGTGATCGAGCTGCGTCTGGCGCCCCTGGCCCAGCGGCGCGAGGACATCCTGCCCCTGGCCGAGCATTTCCTGGCTGCGGCGCAGACCGCCGAGGAACGGCGACCCCAACTCAGCGAGGCCAGCCGTGCCGCCCTGCTTGCCCACGCTTGGCCGGGCAATGTGCGCGAGCTCAAGAACGCCATGGCGCGCGCCGCCCTGCTCTGCCGCGAGGGCCTGATCCAGCCGGCCGATCTGGGCCTGCTCAGCACGCAAGTGCCCGCGGCGGGCCCTGGCGCCAATGCCAACCACCGCAATCTCGATGAGCCCAGCCGTGCGGCGGTGCAAGCCGCGCTGAATGCCAGCGGCGGCGTGGTCAGTCGGGCCGCCCAGGCCCTGGGTTTGTCGCGCCAGGCCCTGTACCGGCGGATGGAGCGTTACGGCATCGCCGACCCGCTCTGAGTCCGGGCACGCCTCACCATGCATCTGCGTCTCTTCCTGGCCTTGCTCGTGGCTGCCATTCTCGGCATGGCGGCCCAGGCGGCCGTGGCCCGCTGGCAGCTGCCGCCCGCCAGCCTGGCCCTCGTGCTGCTGCCCCTGCTCTGGCTGAGCGGCGTGCTGCTCGCGCCGCTGCGCCGCCTGCTGCGCGCGCTCGAGGGCGCGGTGCTGAACTACCGGGATGGCGACTTCAGCATGTCGATCGCCGCCGGCGGCATGGGCCGCTTGGGCGGCAAGGAATTGGCGGCCTTGCTGCGCGCCCATCAGGAATTGGGCTTGGCCCTGCGCGAGCAGCGCCAGCAGCTGGCCCGGCGCGAGCTGCTGCTGGACACGGTGGTGCAGAACACGCCGCTGGCCCTGCTGCTGCTCAGCGAGCCCGAGGGCCGGGTCAGTTATGCCAATATCGCCGCCCGCCAGCTGCTGAATCAGGGGCGCAGTCTCGCTGGCCGTAGCCTGGCCGAGTTGCTGAGCGAGGCACCCGAGAGCTTGCGCCAAGCCCTGGCCAGCGAACAGGACCAGGTGTTTGCCATGAGTGAGGGCGGGCAGGACGAGCTTTTCCACCTCTCGCAGCGCCGCCTGCAGCTGCAAGGCCAGCCACAGCGCCTGCTGCTGCTGCGGCGCATGACGCGCGAACTCTCGCGCCAGGAAGTGGCAAGCTGGAAGCGGGTGATCCGCGTCATCAGCCACGAGCTCAACAATTCGCTGGCGCCGATCTCCTCTTTTGCCCACAGCGGCGCCGAACTGGCGCGGCGCGGCCAGATCGAGCGCCTGGAGGCGGTGTTCCGCAATATCGGCGAACGCTCGCGCCATCTGCACAGCTTTCTGGCCGCCTATGCCGAGTTCGCCAAACTACCGGCACCGCAGTGGCAGGCGGTGGACTGGCCGAGCTTTCTGGGTGGCCTGCTGGCCCAGCAGCCCTACCGTCTGGACGGCGAGACGCCGACGCAAGCTGCCCGTTTCGACGCCGGCCAGATCGCCCAGGCCCTGCTCAATCTGCTCAAGAACGCACAGGAAGCCGGCGGCCCGGCCGAGGAAGTCAGCCTGGCCGTGCAATGGCGGGCCGGCGAACTCTGCTTCATCGTCAGCGACCGCGGCAGCGGCATGAGCGAAGCGGTGCTGGCCCAGGCCTTGCTGCCCTTTTATTCGACCAAGCGCAGCGGCGGCCAGCAGGGCGGCACCGGGCTCGGCCTGGCCCTGGCGCGCGAGATCGCCGAGGCGCATGGCGGCCGCATTGGCCTGAGCAACCGCGAGGGTGGCGGTCTGGAAGTGCGTTTGAGCCTGCCGCAGTGAGCGCCGCGTTGTGCGGGGTCTGGGCGAGGTCTGAGCGACAATCGCCGCCCCATGCGCATCGAAGACATCCGCCAGCGCCTGCGCGCCCTGGGCGCCAAGCCGCCCCATGAACTCCGCCTCCTGCGTGACTGGGTGCGGGCGCGCCCGCATGAGCGCAGCCGGCGCAAGCCCGAGAACTTTCTGCCCCTGGCCTTGCGTGAAGGCCTGGAAACGCTGGACGCGGAGCTGCAGGGCCTGACCCGCCTCGTCTCCAAACATGCCGGCGAAGACGGCTCGGCGCGTCTGCTGCTGGCCTTGCGCGACGGCATGACCGTGGAGAGCGTGCTGCTGCCGCGCGATGGCTTGTGCGTGTCCAGCCAGGTCGGCTGCGCGGTTGGCTGCCAGTTCTGCATGACCGGGCGCGAGGGCCTGATCCGCCAAGTCACCAGCGCCGAAATCATTGCGCAAGTGGCCCTGGCGCGCAGCCTGCGGCCGGTCAAGAAGGTCGTGTTCATGGGCATGGGCGAGCCGGCCCACAACCTCGAGCATGTGCTCGAGGCGATCGAGCTGCTGGGGCTGGAAGGCAATATCGGCCACAAGAACCTGGTGTTCTCGACGGTCGGCGACCCGCGTGTGTTCGAGCGCCTGCCCCTGGGCCCGGTCAAACCGGCGCTGGCTTTGTCCCTGCACACCAGCCGCGCCGATTTGCGCGAACGTCTGCTGCCGCGCGCGCCGCGGCTGACACCGGAGGAACTGGTCGAGCTGGGTGAAGACTACGCGCGCAAGACCGGCTATCCGATCCAGTACCAGTGGACCCTGCTGGACGGCATCAATGACACGGCCGAGGAACTGGACGGCATCGTCCGCCTGCTCAAGGGCAAATACGCCATCTTGAACATGATTCCCTACAACAGCGTGCCCGAGCTGCCCTTCACGCGGCCCAGCTGGGACAAGGCCGAGGGCATCGCCCGCGCCCTGCACCAGCGCGGCGTGTTGACCAAGCTGCGTGATTCGGCCGGTCAGGATGTGGACGGCGGCTGCGGGCAGCTGCGCGCTCGGGCGCTGGGCGAACAGCCGCTGCGCCTGCAACGACAGCCTCGCTGAAGCAAGGCCGAGGCGCCCTCCCTACAATGCCCCCAGCCCCAGTTCGGGGCTGCTCTCATTTGTGCGCCCGCCATGCCCTCGTCCCTGCAGCTCCCCCTGATCCAGCCCGGCAAGAAGTTCAGCCTGCCCCGCCCTACCGGCTCGGCCGATGCGCTGCTGCTGGCGCGCTTCGCTCAGCAGCAACTGGGCGCCGGCCGGCTGACGGCCATCATCACCGCCGAGCCGGGCGACACCCAGCGCCTGGAGGACGAGCTCAAGTTCTTCGCGCCCGAGCTGCGCGTGGGCGTCTTCCCCGATTGGGAAACCCTGCCCTACGACACCTTCTCGCCCCACCAGGACCTGATCTCCGAGCGCTTGGCCACGCTCTGGCAGCTGCTGCAAAGCCGCGGCAAGCCGGCCGCCGAGCGCGAGCTGGACGTGGTGCTGCTGCCGGCCACCACGGCGCTGACCCGTCTGGCCCCGCCCAGCTTCCTGGCCGCCACCACCTTCAACTTCGCGCAAAAGCAGCGCCTGGACGAAGCCAGCCTCAAATCCCAGCTGACCCTGGCCGGCTACAACCATGTCGCGCAAGTCGTATCGCCGGGCGAGTACGCGGTGCGCGGCGGCCTGATCGACCTCTTCCCCATGGGCTCGCTGGTGCCCTACCGGGTCGACCTCTTCGGTGATGAAGTCGATTCCATCCGCACCTTTGACCCCGACAGCCAGCGCAGCCTCTACCCGGTGCCGGCGGTGCGACTGCTGCCGGGGCGCGAGTTCCCTATGGACGAGGCGGCGCGCCAGACCTTCCGCTCGCGTTGGCGCGAAAAGATGGAGGGCGACCCGAGCCGTTCGCGCATCTACAAGGACATGGGCCAGGGCATCGCCACCGGCGGCATCGAGTACTACCTGCCTCTGTTCTTTGAGCAGACGGCCAGCATCTTCGAGTTCCTGGGCGAGCATTGCGCCCTGGCCCTGCACGGCGAGATCGACGAGGCCCTGGGCCGCTTCTGGACCGACACCCGCGAGCGCCACCGCTTCATCCAACACGACCCCGAGCGGCCCATCCTGCCGCCCGAGGAGATCTACTTCAAGAGCGAGGAGTTCTTCGCCCTGACCCATGGCCACGCGGTTCTGGCCGTGCGGGGCAAGGAAGCGGTGGACTATGCCCGGCCCCTGCCCGATGTGTCCGTCGAGCGCGGCGCGCAAGAGCCCCTGGCCCGCCTGGCCGCCCATCTGCTGAGCACGCCGCACCGCGTGCTGCTGCTGGCCGAGAGCGAAGGCCGGCGCGAGAGCCTGCTGGAGCTGTTGCGCGACAACAAGATCGACCCGCCCTCGGTCAGCGGCCTGGCTGATTTCGAGACCAGCCCGGAGAAGTTCGCCATCACGGCCGCGCCTCTGGCGGCTGGCTTTTTCTGGAACGACCCCGAGGGCGGTCACCAGATTCAGATCTTCACCGAGACGGAACTCTTCGCCACCACGCCGACCACGCGGCGCCGGCGCAAGCAGGAGCAGGTCTCCGACGTCAACGCCCTGATCAAGGACCTGTCCGAGCTCAAGGTCGGCGACCCGGTGGTGCACAACAACCACGGCATCGGCCGCTACCAGGGCCTGATCAATATTGACATCGCAAATGGTGCAGATGGGGGCGCCAGCGAATTCCTGCATCTGGAATACGCCGACAAGGCCACGCTCTATGTGCCGGTGGCCCAACTGCACCTGATCAGCCGCTACACCGGCGTCTCGGCGGAAGAAGCACCGCTGCACCGCCTGGGCTCGGGCCAGTGGGAAAAGGCCAAGCGCAAGGCCGCAG
This sequence comes from Kinneretia sp. DJ1R-11, assembly GCF_025717595.1. Taxonomy (NCBI): domain Bacteria; kingdom Pseudomonadati; phylum Pseudomonadota; class Betaproteobacteria; order Burkholderiales; family Sphaerotilaceae; genus Roseateles; species Kinneretia sp. DJ1R-11. The sequence goes on from NZ_JAJIRR010000004.1 coordinate 88,563, forward strand.
AGCAGGTGCGCGACACCGCCGCCGAGCTGCTGAATCTCTACGCCCGCCGCGCCGCCCGCGAGGGCCATGCCTTCCGCTACTCGGGCCCGGACTACGAGGCCTTTGCAGCCAGCTTCGGCTTCGAGGAAACGCCCGACCAGCGCGCCGCCATCCATGCGGTGATCCAGGACATGATCAGCCCCAAACCCATGGACCGCCTGGTCTGCGGCGATGTGGGCTTCGGCAAGACCGAGGTGGCACTGCGCGCGGCCTTCGTCGCCGTCATGGGCGGCAAGCAGGTCGCCATCCTCGCGCCCACCACCTTGCTGGCCGAGCAGCACTACCAGAACATCGCCGACCGCTTCGGCCGCTGGCCGGTCAAGGTGGCGGAGATGAGCCGCTTCCGCTCGGCCAAAGAAATCAAGGCAGCGCTGGAAGGCCTGGCCGACGGCACCATCGACATCGTGGTCGGCACGCACAAGCTGCTCTCGGCGGACTGCAAGTTCGCAAGGCTCGGCCTGCTGGTGATCGACGAGGAACACCGCTTCGGCGTGCGCCACAAGGAGGCGATGAAGGCCATGCGGGCCGAGGTCGACGTGCTGACCCTGACCGCCACGCCGATCCCGCGGACCCTGGGCATGGCGCTGGAAGGCTTGCGCGATTTGAGCGTCATTGCCACCGCGCCGCAGCGCCGCTTGGCGATCAAGACCTTTGTGCGCAGCGAAACCAGCGGCACCATCCGCGAGGCCATGCTGCGCGAGCTCAAGCGCGGCGGCCAGGTCTACTTCCTGCACAACGAGGTCGAGACCATCGAGAACCGGCGCCAGAAGCTCGAAGAGCTGGTGCCCGAGGCCCGCATCATCATCGCCCACGGCCAGATGCCCGAGCGCGAGCTGGAGCGGGTGATGCGCGAGTTCGTGGGCGGCAAACACAATGTGCTGCTGTGCTCGACCATCATCGAGACCGGCATCGACGTGCCCAGCGCCAACACCATCATCATCAGCCGCGCCGACAAGTTCGGCCTGGCCCAGCTGCACCAGCTGCGCGGCCGTGTTGGCCGCTCGCACCACCAAGCCTATGCCTACCTGATGGTGCCCGATCTGGAAGGCCTGACCAAGCAGGCCGCCCAGCGCCTGGACGCCATCCAGGGCATGGAAGAGCTCGGTTCCGGCTTCTACCTGGCCATGCACGATCTGGAGATCCGCGGCGCGGGCGAAATGCTGGGCGAGCACCAGAGCGGCAATATGATGGAGATCGGCTTCCAGCTCTACAACGAGATGCTGTCGGAAGCCGTGCGCTCGCTCAAGGCCGGCAAGGAGCCCGATCTGCTCTCGCCCCTGGGTGCCACCACCGAGATCAATCTGCATGCCCCCGCCCTGCTGCCCGATGCCTACTGCGGCGATGTGCACCAGCGCCTCTCGCTCTACAAGCGCCTGGCCACGGCCGAGAAGAGCGAACAGATCGACAAGTTGCTGGAAGAGGTGACCGACCGTTTCGGCAAGCTGCCCGCGCAAGGCCAGACCCTGTTCGACACCCACCGCCTGCGCGTGCTGGCCAAGCCTTACGGTGTCAGCAAGATCGACGCTGCGCCCATGGTGATGAACATCAACTTCCGCCCCAACCCACCGATCGACGCCATGCGCGTGATCGAGCTGGTGCAGAAGAACAAGAACATCAAGCTGGTCGGCAATGACAAGCTGCGCATCGATAAGGCGCTGAGCGACCCCAAGGACCGGGCACAGGCGATCCGCGAAGTGCTGAGGCTGCTCGGCCAACCCATCAAGCAGGACTGAGTTTTTTGATATGCAAGACCTCGTGACCCAGGGCTTCACGCCCCCGCTGCGCCAGAGCGATTTCCGCCTCGCCGCTTTCGACATGGACTCGACCCTGATCAATATCGAGTGCATTGACGAGATTGCCGCCGCCGCGGGCAAGAAAGAGGAAGTCGCAGCCATCACCGAAGCCGCCATGCGCGGCGAGATCACCGATTTCAAGGACAGCCTGCGCCGCCGCCTGGCGCTCTTGCAAGGTGTGCCGGTGAGCGCGCTGGAGCAGGTGCTGCAAGAGCGCCTGCAGTTCAACCCCGGGGCGCGCGAACTGTGTGCAGCGCTCAAAGCCGCGGGCTTGAAGCTCCTGCTGGTCTCGGGTGGCTTCACGTTTTTCACGTCTTATGTGGCTGCCGAGCTGGGCATGGACTGGGTTCGCAGCAATGAGCTGGAGATCGAGGACGGCCAACTGACCGGCGCGCTCGTGATGCAGCCCTGGGGCGAGATCTGCGACGGTGAAGAAAAGCGCCGCATGCTGGAGCAATGCGCGGCCGAGATCGGCGCCCTGCCGGCGCAGTGCATCGCCGTGGGTGACGGCGCCAACGACTTGCCCATGATGGGCGCGGCCGGCCTGTCGGTGGCTTTTCACGCCAAGCCCAAAGTGCGCGAGCAGGCCATGGTGGCGATCAACGAGGGCGGGCTGGATCGCCTGCTCGAGATCCTGCGCTGAACCCCGACATCGCCACCCGACCTTGAAGATCTGGACCTACCACTACCCGGTCGACATCGACGACCAGCGCTACGCCCTGCGCCTCGAAACCGGCCTGCGCAGCTCGCGCCTCCTGCTCACGCATGAGGGGCAGACGCTGGAAGACCGGCAAGACTTCGGCCACTCCCCCTATCGCCTGCATCGGCTGCAGCTGGACACGGCACAAGGCCCGCTGCTCTTCGAGCTGGGCCCGCGCACGGTGCTCAGCTACGGCATCAAGGTGTCGCGTCAGGGCCAGGTGCTCTACCGTTCCCACCCCGACCCCTTCGCCTCCCTGGCTCGGGTGCAGGCCATGATGGCCAAGCGCCAGCGGCAGGCCTCGGCACCGGGCGCACCCGATTTCTCGCGCCTCAAGGGCCAGGCGCCCGCGATCGCCGTGGACATTGCGCTCGGCCTGCTCTTCTTCGTGATGGGCAAGCTCGGTGATTTGCGCACGGCCGCCCTGGTGACGGCCGCCGCCGGCCTGGCCCTGCTGCCCTTGCAATGGGCCATCCACCGCTTCGCGCCGCCCGCGCGGCGGGTCGATCTGCTCGGCGGCATGGCCTTGTTTGGCGTGGTCGTGATGCTGCTGTCGGCCGGCTTCTCCTGGTACTTCGAGTCGGAGTTTCTGGTGCAGCTCAAGGCCAGCGTGATCGGCGGCCTGGTGGCCTGCGCCTTCGGCGTCGACGCGCTGGCTGGCGGCCGCTGGCTGGGCAAGCGGGTGATGAACTATCTGGTCTACAGCGATATCGACGCGCGCCGGCTCTCGGCCGGCATGTGCGCCATGGGCCTGGCCTTGGCCGGGGTCAATGCGGCCGTGGCCAGCCTGATGTCCAAAGACGCCTGGCTTTGGTACACGCTCTGGGGCGATTTGCTGCTGGTGATGGTGCTGTCGAACCTGGCCATCCACTGGGCGCGGCGCAAGCCTGGAGCGCTGCGCCCGAGAAGCTCTTAGCCCTACTTGCCAGGCCCGCGCGGCAGCCAGGCCGTGCTCACCTCCCGCCCCGCCAGGAAGTCGGCCATGCGCTCGGCCAGCACCGGGCTAGCCAGCCACAGATCGTCGTCGTGGCCTGCGCCTTCGATCACCAGATGGCGGCTGTGGCGAAAGCCGCGCTGCAAGCGCTCGGCGTTGTGCAGCGGCGTGCGGCCGTCCTGCTCGCCGCTGACGAACAGGGTCGGCACGGCGCTGGCCGGAAAGGCGCGGAAGGCCTCGCCCATATCCTCGATGCCCAGGCCCTCGCCGATCTGCGGAAAGGGAAAATTCAGTGCCGGCCCGAGCAGGCTGCGCCCTTCTTCCGCGGCAATCTGGCGCAAACGCAGCGGCGAGGCGCCCGAAGCCACATCCATGGCCAGCGGCATCAGGCGCTGCTCGCCGCCGTAGCGGCGGATGTCGCGCACCAGCGTGGCCAAAGCATCCCATTTCCCTGCGGCCAGCCCATCGTAGAACTCCGGCAGTTGCAGCGCACTGTCGCGCCGGGCCAGCAGCATGACGGTGGCCAGTTGCAGATCAAAGGCGCTCACCCAAATGCCACCCTCCAGACCCGGCTGCCCCGGCACGCTCAGCTGCATGGGCTTGACCGCCAGGCCGGCGATCACCGAGGCCATCAGCGTCGGCAGATCGGGCCGCTGCCGCTGGGCGGCGATCTGGCTGATCAGCCGGTCGGCGTCCAGCGGCAGCTTGAGCGTGTCGTTCGGGCCCTCGCTGCCCATCAGGATCACACGCTCCAGGGTCTGCCCTTGGGTGCGCAGCGCGGCAAACGCCAGATGCGTGCCATAGCTCATGCCCCAGAGGCTGAGCCTGGGCACACCCAGGGCGCGCCGCAGCAGGGCCAGATCGGCGGCGTTCTTCTCGGTGTTGAAGGCATTCGGATCCCAGCCCTGCTGGCGCCAGAAGGCCAGGCAAAGCCGGGCCTGCGCCTGGTCGGCCGCGAGCTGACGGGCGTAGTCCTGTGGCTGCTGGCTCGGCAGTTCCAGCGCGTGCGGACAGTTCGGCGCTGCGCTGGACCGGCCGGTGCCGCGCTGGTCCAGCAAGATCAAATCCTGCTGCTGGCGGACGCGGTCAAACAGCGGCCAACGAGCACCCAGGGCCGAGCCAATGCCGGAACCGCCGGGCCCGCCGGCCAGGTACACCACCGGCGCCAGCCCGGCCACCGGCTGCACAGCCTTCAGCCGCACAAAGCGCAGGCTCAGAGTGGCGCCGGCCGGCTGAGCATGGCGGACCGGCACGGTCAGCGTGCCCAGCTCGGCCGCCACCGGCGCCTGGCCGCGCACGGGCAAGGCGAAGGGCTCGTAGCTCAAGTCACCGGCTGCGGGCGCTGCATTGGCTGCCCCACAAGCGAGCAGAGTCGCGATCAGAAAACCGCTGCGATAAAAAGTTATGGATCCCATAGTGGCCTCACTCACTCCATCAGTTGAACTGGAAGCCTCACTGTGCTCGCGATGTCGGCTGGCGTCGCGCCGCCGCCTGCTGAACTGCTCCAGCAGACCGCTGAACGGCTCCGCCAAGTGGCGGAGCCTCGCTACCATGCCGGCCATGACACTCTTGCTGCGTTCGCTCTTGGCCGTGCTGGCCCTCTTGCTCTTGTGCGCGCTCTGGCAGCTCGGCGCCGCGCAGGGTCAAGGGGCCGGGGTGCAGATCCAGCCCGCTCAGATGCGCGAGCTCAGCCAGCCCGAGCGACCATGGCAGAAACTGGACCGCCGCCTGCTGGCGCAATGGGCCGGCCCCTACGAGCTGCGCTTTGAGATCGATCTGGACGAACAGGCGGCGCGGCAGCCCCTGGTGCTGGGCCTGCTTCTGCGCGCCGCCAGCGAGCTGAGCTGGGACGGGCAAGCCCTGGCCGGCAATGGCCGCGTCGGCCTCAATCAGGCCGAGGAGCAGCCCGGCCGTGTGGACCACTGGGTGCCCTTGCCACCGCAGAGGGCGGGCCGACACCAGCTGCACGTGCGGGCATCCAGCCACTGGCCGCTGGCCATTCGTTCGGGAGAGGCGGAGCTGCGCATTGCCAACTTACAGACCCAGGCCATCGCACGCGATGCGCCTTGGATGGTCGCCGCAGCGGCCTTCGGTTGCCTGGCCCTGGCCTGGGGCTACTTCATGCTCGCAGCCCACCATGCCAGACAGCAGACCGGGCGGCGCAGCGAGCAGCGCCTGCTGCTGGCCCTGGGCCTAGTCGGCCTCTTGCTGCCGCTGGCCGAGGCCTGGCGGCCGCTGCTGGGCTATGCCTATCCCTGGCACCCTTGGCGACTGGGTCTGATCCTGGGGCTGACCGGCTTGGCCGCCTGGCTGCTGCCCCTGGCCCTGGCGGCTCGCTGGCAATTGCTCGGGCCGGCCCGCCGCTGGGTGCCGGTGGCTGGCCTGTCCTTCTTGCTGCTGGCCTGGGCCGGCCCGGGCTACAGCTACGACATTGCAGGCTATTTGGCCCATGTGCTGGGCCTGTTGACGGCCGCCCTGATGTGCTGGCACGGCCGGGCGCAGGAGCCGGGCATGGCCTGGCCACTGCTGGCCACCGTGCTGTGCAGCCTGGCCCTGGCCCTGATCTGGCCGGGGGCCTTTCTTGACGGTTTTTACTTTCTGGCACTGGCCCTGCTGATGAGCCTCTTGCTGCTCGGTCATGCGCGCGGCCTGCTGCGCCTGGGCGAACAGGCCGCCCGCAGCGAAGCACAGCGGGCCGAGCTGCAGACCCGGCTGCTACGAAACAGCATGCAGCCGCACTGGCTGATGAACACCCTGACCTCGCTCCAGGAGCTGATCGAAACCGAGCCCGCTCGCGCCAGCCGCATGGTGGATCTGCTGGCCGAAGAGTTCAGCCAGCTGCGCCAACTCGGCGACGCGCCGCTGATCACGCTGGAGCAGGAGCTGGAGCTCTGCCGCGCACATCTGCGCATCCTGGCCCTGCTGCGCGGGCATGGCGTCACGCTGGAGGTCGAAGGCCAGCCGGCCGGCATCATGCTGCCGCCGGGCCTGCTGCACACCCTGCTTGAGAACGCGCTGACCCATGGCGGTGAACTGCGTGACCAACCCGCCTTCCTGCTGCAGATTGAACCGCAGGGCGACGCCACCGAGTTGCGCTTTCAGGCGCCGCAAGGGCCGGGGCGCAAAGGCAACAGCCCCTGCGGCGCCGGACGCCATTTCATCGAAACCAGCCTGGCCACAGCCTTCCCCGGGCGCTGGCGTTTCAGCGACGGACCCGACGGCCAAGGCCATTGGTGCAGCCTGCTGGTCCTGCCCCAGAACGCGGGAGGGCGGCCCTGATGCGCCTGCTGATCGTGGAGGACGAACCCCTGGTGCGTCAGCGCCTGCTGCGACTGTGCGGCGAACTGGTCGGGCCGGGCGTGCACTGCCAGGCCGTGGCCGAGCTGGGCGAAGCACAGGAACGCTTGCGCGCGGGCGGCTGCGACGGCCTGCTGCTGGACCTCAATCTGGCCGGTGAAGACGGCTTTCATCTGCTTCGCCAGGCCGTGGCCGGCGCCTTCCACACCGTGGTGGTGTCCGCCCATGCGGAGCGGGCGCTGCAGGCCTTCGAATTGGGCGTACTGGACTTCGTGCCCAAGCCCTTCAGCCGCGAACGCTTGCAGCAGGCCCTGCAGCGCCTGCTGGGCCAGGCCGAGGGCGCGCGCCGCAGCCTGCGTCAGCTGGCGGTCTGGCGTGCGCGCGGTGTGGCCCTGGTCGAGCTGAGCGAGGTGCTGTGCTTCCGCGCCGACGGTGAGGCCAGCGAGCTGCGCCTGATCGACGGCCGCGTCGAGCTGCATGCCAAATCACTGGAACGACTGGCCGCCCTGCTGCCCGGCGAGTTCCTGCGCTGCCACCGCTCATGGATCGTCAATCTGAAGCAGGCACGCCGCCTGCATGTGGCCAGCGGCAGCCGCTACACGCTGGAGCTGAGCGATGGCAGCGAGCTGCCGGTCGGCCGCACCCAGGTTGAGGCGCTGCGGGCGCGGCTGCTGTGAAGGCCAAGGCCGGTCTGCTGCTCAATCAGGGGCGCCGGGCGGGGCGCGGCGGATGGATGTCTGGAACGCCATCGAGCTGATGCTGGAGCAAGAGCCGTCGGTAGCTGCCATCGCGCTTGTAGGCCTGCAATCCCAGCTCCAAGGCCTGCAACAGCGCCGCTGAATTGGGGCGCCCAGGGACCACACCGACATGGATGGGCAACTCGGCCAGCGCCGGCTCCTGCCAGACGATCTCGTCAGCTTGCATTCCCGCAGCCTGGCGGCGCAGCAAATAGCGACCTACGGCATGCTCAAGCAAGGCGTAGTCAAAGCGCCCGGCCGCCAGCTTGCGCAAGTTTTGCTCGTCTGAGGTGCCCAGTTCAATATGCAAACCACTGGCCAGAATTTCCGGTGGATAGGCATAGTCGCGCACGACACCGACGCTCTGCCCTCGCAGCGCCTCGATGCTGAGGCCGGCTTTGCTCAGTTGCTCTCGCCGCACAAACAGACCCAAGCGGCTGACGAACCAAGCCGAACTCGGCAGCAAGCCATGCTGACTCAAGTCCCCCGGCCAGGCCAGCAAGACCAAGTCATAGCGTTGCTGCTTGAGCTCACGGGCCAGACGAGCCCAGGGCAAATAGTCCACATGCACGCTGTGGCCGAGTGGGCGCAAGATGTCGCGCAACATCTGGACGGCAGCGCCGCCATCCTTCAGTCCCGGCGCCGCATATGGAGGGTAGTCGGTCGTGAATACACGAATTTGACCTGACGCGAGCGCCGCGCCACAGACAGCCCAAGCGCCGATCACCCACAAATAACGCCACAACACGCACATGCGCAACGCCCACTACAACAAGCGCTCAGGGCGCCGTTTCGCTCAAGTTGGGCCCTGCCTCTAGGGCCCCCGGCCAGCATAGCGGCTGATCATGACCCTCCTTGAACTGGCCCGCTTGCCGCGGCCACGGGCCGTGCCAATCTGCACATTCGCTGGATTTGGGCAGGCTCAACTGCCGGTGTGCAAGGGCTGTTCGCTGACCACGACCCCGTCGACATCGGCATACAGCCACTCACCGGGACGCAGTGGCAGGCCATGCAGATGCAGGACCAGCTCGCTCTGGCCCTGACCTTTGCGGTCGGTCGGCATGGGCACATGGCCGAGGGCCAAGATGCCCAGAGGCGTGGCAGCCAGCTCGGCCAGGTCGCGCACGCAGCCGTGAATCAGCAGGCCGGCCCAACCGTTGGCCGCGGCAGCCGCCGCCAGATTGCCTCCCAACAAGGCACGGCGCAGGGAACCGGCGCCGTCCACCACCAGCACCTGGCCATGGCCCGGGCTTTCCACGGCTTCCTTGACGCGGCTGTTGTCCTCGAAACACTTGACCGTGCGCATGGGGCCGGCAAAGCGGGTCAGCGCACCATAGCTGCGGTAGACCCCAGGCAGCACGCGCAGGCGCCCGGACTCGTCGGACTTGAAGGCATCGCAAAAATCGCAGGTCGAGAATTCCATGGCGTGACACTTGCTCCCTTGGAAACGGCGGACTCAGGCCGAGGGCAGCACCTTGATGCGGGCATCCTGGTACTGCACGACTTGGCCGGCACGGATCTTGGCGGTCTTGCGCAGTTCCTCGCGCCCGTCCACCTGCACATGGCCCTCGCTGATGACCACGCGGGCACGGCCGCCGCTCTCCACCAAGCCGGTGGCCTTCAGCAGCTTGTCCAGTTCGATGAACTCGCCGCGCAATTCGAAATCAAGATGGTTCATGCCCTATTGTCGCCTGCGGGCCCAAGCCCTTGCGCTTGTGCGCCTCCCGGTCAAATGCGGCCACCACGAGGCAGATCGCGCACAAGGCAACACTGAACTCGGCGCCGCCATTGCCGAATTCACCGACGAACCAGCCCAGACGCAGGTGGATGAAAACAATGCCCGTGGCACTGATGCAGAACAAGCCCAATGCCACCCATTTGGCGAAGCGGTTGAAGATCAGCAAGCTTCCGCCCAGCAGTTCGATGGTGGTGGCGGCCAGACCCAGCTGATAGGCAAACGGCATGCCGAACTCCGACAAGCCGGCCCCCAGCCCCCTGAAATAGTTGGCCTCGGTAAAGCGCGCTCCGGCATGGATCATGAAGAACAGAGCCAAGGCCAAACGCAGGACGAAATAGGCCTGAGGGACGCTGAGAAACGGAAACGCGGCACATAGTTTCTTCATGTCGGACCTCATCCGCGCCTCGGCAGGGTTGGCAAGCCGAGCTGCGGCACCCGCACCGGCAGACCTGTTTCCTCCGGCTGCCTTTGCTCTTGCTGCGCTCGATCCACGGCCGCGAGGAATAGGCACATGGCACAAACAACAGCGCTGAACTCCATGCCTCCATCGCCGTATTCCGCCACCCACCAACCAGCATGCACCTGCACCAGCGCCATGGTCGCCACGCTGATCAAAAAGAAACCCAGGGCGATCCAGCGGGTGTACCGATTCAGAACAAGCAGGACCCCACCCAAGAGCTCGAACACCGTGACAAGCCAAGCCAGGGCCATGCTGAAAGGCACGCCCCGAATGGCCAGGCTCTCTGCACTTTGGGCGAGATCATGTTGCAGATAGAGCCGCATGCCCGCATGACCGACGAAGACAGCGGCCAGGGCCAGACGGAACAGCATCAACGCCGTCTCCACCGAGACAAACGGAAAGTCATCCAGTAGCTTTTTCATGAAAGTCTCGCAGCAGGATTCATGCGTGGCCCGTGCCCAGGCACAGACCCGGACAGCTGCTCAAGCTCAGCGTGGAGCAAGACAGCGCCGGCACGATAGGTCCTGCAGCACCGCCTGCCTAGCCTCATCCTGGGCATGTTGCGATCAAACGCTGTTTCCTTGCCTTGAACGACGGTGACGCAGGCGGTCTCAGCAAGCCTCCGGTGAGACTTCGCTCAAGCTTCTGCCTGTCGCAAGCGCTTCTCGGCGGCCTCGCGAATCGCGCTCAGCGTGCTGCGGCTGGTCGAGACATCGCTGGACAGGCGCAGATGGATCAGGGTCGGCTGGCCTTCGGCCGCCATGGCCGCCTGCAGTGCCGGCTCGAAGTCCTCGGTGCGTTCCACCCGAGCTGAGCGCCAGCCATAGGCCAGGGCCAGGGCGGCGAAGTCGGGGTTGTAGAGATCACTGCCCGAGACCCGGCCCGGGTACTCGCGCTCCTGGTGCATGCGGATCGTGCCGTAGGTGCCGTTGTCGACCACCACACAGATCAGGCGGCGGGCGCCGTAGCCGGTGGCCGTGGCCAGCTCCTGGCCGTTCATCAGAAAGTCGCCATCGCCGGCGATGTTGACGACCCAACGTTCTTGTTGAAGCAGGCTGGCGGCCACCGCTGCCGGCAGGCCATAGCCCATGGCGCCGCTGGTCGGCGCGAGCTGGCTGCGGCCATAACGCTGCAAACCCGTGTAACGGTGGAAGCGATGCAGCCAGCCGCTGTAATTGCCCGCGCCATTGGTGAACACCGTGCCCTCAGGCAGGCGCCGGCCCAGGGTCTTGACGACCTCGGCCATGTCCAGGGGGCTGACGGCCTGCGGCTGCAGATTGCCTTCGTAATCGGCGTTCGCCTGTTGGGCCCATGCGCTCCACGCAACCGCCTCGGGCGCCTGCAGCGAGGCCAGGGCCTGGGCGGCGCAGCTCATGCTGGCGTTGATCATCTGGTCGGCCGCGTAGACCCGGCCCAGTTCTTCGGCGCCGGCGTGGATGTGCACCAGGGTCTGGGCCGGGCGCGGCGCCTGCAGCAGGCTGTAGCCGCCGGTGGTCATCTCACCCAGGCGCGGGCCCACGGCGATGATCAGATCGGCGTCCTTGACCCGCTGGGCCAGCTTGGGATTGATGGCGATGCCGACATCGCCGGCGTAGAGCGGGTGGCGGTTGTCGAACAGGTCCTGAAAACGGAAGGCGCAGCCGACCGGCAGCTGCCAGCCTTCCGCGAACTCTTGCAGCGCGGCGCAGCTCTCCGCCGTCCAGCCGCCGCCGCCGGCGATGAGCAGCGGGCGTTGCGCGGCCAGCAGGCGCTCGCGCAGCTCGGCCAGGGCGGCGGGGCTGGGATAACTCTGGGCCGCCTGCACGCGCGGCAGCACCGGCGCCGTTGTGAACGCGGTCAGCATGTCCTCGGGCAGCACCAGCACCACCGGGCCGGGGCGGCCCTGCAAAGCGGTGTGGAAGGCGCGCGCCACGTACTCGGGCAGGCGGTCGGCGTCCTGCACCTCGCCCACCCATTTTGCAAAGCCCAGCGTGCCGGGGCCAAACATCTGGCGGTAGTCCAGCTCCTGAAAGGCCTCGCGGTCGCGCTGGTCGCTGGCCACCTGGCCGATGAAGAGAATCATCGGCGTGCTGTCCTGGAAGGCGGTGTGCAAGCCGATGCTGGCATTGGTGGCGCCGGGGCCGCGGGTGACAAAACAGATGCCGGGTCGGCCGCTCAGCTTGCCTTGCGCCTCGGCCATGAAGGCGGCGCCCCCCTCCTGCCGACAGGCGATGAAGCGTATGCCTTGTTCGCGGTGCTCATGGAAGCCATCAAGCACGGCCAAATAGGACTCACCGGGTACGCCGAAGACCTCCGTCACGCCTTGGGCGATCAAGGCTTCGACCAGCAGGTGGCCGGCCATGCGTGCTGAAGCCGCGGCGGGCGACGGAGTGGGATTGAGGCTGGGGCTGCTGTTCATGCGCCCGACTTTAAGCGCGGCCGGGCGCGGTCTGACTCTGGACTTACCCGCCATTGCCAAGGCGTCGCGATGAAGATCGCCCGGGCTTGCGCTGGGTCAAGCGCCGCGCACCCGCCGCACCAAGGCAGCCGCCGACATCGCCATCAGCAAGGACGCGGCCGCACCGCCAAACACGGCGCCGGCATGGCCGCCATCGAGCAGCGCGCCGAAGACGGGCGCCGCGGCGGCGAAGCCGATGTCCAGGCCCGAGTACACCGTGCCATAGACCCGGCCAGTGGCGCCCGGAGGCGCGGCGCGCTTGATCAACATATCACGCGACGGACCGGCCAGACCGGTGCCGAAACCGGCCAGGGCGACGATGAGGGCGGCCAGCGCGGGCGCCACCCAGCCACTGGCGGCCAAGATCAGCAGGGCCGCTGCAATGCTCAAGGCGATGGCGATATTGCGCTCCAGGGATTTGCCCTTGGCCACCCAGAAGCCGCCGATCACCATGCCGATGGCGCCGCAGAACATATAGCCGGTGACCACAAAAGCCGTGGTCGCCAAGGGCAGGCCGTAAAGGCTGGCCAGGGCCGGGCTGGCAAAGCTCTGGATGGCGCTCAGCGAGGCGGTGGTGAACAGAAAGAACGAGAAGCACAGCCAGACCGAAGGAAGGCGCAAGAACGCCAGCGGATGCTCGGGCGCCAAGGTGGCCGCGCCGGCTTTCTCGTGGGCCCAGCTGCCGTGGGCATCATCGATCGCCGCGCGCTGCCAAGCCAGCACGGCGATCACCGCCAGGCCCAGCAGAGCCGTGCCCAGGTAGGCGTAGCGCCAGTTGCCGCTCCAGCTGCTCAGCCCCAAGGCGAACAGCGGCGCCAGGCCCCAACCGATATTGCCCGAGATGCCGTGCACCGAAAACGCATGGCCCAGCCGCGCCGGCGAGACCCGCTTGTTGAGGATGGTGAAGTCCACCGGATGAAAAGGCGAGTTGCCCAGTCCGGCCAGGGCCGCCGCCAGCATCAGGCCGCCAAAGCCCTGGGCCAGGCCGGCCGCGGCCGAAGCTGCCACGAAGCAAGCGAGGGCCGCGAACAAAATCGGCCGGGCACCGCGGCGGTCGACGAGGAAGCCAGCCAAAGCCTGGCCGATGCCAGAAATCACGAAAAAGGTGGTGACCAAGAGGCCCAGCTGGGAATAACTGAGACCAAAGTCGCGGATGAAGACCGGGAACAGCGGCGGCAGCAGCATGTGGAAGAAATGCGAAGTGCCATGCGCCAGGCCGATCAAGCTGATGGTGGCGATGTCGCGCTTTTTCTGCGCGGCGGCTTGCTCGTCCGGGCTCAAGGCCGGGCCGGATGTGGAGGAGGATGAAGACAGGACTGCGGAAGAGTTCATGGCCTCAATGTAGGCGGCCCGGCTACGGCCGAGTTACGATAGTTCGCCAAAGAGTATTGATTTTCCGCCATGAGCCCTGCTCCCAAGAAAAGCCGGCCGCCGGGCCGCACCAGCCTGCCGCCGCTGGACCCGCTGCGCTACGCACCCAGTGCTGCGCGCCCGGTGCGGGCCAAGGCGCGGCAGATGGAAAACTGGATGGACATCCACGCCCACCAGCACGACTGGGGCCAACTGGTGTTCTCCATCAGCGGCGTCGTGCGGGTGAACACGCCCGATGCGACCTTCTTGCTGCCGCCCTCACGCGCCTGCTGGATTCCGCCGCTGCGCGAGCACGCGGTCACCGCCGTCGAACGCGCCGACCTGCGCACGCTGTATCTGCACGCGGAGCCGCCCGCGCCAGACTCACTGGCCTGGAGCCAGGCCCGGGTGCTGGAAGTGACGCCGCTGCTGCGCGAGCTGGTGCTTCAGCTGGCCACCAGCAGCGAGGTCCAGCCAAACGCCCCGGCGGTCGAGGCGCAGCGAGAGCACTGGATCGCCAGCCTGGTGCTGGATGAACTGAGCCGGGCCAAGCCCTTGCGTCTGGGCGTGGACCTGCCGCAAGACCCGCGCCTGCGGCGGCTCTGCGAGGCCATCCTGCAAGCGCCGCAGCGCCACACGGCTTTGGCCGACTGGGCCGCCGAGGTCGGTGCCAGCGAGCGCACCATCTCACGCCTGTTCCGCGAACAGCTGGGCAGCAGCTATGCGCAGTGGCGCCAGCAGGTGCTGCTGGCCCAAGCCCTGAGCCTCGCAGCCCGCAAGCGGCCCATGAGCCTGATCGCCGCCGAGCTGGGCTATGCCAGCGCCAGCGCTTTCAGCGCCATGGTGACGCGCACGGTGGGCATGCCGCCGAGCAAGTTCTTTGCCGAGGCCTGAAACGCCCCCGCATGAACTCGTGGCGACTCAGCGATAGCGCTGCAAGATCTTCTCGATCGCACCGTCGCGGATCAGCTGCCTGAGCGCCGCCTTGATGCGCGCCGGGTCTTGCTGGGGCCGCGGCGCCAGGGCACAGGCAGTGTCTAGGGTGGCCAGGGTCTGCAAGGTCTTGAGCCGCTGTGCCGCGGGCTGCTGCTTGTTGAACCAGTCGGCGATCAGGCGGTTGCTGACCCCAAAATCGCTGCGGCCGCGCAGCATCTTTTCGAATACTTGGGCTTGCGCAGGTGCGTCTTCGCGGCGCAGGCGCCCGCTGGCCAGGGCTTCGTCCAGAGCCGGGTAGAGATAACTGACAACCAGGCCCACCGAGGCGCCCTGGACGTGCGCCAGGTCCAGCTCATGGCCCTCGAACTCCGGTCGGGCCAGCAGCACGTCGTCCATGCGCAGCACGGGCTCGGTCCAGCGGCTGGCGGGCAGCTCTTGCTGCAACCATCTGGGGCTGACCAGGCAGTGCAGATCCACTTCACCGGACGCCAGCATGGCCTCCACCCGCTTGGGCGGGATGACGCGCACACGCAGCGGCACATCGAGGCGCGCGGCCAGCTCCTGGCCAAAATCAAACAGGATGCCGCCTTGCAACTGCCCGTTGGCATAACGCGCAAACGGCATGGCCCAGGATTGGCTGACACCCATGCGCAAGGCCGGCGGGCTCTCTGTCGGCAGCGCGGCGCCCATCGAGGGCGCCAGACTCAGGGCGACACCGAGCACGAAGGACAGGCACGCGGGCAAGACCTTGTAGGGACCGGGCATGTTTTCAGTGTACAAGCCCCCTGCCGCCGCCCGGCCCAGGCGCCTGAGCTACCATTTCCACCATGAACACTCAGGTTTTATTCGACTACACCCGCCAGGACGCCCAGGGCGACAGCTGCACCGCCCACGCCTGGGCCAAAGTGCCCGCGCCCCTGAACCCCAGCCAAAGACAGGCACTGAAAGCCCGCGCCGCCGAGCTGCTGCGCCAGCACAAGGCCGTGCTGGTGGCCCACTACTACGTCGATGGGGATCTGCAAGACCTGGCCCTGGAAACCGGGGGCATCGTCTCCGATTCGCTGGAGATGGCCCGCTTCGGCCGCGACCATGCGGCCCAGACCCTGGTCGTGGCCGGTGTTCGCTTCATGGGCGAAAGCGCCAAAATCCTGAGCCCCGAGAAGCGCGTGCTCATGCCCGATCTGGACGCCACCTGCTCGCTGGACCTGGGCTGCCCGGCCGATGAATTCGCCGCGTTTTGCGACGCCCACCCGGACCGCCAGGTCGTGGTCTATGCCAACACCAGTGCCGCCGTGAAGGCGCGTGCGGACTGGATGGTGACCAGTTCCTGCGCGCTCGAGATCGTGGCCGATTTGCATGCCAAGGGTCAGAAAATCCTCTGGGCCCCGGACCGCCACTTGGGCCGCTACATCCAGGAGCAGACCGGCGCCGACATGCTGATGTGGATCGGCGCCTGCATCGTCCACGACGAGTTCAAAGGCCTGGAGCTGGAGCTGCTGCGCGAGCAACACCCCGGCGCCATGGTGCTGGTGCACCCTGAGTCGCCCAAGAGCGTGGTCGAAAAGGCCGATGTGGTGGGCTCGACCTCGGCCCTGATCAAGGCGGTGGTCGAAGGCACCGCACAGGAGTACATCGTCGCCACCGACAACGGCATCCTGCACCGCATGCGCCAGCTGGCACCGGGCAAGACCTTGATCGAAGCGCCCACCGCCGGCAACAGCGCCACCTGCAAGAGCTGCGCCCACTGCCCCTGGATGGCCATGAACGGCCTGCAAAACCTGGTCGACTGCCTGGAGCAAGGTCTGGGCGAGATCCACATCGATGAGCCGATCCGCGTCAAGGCCCTGGGCTGCATCGACCGCATGCTGGCCTTCACCGCGGCACTCAAGGCCCGCCAAGCCGGCAGCCTGGTGCCGGGCATCGGGGCCGCCTGAAGCGGGCTTGGAAAATGGCGGCGGCAGGCTGCCATTTCCGCCGCGCAGCCGGGCGAAAAGCGGCTATCGTTGCTAGGATCAACCCGCCTTGCTGGCGATATGCGGAGACCCCTGCACCATGAGTCAAGATTTCAGCTCGCTCTACAACCACCACGAACGCGAGGTGCTGTCCGCCGTGATGGCGCTGGCACCGCAGTACCCGGCCATCCAGGCCGACAGCGACTTGCTTTGCGATGTGGCCTGTGTGGCCCTGAACCGCCTGCCGCCGCGCTACATCCGCCATGCGGTGGACTTCCTCTTCTACCTGACCGAACACGAGCGCCGCGAGATCGACACCGCGATCGAAGAGTCGGTGGACTACGCCTTCAACTTCGTGCAGGCGCGCACCGCGCTGCGTCAGCAAGGCTGAGCTTTTCGCGCCAGCCCGGGCTAAGGCTTGCGAAATCCGTGTCGGGCAAGCACCGTCTGGCCGGCCGGTGACAGCAAATAGTCGATGAATTTGCGTGCTTCGACTTCGTTACGTCCCCCACTCACGGCAGCCACCGGGTAGCGGATGGCGGTCTCGGTCGACACGCGGAACTGCACCTTGACCTTGTCCTTTTGCACCAAGGCATCGGTGGCATAGACGAATGCTGCATCCACTTCGCCACGCGCTGCATAGTCGAGGGCTTGGCGCACATTGACGGCATAGATGGCCTTGGCCTCCACCACAGGCCACAGCTGGGCCGCCTCGAGCGCACCCTTGGCATAACGGCCCGCCGGCACGCCTTCGGGCCGGCCCAGCGCCACGCGCTTGACGCCGGGCTTGCCCAGATCGGCCAAGCCGCTCAGGCTCGGCCCACCTTCGGCAGGCGTGACCAGGACCAACTCATTGCTGACGAAGTTGCGTCGGCTGCCGGGCAGCAGAAGCTTCTGCACTTCGGCACGATCCATGGTTTCCTGGTCGGCCGCGGCGAATACATCGACCGGCGCGCCCTTGGCGATCTGGGCCAGCAGCGTGTCCGATGCGGCGAAATTGAACAGCAGGCGGGTGCCAGGGTTCTGGGCCTCGAAGGCAGGAGCGAGCTCCCGGAAGGCATTGCTGAGGCTTGAGGCCGCCGATACCGTCAGGTCCGCGGCCTCGGCCACACCCACCAATGCGAAGAGCACGACGGATGCCGCTAGATGACGTGACGCCCTCATGGCTCAGCGCTTGGTACGCAGGCCGCGCTCGGCCACCAGCACGGTCGGGAAGCTGACCGGCAAGGTGCGCGGGTAGTCGCGGCTGTAGTGCAGGCCGCGACTCTCATGGCGCAAGAGTGCCGAGCGCACGATCAGCTCGGCGCAGTCGACTAGATTGCGCAGCTCCAGCAGGTCGCGGGTGACACGGAAATTGGCGTAGTAATCGTCAATCTCGGCGCGCAGCAAATGGATGCGATGCAGGGCCCGCTCCAGGCGCTTGGTGGTGCGCACGATGCCCACGTAGTTCCACATCAGGAGGCGGATCTCGTCCCAGTTGTGGGCGATCACGACCTGCTCGTCGGCATCCTCGACCTGGCTCTCGTCCCAGGCCGGCAGCGGCGCCGGCGGCAGAGCCGGCAGGCCGAGGATGTGCTCGGCGCAGGTCTGGCCCAGCACCACGCATTCCAGCAGCGAGTTGCTGGCCAGGCGGTTGGCGCCGTGCAGGCCGGTGTAAGCGGTTTCGCCCACGGCGTAGAGACCGGGCAGATCGCAGCAGGCCTGCAAGTCGGTGACGGCGCCGCCGCAGGTGAAATGCACAGCCGGCACGACCGGGATCTTCTGCCGCGCGATGTCGATGCCCAGGGCCAGGCAGCGCGCATGCACGGTGGGGAAATGTTCCTTCAAGAAGGCTTCGCCCAGGTGGGTGGCGTCCAGCCACACATGGTCGACGCCGTGCTTCTTCATCTCGAAGTCAATCGCGCGGGCGACGATATCGCGCGGTGCCAGCTCCATGCGCTCGTCATGCGCGGCCATGAAGCGGCCACCGCCGACATGGTCGGGCAGCACCAGATGGCCGCCTTCGCCGCGCAGCGCTTCCGTGATCAGGAAGCTGCGTTCTTGCGGGTGGTAGAGGCAGGTCGGGTGGAACTGGATGAACTCCATATTCGCCACCCGACAGCCGGCACGCCAGGCCATGGCAATGCCGTCGCCGGTGGATGTGTCGGGGTTGGTGGTGTAGCGGTACACCTTGCCGGCGCCGCCGGTGGCCAGCACCACGGCGCGCGCGGCCAGGGCCTCGACGCGCTGGGTGTCGATATTGAGCGCGTAGATGCCGTAGCAGCGCGGCTCTTCCTCGCGCTGCACATGGCGTGAGGTGATCAGGTCCAGCGCCATCCAGCGCTCACGCAGGTCGATGTTCGGGTGGGCCTGCGCAGCGGCCAACAGCTGTTCGTGGATGGCCTTGCCGGTGGCATCCGCAGCGTGAGCGATGCGGCGCACGGCATGGCCACCTTCGCGTGTGAGGTGAAGGCCCAGCGGGCCTTCTTCGTCTGCGGTGAAAGGCACGCCCTGGTTGACCAGCCACTCGACGGCTTTGGCACTGCGCTCGGCGATGAAGCGAGCCGTCTCCTCGTCCACCAGGCCGGCGCCGGCGTCGCGGGTGTCGCGCACATGGGAGTCGATGCTGTCATCACTGCCCAACACGCCGACGATGCCGCCCTGCGCCCAGGCGGTGGCGCCCTCGCCCAGCTGGCGCTTGGCCAGCACCACCACGGGCACGCGATCGGCCAAATGGAGCGCTGTGGTCAAACCGGCCAGACCGGCCCCGACGATCACCACCGGCTGGGTGGCTGCAGATTCGGCGCTCGTGCCTGCGGGAAAGCCTGTCATGGATAGGGAGCCTCAAACGCCGCGCTTCTTGTCTGTCACGTCGGCGTCATATAAAAGAAGAGGCATTCTACGGAGATCAGCCCGGACTCGCGGACGAGCCCGCCTTGTCCCCGTGGCGCTGCCATTCCGGCGGTGCCCACAGGTGCTTGAGTCCCAGCCACAGGCTGCGTTCACGCCGCATATCCGCGAACATGGCCGCCCATTCGTGGGCATTGAGCCAGAACAGATTGTGGGTCTCGACCGGGTGCTGCAGGCCGTAGTCCACCGGCTCGCCTTCGGGCACAAAAGTACCGAAGAGCCGGTCAAACACGATCAGCATGCCGCCGAAGTTGCGGTCGATGTAGACCGGGTTACGGCCATGGTGAGCGCGGTGGTGCGATGGGGTGTTGAAAACCCATTCAAACCAGGCCGGCATGCGATCGACCCATTGGGTGTGGACAAAGAACTGGTAGCCCAGATTGAGCGAGAGCGCGAACAAGACCCAGCGCGGCTCGAAGCCCAGCCAGACCATGGGTGTGTAGAACAACCAATTGCCGGCGATGGGGTAGAACCAGCTCTGTCGCAGCGCCGTGGTGAAGTTCATCTGCTCCGAGCCGTGGTGAACCACATGGGCGCACCAGAACCAGCGGATGCGGTGGCTGGCGCGGTGGAACCAGTAGTAGAGGAACTCCACCGCCAGAAACAGGCCGATGAAGTTCAAAGGCGTCACCTCGAGGGTGAACAGCCGGTGCTGGTAGATCCAGCCCATGGCCGGCAGCACCCACACGGCCAGCAGGACCAGATCGACGAGCAAATAGCTGCCCCCGCTGTTCATGCTGTCCAGGGTGTCGCGCCAGCGGTAGACGCGGCGCTGGCGCAGGCGCCAAGCCTCCAGGGCGATGAAGACCATGAAGAGGGGCGAGAGCAGCAGCAGGGTCAGGTCGCGCCAGTCGCCGTGGCGCAGGTAGAGCTGCTGAAAGAAGTCGGTCAGGGCGTCCATGGTGGGTGCGCAAAAGGGAAGAAGCCGCGGCAGCCGCCATGATGCGCCGCCGCGCGCGCCGCTGCTTGACGCAGCGGACCAATCGCTTGACGAATCACGCCAAATCGGCGCCGCCCTGGCGTTTTTCCCGACCGCCGCGTAGCGCTGCTCGGGCATCATCGCGGCCTGCTTTCCCATGACTTGCCACTCGCCTTCTCGCCCATGACCGAAGCCCGCGTTGCCGCCAGCTATGTGCAGCTGCTCTACGAGCATGTCGCCGCGCTCGGGCTTGACGCCCCCGCCCTGCTGGGCCCAGGCCCGGCCGCGGGCGAGCATTTCGTCGCGCTGAAGCGTTGGCAAGCCTTGCTTCAACAGGCGCAAACCCTGGATCCCGACCCGCCGGCCACCTTCGGCCTGCGCTTGGGCCGGGGCATCAGTCCGCGACATTTCGGCGTGATCGGATATGCCGCCCTGGCTTGCGGCACCCTGGCGCAAGCCTTGCAGCGCCTGGAGCGCCACCACCGCTCGGTCTACGACGTCAACCAGGCTCAGGTCGAGCTGCGGCCGGAAGGCCTGCGCATCGTCTGGGGCGTGGAGCGCGGCCGGCCAGGTGCTCTGGTGGACGAAACCGCCCTGGCCGCCCTGATGCAGCTGACGCGCGATTTGAGCGGACGGCCGCTACGCGCACTGGGTGTGGATTTCGTCAACCCCCGGCCGGCCGATGTGAAACCCTACGAGGCTTTCTTTGGCGGCCCGGTTCGCTTCGCCCAGCCGCTCACAAGCCTGACCCTGGTCCACGAAGACCTGGCCCTGCCCTTGCGCGCCTCGGACAGTGCTCTGCTGGCCCTCTTGGACGAGCAGGCCGAGCGCCTGCTGCGCGAACTGGGCACGGCGCTCAGTGAGCCGGTGGCTTTGTGGCGCCACACCTTGATCGGTCTGATCCGCTCCGGCCGCAGCGCCCTGGCCGATCTGGCCCAAGCTCTGAACATGAGCCCGCGCAGCTTGCAACGCCGCCTGAGCGAGCAAGGCAGCAGCTTCCAGGCCCTGCTGGATCAGACCCGCCAACAACTGGCCGAAGCCTATTTGCGCGACCCCGAGCTAGAGCTCAGCGAGGTGGCCGGCCTACTGGGCTACTCAGAGCACAGCGCCCTGAGCCGCGCCTTCCGGCAGTGGACGGGGCAGACGCCGCAAGAATGGCGGCGCGCACAGAATCTGAAGGTGCACAGCTCGTGAAACTCGAACACTTGCCCAAGCCGCCGGCCCGCCTGGTGCTGAACGGCGAGCCCGCCAACGGACGTTTTGCCGGCCGGCTCGAAGCGGGCTTCGACTGGCGCGGTCTGCAAGCCCCGCACACGCGCAGCTGGCTGTGGCGGCGCCTGCATCACAAGCGCTGGGTCTATCTGGGCCTCGGTGACGAGCGCCTGTTCATCGGCCTGGCCATCGTCGATGTGGGCTGGACCTGCACCGCCTTTGCCTATCTCTTCGACCGGCGCGAGCGGTCCATGCGGGTGGACTGGAGCCAAGACGGCCTGCCGGGCTTGCAGGCGCAGGTGTCCGACGACCCGTTTGCAGCAGGCAGCTCCACCTGGTTTCGCGGCATGCGCGCTCGACTCGACTTGAGCAGCGGGAAGGACCAGCGCATGCAGATTCAGGTGGACACGCCGCAGCTGCAGATCGAGGCCGAACTGGACCTGGCGGCCATGGCGCCGCCCCTGCTGGCCATCGGCCCCATCGCCGGCGGCGTCGCTCATGCCACGCAAAAAACCAGCGCCCTGCCTTTGCGCGGCCAGGCACGCTTGCGCGGCGCTGCCGGGCATGAGGATCTGAGCCTGGACCAGGCCTGGGGCGCGCTCGACGCCTCCAACGGCCTGCTCGCCCGCCACACCGCCTGGCGCTGGGCCAGCGCGCATGGCCCGGGTCTGGGCTTCAATCTGCAGCAGGGCTATTTCGGAGGCCAGGAAAACGCGCTCTGGCTTGATGGCGAGCTCATCCCACTCGGCGCGGCGCGCTTCGCCTTCAATGCGGCCCAGCCGCTGCAGCCCTGGCATGTGAGCACAGACGACGGGCTGCTCGACCTGCAATTCCAACCCGAAGGCGCGCGCCAGGATGCCCGCAACCTCGGCTTTGCCGCCAGCCACTATGTGCAGCCGGTCGGCACCTTCAAGGGCTGGGTGCGCGCCTCACCCGATGGGCCCAAGCGTGAGGTTCACCGATTGCTAGGCGTGACCGAGGACCATCAGTCGGTGTGGTGAGCAGTCTCACGAGAGTAAGCCGGTATGACAGAGAACGGCACAGAGCAGCCCACTGGCGCTAGTGCGTGGGGCCCTGCAGTTCGGGCCGTCGCCGGGCTCATGGTTCCGGGGTCGGCCCTGGCGGGCCGACTGCCTTGCGCTGCTCTCGCCTCGGGGCTGGCGCATAACTCACTTCACTCACTGCGCTCGTTCCGTTCAGACAGACGCGCCAAGTCAGTTCTTGAAGCGCGCGGGTACGCGCGCGCCCCGAGCCGCTGCGCTGCTCAGCCCTTCACAAATCGCCCAGCGGCGGCCCGAACTGCAGGGCGCTTGCATCGCGATCGATGTGCGCCTCGGCGATGGAACATGCCACATTCGGAGCTGGCTCGGCCCGACGACGGGCGATTTGTGCGCGGCCGAGAGCGCAGCGAAGCGGCTCAGGCGCGCGTACCCGCGCGCTTCAAGCACTGACTCGGCGCCACTGTTTGACCACAGTGAGCGCAGCGAACTGAGGGAGTTTGGCGCCGCTGAGCCGCGCAGTCAGCACCGAGGGGAGTCGGCTCGCAGAGCCGACCCGGGCACCATGAGCACGGCGGCGGGCCGAGTCACCGCAGCGCGGGAACCCGGCCATCAAGTTTCCACTTTATGCCGCTCGCAGCCCCTCGCGAAGCGAGAGGGACCGCCCTCCACTCAATGCACCACGCGCCCGAACTGGAACTCGCCGTCCAGCACATCGACCGGGATCACATCCTTGGGGCCAAAGCGGCCTTGCAGGATGAGCTTGGACAGCGGGTTCTCGATGCGCTGCTGGATGGCCCGCTTGAGCGGGCGGGCGCCAAACACCGGGTCGAAGCCGACCTTGGCCAGCTCCGCCAGGGCGGCAGCGCTGACGTCGATCTTCATCTCCAGCTTTTCCAGACGCTGCTCCAGGATCTGCAGCTGGATCTTGGCGATGGAGGCGATGTTCTTCTCGTCCAGGGCATGGAAGACCACGGTCTCGTCGATGCGGTTGAGGAATTCGGGGCGGAAATGCGCCTTGACCTCGCCCCAGACGGCTTCACGAATCACCTCGCTGGACTCGCCGGCCAGACCCATGATCTGCTGAGATCCCAAGTTACTGGTCATCACGATCACGGTGTTCTTGAAGTCCACAGTACGGCCCTGGCCATCGGTCAGGCGACCATCGTCCAGCACCTGCAAGAGCACATTGAAGACATCGGGGTGGGCCTTCTCGACCTCGTCCAGCAGCAGCACGCTGTAGGGCTTGCGGCGCACGGCCTCGGTCAGGTAGCCGCCTTCGTCATAGCCCACATAGCCCGGAGGCGCGCCGATCAGGCGCGACACCGAGTGTTTCTCCATGAACTCGCTCATGTCCATGCGGATCAGGTGCTCTTCGCTGTCAAACAGGAAGCCGGCCAGAGCCTTGCACAGCTCGGTCTTGCCCACGCCGGTGGGGCCCAGGAAGAGAAAGCTGCCCAGCGGGCGGTTCGGGTCGGACAGGCCGGCGCGTGAACGGCGGATGGCATCGGCCACCGCGGTGATGGCCTCGTCCTGGCCGACCACGTGCTGGTGCAGTTTCGCTTCCATTTGCAGCAGCTTGTCGCGTTCGCCCTGCATCAGCTTGGAGACCGGAATGCCGGTGGCGCGAGCCACCACCTCGGCGATCTCCTCGGCGCCGACCATGGTGCGCAGCAGCTGCGGGCGCGCCGTGCCCTCCTTGCCTGATTTGGCCTTGCCGGCCTCCTTGGCCTGGGCCTCCTTCAGGCCCTTTTCCAGCTCGGGCAGGCGGCCGTATTGCAGCTCAGCGACCTTGTTGAAATCGCCCTTGCGCTTGAGCTCCTCGATCTGCTGCTTGATGCGGTCGATCTCTTCCTTGACGTGGGCGCTGCCCTGGGCCTGCGCCTTCTCGGCGGTCCAGATCTCTTCAAGGTCGTTGTACTCGCGTTGCAGCTTGAGCAGCTCTTCTTCGATCAGGGAGAAGCGCTTTTGCGAGCCTTCGTCCTTCTCACGCCGCACGGCCTCGCGTTCGATCTTGAGCTGGATCATGCGGCGATCGAGCTTGTCCATCACCTCGGGCTTGGAGTCGATCTCGATCTTGATCTTGGCCGCGGCCTCGTCGATCAGGTCGATGGCCTTGTCGGGCAGGAAGCGATCGGTGATGTAGCGGTGGCTCAGTTCCGCCGCGGCAATGATGGCCGGGTCGGTGATCTCCACGCCGTGGTGGACCTCGTACTTCTCTTGCAGGCCGCGCAAGATGGCGATGGTGGCCTCCACGCTCGGCTCATCGACCAGCACCTTTTGAAAGCGGCGCTCCAGGGCGGCGTCCTTCTCCACATACTTGCGGTACTCGTCCAGCGTGGTCGCGCCGATGCAGTGCAGCTCACCGCGAGCCAGGGCCGGCTTGAGCATATTGCCGGCGTCGATGGCGCCCTCGGCCTTGCCGGCGCCGACCATGGTGTGGATCTCATCGATGAAGAGAATCGTCTGGCCCTCGTCCTGCGCCACTTCCTTGAGCACCGACTTCAGACGTTCCTCGAAATCTCCACGGTATTTGGCGCCGGCCAGCAACAAGGCCATGTCCAGCACCAGGATGCGCTTGTTCTTCAGGGAATCAGGCACCTCGCCGTTGACGATGCGCTGGGCCAGACCTTCGACGATGGCCGTCTTGCCCACGCCGGGCTCGCCGATCAAGACCGGGTTGTTCTTGCTGCGGCGCTGCAGCACCTGGATGGAGCGGCGGATCTCGTCATCGCGGCCTATCACCGGGTCCAGCTTGCCTTCGCGGGCGCGCTCGGTCAGGTCCAGGGTGTACTTCTTGAGCGCCTCGCGGTTGCCCTCGGACTCCTGGCTGTCGACCTTCTGGCCACCGCGCACCGCCTCGATGGCTGCTTCCAGCGATTTGCGGCTCAGGCCATGGCCACGCGCGATGCCGGCCAGATCGGTCTTGGCATCGGCCAGGGCGAGCAAGAACATCTCGCTGGCGATGAAATGGTCACCGCGCTTGGAGGCCTCTTTCTCGGCCGCCTGCAGCAAGGCCACCAGGTCGCGCCCGGCGCTGACCTGCTGGCCTTCGCCCTGCACCTGGGGCAAGCCGGCGATGATGCTGTCGAGCGCGGTCTTGAGCGCCGGCACCTTGACGCCGGCGCGCTCCAGAAGAGCCTTGGGGCCGTCCTCCTGCGCCAACATGGCGCTCAGCACATGGGCCGGCTCCATATAGGGGTTGTCGCGGGTGATGGCCAGGCTCTGAGCCTCGCCCAAGGCTTCTTGGAAACGGGTGGTGAACTTGTCTGCTCGCATGGGATGAATCCTCCGTTGCTGGGACAGCTGAGGCCGATGGCGCGGCTTTCAAGACAGCGGGGCTTGCGACCCAGGCTTCTAGGGGGACAGCTCCAGAGGACCGGCAAAATGGCGCGCCGCACCCACGCTGCTCCTAAGACAAGCCCCAGCTGCCATGAACCCGCCCCTGCTCTACACCGCCAGCGTGCCCGTTTTTCAACGCTACCTCACACAGCTGGGTCTCATGCTTGATGCAGCTCAAGCGGAGCTCACAGCCGGCCGGCTGAGCGAGGCGCAGCTGCTGGAAGCGCGTCTGGCGCCGGACATGCTGCCTCTTCATTTACAGGTCCAGGTGGCCGCCGGTTTTGTGCTGCGTGCCTGTGCACCCTTGCAAGGTCAAGCCGTGCCGGCGCTGGGCACGCCCGGGCCTGGCATGTCGGGCTTGCAAGCTCTGGTGCAGGAGCGGCTGACCTACCTCGACACGCGGGTCGCCGAGTCCTTTCGCGACGCGGAACTGCGCCAGATCAGCAGCGACGCCGGCCAGGCCCTGCTGCAATTGCCCGCCAGCGAGTTCCTGCAGCACTTTGCCCTGCCCAACTTCTTCTTTCATCTGACATGCACCTACGCCCTGCTGCGGCAGTTGGGCTTGCCCCTGGGCAAGCAGGACTTCGACGGCCTGCATCGCTACCGCTGAAGATGCCAGCGCCCTGCTCTTGACGCCGATATCCGGGCAGTAGCAAACCACACCGAAGCTTCGGGACAGGGGCCTTGGTTCGCAGTGGCAAGCAGCGCTCATTCGCACGAAGAACGACCAGGCCCGCGCATGAGGCCCATTCAGTAGGCCTTCTGCTGTACTTGGAAACCCCATCGGTAGTTTCCATATTTCATAAATATATTTCTAGTATTCATTCAAAAAACATCCTCTAATGCGCAGCCATGGCGGGGCCTGTTGCTCGCGCCGAGCTAGGAAGGATGGATCGATGTCATCGCACGCTCTTGCGGCCTGGAGCCGCTTTCTTCGTCAAGCGCAGTCGCGTCGCCGGCCATGCGGCGCAGGTGGCAAAGCAGCCGACTCGCGGCGCCTAGGCCCAAGCTTGGCGATCCCCATCGCGCTGATGGCCGCGCTCAGCGGCGCGGCACATGCCGGCCGAATCGAGGAACATCGCCCACCCAGCAAACTCAGCGCCGAGCAATCACTGGCCCGGACCGAGCTGCTACGCCAGGGCCTGCTGCCCAATGACCCGGGCCATGTGCGCCCGGGCGAGCACGCAGCCAAAGTCGGCCTGCACCCGGCCCAATTGCCGCCGCGCCGCACCGACGAGCTCGTGCTGTACAAGCAGCGCCTGGGCGAGGAACAGGTCGAGCTGCCTTTCAGCGAACGCCCTGCGTGGGCACGAGCCGCATTGCTGGTGCAAAACCCGCGCTTGAACGACGGCGGTTTGAACAGTCTCAAGACGGCGACCGCCGGCGCCTCCTGCACCGGCCAGGACTTTGTGGGCAAGAGCGGCGCGGCCCTGATCAATTTCATCGACGCGGCGGACCTGCGCAACTGCATGTACCAGCTCTACTACGGCAGCGCAGCAGACTACCGCGCGGTGTTCTCCGACGCCAACATCATCCATGTCTCGAAGGCGCTGAAGGCCCGCGCCGCGCAATACCCCGGCAATGACAGCAACAAGGCGATGAACTTGCTGTCCTATCTTCGCACCGCTGGGTATTGGAGTTATATGTCCACCTACGGGGACCCCTCTAATGGAATTCCAGCCGGCAGCCGCAGCATGATGAATGCGGCGCTCTCGGCCTTGCTGCAGCTGAGCAGCGCTCCGCGCTTCATGGACCCCACCGAGGACAACGCCTACTTCGTCAGTGAGTTTTTCAAGACCGTGTCATCCGGCTTTGCCAAAGCCTATGCGCCGATCGCCCAGCGCTGGCTGAACCAGGTGCAGCCTGCCACCACCAAGATCGGCTACTGGACCAACGACGCCATCTTGGGCGCGATGAATGTGCTGTACTACGGCGAGTACCAGGCCGACTACCGGGCCTCCGCTGGCGCCAAGCTCGACTACGCCCAAACGCTGAACGACTTTCTGACGCGCAATCGCTCGCTGGCCGGCAGCACCGAGGGCTACCACCTGGCCAATGCCATGGGCGAGATGATTCGCTTCGTGCAATACCCGGCGCTGCAAGAGCAGGTGCGCTCGCTGGGCGTGAGCCAAGTGGCGAACTTCCCGGTCAACCAAGACAGCACGATTGAAGTCTGGATGCGCGCCGCCGCCATGGTGGACCAGTACGACGCCGAGCAGTGCAGCGTCTACGGCACCTGCAATGGCTACGACACGATTGCGCAGCTGAAGCTGCCGATTCGCTATGCCTGTGGCAGCCAGTATGTGATTCGCGCCCAGGCGATGACGCCGACGCAGTTGGACAGCAGCTGCAGCAGCATCAGCCAGCAGACCGGTTACTTCCATACCCTGATGGTCACGCAAGCCGAACAGCCGGTGCCGGACGACCACAACAGCCGTTTGGAAGTGGTGGTGTTCAACAACTACGACCAGTACAACCGCTTCTCGGGCTATCTGTTCGGCAACAACACCAACAACGGCGGCATGTATCTGGAAGGCGACCCAGCCGACCCCGCCAACCAGGCGCGCTTCCTGGCCTACCGCGCCGATTGGTTGTCTGACTTCGAGATCTGGAACCTGAACCACGAGTTCACCCATTACCTCGACGGCCGCTACAACCTGCGCGGAGCCTTCTGGGACTATCCGCTGGAACTGGGCGCAGGCGGCATCGCGAACTCGGCCGTCTGGTGGATCGAGGGCCTGGCCGAGTACGTGTCCTACAGCTATCGCCGCGCTTACTATGCCGACGCCACCTCGCGCGCCCAAACCGCGCCCGAGGCCCTGAGCACGGTGCTGAAGAACACCTACAGCAGCGGCCAGACGCGGGTCTACAACTGGGGCTATTTGGCGGTGCGCTACATGCTCGAACGCCAACCAGAAAAAGACCGCAGCTTCTTGCCCCTGATGCGCGACGGCGACTATGCGGCCTACAGCCTGCAGATCAGCCAAATCGGCAACAGCCTGGACGGCGACTTCTCGCAGTGGCTGAGCGAATGCGTGGGTGGCGGCAAGATCGATTCGCCCCGCTGCCAGAGCTTGCGCCCGGGCACCCTGCCCTTGCTCACCCCGGCAGCCCTGGGGGAATGCAAGTTGGGCGCTGCCAGCCGCCTGGCCAATGGCTGCGCCAAGACCCTGGTCCCGGGCGCGACGATGCAGTTCTACATCTCCGCCAGCAGCTGGCCACAAACGCTGTTCACCCTCAGCCAAGTCAGCGGCAACGCCGACATCTACGCCCGCGCCTCAGGCTGGGCCAGCCCGAGCAGCTATGACGTGATGGCCAGCAGCCACGGCGACAAAGTCAGCATCCAACTGCCCACCGGCCCAGGTGGCTGGAGCTATGTGACCGTGGTGCCACGCAGCGGCTTTGCCACTGCGACCCTGCGCGGCATGTTCAGTGAGCTGCCCTTCCCCGCCGGCAGCGCCCGTCTCAATAGCCAGACTGAGGCCGAGATCTCTGAGAGCTCGGTCAGCGAGAGCCCGTCAGCCCCTTGAAGCCAGCGCCGCTTCTACGGCCTCTCTTGGTCTGAGGAGGCGGGCGTCTCTCAACTCTCCGACATTGAAGAAAAACACAGCCCACCATGAAACTTCACACCCTGATCACCGCCCTGGCCACCACCGTCTTGAGCAGCCTGGCCGCGCAAGCCGATGTGCAGGTTTTCACCTCGCAAACTGCCTTTCAGGCCGCCAGCGGCTCACTGGGCATCGACCGCTTTCAAGACCTGAGCGCCGACGAAGCGCTGGACGGCCCGCTGCTGCGCCAAGCCGGCGCACACAGCTACCGCGTCAGTGCCTTGGACGGCCTGGAAAACCAGTTCTACCCCACAGCCGGCGAGAACGGCGCGGTGTGGCTGTCGAGCAACCGCGTCGGTGCCCATCTGCTGTTTGACAGCTTTGCGGGCTCGCTGCGCGCCATCGGTGGCAACTTTTTGGCGACGACCTACGACGGCGAAGCCTGGCCAGCAGCCCGCCTGACCCTCACCTTGACCGATGCCCAGGGCAGCACGACGCAAGAGCTGGACCTGAGCGGCGCCTCGAGCATCAGCTTTCTGGGTTTCGTCAGCAGCAGCAGCCTGCTGAGCCTGGACATCTCGGTGTCCAGCAGCAGCTTGGCCGTTTTCCCCAGCGTGGAGAACTTCCAGCTGGGCCTGGCCGCTGCGGTGCCCGAACCCAGCAGCGCTGTGTTGCTGCTGGCTGGCCTGCTCCTGCTACCTGCGCTGAGCTCGCGCAAGTTCATCAAGCGCTGAGCACTAGGGCTGGGCTGAAGGGCTCAGTCCAGCCAGAACTGCATCAGCCGCATGCCGATCGCGGCGGTAGCCAAAGCGCCCAACACATGCAGTGCGGCATGGCCCAAGGCCAGGGCATGCTGGTGGCGCTGCAAGAGGGTCAGGGACTCGCCCGAAAAAGCGGAGAAGGTGGTCAGGCCACCCAAAAATCCGGTGACCAGCAAGAGGCGCAGCAGTTCATCAGGGAAGCGGCCGAACCACTCCAGCGCCATGCCGATCAGCAGGCCACCGACCAGATTGACCAACAAAGTGCCGAGCGGAAACCCGGCATAGCTGCTGTTGAAGTACACCCCGGCGATCCAGCGGCACAGGGCGCCCAAGGCCGCGCCGCCGGCGACGGCCGCGCCCTGCATGAGCCAGACAGGATTGCCGCTGCCGTTCATGCCGACAGCCCGGCATTGCCGGCCACCTTGAGGCCCCAGCGCGCCAGTGCGGCGTCGTCCGCCTCGCGCGCATCGACCCACTGGCCGCCCTCGGCGCTGTATTCCTTCTTCCAGAACGGAGCCTGCGTCTTGAGGTAGTCCATCAAGAATTCGCAAGCCTGAAAGGCCTGGCCGCGGTGACGCGATGTCACCAGCACCAACACGATCTGATCCAACGCGGCCAGGCGGCCGACGCGGTGGATCACGCGAGCGCCGTGGATGTCAAAGCGTTGCATCGCGGCGTCGATCATCGTTTCGATGCTGGCCTCGGTCATGCCGGGGTAATGTTCGAGTTCCATCGCCTCGATGACGGGCGCGTCGCCAGCGACATCGCGCACCGTGCCCAAGAAGCTGACCACAGCACCTGTGCGCCCATCGCCCGCGCGCAAAGCGGCGGCTTCATGGCTCAAGTCAAAATCTTCCGTCTGGATGCGGACACGGGCGGGGCGGGCTGTCATGGCGCGAATTGTGTCATCGGCGGCCAGAGGTATCACATCCAGCTTGGGGAGCGACGGTGAATTTGACCCGGGCCGGCCAACAGCGGCTTTGGTACTTTGCCGCATACTGCCCGCCAAGCACTGTCGGTTCGGGTCGAAGTATGGGCTTCGATGCTTGTTCGTGATCATCAACAAGTACCGGCAGCATGTGAACGGAGTGACAACAAGGAGACGCGGCCATGGGCCTGATGGATTTCATCAAGAAGCAGTTCATAGACATCCTCCAGTGGACCGAGGACGGTGATGGCACGCTGGCCTGGCGCTTCCCCATGGCCGATATGGAAATCCAGTACGGCGCCTCGCTGACGGTGCGAGAGTCGCAGCTGGCCGTGTTCGTCAACGAGGGCAAGGTGGCCGATGTCTTCGGGCCGGGCACCCACACCCTGAACACCCAGACCCTGCCGGTACTGACCTACCTGAAGAACTGGGACAAGCTCTTCGAGTCGCCCTTCAAGAGCGATGTCTACTTCTTCAGCACCCGCCAGCAGGTGGACCAGCGCTGGGGCACGCAGCAGCCGGTGACCATCCGCGACAAGGACTTTGGTGCCGTGCGCCTGCGCGCCTTCGGCAACTTCGTCTACCGCGTGGCCGATGCGAAGCTCTTCCACACCGAGATCTCCGGGACGCGCGAGCGCTACACCGTGCAAGACCTGGACGGTCAGCTGCGCGGCCTGATGCTGCAACACATCAGCGATGCGGTGGCCCAGAGTGGCATCCCCTTCCTGGACCTGGCGGCCAACCAGATCGAGTTTGCGCGCCAGCTGCAAGCAGCCACGGCGCCCGAGTTCGAGAAGATCGGTCTCAAGCTCGAAGGCGTGACCCTGCAGAACGTCTCCCTGCCGGAAGAGCTGCAAAAAATCCTCGACCAGAAGATCGGCATGGGCATGATCGGCCAGAACATGGGCCAGTTCATGCAGTACCAGACCGCGCAAGCCATCCCCAAACTGGCCGAAGGCGTGGGCCAAGGCGGTGGCGGTGGTGTGGCCGGCGACGCCATGGGCCTGGGCGCGGGCCTGGCCATGGGCCAGGTGCTGGCCCAGCAGCTGCAAGGCGGCCTGGCGGCTGCCGCTGCTCCAGTGGTGGCCGCAGCCGCACCGGCTGTGCAAACGGCCGATGACATCGTGCTGCTGCTTGAGAAGCTGGGGGACCTCAAGACCAAGGGCATCCTGACCGACGAGGAATTCGCCGCCAAGAAGGCCGACTTGCTGAAAAAACTGAGCTGAAGCAGCGCGCGTCTTGACATCCGACACGACCCCGTCCGGCGCGCCTCAGCGCCGCTGGCAGGCGGCCTGCCCGAATTGCGGCGCCACGGTGGAGTTCGCTTCGGCGGCCTCCGCCAGCGCTGTTTGCAGCTATTGCCGCAGCAGTCTCTTGCGCGAGGGCGATGCCCTGCGCAAGATCGGACTCAGCGCCGAACTGATCGAAGACTATTCGCCGCTGCAGATCGGCGCCAGCGGTCGCTACGCCGGCGCGCCCTTCACGGTCGTCGGTCGCCAGCAGATCGCCTATGCCGAGGGCAGCTGGAACGAATGGCATGTGCTGTTTGATGG
Organism: Kinneretia sp. DJ1R-11; assembly: GCF_025717595.1. Classification (NCBI taxonomy): domain Bacteria; kingdom Pseudomonadati; phylum Pseudomonadota; class Betaproteobacteria; order Burkholderiales; family Sphaerotilaceae; genus Roseateles; species Kinneretia sp. DJ1R-11. The sequence continues at coordinate 121,086 of NZ_JAJIRR010000004.1, forward strand.
CGGCGCCGCCGGCCCGCGCTCGGGCTGGCTGGCCGAGGACAATGGCAGTTATGTCATGGCCTTCGAGGCGCCGCTGTCCGAAACCGCGCCCAAGGCGCAGGAGCTGATCCTCGACCGCACGTTGCAACTGGCCGGCCAACGCTGGACGGTGGCGGCCGTCACCCTCTGTCATGTGCGCGCCGCCCAGGGCGAACTGCCACATCCACCCGTGCTCGGGGCCGAGCGGCAATACTTGGTGGCCGAACTGCGCGGGCCCGGCAATGAAGTCGGCAGCCTGGATTTCAGCCCCAGCCTGCAAGCGAGCAGCGCGGCACCGATCTGGTCGCTGGGCCGCGCTATCCGCCTGGACGCCATGGCCATGCAAGGCCTGCGCGAAGAGGCCAGCAGCAACAAAGACCTGAAATCACGCAGCCTGGAATGCCCCAGCTGCGGCGCCGCCCTGACGCCCAGCCTCAGCAGCACCCGCTCCATCGTCTGCGGCCAGTGCCATGCGGTGGTGGACATCTCGCAAGGCGCGGGGGCCGATCTCGAACACTATGCCCAGAACAACGGCATGGAGCCACAGCTGCGTCTGGGCAGCACGGGCATGCTGCCAACCGAGAGCGGCCAGGCCATCACATGGCAGGTGGTCGGCTACCAAGAGCGCTGCGACCTGCCCGAGAGCAGCGAGGACGAGCAAACCTTCTGGCGTGAATACCTTCTCTACAACAAGGTCGAAGGCTTTGCATTTCTGGTCGACACCGAGGAAGGCTGGAGCTTGGTGCGGCCCCTGACCGGGGCCCCGGTGAGCAGCCGAGGCGAGCGCATCGACTGGGGCGGCAAGAGCTACAAGAAGCGCTGGACCTACCAGGCCAAGGTCACCTATGTGCTCGGCGAGTTCTACTGGCAAGTCAGCCGCGAGCAGCGCGCCCTGGTCAGCGACTACGAAGGTCAGGGCGAGGCACGGCAGATGCTGCTGAGCCGCGAGCAGACCGACAACGAAGTGGTCTGGAGCCTCGGGCGCAAGCTCGACGCCGCCGTGGTGGCTCGCGCCTTCAAGCTGGCGCCAGAGCGCGCTGCGGCCCTGGGCCGCGATGCCAGCAGCCTCAGCGACGGAGGCGGCCTTCTGCGCAAGATCCTGATTGCTGTCTTCATCTTGCTGGTTCTGGTCTTGCTGCTGCGCGCCTGCAGCCGGGACGACTGTCAGGCCTACAAGGACAGCTACGGCGAAGCCAGCGCCGAATACCAGCAATGCCGCCGCGGCGGCGCTCGCTTCAGTTCAGGCGGAGGTTCGTACGGAGGCTCATCGGGCGGCTCATACGGCGGATCCTACGGCGGCTACAGCAGCGGTGGTGGCGGCCACAAATGAACTCGCGACAAGGCAAGTATTCAGGAGAACTCACCCATGGAACATGCATTTGAATGGCTCAAACCCGGCATCGTGCTGGGCTCCATCCTCTACGCCCTGATCGGCGTGCTGGTGTTCTGGATCAGCTTCGTCATCATCGACAAGCTGACGCCTTACAAGCTCTGGGAGGAGATCGTCGAGCATAGAAACATCGCCCTGGCCATCGTGGTCGGGGCGATGTGCATCTCGATCGGGCAGATCGTGGCCGCGGCAATTCACGGCTGATGGGCGCGGCTGGCTTCGGCCAGACCGGCCCATCACTGGAGATTCAGGCGCTGCGGCGGCGACGCACCAAGCCAACGGCCATCAGGGCGACCAAGGTCAAGGCCAACGATTGCGGTTCCGGCACATGGGTTGCGGTGGCTTGCACTCCATTGATGAAGCTGGTGCGGTCATAGTTGCCCAGATTCCGGCTTCGGAATTCCAAAGCACCGGAGCCGCTGGCCGTGAAGTCAAGATTGCGCTGACTCCACTCCTGGCCGACCTCGGTTGAAAAGCTGCCCAAAATCGTGCCGGCAAACAAAACGTCATAGGTTTGCACACCCGAAGACCAATTGCTGCGGCCGGCATCAAACCAGCTCAAAGCCACTTGCGTGCCCGCATCCAGGGTCAGGTTTTGCGACAGCGTGGCGCCGTCCATCTGTAGGCCCACCACAAAGTTGCCCAAGCCGGACTGACCGTTTACCAAGCTCGACGGGCTCCCCCAGGGGCCGCTGTTGGCCCCGATCACAACGGCATAGCCCGAAGTATTCCAGTCGGCCAAGGTGCAACCTGCGTGCAAGCTTGTGTAGCAATAGTCGCCGTTAGGGCCGCCCATGGTCTGAGTTTCGAAGCCACCGTTCTTCACGACAGAGGTCACGGGGCCAGCTTGCACCGCACCAGCCGACATCAGCATCGCGGCAAAGCACAAAGTGCTGAGGGAAAAGGTCGAAATCATCCGGCTTTTCATGGGGCGTTCCAGGTAGTGAAGAAGTTGTGGCCGCAGTGTCTATGCAAAGAGCAAGACCTGACCCCTCGGGCCGCCCTGTCACAGTGACGCAAATCACGGTCCGGCATATCGGCCTCTGGAAACCCCCTTATCCGAGTGCCATTCACGGAGCTGTCATGGCGGCCCCGGTGCAGCGACAGGGCAATCACAGTGCGGGTGCTGTTCGGGTCCGAACAAGCAGGCAAGTCGCTGCCATCGGTTAACCTCGCGGCCATGTCTTCCCTTGCCGACCCTCCCGCAGCGCCCGCAGAATCAGAGCCCGCCGCCGGCCGCATTTCCCTGCACGAAGTCCTACTTCTGGCCAGCGTCTTTGTGGTGGCAGCCTGCGGTCTGGTCTACGAGTTGGCGGCCGGGGCCTTGGCCAGTTATCTGCTCGGTGACTCGGTGCTGCAGTTCTCCACCATCATCGGCACCTACCTCTTCGCCATGGGCCTGGGTTCCTGGTTGAGCCGCTATGTCGAACGCCAGCTGGTGGCCCAGTTCCTGAAGATCGAGCTGCTGGTGGGGCTGGTCGGCGGTCTCATGCCGGCCGCCCTTTTCCTGGCTCACAGCCTGCTGCCTCCGGGCCACCAGGCGGCATTTCGCGTGCTGCTCTATGGCCTGGTGCTGCTGGTCGGGGCCCTGGTCGGGCTGGAGATTCCGCTGGTCATGCGCATCCTCAAGAAGCAGTTCCGCCACCGCTATGCCTTGCGCGATCTGGTATCGCAGGTGCTGACCTTCGACTACCTTGGCGCCCTGGTGGTGGCCCTGGCTTTTCCCTTGCTGCTGGTGCCGCATCTGGGCCTGGTGCGCACCGGACTGTTCTTCGGCCTGCTCAATGTGGGTGTGGCGATCTGGGCTCTGTTTCTCTTCCGCAGCGAGCTGCGGGCCTGGCGCAGCCACGCCCTGGCCTGCGGCCTGAGCGCGCTGGCTCTGCTGCTGGCCATGCTGCTGGCCGAGCGCCTGAACACCTGGGCCGAAGACCGCTTCTACGGCGAGCACATCATCGTGCGCGAAAGCAGCGACTACCAGCGCGTGGTGGTGACCTCGGGCCAGACCGGCACGCGCCTGTTCCTGAACGGCAATCTGCAGTTCCATTCGCGCGACGAATACCGTTATCACGAAGCCCTGGTTCACCCGGCCATGGCTGGCCACGGTGCGCCCAAGCGTGTGTTGGTACTGGGCGGCGGCGACGGCATGGCGGTGCGCGAAGTGCTGCGCTACCCCAGCGTCGAGCGCGTCACCCTGGTCGAGTTGGACCCGCACATGACCCGGCTTTTCTCCACCCTGCCCTTGCTGCGCCAACTCAACCGCGACGCCTTGCTCAGCTCCAAGCTGCAGATCGTCAATGCCGATGCCTTCGGCTGGCTGGAACAGCAACCCGCCGACGAACACTTCGACGTCATCATCATCGACTTCCCCGACCCCAGCAATTTCGCGCTCGGCAAGCTCTACAGCAGCAGCTTCTACCGCCTGATCGACCAACGCCTCAATGCCGGCGGCTACGCCGTGGTGCAGACCACCTCACCCCTGATCGCAAGGCGCAGCTTCTGGACCGTCGTGACCACGCTGGAATCGGCGGGGCTCACGACCACGCCTTACCACGCCCATGTGCCCAGCTTCGGCGAATGGGGCTTCGTGCTGGCCGGGCGCCGGCCCTGGGCCATGCCGAGACAGCTGCCCGAGGGCTTGCGTTTCCTGAGCCCGACCGGGCTGCCGGCCTTGCTCGATTTCCCGCCCGATATGGCGCGGCTGCCGACCGAAGTGAACCGGCTGTCCAACCAGGTCCTGGTGCACGAGTTCGAGGCCGAATGGGGCCAGGTGCATTGATGGCGCTGCGTCGTCGCGATCTGATGCTGGCGGCGCTGGCCGGCGGGGGCAGCGCGCTCTTGCAAGGCTGCCAGGCGCAGGTGCCAGATTTGGCAAGCCTGCCCGGCAGCTGGCTGGGCGCGAGCGCCGAACGCGGTCACCGCCTGCGCCAGCCCCTGCCCTCGGGCAGCGGCCATCACAGCTTGCCGACACAGCGCCGTCAAGTGTTGATCGTCGGCGGCGGCATCGCCGGCCTGGGCTGTGCGCGCGGCCTCAGCCAGGCCGGCATTGACGATTTCGCGCTGCTGGAGCTGGAAGACGAAGTCGGTGGCAACAGCCGAGGCCACCGCATGGGCGGCATCGCCTGCCCCATGGGCGCCCATTACCTGCCCCTGCCGGGGCCACATGCGCGCGAGGTCTACCAGTTACTGGAGGAGCTGGGCCTGGTGCGCCAGGAGCTCGGCCGCCCCGTCTGGGATGAACGTCAGCTCTGCCACAGCCCGCAGGAGCGCCTGTACTTCCAAGGCCAGTGGCTGGAGGGTTTGTTGCCGCCGGCGCGCAGCCCGGCTGCAGAAGCCCAGTTGCATAAGTTTGAACAGGCGGTGGACCGTGCGCAGCGCGACCTCGGCTTTGCCATGCCCAGCCATCGCCTGCCCTGGACCGCCGGCCATGCCGCGCTCGACGCCCAGACCTTTGCCGAATGGTTGAACCAGCAAGGGCTCAATGACCCACAGCTGCGCTGGTACCTGGACTACTGCTGCCGTGACGATTTCGGCGCCGGGCCTGAGGCCGTTTCGGCCTGGGCCGGCTTGCACTATTTCGCCAGCCGCCACGGCTTCCATCCGCCGGGTTCGGAAACGTCGGAGCGCGAGCCGGTGCTGACCTGGCCGCAGGGCAATGCCTTTCTCAGCGAAGCCATCGCGGCCCCCTTGCAGCCGCTGATTGAGCGCGGGAGCACGGTGCTGCATGTCGAGACCGGCAAGCATGAGATCACGCTGCGGGTCTGGAACGAAGCCGCACAACGCGAAGAGCGATGGAAATGCCAGCAGCTGGTCCTGGCGACACCGCTTTTCATAGCCCAGCGCCTGCTGGGCCAAGCCGTTTCAGCCCTGAACGATGCCGTCGCATTGCAGCGTCATGCCCCTTGGTTGGTCGCCAATCTGCAGCTCAAAGGCCCCATGCTGCAAGGCCTGGGCGTGGCGCCGTCTTGGGACAATGTCATCTTCGGCAGTCAGGCGCTCGGCTATGTGGACGCCATGCACCAGAGTCTGAAGCCTGTGAGCGGGCCGACCGTGATCAGCGCCTATTGGGCCTTGCCGCAAGCTCGCCGCGGCGAGCTTCTGCGCTCGGACTGGCACCACTGGCTGACGCAAGTCTTGGCCGAATTGACCACCGTTCACCCCGATCTGCCCGGACTCTTGCAGCGGGCCGATTTGGTGCGCTGGGGCCATGCGATGAGCATTCCAAGCCCGGGCCTGCGCGGCTCGCGCGCCCTGCAGGCCCTGCGACGACCGCAGGGGCGGATTCACTTCGCACACAGCGATTTGGCGGGCTACTCGGTGTTTGAAGAGGCCTATACCCGTGGCTGCGAAACCGCAGTGACGGTTGCGAAATTTGCATCCATCAAGTAACAAAACAAGAAAAGGTAGCAATATTCAAGACTCAACGACTGCATGCTGGCACCTGCACCGCAGGCCGCGACACCGCAGGGAAGCCTGGTTAGAGTGCGAAGCATCTCCCGAGGGGGAGCTTGATTTCAACCGCAACTTTTCCCTGAAAGCAGTCCACACCATGAACAAATTCATCGCCGCCGCCGCCCTGGCCCTGATCGCTACCACCGCCTCTGCCGCTGACAGCAATTTCTACGTCGGTGGAGACATCGGCTCGAGCAAGTTCAAAGCCGAAGGCGAATCCCGTTCCAAGACCGGCTTCGGCGCCACCTTGGGTTACACCCTGAACCCCAATGTGGCCTTCGAACTGACGGCACGCCGCCTGGGCAGCTTCAAGGAAGACGGCAGCAAGCTCAGCGTCAATGCACTGCAAGCCTCGGTGCTGGGCATCGCTCCGATCACCAACGAGTTCTCGATCTACGGCCGCCTGGGCATGGGCCGCAACTCCCTGGACTTGAGCGAAGGCGCTGTCAGCGCTTCCGTGCACAAGAACAAGGCCCTGGTGGGCATCGGCGCCAGCTACCAAGTGGCCAAGAACGTCGCACTGCGCGGCGAGTACACCAATCTGGGCAACAACAAGGTGGGCGACACCAGCGTCAAGATGCATCAGTTCAACGTTGGCATGACTTACGCCTTCTGAGCCCGCCGGCCTTGAGGCCGGTTCGCCGGCTCCTCTGAATGACAAGCAAGCCCCGCCACAGCGGGGCTTTTCCTTTTTCAGAATCAGCGCAAGACCAGCGCCGCCGCCAGGAGATAACGGGCATCGCCATAGACTGCCATTTCCTCGTGGCAGGCGTGGACGAGCTTGATCGTGTGGTCGTCGCGGGCTTGCGTGGCAGCCTCAGCCAACTCGCTCCAGCTCAGGTCCTCTGTTCGGTCCAGCTCCGTCGCAGCCGATCGCGGCTGGACCCGCCCCGCCATATAGGCCGCAACAAAAGCCTCGCCCAGCCGATCCTGGACGGCCGGGTCAGAGCGCAAGGTCTCCGGCAGCCAGGGCAAGAGCAGGCGGAGGGCGCGCAGACCGGTGATCATGTGCAAGACGGTGAAGTTGGCGCTGTCCAGGTAGTAGCCCAATGCCAAATGAGCCAACTCAGCAAGGCGCTGCTCCAGCGAAGCTGCGGGTGCCAGACCGTGGGCCAATTCGGCATACAAGGGCGTCTGAGTCGCCGCTTCCATGCGCAAGAAGATCAAGGGCGCCTCACTGCGCCAAGACTTGGCGCCATCGACCAGGGCTTGTGACCAGCGCTCCGGCTGACGCACAGGAGCGGTTCCGGCGGCCGGCGCCGGCAAGACGTGCCAGCGGCAAGCCCAGTAGGCCAAGGCCGAGGCCAACTCCGCAGCGTGGCCGGACTCGAGCGCATGAGCGGTACGGATGGCACCGTGAAAAGCCACGGCCGAGACACCGGGCAGCAGCACCGGCAGAACCTGGCGCAGCAGCACGTCGCGCCCCTGCTCGGCGAGAGCAGCCGCGAAACTGTGCCGCAGATCTGCAAAGGCCTCGTAGCGACCCAGTGCCTCCTGCCAGTCAGGCAAGACTCGGCCCTCGCTCGGGCTGCGGCGGCCCTCGAAGCGCTCGGTGTAGCTGGCGAAGAAGTTTTCGATGCGAACCTCATCGGCGCCCAGGCTGTGCAGGGCCTGCAGAGCCATGGGCAGGTGGCTGCTCAACTGCTGTCCATACTCGGGCGGGAAAGCAAGGCTGCGGTCCAGCCAGGCATGGAGCTGTTTGCTGCTGGAAACGGTGGAACTGGACATGGTGGAAACGCTCGGAAGTGATGCAAGGCTCCTATACTGAAAGTTCAAGTGAACTTGAAGTCAAGCGCTTTTTCGATCAAGTCGATCAAGATTCATATGCCAAGTAAATCCGCCACCAAGCTGCCCATCGACACCGCTCAGGCACGACCGGATCCGCGCGCCAAGGCCCCTGCCGCGGCGAGCGATCGGCTACCCATCGGGGAACTGGTGCGGCGCAGCGGCGTGGCGGCCAGTGCCCTGCGCTTCTATGAAGACGCCGGGCTGATGCAAAGCACACGCAGCGGCAGCGGTCGGCGCCAGTACGCGCGCGCCGATCTGCGTCGTCTGGCCTTTGTCCGTGCGGCCCAGGCGGTCGGTTTGAGCCTGGAGCAGATCCGCGCAGCTCTCGCCCAGCTGCCCGATGGCCGCACACCGACCGTGGCCGACTGGGAACACCTGTCTGCCTCCTGGCGGCCCATGCTGGACCAACGCATCGCCGAGCTCACGCGCTTGCGCGACACGCTGAGCTCATGCATAGGCTGCGGCTGCCTGTCCTTGAGCAAATGCGGGCTCTACAACCCCGATGACCAGGCCGCTCGGCATGGCGCGGGCGCCCGCTACTTGCTCGGCGACAGTGCCCCAGCGGCCATCCAACAAAAGCCGATGCGCCGCAGGCGCGCTGGGTAATCTTTCCATCAAACCTTGATGGCTCGATACAACAGCCGAGAAAGGACAAGGGGAAACCCTTGATAGGATGCGCGCCTCTCTCCGGAGGGAGAGTTTTTGTGATCCTAGAAAAGAGTTCCATTTCCATGAAGAAGATTTTTGCCCTGGCCGCTCTGGCCTTCGCCGCTTCCACCGCTTGCGCCGCTGACAACAGCTGGTATGTGGGTGGCGACATTGGTTCGAGCCGCTTCAAGATCGAAGGCGATTCGGGCTCCAAAACCGGTTTCGGCGCCAGCGTTGGCTATCAGCTGAACACCAATGTGGCTTTCGAGGCTTCTGTGCGTCGTCTGGGTTCGGACACCGAAGACGGCCTCAAGCTGTCGGTCAACGCGCTGCAAATTTCGGCACTGGGTATCGCCCCGCTGAACAAGGAGTTCTCGCTGTTCGCACGCCTGGGCGTAAGCCGCAACTCGCTGGACTTCACGGTCAGCAATGTTGACTTTTCTTTGCACAAGACCAAGGCCTTCTTCGGCTTGGGCGGCGCTTACCAGTTCGACAAGGCTCTGAGCCTGCGCGCTGAGTATGTGAACTTGGGCAAGAACAAGATCGGCGCTGGCGGCCAAAGCGCCGAGTTCAAGATTCACCAGTTCAATCTGGGCCTGAACTACGCCTTCTGATCTTCACCGATCCGTTCGCATCCACAAGAAGCCCCGCAGCCGCGGGGCTTTTGTGTTTTTGAGCTGCACCTGGAGAGGCCGCAATCGGCACAGAGTAGCCTTTGAAGGTTGGGCTTGTGCCAAGGGGCGTCGGGCGAGTGCTTCCGCTCATGTCTGGGCCAGCGGCCCAGCCCTTCGCCTGGCACAAACAGTCCTCAGGACTGTTTGAGTCCGGGCTCAGTCCTCCTGCCTGTGCAGCGCACAGGCCTCCCCCTTTACTTCGCTTCAGCACTCACCCGACACCTCTTGTCAGTGCGATCGCTCGTCGTTTTCGTCGAAGGAGCATGGCCTCGCTGGATCGGGACGGCTGGGTGCTCTGCGAAGTGAAGTAAAGGAGGAGGCCCCAGCCGCAGGCTGGGGTCGGGGGACATGAACGGAGTAGAGTACCCAGTCGGCCCGATCAACACCCGACCCAAGGGCTGCTTCGTGCCGATTCCAGCCGACCTCGTCAGCCGCGCACCAAACGCTGCTCTCGCCGTGAGCCAGCATCAAAGGCATCGCACAGCAGCTGCATCAACCGTTCGGCCGCGGCACTGTTGTCGCCCACCAGGTTGCAGACATACACGTCGAGCGTGACGCCGCCCAGCTCGGGCCAGGTGTGAATGGCCAGATGCGATTCGGCCAGCAGAACCACGCCCGTGATGCCGCTCTGCTCACAGCCAGGCGCGACCTCAAAACGATGAAACAGCTCGGCCACAGCGCCCAAACCCGCCGCCTGCACGGCATCGCGGCACAGGCGACCGAGAGACTCTGGGTCCAGCATCAACGGCGACTGCGGGTCGCAGCCACGCAAATCGGCAGTCAGATGCAAGCCCTGCACAGCAGCCTCATAGACTCAACCGCCGGTGACCGGCGGGAAAAAGGCCAGCTCGGCATCGGCCGAAATGCGGGTCTGGTCGCTTGCCACCATCTGCTGGTTGAGCGCACAACGAACGGCTCTCCCAGGCCCCAAGGCGTCCGCATGCGCCGCCGAGCGCCCACAGAGCTGCTCGCGCAAAGCGGCCACGCTGGTGCCGGCGGGAATCTCGAGTCGCTCGCCCGCCCCCAACTGCTCCCGCAGCGAAGCAAAAAAACGCAGTTGCACCTGGATCATGACCACGGCATCACTCATGACAGCAACTCACTGAAGGGCAGAAAGCGCACCGTGTCGCCGGGCGCGATGCTGCGGCCCGAGGGGTTGTCCACCAGGCCATCGCCCCAGACCGCCGAGCTGAGCACGCCCGAGCTTTGGTTGGCGAACAGATCCAAGCCGCCGGCCTCGTTGAGCCGGGCACGCAGAAACTCCTGGCGCCGATCGGCACGCGGCCAGGCGAAATCCGCACGCAGTGCATAGGCGCGTGGCTGCAGGCGGGTGGCGCCCTGCAGGCGCAAGATCACCGGCCGAACCAGCAGGCAGAAGGTCACCAAACTGGCCACCGGATTGCCTGGCAGACCGACGAACCACGCTGAACCGCCATCACCATCGCGCCGCACCGAACCGAAGGCAAAGGGCTTGCCCGGTTTGATGGCGATCTGCCAGAGCTCCAGCTGCCCTTCGGCCTGCACGGCCGGCCGCAGATGGTCTTCCTCGCCGACGGAAACGCCGCCCGAGGTGATGATGAGGTCGGCCCGCGCCGCCGCTTCCCGCAGGGCCGCGCGCGTGGCATCGAGCCGGTCGGGCACGATGCCCAAGTCCAGCACCTCGCAGCCCAGGCCTTGCAGCAGGCCGCGCAGGGTGAAGCGGTTGGAGTTGTAGATGGCGCCGGGACGCAGCGGCTCGCCGGGCATGACCAACTCATCGCCGGTAGAAAACAGCGCCACGCGCGGGCGCCGCGCCACTTTCAGCTGGGCCGCGCCGACCGAAGCAGCCAGGCCCAAGCCCGCCGGATCCAGGCGACTGCCGACCGAGAGCACGGTGGCGCCGCGCTCCACATCCTCGCCGCGGCGACGGATGGCATTGCCCAGCTCGGGCACGCTCAAGAATCGCACGGCGCCCAGGCCCTCGCCCGGCACGGCCTCGCATTGTTCCTGCATCAGCACGGTGTCGGCGCCCACTGGCACTTGCGCACCGGTGAAGATGCGCGCCGCCGTGCCCGGCTGGTGAGCCGCACCGACCACGCCGGCCGGCACGCGCTGCGCCACCGGCAGAACCGAGCCTGGCTCGTGCACATCGGCGGCGCAAAAGGCATAGCCGTCCATGGCCGAGTTGTCGGCCGGCGGCACGTCGAGCAAGGACACCACGTCCTGGCTCAGCACCCGGCCCAGGGCCTCGGCCGTGGGCAGCACTTCGCTCAAGCCCAGGGGCTGAACAGCAGCCAGCAAGCGGGCCAGCGCCTCGTCCAGCGGCAGCATGGCCGGCTTGGCCTGGGCGGCAGAGGACTCAGACATGGGTTTCAATGAAACGCTGGACTGCGGCCACATCGACCGGCATCACCACCACGCGCTTGGGCAGAGATTCGATGTGCTCCAGACCAGCGGGCCGAGGTGGCGGTGTGCCCAGCGCTTCCTCGATGGTGGCCGCGAACTTGACCGGCAAAGCTGTCTCCAGCACCAGCATGGTCACACCGGGCTCGCGGCGCTCTTGTGCCACCTTGAGGCCATCGGCGGTGTGGGTGTCCACCACCACGCCGTAGCGTGCGTGGGTGGCGCGAATGGTGGCCAGGCGGTCAGCATGGCTGCTGCGGCCGGACTGGAAGCCATAACGCGCAATCTCGGCATGTTCGCTGGCGCTGATCTGGAAACGCCCTTCGCGGGCAATGGCCTCGCCAAACAAGCCCTTGACCCGCTGGCCGTCACGACCCAGCAGATCGAACACAAAACGCTCGAAATTGCTGGCCTTGGAAATATCCATGGACGGGCTCGAGGTCTCGTGCGTCTCGGCGCTGCCGCGCACGCGGTAGACGCCGGTGCGGAAGAACTCGTCCAGCACATCGTTTTCGTTGGTGGCCACCACCAAATGCGCAATCGGCAAGCCCATCATGCGCGCCACATGGCCCGCGCAGACATTGCCGAAATTGCCCGAGGGCACGGTGAAGCTGACCCGCTCGGTGTTGCTCGTCGTCGCCTGGAAGTAGCCAGCAAAGTAGTACACCACCTGGGCCAGCAAGCGCGCCCAGTTGATCGAGTTGACCGTACCGATCTGGTACTTGCGCTTGAACTCGAGGTCATTGCTGACCGCCTTGACGATGTCCTGGCAGTCATCGAACACGCCCTCGACGGCGATGTTGTGGATGTTCGGGTCCTGCAGGCTGAACATCTGGGCCTGCTGGAAGGGGCTCATGCGGCCATGGGGGCTGAGCATGAAGACATTGACGCCGGCCTTGCCGCGCATCGCGTATTCGGCAGCGCTGCCGGTGTCGCCCGAGGTGGCGCCCAGAATATTGAGCGTCTGGCCGCGCCGGCCCAGCTCGTACTCGAACAACTGGCCCAGCAGCTGCATGGCCATGTCCTTGAAGGCCAAAGTCGGGCCGTTGGACAAGGCCTCCAAAGCCAAGCCGGGCTCCAAGGTCTTGAGCGGCGTGATCTCGGGGGTGCCGAACACCGCCTCGGTGTAGGTGCGGCGGGTGATGGCACGCAGCTCTTCGGCCGGGATGTCGTCGATATAGAGCGACAAAATCTCAAACGCCAGATCGGCATAGGCCAGGCCGCGCCAGCGCGTCAACGTGGCATCGTCCACCTGCGGGTAATGCGTGGGCAGGTAGAGGCCGCCATCGGGCGCCAGGCCTTCCAGCAGGATGTCGCAGAAACGGCGCTCAGTTTGGTCGCCGCGGGTGCTGATGTATCGCATGCTCGTCAAGCCAATTCTTCCTTGCGCAGACGCACGATGGGCGCCAGCACGGTGTTCAAACCTTGCATCTGAGCCAGGGCCAGGTTCATGCGGCCTTCCTGGGTCTCGTGGGTCAGGATGATCAGGTCGGTCTGGCGTTCGCCCTCGTTGGATTCGCGCTGCAACACGGCATCGATCGAGATGTCATGCTCGGCCAGGATGGTGGTGATGCGCGAGAGCACACCGGCCTCGTCGGCCACGCGCAGACGCAGGTAATAGCTGGTCAGCACCTCGGCCATGGGCAGGATGGCGGTGTCGCTCATCGCGTCGGGCTGGAAGGCCAGATGCGGCACGCGGTGGTCGGGGTCGGCGGTGTGCAGGCGGGTGATGTCCACCAGATCGGCGATCACCGCCGAAGCGGTCGGCTCGGCGCCGGCACCCTTGCCGTAGTAGAGCGTGGTGCCGACGGCATCGCCCTGCACCACCACGGCGTTCATCGCGCCTTCGACATTGGCAATCAGGCGGCTCATGGGCACCAGGGTCGGGTGCACGCGCAGCTCGATGCCCGTGTCCCGGCGGCGGGTCAAGCCCAGGAGCTTGATGCGGTAGCCCAGCTGCTCGGCATACTTGATGTCGGCCGCTTGCAGCTGGCTGATGCCTTCCACATGGGCTTTGTCGAACTGCACCGGCACGCCGAAGGCGATGGCGCTCATCAGCGTCAGCTTGTGGGCGGCGTCCACGCCTTCGACGTCAAAGGTCGGGTCGGCCTCGGCATAGCCCAGGCGCTGCGCTTCCTTCAGCACGGTGGCGAAGTCCAACCCCTTGCTGCGCATCTCGGACAGGATGAAGTTGGTGGTGCCGTTGATGATGCCGGCGATCCACTCGATGCGGTTGGCGGTCAGGCCCTCGCGCAAGGCCTTGATGATGGGGATGCCGCCAGCCACGGCCGCTTCAAACGCCACCATCACGCCCTTGGCGCGCGCGGCCGCAAAGATCTCGGTGCCATGCACGGCCAGCAGCGCCTTGTTGGCGGTGACCACATGCTTGCCCTGGGCGATGGCTTCCAGCACCAGGGTGCGAGCCAGATCGCAGCCGCCGATGGTTTCGACCACGATGTCGATCTCGGGGTTGCGGATGATCTCGAAGGGGTCGGCGGTCACCACCACATCGGCGTCACCCACGATTTGACGCGCCTGCGCCAGATCACGGCGGCACACCATGCTCACTTCGATGCCGCGGCCGGCGCGGCCCTTGATCTCCGCCTGGTTGCGACGCAGCACATGGAAGGTGCCACTGCCCACGGTGCCAATGCCGAGGAGGCCGACTTTGATCGCTTTCATGCTGTCTGTCACTTTGCTGTTCACGTTTCGAAGAAAACAAACCCGGGAGGGAGGCTCAGGTGCCGTGGCGCTTGCGGTAATGGGCCAGGAAGCGTTCGATGCGGCCGATCGCTTCCTTCAGGTCGTCGGAATTGGGCAGGAAGACCAGGCGGAAGTGGTCGGGCGCCACCCAGTTGAAACCAGTGCCCTGGACGATCAGCACCTTCTCCTCGGCCAGCAGCTCGTAGGCAAACTGCTGATCGTCGGTGATTGGGTAGACCTTGGGGTCCAAGCGCGGGAACATGTACAGCGCAGCCTTGGGCTTGACGACGCTGACGCCCGGGATCTGGCTCAGCAGCTCGTAGGCCAGATCACGCTGGCGGCACAGGCGGCCGGTCGGGGCCACCAGGTCCTTGATGCTTTGATAACCGCCGAGGGCGGTCTGGATCGCCAGCTGGCCCGGCGTGTTGGAGCACAGGCGCAGCGAGGCCAGCATGTTCAGGCCCTCGATGTAGTCGCGGGCATGGCGCTTTTCACCGCTGACCACCATCCAGCCGGCGCGGTAGCCGCAGGCGCGATAGTTCTTGGACAGACCATTAAAAGTCACGAACAGCACATCGTCGGCCAGGCTGGCCATGCTGGTGTGGGTGTTGCCGTCGTACAAGGTCTTGTCGTAGATCTCGTCCGCGAAGATCAAGAGCTGGTGACGGCGAGCGATCTCGATGATGCCCAGCAAGAGGTCATCCGGGTACAGCGCACCGGTCGGGTTGTTGGGGTTGCAGACCATGATGGCGCGGGTGCGCGGCGTGATCTTGGACTCGATGTCGTTCAGGTCGGGCAGCCAACCCGCGCCTTCGTCGCAGAGGTAGTGCACCGGTTTGCCGCCGGACAGCCCCACCACGGCGGTGTAGAGCGGAAAGTCAGGCGCCGGGATCAGCACCTCGTCACCATCGTTGACCAGGGCGTTCATCGCCATCTGGATCAGCTCCGACGCGCCGTTGCCCAAGTAGACATCATCCACCGTCACGCCCTTGACGCCTTTTTCCTGCGTGTAGTGCACCACGGCCTTGCGCGGGGCGAACAGGCCCTTGCTGTCGGTGTAGCCGGCGGCATCAGGCAGGTTGCGGATCATGTCCTGCACGATCTCGTCCGGCGGCATCAAGCCAAAGGCGGCCACATTGCCGATGTTCAGCTTGATGATCTTCTGACCCTCGTCCTCCATCTGGCGCGCCTTGTCCAGCACAGGGCCACGGATGTCATAGCTGACGCTGGCGAGCTTGCTGGACTTGGCAATGGGCTTCAAGACGGGGACTCCTGGTGCGGTCGATTAAAGGATCAGTGTCTGCGCTGCGGCCATGGGCCTTCGATACTCATGTTGCAGTGCAAAACCATACAATTTAATCACAGGGCCACGGCCGCCAAGACGCCTGCCGCCTGAGAGTACAAGCAAGTGAGCCTTCGCAGGTCCCGGCGCTGTCGCCACCCCCTCCCCCGCCACGATGAAATTCCAACTCGACGAGCCGCAAGGCGGCAACATCATTTCGCGCCACGACGGACAAAGCGTCCGGGTCAATGCCGACGAACACCGCAGCAGTGTGCTGGTGCCCTGGCGCGGCGACGTGCAAGCCTGGGCGCTGACACGCTTCGAAGACTTGAGCGAAGCGCACTTTGAACAGATCCTGACGCTCAAGCCCGAACTGGTGATCTTCGGCAGTGGCAGCCGCATCCGCTTCGCCAATCCACGCCTCTACCGTTGCCTGATCGAAGCCCGCATTGGCGTCGAAACCATGGATCTGGCGGCCGCATGCCGCACTTACAACGTGTTGAGCAGCGAGAGCCGCGCGGTGCTGGCGGCCTTGTTGATCGAGGGCTGAGGCGCGCCGCCCCAGGTCTGCCACAAGATCACAGGCAGCAGCGCAAGGGCAATCCCCCTAAATGACGAAGCGCCGCCTCCCGGAGGGGACTCGTCAAAGGCCGTATAATCAACGGCTATGCCCAGCCGGGCACATCATACATAGAACGCCACATGACGCCAGCGCTCAACAAACCTCTCCCGGAAATTGAAGCCCTTGCCACCGGAGGCGTGAAGTTCACACCACATACCTATCAAGGTCAAGCCGTGGTGCTGTACTTCTACCCGAAGGACAACACCCCCGGTTGTACTACGGAAGCGATGCAATTTCGCGACCGGCACAAGGACTTCGTGAAAGCTGGCGCAGTTGTGCTCGGTGTTTCACGCGACAACATGGCCTCGCACGACAAGTTCAAGCAAACGCTGGAACTCCCCTTCGAGCTGATCGCTGACACCGAAGAGAAGCTCTGCCATATGTTTGGCGTGGTCAAGAACAAGATCATGTACGGCAAGAAGGTCAAGGGCATCGAGCGCTCGACCTTCTTGATCGACGCCTCGGGCGTGCTGCGTGCCGAATGGCGCGGCATCAAGGTGGCCGGCCATGTCGATGAAGTGCTGAAGGAAGTCAGCGCGCTGAAAAAGACCGCCGCCTGATCCACAGGACGGCAGCACCGCTGCCGCCGATACGAAGCCGGACCGGGCCTTGCCCGAGCCGGCTTTTTTCATGGGCCAGGCGAGTCGCTTGGATTGCCACGAGTCGTCGTCGGCATTGTGCATAATGGTTTCATGCCCGAGAGCCACGCAGCCCAAGATCAAATCCCATCAAGCCGCACAGCAGCCTGTGCGGCTTTTTGCTTTTTTCGCCGCTGCTGGCTTTTGCCGTCTCCCGATTCCGACAGCATGGCGGGCTCGCGCCCGTCAGAACACTGAGCACCATGCCACTGCCCAAGCCCCCGACCAAACGCGCCGCCCGCCTCGAGCCCACCGCCTTTGCAAACACCTTGGCGGTGAGCCCCAGCAAGGCTGAAGCGCCAGCCCCCAAACCCAGCCGCAGCAGCAGCGTCAGCAAGACGATCATCACCGCGCCGCTGCCCGTCACCCTCAGCGCCCCCGCGGCCAAGGCACGTCCGGCCGCCCCCAAGGCCGCGCCTGGCCAGGCCCTGGAAGCCTTGACGCCAACGGTCTATCCAGCCGACAAGCCCAAAGCCAGCCGGGCGGCCCCCGCCGCCGCGCCGGCGGCCAAGCCGAGCAAGGCCGGCCGCTCCAGCAAGGCCGGCGCCGCCGCGCCCAAGCTCTTTGTGCTCGACACCAATGTGCTGATGCACGACCCCATGAGCTTGTTCCGCTTCGAGGAGCACGACATCTACCTGCCCATGATCACGCTCGAAGAGCTGGACGGGCACAAGAAGGGCATGACCGAAGTGGCGCGCAATGTGCGCCAGGTCAGCCGCGAACTGGACAATCTGGCCGGAGGCCTGAAGAGCAGCGGCATCGAGGAAATGGCCAAGGGCCTGCCTCTGGACCACACCGGCCACCGCGAGGCCGGCGGCAAGCTGTTCTTCCAGACCCAGCTGATCGACACGCCCCTGCCCGCCGGCCTGCCCCAGGGCAAGGCCGACAACCAGATTCTGGCCGTGGTGCAGGCGCTGAAGATCCAGCAACCCGAGCGCGAAGTTGTCCTGGTGTCCAAGGACATCAATATGCGCATCAAGGCGCGTGCCCTGGGTCTGCCGGCCGAGGACTACCGCAATGACAAGACGCTGGAAGACTCCGACCTGCTCTACACCGGCGTGCAAGCCCTGCCGGCCGATTTCTGGGAGCGCCATGGCAAGACCATGGAAAGCTGGCAGCAAGGCGGCCTGACCTTCTACCGCATCAGCGGCCCCCTGGTGCCCTCGCTGCTGGTCAACGAACTGGTCTACCTGGAAGCGCCCGGCGCCGTGCCACTCTATGCCAAGGTGCTGGAGATCACCGGCAAGACCGCCGTGCTGCGCACGCTCAAGGACTACGGCAACCAGAAACATTCGGTCTGGGGCGTGACCGCCCGCAACCGCGAGCAGAACTTCGCCCTCAACCTGCTGCTCGACCCCGACTGCGATTTCGTCACCCTGACCGGCACGGCCGGCACCGGCAAGACCCTGATGACCCTGGCCGCCGGCCTTTCGCAGGTGCTGGATGAGCGCCGCTACAGCGAGATCATCGTCACCCGCGTGACCGTGCCTGTGGGCGAGGACATCGGCTTCCTGCCCGGCACCGAAGAGGAAAAGATGAGCCCCTGGATGGGTGCCCTGGACGACAACCTGGAAGTGCTGGCTCGTGGCGACAGCGCAGCCGGTGAATGGGGCCGCGCCGCCACCAACGACCTGGTGCGCAGCAAGATCAAGATCAAGAGCTTGAACTTCATGCGCGGCCGCACCTTTTTGAACAAGTTCGTCATCATCGACGAGGCGCAAAACCTGACGCCCAAGCAGATGAAGACCTTGATCACCCGCGCCGGCCCCGGCACCAAGATCGTCTGCCTGGGCAATCTGGCGCAGATCGACACGCCTTACCTGACCGAAGGCAGCTCGGGCCTGACCTATGCCGTGGATCGATTCAAAGGCTGGGCCCACAGCGGCCATGTCACGCTGGCCCGCGGCGAACGCTCGCGTCTGGCAGACTTTGCCTCCGAGGTGCTCTGAGCAACTCGCACCGATCGCGACTTTTCCGGGGCGGCTTCAGCCGCCCTTTTTCTTTTTTTGCAGCCTGATCCCGACATGACGCTTTACGTCTCCGACCTCGACGGCACCCTGCTCGACCCACAAGGCCGCCTCGCCGACAGCACCCGCGCCGGTCTGACCCGCCTGCTGGACCAAGGCCTGCTCTTCACCGTGGCCAGCGCCCGCCATGTCACCTCGATCCGCCACATCCTCGGCGATCTACCCCTGCGCCTACCCGTGATCGGCAGCAACGGCGCCTACCTCAGCAATATGGCCAGCGCCGAGCATGAAGTGGTCAACGCCATGGAACCAGCCCTGGCCCAGGCCGTGTTCGCCCTGATCCGCCAACATGACCTGATGCCCTTCGTCTCCACCCACGGCCCGCTGGGCGACCAGCTGTTTTACCAATCGGTGCACAACGAGGCGCAGCAGGCCTTTGTCACCGAACGCCAGCGCAATGCCGACCCGCGTCTGCGCCACAGCCCACGCCTGCAGGACGAGCTGCGCGACCCGGCCGTGACCTTTGTGGTGGTGGAGCGCGAGGCGCCGCTGGCGGCGCTGCAGGCGGACATCGACGCGCTCTGCGGCGACGCGGTGGAAACCCATCTGGCCGAGGACCTCTACAAGCCCGGCTGGCCCTGGCTGACCGTGCACGACCGGCGCGCCACCAAGGACCAGGGCATTCAGCTGCTGGCCCAACGCTACGGCCTGCAGGAACGCGAGGTGGTGGTCTTTGGCGACCATGTCAACGACATCAAGATGCTGCGCGCCGCCCACCGCGGCATCGCCGTGGCCAATGCCATCGAGGCGGTCAAGCAGGAAGCCCACCAAGTGATCGGCCCGCACCACGAGGATGCGGTGCTGCGCTTCATCGAGAGCGACTGGCGCCGCTGAAAACATGTGAGGGCATCGAAGGGAATCACCTTGTGGGGCCACCTCAGTCCGAGAACTCTGCGCCTGCGCAACCGCCACGATGACTTCTCGAATCACTGACCCAAAGGTCTGAAGCCGAACTATGTGACGCTCCATCCCTAAGCCAAGGCAGACCCCACCGAATAAAGGTGTAAGACCTGACAGGTTGAACGTACTGTTGACCACGACCTAGTCTTGATGAGCGCCCATCGGCTTTCCGACCAACTTAAGGCGCACTGAAACTGCAACCCACAGCAGGAGACTGAAATGGCCACTCGTCGAAACTTTCTTGGCAGCACGGTTTCTATCGTCATGTTTGGGCCAGCCTTTGCAGCGAACAATGACTGCGATGGCAAGCTCACCTCAAGCAATGGCCCCGACATCGTCAGCAACTTCACATCCCATGCATCGATTGCACCCGGCGCCCGACACGCTTGGGAGTTCCCAGACGCCATCAACAACAGCTTCCAGCACACGATTGAGAGCAATATCGAGGGCATGCCGACAGCGCAGCTGATGCAACTCCTGGCTTCTATGAGCGCCGCCGAGCTGAACGATTTAGCTTACGAGTACAGCAACGCGACAAGGAACAGCAGCAAGCAGGCCAAACTCCTGGACATCTTGGCATTTAGGTGTGACGCAGCGACCCTGGCCCGGATCGGAAGCCACTTTGGCTTCGCCGACACCTACGCTGCAGCTCTCAAAGTGTCGCCGACCTTGGCAACAAGCCTGTCACTGCAGCTCTCGCCTTTGACTCCCAGGGCCCAGTTCCCCAGTCACCCCGTCGGGCGCGGCCTGATTGCGTCGGGCAACACACCCGCTCCGAACATCGACATGACCATTCGGCAGATCTACCTCGACTATCGAACTGCACCCGTAGGATCGCTGTCGGTACGCGCCGCACTGTACGAGACCGCCAGCTTCGTAGGCACACGATTGGGACTGACATTTGGATACGGCTACGCCGTCGGCACGGCGATCAACCATGTTTGGTCGATCTACGCACCGGAGTCCTACGACGCCTTCTCCAACGTGCTCGGTCAGACGGTCGACTCGTTCATGAACACGGCCAGCGCCATCCTGAACGGCAAAGCCTTCGCCGACCTCTCCTTTGCTGCCCGTCTCCAACTTGGCGGCTTGCAGCGCCAACTCTTCCTCTCGGACGTTTTCGGTAGGCTGGGCACAAGCTCCATCTTCTACTCCCGCGGCGGCGACTTCGGTGTCAGCGGACCTTGGAAAGATCGCGAAGAGCGGGACACCTGCAAATGATGATCTCCAACACATCGCTGGTGCTCGCCTCACGCGGGCTGACATTGCTCATTGGCACCGTGGCGCTACTGGGCTTGCTGTGTGACTACTGCACGGCCGCCGGCCTGCTCCTCCATCTGATATACCCGATCCTGTTTGCCCTCTATGTGATCGCGATCCGGCGCGGCTTGGGGCTGAAAGAGCACTACGGCTACGGCCTCACTCGTAGGGTGGGTTTGGCGCTGGACAACGCGGCCTTGCTGCTTGCCGCATATGTACTCGTGAGCCAGTCTTTGCAATGATCATTCAAACTCAAAGATGCCGGATCACAAGCGCGCCCCGCTTCGCCTGCAATGTCTTCGCAAGCAGGCTGGTCACCGCATAGATGGCGTCGAGATTGGGCGTCACGGTCTCGGTGATACGGGCCAGCTCGACGACGGCGCCGAGCAAGGCTTCCAGCTCCAGCGCCCGGCCGGCCTCCACATCCTGCAGCATCGAAGTCTTGTGGGCGCCCACGGCCTCGGCGCCGGCGATGCGTTTGTCCAGCGAGATCTTGAACTGCACGCCCAGCTTCTCGCCCACCTGCTGGGCCTCGCCCATCATGCGTGCGGCCAGCTCGCGGCTGAGCGGGAAACGGCAGATGTCTTCCAGCGTGGCGTGGCTCAAGGCCGAAATCGGGTTGAAGCTCAGATTGCCCCAGAGCTTGACCCAAAGCTCGGCGCGGATGTCCTTGGCCACCGGCGCCTTGAAGCCGGCCCGCATCAGCGCTTGTGACAAGGCCTCGATGCGTTCGCTGCGCTGGCCGTCGAGCTCACCCAGGCTGAAGCGATTGCCCTCGATCAGGCGCACGCGCCCGGGCGCTTCCAGCTGCGCCGCCGGGTAGACGATGCTGCCGATCACCTGGGCCGCGGGCAGCGTGGCGGCGATGGCGCCGCCCGGGTCCACCGACTCCAGCACGCGGCCCTCATGCGGGCCGGCCAGGCCCTGGAAGTACCACCAGGGCAGGCCGTTGATCATGCTGACGATCAAGGTCTGCGGGCCGATCAGGGCCGGCAACTCGGGCAGCAGATCGACCAGCTGATGCGCCTTGACGGTCAACAGCACGACATCCTGCACGCCGGCTTCGGCCATGCGCTGCACCGCGCGCAGGTTCGGGCCGGCCGGCTGCGCCAGCTCGCGACCGTCTTCCTCGATCAGGGTGAAGCCCTGGGTCTGAATGGCGGCCAGGTTCTTGTTGCGGGCGATGAAGCAAACCTGCTCACCGGCCGCGGCCAGACGCACCCCGAGCAGGCCGCCGATGGCGCCTGCACCCACGATGGCGAACTTCATGCGCCTGCCCTCATACCGCTCATACGGCCTTCACCTCTTGTTGTGCATCTGCAGCTGGACCGCGGGCCCAGCGCTTGGCCACATCGAACAGCGGCCAAAGCAGCATCAGCAAAGCCAAGCCCGTGATGCCACCGACCAGGCCATTGGACCAAAAAATGCTGAGCTCGCCCTGCGAGAGCAGCATGGACTGGCGGAAGTTGGCCTCGGCCTTGTCGCCCAGCACCAGGGCCAGCACCAGCGGCGCCATTGGGTATTTGAGCTTCTTGAACAAATAGCCCAGCACGCCGAAGCCCAGCATCAGGTAGACATCAAACATGGAGCCATGCACGGTGTAGGCGCCGATGGCGCAGGTGACGATGATGACGGGCGCGATGATGGCAAAGGGCACGCGCAGGATAGCGGCCCAGAAAGGCACGGTCGTCAACACCACGATCAGGCCGACGATATTGGCCAGGTACATGCTGGCGATCAGACCCCAGACGAAATCCTTGTGCTCAGCGAAAAGCATGGGCCCCGGCTGCAGGCCCCAGATCACCAGGCCACCCAACAGCACGGCAGCCGTGGGCGAGCCTGGAATGCCCAGGGTCAGCATGGGCAACAAGGCCGAGGTGCCGGCCGCATGGGCGGCCGTCTCGGGTGCCACCACACCGGCCAGCTCGCCCTTGCCAAAGCCCTCGGGGTTCTTGGCCATGCGCCGCGCCACGCCATAACTCATGAATGAAGCGGGCGTGGCGCCACCCGGCGTGATGCCCATCCAGCAGCCGATGGCCATGGAACGCAAAAAGGTCTTCCAGTGGCGCAGCAGCTGTACCCAGGTCTGCCAGACCACACGCGGGCTGATGCGGGCGCTCTGGCCCTTGAAGGCCAGGCCCTCTTCCATGGTCAGCAAGATTTCACCGATACCGAAGAGGCCAATCACCGCGATCAGAAAATCGAAGCCCTTGAGCATATCGGTGAAGCCATAGGTCATGCGCAACTGGCCGGTCATGTCATCCATGCCCACGGCGGCCAGGGCAAAGCCCAGCAACATGGCAATGAGGGTCTTGACCGGCGCCTCCTGGCTCATGCCCACAAAGCTGCAGAAGGTCAGCAGTTGCACCGCAAACAACTCGGCCGGACCGAAGCGCAGGGCAAAGTGGGCCAGCAAGGGCGCGAGAAAGGTGATCAGCAGCGTGGCGAACATGGCGCCCACAAAGGACGAGGTGAAGGCCGCCGTCAGCGCCTGCGCCGCCTGGCCGCGCTGGGCCAAGGGGTAGCCGTCAAAGGTGGTGGCCACCGACCAGGGCTCACCGGGGATATTGAACAAGATGGACGTGATGGCCCCACCGAACAAAGCCCCCCAGTAAATGCAGGACAGCATGATGATGCCGGTGGTGGGGTCCATGGTGAAGGTCAGTGGCAGCAGGATGGCCACGCCATTGGCGCCGCCCAAGCCCGGCAGCACGCCGATCAAGACCCCCAGCAGGATGCCCACCAACATATAGCCCAGATTGGGCACGGTGGCGGCGAC
Organism: Kinneretia sp. DJ1R-11; assembly: GCF_025717595.1. Lineage (NCBI taxonomy): Bacteria > Pseudomonadati > Pseudomonadota > Betaproteobacteria > Burkholderiales > Sphaerotilaceae > Roseateles > Kinneretia sp. DJ1R-11. The sequence continues at coordinate 144,646 of NZ_JAJIRR010000004.1, forward strand.
CGAAAAGCCGTGCAGCAGATTGGAAAAATCATCCATCTCAGAAGCCCAGCCAGTGTTCGATCGGCCCCTTGGGCAGGGGCTGGGTGAAGGCACGCTCGAACAGCAGGAACAGGCTGACACTCACAGCCACCGGCAGACCGACAAGCCAGGGCCAGCGATAGCCACCGTTGCGCCACATGAACCAGGCGATCAGCAAGCTGGCCGCCAGATACATACCCAGCCACGGGATGGCAGCGACAAACACCGCGGTGGGCAGCAGCACGGCCGCCACATCGCGCAGCTGCCCGCGCTCGGCAAACACCAAGCTGCGCAAGCGGGGCCAGCGCAAGAGCTGCTGGATCAGCAGCCAGGCCGAACAGCCCGCGAGAGCGACGCCGATGCGAAAGGGGAAGTAACCTGAGCGCGGCCCGTCATCGGCCCACCCGATGCCCAGCCTCAGGCTGTCCTTGACCACCAGCCCCGCCACAATGAGCAGAAACAGGGCCACGCCCAGCTCCACCCAACGCAGCTGCCAGGCCCCCGGCGCCACCTCGTTCTGCATTTCTTGTTCTTCCTGCATCACCTCGCCTCCCAGTCGAGATGGACTCCCGGCTCACTGCGCCATGAAGCCCGCTTCCTTCATCAGCACCCGGTGCAACTGCTCGTTCTTGCCCAGCCAATCGACAAACTCCGGGCCCTGCAAAGCGCTCTGCTTGAAGGCGCCCTTGGCCATGAAGTCCTTCCACTCGGGCAGAGCGCGCACCTTGGCCAGCAGCTCCTGGTAAAAGGCGGTCTGCTCGGCGCTGACGCCCGGAGGCATGAAAATGCCGCGCAACATCAGATAGCTGACCGGAATGCCTTGAGAGGTGCAGGTCGGCAGATCGGCCCAGCTTTGCGTCGCGGTGACCTTTTCCGGGTAGGGCATGCGCTGCTCGTCGAACACGCACAGCGGCCGCAGCTTGCCGGCCCGCCAGTGCGACTCGGCCTCGATGGGGTTGTTGACCGTCGAGTCGACATGCTTGCCCACCAACTGAACCGCCACATCGCCACCGCCCTTGTAGGGGATGTAGATCATCTTCTTGCCGGTGGACTTCTCCAGCATCACCGTGATGATCTGGTCCTCCTGCTTGGAGCCCGTACCGCCCATCTTGAAGCTGTTGACGTTCTGAGTCTTGACCGCATTGAAGTAGTCCTTGGCGGTCTTGTAAGGCGCGTCTTCATTGACCCAGAGCACGAACTGATCCAAAGCCATCATGCTGACCGGGGTCAGGTCACGCCAATTGAAAGGCACACCTGTGGCCATGGGCGTGGTGAACAAATTGGACAAAGTAATGACAAGCTTGTGCGGATTGGCCTTGTCGCCCTTGACGTCAAGAAAGCCTTCGGCACCGGCGCCGCCGGCCTTGTTGACGACCACCACCGGTTGCGGGCTCAGCTGATGCTTGCCGACCATGCCCTGGATGAAGCGGGCCATTTGATCGGCACCGCCGCCGGTGCCGGCCGGCACGATGAATTCGATCGGCTTGGTCGGAACCCAGCCCGCCGCCTGCGCCTGCCAGGCCGCCAGGCCCAACAAGGCGGCAAGCCAGAAGGGTTTGTTGTTCTTGTTCACACGCACTCCCATGACCCACTCTCCCTCTTTCGCTGATTGCAATGACTGTGTGCTGAGCTGCAAGCTCAAACCAGGCCGAGCTTCTGCGCCAGCCCGATGCGCTGCAACTTGCCCGTCGCCCCCTTGGGAATTTCATCCATGAACAGGATCTTGCGCGGCACCTTGAAGTCAGCCAGGCGCTGGCTCACAAAGTCCTGCAGCTCGCGCTCGCTGGCCGCAGCGCCTTCGCGCAAGACCACGACAGCGGCGACGTCCTCGCCCAGCTTGGCATGCGGCATGCCAAAGCACACCACCTGCGCCACGGCGGCATGGTCCATCAAGGCCTCGTCCACTTCGCGCGGGCTGATCTTCTCGCCGCCCCGGTTGATGATCTCCTTGAGCCGGCCGGTGATGGAGACATAACCCTCTCCATCCATGACACCTTGGTCACCGGTGCGGAACCAGCCGTGACTGAACGCCTCGGCATTGGCGCCGGGATTGCTCTGATAGCCTGCCGTCACATTGGCGCCGCGAATGACGATCTCGCCGGTTTCACCGTTCGAAAGAATCTGGCCGACCGCATTCATGATGGCCACCTCGGGGCCGGCAGCCACGCCCACCGTGCCCGGTTTGCGGGTGGCCGGCGGCAAGGGGTTGCAGCACATCTGATGGGTCGCCTCGGTCATGCCATAGGCCTCGATCAAGGGCGCGCCGAAGACCTGCTCCAACTCGGCGATCACCTGCGGCGGCATCGATGAGGACGAGGAGCGCATGAAACGCAGCGGGTGGCGGGCGATCACCTCGGCGTTCTTGCTGGCCCGGCTCAGAATCGCCTGATGCATGGTCGGCACGGCCGTGTACCAGCTCGGCGCCGCCTCATCCATCCAGGCAAAGAATTTCAGCGCATTGAAGCCCGGCGTGCAGAAGACCTGGGAGCCGGCCGACAGCGGCGCCAGCACCCCGGCGATCAAACCGTGGATGTGGAACAGCGGCATGATGTTCAGGCCGCAGTCGCTGGGCTGGAACTGCAAGCTCTGGCGGATATTGCGCGCCGAGGCGCAGAGATTGCGCTGCGACAGCGGCACGATTTTGGGCCGCGAGGTCGTGCCCGAGGTGTGCAGCACCATGGAGATGTCATCGGCCTGGGCATAGCCGCCCCGGAGCAGGCATGCCACAGCTGCGGGCGCGGCAGAAGAGCCAGCCTCCTGCAGGCTGAACTGCCCAGCCGGCGCACCCGCCTCCACCACCAACTCCAAAATGCGAACGCCGAGCTTGAGCGCCACCGCGACCGCAGGCGACTCACTGCCGCGCTCGACGATCAAGGCCCGCGCTTGCAGGTCGCCGAGATAGAACTCGAATTCGTCGGCACGATAGGCCGGATTCAGCGGTGCGCTGGCCACACCGCAGGCGCAGGCGAGGAAACAGGCGGCCATCTCCGGGCCATTGTTCAGAACCAGAGCGACCCGGTCATTGCGCCCCAAGCCCAGGCCATTGAGGCAAGCGACCGTGTCGGCCACGAGCTGGGTCAGCTGACCGTGGCTCAGGGCCGGCCGGCTCGGCGCGCGCAAGGCGGCGGCCTCGGGCGAACTCTGACGCAGCATTTCAAACAGGGAATCTTGGCTCATCGTTGCATCTCGTTCAGATCCAGGACCAGAAAGCTTCACGCCGCAGTGTCGCAGCGCAAGATGTCATTTCACATCCAGCCAAACACCAAGTTTCAGCAGTGCCGCCTGGTCGTAGGCTTCGAAGCCCTTCCATTTGGTGGGCTCCAGCTTCTTGCGGCCATCCTCGCTGCTGTCCAGGGCCAGGAAATAGGTGCGCACCTTCTCAAGCTGCTCCGCACTGAGCTGTGGGCTGGCAATGATGTGCTTGATGGGCACAGGCTTGGAGGCCATCAGCACCTTGCCGCCCTTCTCCTGCCATTCCTTGACCAGGGCATTGGACGCCGTGGCGCCGGCATGGGTCAGGCGGTTCTCGACAAAGAAGGGCACGGCGTCTTGGTAGCGTGTGTAAGTGATCTCCAACTGCTTGGGTGTCATGCCGTTGTCACGCAAGGTGGCTCGCACCATCATGGAAGTGATGGAATCCTCGTCAGGAGCGCCGAGGCGCAGACCCTTGAGCTCGGCCAGCGATTTCAAGGTGCTGTCGGCGCGAACCAGAAAGCTGGCCTTGTAGCCGGTGAAACCCTTGGTGACGGCCACCAGGCTGTAGCCCTGGTCGCGGATGGCAGCGATCGAGATATGAGCCGGATGGACCAAGGCCAGCTCCCAGCGCTTTTCGGCCAGGCCTTGGCGCAGCGAGGGGTAGTCGCCGACCGGCTCGATGGTGACAGGCTGACGCAGGAGCTTGCTGAGGTCTCCTGCGATGCCCTCGTAGCGGGCGCGAATCTCGCTCAAGGGCACCCGGTAGCTGACGCCTTCGTTGACAGCAAAGCTGAGAGCCTGGGCTGCCAGTGCGGGCAGCAGCAGGAGGCCAGACACAAAGATGGCACGCGCCGTGTGGTAGCTCAAGACGAGAACTCCGGTTGTCACAGATTTTTCAAAAACACCGCCAAACCTGTCATCTGAGCGGTGAGATGCCCGCGGGCGTAAGGTCCCGATGGGCGGCATTGTGCGGGTTTCATATGACCGTCGACGTAACAATTACCCTGAGCTGCAAGCAAATGAAAAAACCCGTAACTCCATGAAAGAGTTACGGGTAGGCATGGCGCAAGGTGGCCGCAATTGCGGCGATGATCAGCGGCTCAGGTAGTCGGCGAAGGCCTTGGCATTGCTGTCACGTTGAAGAAAGTCGCGCACCAGCTCAGGCGCCGGCTTCTGCCCTCCTTGCCCGAGCACGCTGTTGCGGTAGCGCAGGCCGGTCTCCGGGCTCAGCTTGTCGGCCGCGAAGGCGGTTCGCAAGTCCATGGCCACCACCAGGCTCCACAGATAGCCGTAGTAACCGGCCCCATAACCGCCTGCCACATGGGCAAAGCCGGCCGGGAACTTGCTGCCTTCCACATAGCCCTGGGGCGTCGCACCCTGCATCTTGGCCCACAGGACCAGAGGCTGCTGGTGTTCGGGCCCGTGCAGTGCCAGGTCATAGCTGGCGAACAGGTGCTGACGGCCGTACTGCGAGCCCTTGCCGAATTCCTTGGCGGCCACGGCCTTGTCCACCAGCGCATCGGGTACAGGCTTGCAGCTGGGGCAGACCTCAGCCATCAACTGGAGCACCTTTTTGTCGTAGACCCAGTCTTCCAGCATCTGCGAGGGGGCTTCGACAAAGTCCATCATCACACTGGTGCCGCCTTGCAGGGCGTAGTGGGTGTTGGACAGGTTGTTGTGCACGGCGTGGCCGAGCTCATGCAGCAGCGTCTCCATTTCACCCAGGGTCAGGCCTTTGCGGTTGAAGTTGACCACCAAGGCGGCCGTGGGCGTGCGGTCGATGCGGGTGGCGCTAGAGCGTAGCGGCCAGACCGCCGCGTGGTTGTACTTGGCCTCGCGCGGGAACAGGTCCACATAAAGCGTGGCCAAGGCCTTGCCGCTGGCGGCATCGCTGACGGCATAGGCCTGTGCCTCCGGGTGCCAGAGTTCGGCCGGCACGCGGGTGTACTTGACTCCCATCAAGCGCTCGATCACGCGCATGGCGAACTGCAGGCTTTCCTGAGCCGGGAAATACTCGCGAAAGGCCTCCTGGTCAACCGAGAACTGGCTCTGACGCAGGCGCTCGCTGTAGAAGGCGCTGTCCCAGGCCTGCAGCTGGGTGGCTTCCAGCGGCGTGCCCAGGTGCTCGGCCTTAGCGGCGCGAAGCTGGGCCATATCGGCGACTTCACGCTCGCTGACCTGGCGCTTCACCTCATTGAGGAACTTCCAGGCCGTGGCCGAATCCTTGGCCATGCGGCGGCGGAGATTGAAATCCACAAAATTGTTGTAGCCGAAGAGCTTGGCGAAGTCCTGGCGCGCTTGCGTGATCTCGTCCAGCAGCTTCAGATTGGCATCGCCACCTTCGCTGTTCTTGGCTCGCCACATGCGCTCGCGCGCGGCCGGGTCCTCGGCCATCTGTATCACCGGGCCCGAGCTCGGGTAATCGACGCCCAACACGATGCGCCCTTGCTCGTCGCGCGGCGCCTTGGACCAGACGCCCTCGGGCACGCCCTTCATTTCGGCCTCGCTGAAGCTCACCTTGACGCCAGCATCACGCAGGTTCTGGCTGAACTTTTGATCCAACTCGGCCAGTCGCATCAACAAGGTCCTGGCCTGTTTGCGCTTGGCGGGCGGCAAGGCCACACCGGCATCTTCAAAGCTGCCCAGACTGACGCGCTGCAATTCGCGGTCCAGGGCCGTGGGCGTGGGGACGCTCTTCAGTGCGCGGTAGATCTTCTCGTTCTGACCGAAAGCAGTGTTGTACTCGGACCAAACCATGGCGCAGGCCTGGGCCGCTTCGCGCACCGCCTTGTCCGGGTGCACATTGAGCACGAACTCGATTGGGTACTGCACATCTTCCTGCAGCGCGTAGTAGTCGTCGAACGCAGCCAGCCAGCCTGTGTCGAGCTTGCGGCGTTCCAGGGCCGCCAGGCGCTTCTTGGCGGCGGCCAAGCCACTGGCACAGGCTGTTTTGACTTGAGCGGCCGATTGGAATTGCGGAAAGGCCGGGCCCGGCAGGCTGGCGGCGTGGGCGCCATTCCAGAGGGAGGCGGTCAGCAGCAGCGCAACAGCGCCGGCCAACCAGGGGGCTTGCTTCATAAAGGGAGCTCCGAACGTGTGCAAATGGCCGCCGCAGCCCGGATCAGACCCGGCGGGAACGCGCGGATTGTGCCCCTTGAAAATCGAGCATGCCCGCGGGTTTGCGACAGGCCACAGCGCCTCCAGCGGCGCATGCGGCGCCGCAGACGGGCGCAGGCCGTGAAACCTTGCCGCAAAGCAATCGGCGCTGCCACAGACTGTGCGAGCATCTGTGTTCCAATTAAGGGTTAGCCCTAGGCTCTCGAGCCGTTTGGGGCCTGCTTTTCCGCCTTCACTGCTATCTGCGCCGGGATTTCCCTCGGTCGCCCGCCACTTTGCTTGACACCCGCAACAGCCCCCCCATAAGCTCCGCGCCGAACACCATGCTCGACGCAAGCCGCCACATCCCTGCCGCCACTGTCGCTCCGACCGGACGCGCCGTCTGTGCGCTGGCCGTTTGTGCGATGGCTGTTTGTGCGACTGTGGGTCTGTCCGGGGACGCACGGGCTCAGGCTTTGCCGCCGCCCGGCATGGTCACCGGGGCTTGGGGTCAAAGCCAGTTGTTGACGTCACCAGGCACGTCAGCCGCGGGCGGCACCGTGGCAGCCACCGCGCCCCTGGCCGCGGCCTCCGCCAGCACTTTGCCCGCGGCCACAGCCAACGATCCCGTCAGCCGCTTCCTGCAGGAACGCGGCTTGCTGGCCCAAGCCGAATCGAACAGCTTGTTGAATCAAGTGCGCGACACGGCCTCCGGCCTGGTGCTCTCGGCCATGAACTTCTTGGGCGTGCGTTACACGCGCGGTGGCAAATCGGTCGAAAGCGGCTTTGACTGCAGCGGCTTCACCCGCCACATTTTCGAACTCAGCGTGGGCATGGTGCTGCCGCACCGCGCCGACGAACAGGCGCGGCTGTCCAGCCTGCTGCCCATCAACAAGACCGAGCTCAAGCCCGGCGATCTGGTGTTCTTCAACACCATGAAGCGCACCTTCTCCCACGTGGGCATCTATGTGGGCGAAGGCAAGTTCATCCATTCACCGCGCGTCGGCGGCGCCGTGCGGGTGGAAGACATGCGTGAAGCCTACTGGGCCAAGCGCTTCACCGGCGCTCGCCGCGCCGACTTGAACGCAGCCGCGACCAAGGAAAAGTGACCGGGCAGCTCTCGCTGCTCACCCGTACACCAAATCAGCTGCCCCTCAGGGCCGCAGAAAGTCCTTGGCCACCCAGGCCAGCGCCGAGCTTTCCGTCAAGCGAAAGCCGGCATCGACTTTGAGCTGGGCCAGGGTGTCGCCATCGGCATTGCGAGCGGTCAGCGTGGCATACGGGTTGTCTTCATCGGGCACGATGTCCAGCAGCACCTGGATGCGCCCCTGCTCGGTATCCACCTTCAAGCTCTTGTGCAACTGGGCATGGAGCTGTTGCTCATGGCGACGAAGCACTTCGGAGGCTGTCTTCACCAATGTGTGAAAAGCCGGTGCCGACAAAGGCTTGGGGTTTTTCTTGTCCCGGCCCATGGTCCAAGGACCGACCAGGGCCGGCTCGGCCTCGCCGGCCAAGGTCATGGCCACGGCCCAGCCTTCGTCGTCTTCGTTCTTGACCACCTGGGCCGTCCAGCGCTCATCACGCCACAGCAGATCACTCTGCACCCAGGTGTCTTCTTCGTTCAACACCGCGCTCTGAGCGGCTTGCAAATGCGTGTTCATGGCCGCCACGGTATCACGGCGCCGGCCCGGGCTTGTCAGCAGTGGACGCTCAAGCCGCCTTCTTGGCCACCAGGGTCAGGATGTCATAACTGGCCACCAACTCGCCACGCTGGTTCATCACCTGCACATCCCAGGCCACCACGCCTTGCGGCGGCTGGTCCGGGCGATTGCCGCGGTCGATGCGGCGTTTGCAAGTGAGGCGAGCCTGGATGGTGTCACCGATCGCCACCGGGTTCACAAAGCGCAAGGTGTCGAGGCCATAGTTGGCCAGCACCGGGCCAGGCGCCGGCGACACAAAGAGGCCGGCCGCCGCCGACAGCACGAAGTAGCCATGGGCAATGCGCTGGCCGAACTGCGTGTCCTTGGCCGCCACTTCGTCGAAGTGCATGTAGAAGTAATCGCCCGAGACGCCACCGAAATTGACGATGTCGGCCTCGCTGACGGTGCGGCGGTGGGTCAGCAGGGAATCGCCGACCTGGATCTCTTCGAAATACTTGCGGAAGGGATGGACGGCATCCTCCTGCACGCGGCCTCCGCGCTGGTACTCGCCAGTGATGGCGCTCAGCATGGTCGGGCTGCCCTGCACCGCGCAGCGCTGCAGATAGTGTTTGACCGAGCGGATGCCGCCCAATTCCTCGCCACCGCCGGCGCGGCCGGGGCCGCCATGCTTGAGCTGAGGCAAGGGTGAGCCGTGGCCAGTGGATTCCTTGGCGGCGTCGCGGTCCAGCACCAGCAGGCGGCCGTGGAAGGCCGCGGCGTGATAGACCGCCTGCGCGGCAATCGCCGGCGTCTTGGTGACTACCGAGCCGACCAGGCTGCCGCGACCCTTGGCGGCCAGGCTCAGGGCCTCGTCCAGTTCCTGATAAGGCATCAAGGTGGACACCGGGCCGAAGGCCTCCAGGTTGTGGACCTGCTCGTTGGCAAAGGCATCGCGGCAAAGCAGCAAGGTGGGCGCGAAGAAGGCACCCTCGCCGACGCCCTCGCCCACCGGCGCAAAGCCGTCTTTGGCGCCGAACACGACTTCATTGCCGGCGCTCAACAAGGCCACGCGCTCGGCCACATCGGCCTGCTGAGCCTTGGAGGCCAGGGCGCCCATGCGCACGCCCTCCACGGCCGGGTCACCGATCTTGATCTTGGCCAGGCGCGCACGCAGGGCCTCGGCCACCGCATCGATGTGGCGTGCGGGCACGATGGCGCGGCGGATGGCGGTGCATTTCTGGCCCGTCTTGGCCGTCATCTCGCGCGCCACCTCTTTCACGAAAAGCTCGAACTCAGGGTCGCCCACCTCCACATCGGGCGCCAGGATGGCGCAGTTCAGGCTGTCCGCCTCGCCGTTGAAGGGGATCGAGCGCGCAATCAGGTTCTTGTTGACGCGCAGCATGGCGGCGGTATCGGCCGAGCCGGTGAAGGTGACCATATCGGTCTCTTCCAGGCGGTCCAGCAAATCGCCCGAGCCGCCCACGATCAGCTGCAAGCTGCCGGCCGGCAGCAGGCCACTTTCATGGATCAAACGCACACAGGCCTCGGCCACGAAGGATGTGGCGGTGGCCGGCTTGACGATGCAAGGCATGCCCGCCAGGAAACTGGGCGCGAACTTCTCCAACATGCCCCACATGGGGAAGTTGAAGGCATTGATGTGCACTGCCACGCCACGTTTGGGCACCAGGATGTGGGAGCCAATGAACTGCCCTTCCTTGCTCAGCGGGATGGCCGGGCCCTCATGGAAGACGTTGCTGGACGGCAGCTCACGCCGGCCGATGCTGGCGTAAGCGAACAAGGTGCCGATGCCGCCTTCGATGTCGATCCAGTTGTCGCTGCGCGTGCCGCCGGTGTGGGCGGAAATGGCGTACAGCCCCTCCTTGCGCTCCATCAGGTAATTGGCCAAGGCCTTGAGGCGGGCGGCGCGCTGCTGGAAGTCCAGGGCCAGCAAGGCGGGCAAGGCCTGGCCCCGCGCATAGCTCAGACTCTCGGCAAAGTCGATCTCATCCGCATGGGTCAGCGCCACCGGCCGGCCGTTGACCGCGCTGTGCAGAGCACGGGCCGCCTGGCTGCCGATCCAGCGGTTGGCAATCAGGCTTTGAAGAATGGGAGGGGTGGCGCTCATGGCGTTTGTGTTTCTTTGGATGGATTTCAAAAGGGGCCCGATCGGGCCCCTGACTCAAAAAATACTGTATCTGGCGGAAAGCTTGACGGGGTTTTTCGTCGCGAGCGGCTGTCAGGCAAGGCGACCGAAGCGAAAGGACCGGAACGTACATCCTGTCCGTGAGGATCCTGCAGCGCCGGTCAACGCAGCATGGCAGCCGCGCAGTAGAAAAACCTCAAGCTCAGGGCTGGTAGAGCCAAGTCCCTTTATCGATCTTCACCATCACCCGCGCCCGCTGGTCCAGGCCCAGGTGATCGGTCGGCGACATATTGAACACGCCATGTGCGCCGGGCAGTTCCTTCACGCCCTCCAACGCATCGCGCAGAGCGGCGCGGAAAGCCGGCGTGCCCGGCTGCGCTTTTTTCAGCGCCACCGGCAAGGCCGCCTGCAGCAGCAGACCGGCGTCCCAAGCATGGCCGCCGAAGGTCGAGACCGTGCCCTTGCCGAAAGCAGCCTCGTACTTGTTCACATAGTCTTGCGCGCTCTTCTTGACCGGATGATCGGCCGGCAGCTGACTCACCACCAGCACGCCGCCGCTGGGCAGGAAGGTGCCTTCCACATCCTTGCCGCCGACACGCAAAAAGTCGTTGTTGGCCACGCCATGAGTTTGATAGTACTTGCCGGCATAGCCTCGCTCACGCAGCGACTTTTGCGGCAGCACGGCCGGCGTGCCGGAGCCCGCGATCAGCACCGCATCGGGCTTGGCCGCCACCAGCTTGAGCACCTGGCCAGTGACCGAGGTGTCCGTGCGGTTGTAGCGTTCGGACGCGACCAGCTTCAGGCCCTTGAGCTCGGCGATCTTGCTGAACTCCTGGAACCAGCCCTCGCCATAAGCATCGGCAAAGCCGATGAAGCCCACGGTCTTCACGCCTGCCGAAGCCATGTGCTGGGCGATGGCCAGGGCCATCATGATGTCGTTCTGCGGGGTCTTGAAGACCCAGCGCTTCTTGGCGTCCACCGGGTCGACGATGCGGTTGGAGGCCGCCATGGAAATCATGGGCGTGGCGCCCTCGACCACGGCGTCGATCATGGCCAGGGAATTGGGGCTGGTGGTCGAGCCGATCACGACATCGACCTTGTGCTCGGTGATCAGCTTGCGCGTATTGGCCACGGCCGAGGTGGTGTCGGAGGCATCGTCGAGCACGATGTAGTTGACCTTCTGGCCGGCGATGCTGGTGGGCATCAGGCTCAAGGTGTTCTTCTCCGGGATGCCCAGGGAAGCGGCCGGCCCGGTGGCCGAGACAGTAACGCCGACATTGATGTCGGCCAGGGCCTGGGCGCACAGCAAGAGTCCAGCGGTCAGGCTCAGCCAGGTCTTGCGGTGTGACGACGATGGGTGCTTCAGCGAAGTGGCATTCATGCTCGTACTGTCTCCTGTGTGTTGTCCGTGAAAAGAGGCGTGCCTAGGCAAGCCAGCCATGGTCCGCCGCCAAGCCTTCATCAAGCTTGCAAGGCCTGCGCCCCAGGCTCGGCTTGCACCGCGCCCAGTCCGCCAAAGAACAGATCGGCCACCATGGGGGCGACCGCCTCATAGGTCAGCTCACCATCGGGCTTGAGCCAGGTGAAGGTCCAGTTGATCATGCCAAAGAGCAGCATGGTCAGCGGCTTGTGCAGCTTGACCGCCTGCAGCTCGGGCCGCACGGCCGCCACGCTGTCGGCAAAGGCCGCGACCACACGGCGCTCAATCGCCGTCAGGCGCAAGCGGTCGGCTTCGTCCAGGAACTTCACATCTTCCGTCAGCACCCGGTGCTCGTTCTGCGCTTCGCCATAGGCCTGCACAAAGCGGGCGATCAGGGCGCGCAACTGAGCCTCGGGGGCCAGCTCTTGCGCCAGCACCTCCTGCACCAAGGCCTCCAGATCCTGTACATGGCTCTCGCAGATCTGCACCAAGAGCTCGTGCTTGTCACGCACATAGTGGTACAGCGTGGGCTTGCTGACCGCACAGGCCTCAGCCACGGCATTCATCGAAGTGCCGGCGTAGCCCTGGTGGGCGAACAGGCGCGCCGCCTCGCGCAAGATCTGCTCACGCTGATTCTCAAAACCAGGGGCGCGTCCGCGTGCCATCAGCTTGCATCCATCGGTGAACGGGAGCGCGACATCAATTCAACGTTCATCGAAAGAAATCACCACACGTGGCGTCAACGCATGGGCCTGGCAGCTGAGGATGAAGCCGGCAGCGACTTCATGCTTGTCGAGCGCGAAGTTCTTGTCCATGCGCACCTCGCCTTCGAGCAGCTTGCAGCGGCAGGTCGAGCAGACCCCGCTCTTGCAGGAGAAGGGCACATCCATGCCGGCACGCGCGGCGGCGTCGAGCAGGCTGGCATCGCTCTTGGCGAATTCGATCTCACGGCTGAAGCCGTCGCGAATCACCGTCACGCGGGCGCTGTCGGCGTCGCCGGCCAGGCTTTGGTGGGGTGCGGGCTGGCCCGCCTGCATCTCGGGCGTGCCGAAGCGCTCAACATGAATGCGTGCCTCGTCCACACCCGAGGCCCGCAGCGTGGCCTCGGCCGCCTCGTTCATCTCGAAAGGCCCGCAGACATAGGCCTGGTCGATGCTGGACGGCGGCAAGACCGTGGCCAGAAAGACCGCCAGCTTGCCCGCATCGATGCGCCCCGCTTGCAGCGGCGCATCGACCTGCTCGCGCGAGAACACCGGGTGCAAGGACAGCCGCGTCATGTAGCGGTTCTTCAGGTCCTCGATCTCCTCCTTGAACATGGTGGAGGCCTGGGCCCGGTTGCCGTAGATCAGCGTGAAGCGGGCCTCGGGGTCGCGCGCCAGTACCGTCTTCATGATGGACAGGATGGGCGTGATGCCCGAACCGGCAGCGATGCCAACATGATGCTCGCCGCGCCCGGCCAGAGCCTGGGCACCGAAGCGCCCCTGGGGCGGATAGCTTTCGATCACCGCGCCGGCCTTGAGCTCGCCATGCACCCAGGTCGAGAAGGCACCGCCCTCCACCCGGCGCACGCCCACGCGCAGTTCGCCATCATCGGCGCCAGCACAGATGGAATAGGAGCGGCGCAGGTCCTGGCCCTCCACCTCATGGCGCAGGGTCAGGTATTGCCCGGGCACGAATTGGAAATCGGCTTGCAGGCTGGCAGGCACCTCGAAGCTGAGGATCACGGCGTCGTCAGTGTCGGGTGTGACCGAGCTGACTTTGAGGGGATGGAAATGCAGACTCATCGCTGGGATCCGTCTTCTTTGAATTCAGATAGGTTTGAAATGCTCAAACGGCTCGCGGCAGCTCAAGCAGCGGTACAGGGCCTTGCAGGCGGTCGTGCCAAAAGCAGACAGCTTTTCGGTCTGCAGGCTGCCGCAACGCGGGCAGGCCAGCTGGCTCAGCGAGGCGCGGTGCACCAGGCGAATCGGTTGCTCCGCGCCCGCCGCCACCGGCCCCGGTGGCGCAATGCCGTAGGCGCGCAGCTTCTCGCGGCCCTCGGCGGTGATCCAATCGGTGGTCCAGGCCGGCGCGCGCTGCAAGGTGACCTGCACCGCGCCGAAAGCGGACAGGGCCGCACGCACATCGTCCTGGATCAATTCCGTGGCCGGGCAGCCGCTGTAAGTGGGCGTCAGCACCACCTCCAGGCCCTCGACCCCGTCCTCGCGCAGACGCAGATCGCGCACGATGCCGAGCTCGCAGAGCGAGATCACCGGCACCTCGGGGTCGGGAATCTGGCGCAGCACCTCCCAGGCGGCTTCGAGCCGACCGCAGGCGCTGCTTGATGGCAGACTCATTACCACTTGCCCCCGGGGTAGGCGCGCTGCAGGTACTGCATCTCGGCCAGCAGATGGCCCATATGCTCGCTGTGCACGCCACGGCGGCCGGCGGACACGTAGGCGCTGGGCTTGGGATGGGCCAGGGTGGCGTCGGCCAGCACCTCGTCCATCTGCGCCTGCCAGTCGGCGCGCAGCTCCGACCAGGCCGGGCCCAGGCCTTGGGCCACGGCGGCGGCGTCCACCGCGTCGGCGTCAAAGAGCTCATTGAACAAGGGCCAGAGCTGGGCCAGGGCATCGCGCATGCGGGCGGCGGATTCGTCCGTGCCATCACCGAGGCGCACCACCCAATCGGCGGCATGCTGCTGGTGATAACGCGATTCCTTGACGGCCTTGGCAGCAATCGCCGCCACCTCGGCATCGCTGCTGGAGGCCAGGCGGCCCCAGAGCAGCTGCAGCCAGGTGGCGACGGCGAAGTTGCGCACCTGGGTGAAGGCGAAATCGCCGCGCGGCAGCTCCATCAGCACCGGGTTCAGGTACTGGCGCTCCTCGCGCAAAAAGGCGAGCTGGTCTTCGTCATGGCCCTGCCCGTCCAGATGGGCGGCATGGGTCAGCAGCGCGCGCGCCTGGCCGATCAGGTCCAGGGCCATATTGGCCAGGGCCAGATCTTCCTCGAGGATGGGGCCATGGCCGCACCACTCACCCAGACGCTGGCCCAGGATCAGACAGCTGTCGGCGATGCGCAGCAGGTACTGCACTTGCGGGCTGCTGCCCACTTGAATCGATGCTTGGCTCATACCTCAGGACTCCCGCCGGGCCGCCCCAAGGGAGGCCCACGCCCCCTCGGGGGGCTGTGCCCGCGCCGAACGAGCGCCTGCGCGCTCGTTCGAGGCTGGCGAAGGCCAAAAGGCATGCAGGCCTTTTGGCAGTGAATGCAATGAACGTGGGGGCTTCATGTCTTACATGTGGTTGATGGCATCGGGCAGCTGGTAGAAGGTCGGGTGGCGGTACACCTTGTCTTCGGCCGGGTCGAAGTACATGCCCTTCTCGCCCGGGTCCGAGGCGACGATCTGGCTAGACAGCACCACCCAGATGCTGCAGCCTTCCTGGCGCCGGGTGTAGACCTCGCGGGCCATCTGCACGGCCATCTTGGCGTCGGGGGCGTGCAGGCTGCCGCAATGCTTGTGGTCCAGGCCCGCCTTGCTGCGCACAAAGACTTCCCACAGCGGCCATTCTTTGTTGATCGAACTCATGCGGCTTGCTCCTTGTTCATGTGTTTGCGGGCGTGGGCCAGGGCGGCTTCGCGCACCCAGGCGCCGTCGTCCCAGGCCTTGACGCGGGTGGCCAGGCGTTCGCGGTTGCAGGGGCCGTCACCGCCGACCACGCGCCAGAACTCGGCCCAGTCGATGGCGCCAAAGTCATGCTCGCCGCGTTCTTCATTCCATTTGAGATCGGGGTCCGGCAGCGTGATGCCCAGAATCTGGGCCTGTGGCACGGTGGCATCGACAAACTTCTGGCGCAGCTGGTCGTTGCTGATGCGTTTGATGCCCCAGCGCATCGATTGCTCAGAGTTGGGCGAATCCTTGTCGGCCGGGCCGAACATCATCAGAGACGGCCACCACCAGCGGTTCACCGCGTCCTGAACCATGGCTTTTTGCTCGGCCGTGCCTTCTCGCATCATCACCAGCAGGGATTCATAACCCTGACGTTGGTGGAAACTTTCCTCGCGGCAGACGCGAATCATGGCACGGGCATAGGGCGCGAAAGAGCAACGGCACAAGGGCACCTGGTTCATGATGGCCGCGCCATCGACCAGCCAGCCGACCACGCCGATATCGGCCCAGGTCAGCGTCGGGTAGTTGAAGATGGAGCTGTACTTGGCCTTGCCACTGTGCAAGGCATCAAGCATCTGGTCACGGCTGGTGCCCAGGGTCTCGGCGGCCGAGTAGAGATAGAGGCCATGGCCGCCCTCGTCCTGCACCTTGGCCAGCAGAATGGCCTTGCGCTTGAGCGTGGGCGCCCGGCTGATCCAGTTGCCCTCGGGCAGCATGCCGACGATCTCGGAATGCGCATGCTGGCTGATCTGGCGCACCAAGGTCTTGCGGTAATGCTCGGGCATCCAGTCCTTGGCTTCGATGAAGTCACCCGCGTCGATGCGGGCTTCGAAGGCCGCCTCGCGGGCCGCGTCCTCGGCGCTCTTGACCTTGGCGGCCACATCCTGTGGGCCGACGCTCATGGCTTGGGTGTACATCTGGGCTTGCTCCTGAAAATGAGGCGGGGCTGTGCGGGCTGTGTGCGGCTCAGCGCGGCCGCTTGTCGATCACCCGGCGGGCCTTGCCCACCAAGGTGCGTTCAATGGAATCGGGGGCGCCAACATGGACCTTGGTAGACACGCCCACCAGGGTCTTGATGCGGTGCTGCAGGGACTTGGCCACCTGGGCGACCTGGCTGCCATCGGCGGCCGCGGCGGCCGGCTGCAGTTCGCAGCGCACTTCCACCTCGTCGAGTGCGCCCTCGCGAGAGACCACGATCTGGTACTGGCCCGAGAGCTGCGGCTCCTGCAGCACCAGTTCCTCGATCTGGGTCGGGAACATATTGACGCCGCGGATGATCAGCATGTCGTCACTGCGGCCGACGATCTTGCCCATGCGCCGCATGCTGCGCGAGGTGGGCGGTAGCAGCCGGGTCAGATCGCGGGTGCGGTAGCGAATGATGGGCAGGGCCTGCTTGCTCAGCGAGGTGAAGACCAGCTCACCCTCGGCACCATCGGGCAGCACGGCACCGGTCTCGGGGTCGATGATCTCGGGGTAGAAATGGTCTTCCCAGATCACCGGGCCGTCCTTGCTCTCGATGCACTCGCTGGCCACACCCGGGCCCATGACCTCGGAAAGGCCGTAGATGTCCACCGCATCGATGCCGGCCTTGCCCTCGATCTCGCGGCGCATGGCTTCGGTCCAGGGCTCGGCCCCGAAGATGCCGATGCGCAGCGACATCTCACGCGCATCCAGGCCCTGGCGTGCGAACTCCTCGATGATCACCTGCATATAGCTGGGCGTGACCATGATGATGTCGGGCCGGAAATCCTGGATCAGCTGCACCTGCTTTTCGGTCTGGCCGCCGGACATGGGGATGACCGTGCAGCCCAGCTTTTCGGCGCCGTAGTGCGCGCCCAGGCCGCCGGTGAAGAGCCCATAACCATAAGCCACATGGACCAGATCGCCCGCTCGGCCACCGGCGGCGTAGATGGAGCGCGCCACCAGACCGGCCCAAGTGTCGATGTCCTGCTGCGTGTAGCCCACCACGGTCGGCTTGCCCGTGGTGCCCGAGGAGGCATGGACCCGCGCCACCTGATGGCGCGGCACGGCGAACATGCCAAAGGGGTAGTTGTCGCGCAGGTCTTTCTTGGTGGTGAAGGGAAACTTGGCCAGGTCGGCCAGGCTCTTCAGATCAGACGGATGCACGCCGGCCGCGTCAAACGCCGCCTTGTAATGCGGCACCTGGTCGTAGGCATGTTGCAGGCTCCAGCGCAGGCGCGTCAGCTGCAGGGCTTGCAGCTCGTCCTGGCTGGCATTTTCGATCGCGTCCAGACCCAAACGCGATGCGGGGCCACTCTTGCTCTCACTCATGCCTCGCCCTCCGACGAATCCAGATTCGGGGCCAGCGGCAAGAGCACCACCGGCTTGCCCTTGATGCGGTAGCTCTTGCCGCGGAACACGGCCACCAGCTGGTCAGCCTGGTTTTTGACCGTGATGTCGTAGACGCCGGTGCGGCCGGCCAGCGAAACCTCGCGCGCCACCGCGGTCAGGCGGTCGCCGAGGCGGGCGGGTGCGACGATGTCGATGCTGAAGCCCGAGGCCACGGTCAGCTCGTTGTAGGAGTTGCAGGCGAAGGCAAAGGTCGAGTCGGCCAGGGTGGTGATCAGGCCGCCGTGGCAGATCTCAAAACCGTTGAGCATGTCTTCGCGCACAGTCATGGCCAGGGTGGCACCGCCGGGCGCAATTGCCAGCACCTCCATGCCCAAGCTCTGGCTGGCGCGGTCCTGGGCCCACATGCTGCGCTTCACGGCTTCAGCAATCTCTTGTGCATCCATGCTCATGGGCGGGCTCCGTCTTGATGCTGGCGCTTGATTGTTCAGCGGTCGCTGAACTTGGGCGCGCGCTTTTGCAAAAAGGCCGCGGCGCCTTCCAGATAGTCGGCCGAGAAGCCCAGCTGGCTTTGCGTCACCGCCTCCAGGCGCAGGGCGTCGTCAAAGTCCAGCAGGCCGGCTTCGTCAAACGCCATGCGGGTCTGGGCCATGGCGCGCACCGGCATCTGGCTGATCTTTTGCGCCAAGGCCTGGGCGCTGGCGGCCAGTTCTTCATCGGGCACGGCCTTGCAGATCAGGCCGATGGCCTGCGCCTCGGCGGCCGGCAGCTTCTCGCCCAACAAGGCGAGCTGCAAGGCTTTGGCGCGCCCCACCAGGCGCGGCAGCAACCAGCTGCCGCCGCAATCGGGCACAAGGCCGATCTTGGCAAAGGCCTGGATGAAACTGGCAGAGTTGCCGGCCAACACCAGGTCGCAGCCCAAGGCCAGATTGGCACCGGCGCCGGCCGCCACGCCATTGACGGCGGCGATCACGGGCACCGGCATGCTGCGCACGCGCTGGGCCAGGGGGATGTAAAAGCCGTCGAGCAAGGCGCCGATGTCCTTGGGCGATTCGCCGGGTTTGAGATCGGGGTTGACCATGGGGTCGCTGAGATCCTGGCCGGCACAGAAGGCACGGCCGGCGCCGGTGATCACCACGCAACGCACGCTGGCATCGCCCGCAGCCGCATCCAGCGCTTCGCGCAGCTCGGCCAGCAGGCCAGACGTGAAGGCATTGAGCGCCGCGGGGCGGTTCAGAGTCAGGGTGCGGACGGCACCGTTCTGCTGGCTCAGGAGTTGCGGTTCTTGCATGCGGCAGGCCTCGGGGCGGTTCGTTCGACGAAGGAAGGCAGCGAATCGATCAGCTCAAACACTCTTGACCGACCGGTCGGTAGATCGTAAGGTTGGTCTTGATTTGGCGCAAGACGGCGCTACTCAGCGTAAACCCTTGGAATGCAGTGAACCAGTGAATGGGTGAACAGGTGAATCAGCCACACTCGTCACCGCGCCTCACCCACTCACCCACTCACCCACTCACCCACTCACCCACTCACCCACCCACTCACCCACTCACCCATTCACCCATTCACCCACTCACCCATTCACCCATTCACCCATTCACCCATTCACCCATTCACCCGTTCACCATCCCATCCCCGCCCATGCCCACCTACTCCATCGACGGCGTCATCCCGGTCGTCCACCCCAGCGCCCATGTCCACCCCACGGCCGTGCTGATCGGTGATGTCCACATCGGCCCGGGCTGCTACATCGGCCCCTTGGCCAGCTTGCGTGGCGATTTCGGCCGCATCGAAATCCACGAAGGCGCCAATGTCCAGGACAACTGCGTGGTGCATGGCTTCCCGGATTCCCTGACCGTGGTCGAACGCAATGGCCATATCGGCCACGGCGCCGTGCTCCATGGCTGCATCGTGCGCCATGACGCCCTGGTCGGCATGAATGCGGTGGTCATGGACTCGGCCGAGGTCGGCGCCTACAGCATCGTTGCCGCCTGCGCCTTTGTCCGCGCCGGGCTCAAGCTGCCCGAGCGCTCGCTGATCGCCGGCCTGCCGGCCAAGGTCATGCGCGAACTCAGCGAAGACGAAATCAGCTGGAAGCGCGTCGGCACCGAGACCTATCAAGACTTGACCCTGCGCTGCCATGCCAGCTTGCAAGAAGTGGCGCCGCTGCCCCAGGAAGAGGCTGAGCGGCCGCGCCTGCAGGTCCGCGAGCACCGCCCCAAGAAAGAGGGCAAGACCGATCAACAGCCCTGAACCTGCCGCTGGTCGCCGACCCAAGAAACAAACAACCTGGACGGCTGTTGCCGGGTAGACTCGAAATTGACAAACATCAAGATAGATGGGGTCTGCACCGATGTCGTTGAGTCCACGATGTTTCTCAGGGAGAGAACCAGCATGCAGTACCCGACGCGATCGTCTCGTGGGCGCCACGCCGCTCACTCCATGCGCGCCGAAACCGCCGTCGGTCCATGGCCACGCCAAACATGAAGGCCGTGCCGGCTGAACACGCGGTACTCGACAGTCTGTTCGCCAGCGATCTGCCTGTTGGCTTGGCCGTGCTGGACCAGCAACTTCGCTACACCCGGGTGAACCGGGCCTTGGCCGAGTTCAATGGGGTGCCAGTCGAGAAGCTCTTGGGGCGCAGCGTCGCCGAAGTGCTACCGCAGGCCTTTGACAAGCTTGAACCTCTGCTGCGCGCGGTGCTGGACCATGGCCATGCGCTGGAGAAGTTCCGGGTTCAGGTCCTGGTGCCCAGCCATCCCGACACGCCGTCCGAATGGGAAGCCAGCTACCTGCCCATACGCGATGCTGAGCAAGTGGTGGTGGGCATATTGGTACAAGCCGTCAACATCACCAGCCATCGCAAGGCCGAGGCCATCCTGCGAGAAAGCGAGGAGCGCCTGCGCCGGGTACTCAACGGTTTGTTCGCATTCGTCGGCGTACTCAGCACCGAGGGCATCCTCCTGGAAGCCAACCGGGCGCCGCTGGAAGCCGCGGGCATCGGCATCGACGAGGTCCGCGGCAAGGCGTTCTGGGATACCTATTGGTGGTCGCACGACCTGGATCTGCAAGCTTGGTTGCGTGGCGCCATGATCGAGGCCGCCGAAGGCAAGGTGATACGAAGTGACGTCATCGTGCGCATGCGCAACGACAGCCGCATGACCATCGACTTCATGCTGGCTCCGCTGCGCGACGATGGAGAGCAAGTCACCCATGTGATCGCCTCGGGCATCGACATTTCCGACCGCGTGCACGGCGAGCGGGCTCTGCGGGCCAGCGAGGCCCGCTTCCGCAGTGCTTTCAACGCCGCCCCTGATGGCATGGCCCTGGTCAATGGCGAAGGCCGCATCCTGCTCGCCAACACCGCCATGGACCGGCTGTTTGCCTGTCCGCCCGGGAAGCTGGAAAACAGCGACATCAACGAGCTGGTGCCTTTGGCTTTACGCCCCGGTCACCCAGCACTGATCAGCCACTTCTTTGCCCATCTCCAGACCCGGCCCATGGCCAAACGCAGGCGGCTGCAGGCCTTGCGGCATGACGGCAGCAGCTTCAATGTCGAGGTGGGGCTGAACCCGATTCCAGGCAGCGATCCTCCCGAGGTGTTGGCCACCGTCATCGACATCGACGAACGCCTGGCTGCCCAGGCCCAAATTGAGCGTGCCCTGCAGGAGAAGACAGCCTTGCTCAGCGAAGTGCACCACCGGGTCAAAAACAATCTGCAAATTGTCTCCAGTCTCTTGCGCCTGCAGTCGCGCCACGTCGATGACTCAGTCAGGGCCGTGCTACGTGACAGCAAGAGCCGGATCCGCGCCATGGCACTGACCCACCAACTGCTCTACGAACGCAATGACTTCTCTGCACTTGAACTGGGCCCCTACCTCAAGCGACTGGCCACCTTGCTGCACGACAGCTACGCCAACCCCGCGCAAGCCCTGGAACTGAAGGTTCAGGCGGCCGATGAAGGCATGGCAATTGACTTGCAGGCAGCCATCCCCTGCGGGCTGATCGTCAACGAGCTGGTCACCAATGCCTTCAAGCATGCGTTCCCCAGTCGGAGCAGCGGGCGCATCGTGATCAGCGCAGAGCGAGCCGAAGACCACAGCCTGCAGATTGAGGTCAGCGATGACGGCATCGGCCTCCCCACCGATCCTGACTGGGAAAACAGCAAGACATTGGGTTTTCAACTGGTTCCCATGCTGACCGAGCAACTCGACGGCACGCTTCGTCTGATGGCAGGACCAGGGACCCATGTGAGAGTCAATTTCATGAATCCAAGGGATGCAAAGGAAACCACGACATGACGGACTCCCTGGCGGAGCCTGTGGCTCCACGGCTTGCGCGTATTCAGATCGTCGAGGACGAGCGCATCGTCGCCTTGGACCTCAAGCAGGACCTTGAATCCCTGGGCTATGAGGTCAGTGGCATGGCCGCGTCTGAAAGCCGTGCCGTCGAATTGGCCCGCGGCGACCGCCCGGATCTGGTGCTGATGGACATCAACCTTGGCCATGGCGGTGACGGCACGCGCGCTGCCCACACCGTCATCAGCCAGCTGAAGATTCCCGTCATCTATCTGACCGCCTACGCCGAACCGGCCACCCTGGAACGCGCCGGCCTGACCGCACCCTACGGCTACTTGCTCAAACCCTTCGAGCTGCGCGAACTGAACGCCACCATACGCATGGCCCTGGCACGGCGCTCGGCCGAGCAGCAGGCCGAACGGGCCGAGCAGCGCTACCGCCTGGCGCTCGATGCCGCGCAGCTCGGCGTGGTGGAGTTCCGGCCGGATTCAGACGACATCGAGCTGCACGGCCATATCAAACCCCTGTTCGCCAGCGAGCCGCGTGGCTTTGCGATTTCGCGCCAGGAATTTCTGGCCTGTATCGATGAGCGGGCGCGCCAGCAGATGTCATGCTTGCTGGCCCCCGGCGGATCCGTCCACTGCGTGACCCGCTGGCGCCCAGAGGAAGAGCCCCCCGTCTGGCTGGAAATCAAGGCCTGCCATTTTCCCGAGGAGGGCAAGATCATCGGCGTGTTCCGAGACATCAGCTTGCAGCGGGAAAGCGAGGCGCAGTTGCGCCGAGCTGCGGTCGTGTTCGAATCCGCCGCGGATGCCATTCTCATCCTCGACGAACAGTTGCGCGTGCGGGCCGTCAATCCGTCGTTCAGCCAGATGACGGGCTGGCTCTTGCATGAGATCGTCGGGCGCGATGTGCGCGGCTTTCTGCACGCGCAAAGAGTCGGCGATGCCGCCGGCTTTCACGCCCTGGGCAATCCCGCAGCGCCAATCAGCAGCAGCGCCGCCATCTGGCATGGCGAAACCATCTGCCGGCATCGCGATGGTCGCGTCTTTCCGGCCTGGCAGCATCTTGCGCCCGTGCTGGACACGCAAGGCCAGCTCAGCCACCAGGTGCTGACCTTCACCGACATCTCGGCCCTGCGCCGCGCCGAGACCCAGATCCAGCACCTGGCCTACCATGATGCCTTGACGGGACTGGGCAATCGCCATCATCTGGAGATTTGCCTGCGCCACTTCATCGCCGGCGATGCGCGCCTGGACGCCCCTGGTGAAGGCCGCGATGGCGCCCGCTTTGCACTGCTCTTTCTCGACCTCGATGGCTTCAAGACCATCAATGACACTTTGGGTCACAGCGTCGGTGACGAGCTCCTGATCAAAATCGCGCGCCGCCTTGAGCTCTGCCTGCGCCGTTCCGATGTCTCGGTGCGCCTGGGCGGTGATGAATTCATCATCCTGCTCAGCGATATCACTCGCACCGAGGACGCCACCACTCTGGCCGAGAAGCTGCTGGCCGAAATCCGTTTGCCGGTTGAGCTGGAAGGCCGCGAGCCCGTCTCCGTGTCGGCCAGCATCGGCATCGCCCAATTTCCTGACCATGCCAACACGTCAGACGCGCTGATCCAGGCAGCCGACACGGCCATGTACGAAGCCAAGGCGGGCGGTCGCAATCGCTACGAGGTCTTCAGCGCCACGCTCTCGGACAAGGCGATCGCCCGCATGCAGATCGAACAAGGCCTGCGCCGCGCGCGCCTGGGCCACGAGCTGGTGCTTCATTGGCAACCCATCATCGACATGACCCGCCACCGCGTCATCGGTGCCGAAGCCTTGATGCGCTGGAACCACCCGGAATTGGGGCCGATCAGCCCCGACCGTTTCATTCCAGTGGCTGAGGAGATCGGACTGATCGAGGACTTCGGCCGCTGGGCTCTGGACCAGGCCTGCCGTCTGGGCGTGCGCTGGCTGGCGAGCGGCCGCCCGCTGGACCGGCTGGCCGTCAATATTTCGGCACGCCAGCTGCAGCGCCCCGGCTTTGTCGATGTGGTCGCGCAAGCCCTGGCCCGCCACGGCCTGCCGCCGGCCTGCCTGGAGCTGGAGATCACCGAATCGACCCTGCAGTCGATCGACAGCGGCCGATTGATCCTGGGCGAATTGCGGCGCCTCGGCGTCAAGCTGGCCATCGACGACTTCGGTACCGGCTTTTCATCGCTGTCCCTGCTCAAGTACTTCCCGCTGGACCGGCTCAAGATCGACAAGAGCTTTGTGCGCGACATTGAGCGCGCCGGCAACGATCTGGCCATCGTGCGTGCCATCGTTGCCCTGGCCGACACGCTGGGCCTGGCCATCACGGCCGAAGGCGTGGAGACCGAGCACCAGCGCCAGGCTCTGCTGAACCTGGGCGTCAGCGATGCCCAGGGCTGGCTCTACAGCGCCGCCCTGCCCGAGGCGGGTCTGCTGGCCTTGCGCAGCACGCTCAAGCCGGCAGGCGGCGGCGACGCTTGATCTGGCTCAAGGGCATGCGAGCGCGGCCTCGCTAGAGTGGCGCCACTCCACTGCCGGATTCGTCCGTCCACGCGCCATGTCCATCGAACTGTTCCGTCAGGGCTCACACCAATGCCTGATGTTCTCCAAGCTCAGCCTGGAGGACGGCGAGGCCGTGCAATCCAACCAGTTCCTGCTGGTCCATGGCAACACCGGCGCTATCCTGGACCCGGGCGGCAATATCGCCTACAACGAGCTCTATCTGGGACTGACCCAGACCATGGCGCCGCACAAGCTGGCCGCCATCCTGGCTTCGCACGCCGACCCCGACATCATTGCCTCACTGGACCGCTGGATGACGGCCACCACGGCGCCGATCTACATCTCGCGCATCTGGGAGCGCTTCGCACCGCACTTTTGCAAGCCCGGCAAGACCGCCGGCCGCATCATCGGCCTGCCCGACGCCGGTCAGCGCCTGCGCCTGGGCCAGGGCAGCGACGACAGCTTCGAGCTCTGGGCCCTGCCCGCCCACTTCCTGCATGCCGAGGGGAACTTCCAGTTCTACGACCCGATCAGCCGCATCCTGTTCTCGGGCGACCTCGGCGCCTCGCTGGGCGCCAAGCTGGACCCGGCCAAGCCGGTGACCGAACTGGCCGGCCACATCCGCCACATGGAAGGCTTCCACCGCCGCTACATGGTCAGCAACAAGGTCATGCGCCTGTGGGCAGCCATGGTGCGTGATTTGCCCATCGACATGATCGTGCCGCAACACGGCAGCCCCATGAGCGGCCCGGCCGTGCAGCAGTTCATCGCCTGGGCCGAGAGCCTGGCCTGCGGCATCGACTTGATGGGACCGGCCGACTACCGCATTCCCGACTGAGCGGGCTTCCGGCTCACTCAAAGTGCATTGCAGACGATGGACCCGCGTCAGCGCGAGGCGGCCGGCACGGCGGGCAGCGCATGCTGTGCGGCCTCCTCTTCGGCAGCCCAGGCCTGAGCCCGACGCAATCGTTCTTCGGTGCTCGGGTGGCTGGCGAATCCATCGAGCAGGGAGGCACGCGACCCTTGCGCGAGTTCCTGCTTTTTGAATTGCTGCCAGGTCGAAACAAGGGTGGCTGCCGGCAGGCCGGCCTGGCGCAGGAATTCGCGCGCGTCGGCATCGGCCTCGCGCTCGTCATCGCGCGAATGAGCGCTGGAACGCAGCAGAAATACCAAGTTGGCCGCCACCGATGAGAAGTCCCCCAGCACCGCCCCGGCCACACTGCCCAGACCGATGGAGCGCAGGGTGCCGCGAAGGGCGTGACGATGCCGCAGATGCCCGAGCTCATGGCCCAGCACGGCCATCAGTTCCTCGTCGCTGAACTGGGCCACCAAGCCATCGAGCAGGACCACCGTGCCATTGGGCAAGGTCAGGGCATTGAAGCCGCCCTCCGCACTGTCGAACTCGGCCTCGCGCGCAAACCGCAATTTGGGTGCTGGATCCATGGACGGCAAGCGTTTCATCACCGATTCGAAACGCGCCACCAAGCGCTGCTGCCGCTCCGTCGGCACCTGGCTGGGCCGCCACTCCGTTTCCAGGGATTCCTCGACCATCCGCCCCAGCCCGCGATCAACGCTGGGCGGCAGGAGCGGCATGGCCGCACGGGCCAGCTTGGGTGCCCCCCATTGATCAAAACCGACCAGCACGGCCACCAGCAAGAGCAGGCAGAGGCCCATGGCCGGCACGTTCGCCAGCAAACGATCCTCCCAGGCCGGCCGCAGCCCAAGTGCAGCCTGCAGGCGGGCGGCGTCTAGGCTCACGCAGAGGGTGCTGCCATCCGGCAAGTCAAGAGGCTGCCGCGCCAGACCCAAGCTGGGGCGCAAACGCAAGCGCCGGGCCTCGAAAGGACCGGCCAACGGCGCCAACTCGGGCCGCGGCTTTTCGCCCCAGGCACAGAGCCACAGGCCCTGTCCATCCACACGCCAACGGACCGTCTGCCCTTGAGCCCGCCGACCGTCGAACCACTGACCCCTCCCCTCACTGGAGCTCATGGTGCTCACCATCCCAGGTCCAGGCCGAACAGATCGGCCGAACCTTCGGCCACCGTCGAGCCGGCGGCGGCGCGCGATGACTGAAATTCCAGCTCCGCCCATGGGCGCATGGAACGAAGCTTGAGCGACTCGATGCGATAGCGCGCCAGCCTCACGGCCGCAAAAGGCCAGTAGAGGCCCAGGCTCAACACCACCAGCAGCATCTGCGACAAGGTCATGCGCCACAAAGGCCAGGCCTTCATCTCCCCCACGAAGCGCACCGGCCCCAGCCGTGTGCGATCCCAGACCACCCGCTGCAGACGGGCCGCGAAAAACGGCCAGACCAACAGCCAGACCACGGCGCCAACCAAGATGCCGACCCACACATTGGCATAGCGCATCCAAGGCGCTAGCCAGGCTGAAAGTTCCGGCCACCGACTCATGCCCTGCAGGACGATGCTCGCCAGCAGGAACTGCAGCAACAGAGCCAGACAAAGCAAGCAAGTCAATAGGGCATAGAGCTTGTAAAACTCCCACATGCTGGAACGGTAGGCGAAGCGCCGCCCGCCAAAGCGGGCGCAGCTGTGCTGGCCCGCCTTGAGCCGGGCATGCGCCCAGGGGCCGACGATCGCGAAGATCAAGGCCAGAAGCAGCACGTTGCCGTGGTTCAAGCGAAGCTCGAGACCGAATTCTTCAGGCACGGTATTGAGCTGCCAAAGCAGCAGCACCGGCAGGCAGATCCAGTAAGCCCGGTGCCGCGGCATCTGAAAGCCGAAACGCAGGCCGCGCCAGCTGCTGTTGACCAGCCGGAAGCGCTGGGCACTGGCGAACAGCAACGGGCCCAGCAGAAGCAAGACGGCCACCATCAGCCAGCCGGCCGTCTTCGACCACATAAAGGCATAGCCATTGCCGACCAGCAAGAGCAAGGCCACCAGCCGGCCCAGCAGCAGACGACGCGGGTCGGCGTGGTAGTCAAAGTTGTCGTCGAGCAGCCAGGTGTGCTGGGCAAACCAGCGCGCCTTGCGCACCTTGGCCCAGGGCGAATACAAGCCCAGACTGAGCAGATTAAGCAAGGTGTTGAGCACCCAGATTCGAAAGTAGTCAGCACCACGGCCACTGAAGCGCAGATGGGTTTCATGCCAGCCAGAAGCGCGCAAATGGGGCGAGGCTGTCCCCCTGGCTGCGGTGGAGCCTTCAAGAGCCGGCTGATGCGAAGAGACGCTCGGCAAGGCGAGCTCAGACCCGCTCACAGCCCCGATTTCAGCAAAACCCGCTCCGCCAGCGTGGCCACCAAGGCTTCCGAGGGCGGGCAAAAGCCCGCCGCGCCGCAGGCCGCGGCTTCGGCGGCCACGGCCCAGCGCAAATGCTGCTGAGTCGGGGCCTCCCGGTGATGCAGGCAGCTGAAGATCAGTCCGGCAAGACCGGATTCCCGCGCACCGACCGGGTCGACCGCCTCGTGGTCGGCAATCTGCCCATGCCATTCCTCGCGCCCGCGGTAGAGCGTGGCGTGACCGGCCACGTCGTGCTGAAGCAGCAGCACGGCATCCGGGTTCCAGGCGCTGATCTGGGCCAAGCCCAGGCGGTAGTCCTGCGCGCGAAACAGCCCGCGCAACTCGGCTTCGGAGACCTGGATCACATTGGCCAGGCGGCACATGCGCTCCAGAGTCTCGTCATAGCGCGAATCCATCTGCAGGCTGAACTCGGGCGCGTAGCTGAGTGTTTTGCCCTCGGCCTTCAAGCCCTCGGCCAGGGCCAGCAAGCGCATGGCCAGCGGTTGGCGCACCAGGCTCAAGCCGCCGAAATGCGCCCAGCGCAAAGCCTTGAGCCAAGCACTGGGCAAGCCCTCGGGGCGGAAATGCAGGTCGGCACTGTCCTGGCCGACAAAGAACTGCGGCGCTTCATCAGCGCGGCTCAGGGCCAGCAAGGGCGGCTTGGGCAGTTGCTGAATGAAGCGCAGATCGAGGTTGGCGTCGCTGCTGTCGATCCAGATTTCCTGGCCGAATTGGTCCTGGCTGATGGCGCCGGCAAAGGCGCTGAGTTCGCCCAGGGTGGACAGGGCCACGGCCACCTGCCAGGGCGCGCCGCGGTTGCGGCTGCGCCAAAGGTCAGGGCCGCTACGGCTGAGCTCGGTATAGACGGCGCCGAAAGCGATGAAATGAGGTAAGTCAGGATGGAGTACGCCGGTCATGCCTCGCATTCCAACTGCTGCGCGCGCCGAGGGCAAGCCCCCTCTTGGGGTGATAGTCACGGCTGTGCGCCAGGCAGCTCCGGCCGGGCCAAACCGGCCCTTGCCAGGCCGGGCTTCCGTGCAGCGGGCACAATGGGCCGCATGGTCAACAAGCCTGTGATTCCCATCGTCGATCTGCGCCAGAGCGAGAGTTCGCCTCGGTCCGCCATCTCGGCCGCGCTTGCCGCACCGACCTCGGGCGAAGTCGGCCCGCCGCACGATCTGCTGGGTCGCCCCCTGCGCGATCTGCGCATTTCGGTCACCGACCGGTGCAATTTCCGCTGCAGCTACTGCATGCCCAAGCAGGTCTTCGACAAGCATTACGAGTTCCTGCCGCACAGCGAGCTGCTCAGCTTCGAGGAAATCACCCGGCTGGCGCGCAGCTTTGTGGCACTCGGAGTCGAGAAGATCCGCCTGACCGGCGGCGAGCCCCTCTTGCGCAAGCATGTCGACCGCCTGATTGCCTTGCTGGCCGAGCTGCGCACACCGGCCGGCCGGCCCCTCGATCTGACCCTGACCACCAACGGATCCCTGCTGGAACGCATGGCCGAACGGCTCAAGCAGGCCGGCCTGCGGCGCGTGACCGTCAGCCTGGACGGACTCGATGACGCCATCTTCCAGCGCATGAACGATGTCGGCTTCCCGGTGGCCTCGGTGCTGGCCGGCATCGCCGCCGCGCAAGCGGCCGGGCTGGGGCCCATCAAGGTCAATATGGTGGTCAAGAAAGGCGTCAACGACAGCCAGATCCTGCCCATGGCCCAGCATTTCTTGGGCTCCGGCGTACAGCTGCGTTTCATCGAGTACATGGATGTCGGCGCCAGCAATGGCTGGCGCATGGACGAGGTGCTGCCCTCGGCCCAGCTGCTGGAACGCCTGGGCGAGCAGTTCGATCTGCAGCCGCTGTCGGCCAGCGCACCCGGCGAGACCGCGCAGCGCTGGCGCATCAGCCGCCAGGGCTTGAGCAGCGAGATCGGCCTGATCTCCAGTGTCAGTCGCGCCTTCTGTAGCGACTGCAACCGGGCCCGCCTGTCCACCGAAGGCAAGCTCTACACCTGCTTGTTCGCCCACCGCGGCCAGGACTTGCGCAGCCTGCTGCGCAGCCCGGCCACGGATGCGCAGATCGAGGCCGCGGTGGCTGGCCTCTGGTCGCAACGCAGCGACCGCTATTCGCAGCTGCGCAGCCAAGGCCTGGGCGAGCCGCCGGCCGGCGAGCGCCGCATCGAGATGCACTACATCGGCGGTTGAGCCATGGTGGGCAGCGACCGTCCCGACGGCATCGAGAACATCACCGGCCTGGTGCTGGCCGGAGGTCTGGGTCGCCGCATGGGTGGCGTGGCCAAGGGCTTGCAAGTGTTCAAGGGCCGGCCGCTGCTGGCCTGCGTGCTGGAGCGGCTGCAGCCACAGGTCGGAACCCTGCTCATCAACGCCAACCAGGCGCTGCCCGAGCACGGCCGCTTCGGATGCCCCGTCGTCCGCGATGCCGATGCGGACTTCGCCGGCCCCTTGGCCGGCATGCTGGCCGGTCTGCGGGCCTGCGGCAGCGACTGGCTGCTCAGCGTGCCCTGCGACAGCCCTTTCCTGCCCTTGGACCTGGGCGAGCGCCTGGCCGCAGCCCTGGTCAGCAGCGGCGCCGAGCTGGCCTTTCCCAGCTGCGCCGGGCAGGCGGAGCCGGTCTTCTGCCTGATGCACCGCCGCCTGGCCGACAGCGCCGCCGAGTTTCTTGCGCGGGGCGGCCGGCGCCTGCAGCAATGGCAAGCGGCACAGAACCATGTCGCGGTCGCCTTTGATCAGCCCGGCGACCCGCAGGCCTTTCTCAACATCAACAGCCTGCGCGAACTGCAGGCGTGGCAAGACCATGCTTGAGAGCACCACACCATCGCACCATAGCAGCCGGCTGGACTGTCAGATCCGCTTGATGCGCGAGGCCGACCTGCCGGCCTACAAGCAGCTGCGAGACGGCATGCTGGCCGGCCACCCCGAGGCCTTCACCTCCGACGCCCGCACCGAGCTGCTGCGCGATGCCGAGAGCTACCGCGGCCGCCTCAGCGGCGGTGACGGCGGCGCCAACCTCTTCACGCTGACGGCATGGCTCGACGGACGACTAGTGGGTGCCATCAGCTGCGAGCATGAGGCGCGCGTCAAGGTGCGCCATGTTGCCCACATCGTGGGCATGATGGTCAGCGACGGCCTGCATGGCCGCGGCGTCGGCCGGCAGCTGCTGCAACGCGCGCTGATGCTGCTGGAAGGCGAGCCGGTGCTGGAGCTGGTGACACTCAGCGTCACCGCCAGCAACTTGGCCGCCGTGCGCCTCTATGAGACTTGCGGCTTCATCCGCTACGGCCGCCTGATGGGCGCCATCAAAATGCCCGACGGCCGCTTGGTGGACAAAGATTTGATGAGCCGGCGCCTGCGCTGATCAAGCGCTCAGGGCCGCTCATTCCAGGCCCGGGCAATCGCGTTCATGGCCACGCGCACTCCGTCGGGATTCAAGTGTGCGTCGTAAGGCCCCACGTCAAAGCTCAGCCCACGCTCGCGGTAATTCAGGGCAAAGGCTTCATCCAGCGCGATGAAACCCGCGCCATGATCTCGGGCCATTTGAGTCAAGAACTCGACCCTGGGATGGACCGTGCTGTGTCCCTGGTACATGCTGGCGCGATCACCATCCATGACCAACAGCAAGCGACCATGCACATGGGGCTTCACACGTTCGAAGAACAGCTTCGCAACTGCCTTCTCCTCGGCTGACAACTCAGCAGATGGTGACAAGCTGGACGCTCCTACCGGAGCCCCTTCCGGATGTGTTTGGGCAACGGCCTGCTTGAGCAGACGCTGAGGACTCAATTTCAGCTGGCCCATGAAATATTGAGCTGTGGCCGAATGGCGGAACAGCCGTTTTAAAAAATTGGGCTCTGCACCTATTTCGGTGTCAATTTTTCCGCTGCTTTTATTAAAGCATGAGCCATGCACTTGACCAGAGCCACAAACGGCCTGAATCAAATCGCCACGCTCCAGAAAAACGATGAAATCCTGGCTATCCAAATTCTCGTGAGCCCAGCGAATTCGCTCCGCATAATCAAGCAAAGAAGACCCCGGACCCGGCAAAGCATAGACGGGGCGGGGTGCCAGCGCAGCGGCCAGTTGCGCCGCAGGTCGCTGCTCGGCATTCAGCATCGAGGCTTCGATCATGCTGTCGCCAATGAAGGCAAGAGCTGATGAGTCTTTTACAAAATCGACACCCGCAACAAAACCAAAGTTATTGGCCTGCAAGTGTTGGGCATTGCGCAAATCCCACCCCGTCGAACTGACCCAGCGGTGCCCAGGAGGGTAAGTCAGCAACATCGGGTCCAAATATCGTCCATTCAAGGTCGCTGTTGAAACCGGCAGGAACCGCAAGACCAGCTCCAGCAGCAGCAAAGCAGACAGGACCCCCGCCACAAAACCAGTCAAATTGCGCCGCATATCAGAAGTTGAAGTAAATAAATGCACTCACGGAATCCCGGGCGACATTGACCACCATCATGGCAAAAATCAGGCACACAGAGAACCCAAGTGCCCAGTTGCGCCAAGACCATCGCGCGGTCAGTTCACGCTGGATCCACAGTCCGATGCGATTGGAATTGGGAGCACACGCGGCCCACAAGCCCAGCGCCAAGCACCAGCACCAAGCGACATTCATGTGCAAGCCAGCGGCCCAGAGCAAGCTATGAATGGACGTATTCTCCGTCGCGGGGCTAGGTCCGACACCCACCATTGCCTCCAAGAGGCGCATGGCACCGGCAAGTGTTTCGGCGCGAAAAAACACCCAAGCGACCACCACCGCAACCATGGTCAAGCACCAGGCGAACAGGCGGTATACAGGATTGCGACCGAGACGAAGGGACAAAACCGGGCCACAAAGCGCCCGGAAGCCATGGTTGAGCATCAAATAGGCCCCGTGCAGTGCCCCCCACAACACAAATGACCAACTCGCTCCATGCCACAAGCCACCCAGCACCATCGTCGTAGCCAGGTTGAGGTAGCGGCGAACCGCGCCCTTGCGATTCCCCCCTAAGGCGATGTAGAGATAGTCACGCAGAAAATTCGACAAAGAGATATGCCAACGCCGCCAAAAATCGCTGATGTTCTCAGCCTTGTAAGGAGAATTGAAGTTGAATGGCAACCTGACATTGAACATCAGTGAAATTCCGATGGCCATATCAGAGTAACCGGAAAAGTCAAAATACAGCTGCAGCGAGTACGCCACAGCCGCCACCCAGGCTTCAAGCGAATCCGGCGTCAGTCCGGCATCTGCGGGCTTAAAAATAGCATCGGCGTAGGGTGCAATACCATCGGCGAGCACCACCTTTTTGAATAGACCCATCAAAAGAATACAGAGTCCGGCAGCTACGTTGGCGCCATTCAATCGGTATGTCTTCGAATCAGCAAACTGCGGCATCATCTGAGCGTGATGCAACACCGGTCCGGCCACCAGATGGGGGAAATAGGTGACAAACAAACCATAGTGGCTGAAACGAAGTTCCCGCACACCCTTGAGATAAGCATCGGCCAAGAAGGCAATCTGCGTGAATGAAAAAAATGAAATGCCAATTGGCAGCAACACACGGCTCATCTGCCAGTGCAAATCGAATGCTGCGCTCAGGTTGTCAACGAAGAAGTTGGCGTACTTGTAGTAAGCCAACAGGCCTAAATTGATGCTCACGCCCAAGCACAACCAGGCTTTTGCGCTGGCAGAGTTGCTTGCCCGACTTTCACCGATTCGTTGTCCGAGATAAAAATTCAGTCCAATCGAAGCGAGCAGCAACAAGGTGTACTGCGGCATCCAAACACCGTAAAACACCATCGAAGCCAGAAACAGCCATGATGCTGCCCAAGACTCACGCCATTTCCCAATCAGGAAAAAGCCGCACCAAACAATCGGCAAAAAAAGCAGCAGGAATGCCGCTGTGGTGAAGAGCATGATGAAGAAGCGACGAGCGCAAAAAGGACAGAAACGATGAGCGGCAGAGGCAACCGACAGCGCGGCAGTTGCCGAAGGGCGGCGGGCGATATGGTAGCTGGCCTATGCCCGAATTTGAGTAGGTGTCTCGCCGAAGACATTCACGTCGGTGACTGCGTCAAAGCGAAGACATGAGGAAGAAACAAGCAAAGCTGACAGTCGCCGAACGCTTGTCGGCGACCGTGTTTTCTGAGCCCTACAAGACTTGAGGGGCGGCTCTCGCTGGTTCATCAACCTCCCAGCAGATCAAACTCCACTACCAACTCGTCCTGCACCGCCAACAGGCCGCCCGCCACCGAAAAAGGCTGAAGACCGAAGTCGCTCTGGCGCAGCACCCAGGCCCCGCTCAGCCGCACCAACTGGGCGCTCATTACCACTTGCAAGGGCACTTCGTACTGGCGCGTGCGGCCGTGCAGGCTCAGCGCCCAGCGGGCCACCAGCTTGGGCACCTCGCCGATCAACTGCAGGCCCTGGATGCGCAACTCGGGAAAGCGCTCGGCCTGCAAGCCGGCTTCGCCCAACATATTGCGCCGGGTCGCGGCCACGGCCTCGGGGCTCAGCAGCGAGGCCCAGCCCGGGCCCAATGCGGCGCGCAGCTCGGGCGGATCGAGCTGCAGCTCATCGAGGAGCAACGACAGCTCAAAACGAGCCGCCTCGGCGCCGCGCAGAGCCGGGGCTTGCGATTCGGCATCCAAAGGCCACCACAGCAGGCCACGGACCTGCGGCGCAGCCAGCACATGGTTGTGCCCGAGTCCAGCCGCACGGCCGGACCGGAACACATGGATATGGACCCGGCTGGCGGCAGGGTCCAGTCGGTACAAGCGCCCGCCGGCCAAGCCCTCCAGCTGCGCTTGCGCCACGGCGAACTCCGGCAGGCTCGCCGCCTCCGCCATGGGGCTCGGCGGCGCTACGGTCGCGCAGGCACTGCACAAGGCCGCAGCCGCCAAGCTCAGGAGCAGGGTATTGCACCGACGGCGTTTCTCGGGATTCTTCAAGGGCTGAGGCCTCACAGCAGGGAACTTACGGGATCATTCTGACAGTGCGATGGGCAGCGCTTGCGATAGCATCTCCTCCAAGACGCATACCAAAGGAGCCAGCCATGGCCGCCAGCCCATTCCGCCCCGCCATCGATCTGATGGCCCAGTACGCCAGCTACCACCGCGATCGGCGCAATATCGCCACCCACTTCGTCGGCATTCCACTGATCGTGTTTGCCGCAGGTGTGCTGCTGGCCAGGATTCAACTCGAAGCCTTTGGGCTGCAGACCAATGGAGCCTGGGCGGTCTGGGCCCTGAGCACGGCCTGGTATCTGACGCGCGGCAATCTGGTGCTGGGCTTGGCCGTCAGCGCCGTCAACGGCGTGCTGATGGCGTTGGCCGAGCCATTGGCTGCCGGCAGCGGGGCCCAGTGGCTGGCCTGGGGCTTGGGCAGCTTTGTACTGGGCTGGATCATCCAGTTCGTCGGCCACTACTACGAAGGCAAGAAGCCGGCCTTTGTCGACGATCTGGTCGGTCTGCTGGTAGGCCCCATGTTCGTGGTTGGCGAGGCCTTGTTCGCCTTGGGCTGGGGCCGCGCCATGCTGGCCGAGATCGAGGCCCGCGTGGGGCCTACCCATCTGCGCGACCTGGCCCACCCGGCGACCTGAGGTTTTGCGACCCACTCGCACGGAAAGCCCCGTCTGGCCGGCTACGGCCGGCCCGGTGCTGATCTTCGGCGCGGGCTCGGTCGGCTGTTTTCTAGGCGGCCTGCTGCAAGCGGCCGGCCTGCCGGTGCTGCTGCTGGCCCGCCCCCGCATACGGACTCAGTTGCAAGCCCAGGGCTTGCAACTGAGCGATCTCGAACACAGAGCCTGGCGGCTGCCCGCGGCCGAACTGCAGCTGCTGGATCAACTGCCGGCCGGCTTCAAACCGGCCTTGACCTTGCTGTGCGTGAAGACCGGCGCCACCGCGGAAGCCGCAGCCCAGCTGCAAGCAAGGCTACCAGCGGGCAGCCCGGTCTGGCTGATGCAGAACGGCGTGGCCCGGGCCGAGCAGGCCGAAGCACTGGCACCGAATCTGAGTTGGCATGGGGCCATGGTGCCCTTCAACGTGGCCGAGCAGGTGCCGGGCCACTTCCACCGGGGCAGCGCTGGCCAGCTGCTGATGGCCAGCGGCAAGGACGCAGCCCTGCGGGCTTTGCTGCTCCAGCTGCAAGCGGCATGGGCCAGCCAGGGCCTGGCGCTGCAGCTGGAGGCCGACCCGACCCGCTTGCTCGCCGTGCAATGGGCCAAGCTGCTGCTCAACCTCAACAACCCGATCAATGCTTTGTCAGGCCTGCCGCTGCGCGAGCAGCTGATGCAGGGCGGCTACCGGCGCTGCCTGGCCGCCCTGCAGGCCGAGGCCCTGGCCTTGCTCGCCGCCGCCGGCCAGCCTCTGGCGCGCCTCACGCCGCTGCCCGCCAGCGCCCTGCCCGGCCTGCTGCGCCTGCCGACGCCAATCTTTCGTCTGCTGGCGCGACGCATGCTGCAGATCGACGCACACGCCCGCTCCAGCATGGCCGATGACTTGGCAAAGGGGCGACCGAGCGAAATCGATGAGCTCTGCGGTGAGGTGATGCGTCTGGCCGCCCGGCTGGGCCGCCAAGCACCTTTCAATGCACGCATGCTGGCCTTGCTGAAGGCCTGGCCCGACGAGCCGCGACCTTACTCACCGGAGCGGCTGCAGGCGGCGCTGGGCCTGACCTGAAGCCTCGCTCCTTCCACCCTCAAGCCACGGTGAACACCGACACCGCCTGCTGCAGATGCTGGGCCTGCAGACGCAGGCTTTCAGCAGCGGCGGCACTCTGTTCCACCAGGGCGGCGTTCTGCTGCGTGCTTTGGTCCATCAGCGTGACGGCCTGGCCGATTTCTGCCACACCGGCGCTTTGCTCGCTGCTGGCATTGCTGATCTCGCCCATTATTGTGGTGACGCGCTGGATGGCGCCCACCACCTCGTCCATGGTCAGCCCGGCCTGATCGACCAGCTGGCTGCCGCGTTCGACACGCTCGACGCTGTCGCTGATGAGAGTCTTGATTTCCTTGGCCGCTTCGGCGCTGCGCTGCGCGAGACCACGCACCTCGCTGGCTACCACGGCGAAGCCACGGCCCTGCTCGCCGGCGCGGGCGGCTTCCACCGCCGCATTGAGCGCCAGAATATTGGTCTGGAAGGCAATGCCGTCGATGACGCTGATGATGTCGGCAATGCGGCGCGAGCTGTCGTTGATGCCCTTCATGGTGTCCACCACCTGACTGACCACCTCGCCGCCGCGCACGGCCACCGTGCTGGCGTTGAGCGCCAGCTGATTGGCCTGGCGGGCGTTGTCGGCGTTCTGGCGCACGGTGCTGCCGAGCACATCCATCGAGGAAGCGGTCTGCTGCAGCGAGCTGGCCTGGCGCTCGGTGCGGGTGCTCAGATCGCTATTGCCCTGGGCGATCTCAGCACTGGCAGTGACCACGCCGTCGGTGCCGCTGCGCACCTGGCTGACCGCGCGCGCGAACTGCTCGACCATCTGATCCAGCACCCCCATCACACTGCCAGGGTCAGCACCGGCATTGTGGGAGCGCTGCAGCAGATTGCCGGCTGCGATGCGCTTGACCGCCTCGATCACTTCCTGCGGCTCGCCACCGAGACGCTGCCCCACCCAGCGGCAAGCGTAAGTCAGGGACCCCATGGCCAGGGCGACAAAACCCAGCAGCAAGCTCAGAGCAATCACGGACCAACGTGCCTGGG
The DNA here is from genome assembly GCF_025717595.1 of Kinneretia sp. DJ1R-11. Lineage (NCBI taxonomy): Bacteria > Pseudomonadati > Pseudomonadota > Betaproteobacteria > Burkholderiales > Sphaerotilaceae > Roseateles > Kinneretia sp. DJ1R-11. Next base: position 181,871 of record NZ_JAJIRR010000004.1, read on the forward strand.
CAGCCTGAGCCTGCTCTACTGCTGCCTCGGTACGCCCGTCAAGCAGGCGCAAAAACTCATCCACCGGCGCCATGATCTTGGCCTTGTACTGGTGGTAATTGCGGTCATGCATCATGGCCTGGGCGCGCGGCAGATCGGGCTCACCCTTGCGGGTGAATTGCCCGCTGCCATCGTCATACAAGCCCTTGACCAGGTTCATGGCGATGGTCTCGGTCTTGACCAGATCGTCAGAGTTGGCCGCGGCTTCCTTGAGCTTGGCAAACTCCGCGTCGGTAAAACCGGCGGCCTTCATCATCTCGAGCAGAGGCTTCTGGGTCGCATTTCCAGCTGCGGGCTGAGGCGCGCGGCCGGCGGCGCGGAAGTCCCAGTAGATCTTCTCGTAGCCCGGGGGACGCGGCTTCTTGCCATTGCGCACATCCAGCACTTCGAAATACTGCTGCTCCCACATCGGGTCGCTGGTCATCACATAGGTGCGCGCCAGGCGGGTCAGATCGTCCGAACTCTGGCGCAGCTCGTCAGCCAGCAAGGACGATAGATAACGGCTCTCCTGAGCGGCCTGCAACTCTCGCCCGCTGCGATCCAGCTGGTAGACGGCCAGCAGCAGCAATGCTGCGGCCGCCAACAAGGCCAACAAGGCCCGGGCAATCAATTGTTTGACGGTGTGCATGTAACCCCCTGAACGGATCATCGCGATGACAGAGGTCACCGTTGAGGAGGCGCCAGGGGATGCGAGGCCGACCCTGGTCACAGCGACTCGCAAGCTCTGCATCAGCAGCCTGAGGTCATGCACCAAGGCTCGTTCCTGCCCTGTCGCGCCTCGGAGGCGGCGACCACGATGCCGGCGAAGCGCTTGGCCCGACGCGGCGGGCTGCTCTCTTTCTTCCAGCGTTCTGCGTGTTTCGGCAGGAGGCTGGCAGCACTGAATCCACCTTTTGGGGGATGCGCCGCCAGCAGACCGGGTGTCAGGTTCCGCTGGAGATCGAGATGCTTGGGAACTTGGCCGAGTAATCCTTGGCCTGAGCGGCAATCTTGACCGCCACTTTGCGCGCCAGGGCCTTGTAGAGCACCGCAATCTCGCCCTCGGGCTCGGCCACCACCGAGGGCCGGCCGGCATCGGCCTGCTCACGGATGGACAGAGCCAAGGGCAGGCCGCCGAGATAGTCCAGGCCGTACTGCGCGGCCATTTTCTTGCCACCATCGGCGCCGAAGATGTGCTCGGCATGGCCACAGTTCGTGCAGATGTGAACGGCCATGTTCTCGACCAGGCCGATGATGGGCACGCCGACCTTCTCGAACATTTTGAGGCCCTTCTTGGCATCGATCAGGGCGATGTCCTGGGGCGTGGTGACGATGATGGCGCCGGTCACCGGCACGCGCTGGCTCAGGGTCAGCTGGATGTCGCCGGTGCCGGGCGGCATGTCCACCACGAGATAGTCCAGGTCCTGCCAGCGGGTCTGGCGCAGCAGCTGCTCCAGGGCTTGCGTGGCCATGGGGCCGCGCCAGATCATGGCCTGGTCCTCCTCGACCAGGAAGCCAATCGACATCAGCTGCAGGCCATGGGCCAGCTTTGGCTCCATCAGCTTGCCGTCCAGGCTGTCGGGACGCCCCGAGGCGCCCAGCATCAGGGGCTGGCTGGGGCCATAGATGTCGGCGTCCAGCACGCCGACGCGCGCGCCCTCGGCGGCCAGCGCCAGCGCCAGATTGGCGGCGGTCGTGCTCTTGCCCACCCCGCCCTTGCCCGAGGCCACGGCGATGATGTTCTTCACGCCTGGCAGCAGCTGCACGCCGCGCTGCACCGCATGGGCGACGATCTTGCTACCGATGGTGATGCTCACCTGGCCGACGCCGGGCAGGCTGCGTACGGCCGCCTCCAGGGCGGCGCGCAAGGGGCCATGTTGACTGGCCGCCGGATAGCCCAGCTCCACCTCGAAGCTCACATCAGCACCGCTCAGGCGCAGGTTCTTGATCTGCTTGCCCGACACCAGATCGCTGCCCGTATTGGGGTCGATCACGGTCTGCAGGGCTTGCAACACGGTGGCTTCTTGAACGGGGCTGGACATGGCGGCTGGACGGGCTTCTGGAATGGGGCCCGCAGTCTAGCCGAGCCAGGAAAACCCTCGCCCCGCAAGGCCAGCAGGGCCGGCTCAGCTCACCTGCTTGAAGGCCATCACCGCCTGGTTGCGCAAGGTGCGCAGCAAGGCCAGCTCTTTCTCGCCAAGGTCGATGGCGCCGGCCCTGGCCTTGTCGGCGTAAATCATGGCGAAAGGCTGGCCCTTGAGCAGCATGGGCAGCAGCAGAAAGCTTGGCGCGGCCACCGGCCCCTGGTACCAGGTTGGCAGGCGCTCGGCGATATTGACGGCCAAGGCGTCGGCAATCAAGGTGTCGGCGCCCTTGTGGCAGACCGCCGTGAACAGGTCCACCGCACCGCCGCTGGCCAGGCGCAGCGGCACACGGAAAGCCGGCACCACGGCCTCGACCCCCTCGCCCAGACCGAAGCGGCCGGTCAGTTGTTCACTCTTGGGCTCGCGCAGGCAGAACACCACGCGCCGGAAACCGATGGCGCGGTAGATGGTTTCCAAAATCATGCGCAGGACTTCATTGAGTTTGAAGTTATCCACCATGGCATTGGTGATGTCCTGGATGCCCGAAGCCATCATCTCCACCGCCTGCTCGCGCGTCAGCTGTTGGCCGCTGAGACTGAGGGTGGGCTCCAGCACCTGGGTGGCTTGCAGTTGGTGGGGGCTCAAGGAATCGTCGGGCGCCGGCTGCAGCGGTGCCAGCAAGCGGCGCGCCGGCGAGCCCTTGGGCAGGGCAATGCCCATGGCCTCGGCCATCTCACTCAGGCGGGCACGGGCGCGGTCGGCCGCCTGGTCGAAATCGGCGGCGCTGACACCCAGGGCCCGGGCGTGCCGCTGGGCCATGGCGTGGACCCTGGCATGGGCTTGCTCCGGCTCGGTGTGCAGGATCACGTCGGCCACCGCATTGGCCGCATGGGCGAGCCAGCGCTGGCGTTCAGACGGCTTTTCGATCCAGCGCTGCGGCGGCTCCCCGCCAGGCCGGCGCATGCTTTCCTGCAAGCCATCGGGCAGGCCCCATTGGCGGGCCACGCCCAGGCCGAGCTGCTCATAGCTCATACCCAGGACCTGGATGGATGCGCTGGCCTCACTCAGCGCCGGCAGCGGGCGTTCGCCGGGTTCGCCGGCTTCCGGCCTGAGCATGCGCCGCACCTGGCGTGCTTCTTCCGGGAAATAGAACTCGGTCAGCGAACGCCCCAGGTGATAGAACATGCCGGCCAGAAAGGCCTCTTCGCTTTCCGGGCTGTTGACACAGAGCTCGCGCGCCAGCGACGCGGCCATCAAGGAGCGCAGGAATTCCTCGCGCAAGGCCTGGGCATGGGTCTGGTTCTCCATGCGCTCGAGCAGGATCAGGGACAGGGCCAGATTGCGGATGCCACCAAAGCCGATCAGGGCCACGGCGCGCGAGACCGTGCTGATGCCACCTTGGGCGCCGCCGCTGGTGTGGCGGAACTGCACGGTGTTGACCAAGCGCAGCAGCTTCTGCGTCAGCGCCACGTCCTTGAGAATCTCGTTGGACAAGCTGGCAAGGCTTTCATGCTCGGACTGCGTCAGGCGCTGGATGCGGCTGATGGCCTGGCTCATGGCCGGGAAATCGCTCTTGATGCGCATGCGGCGCAGCAGGAATTCCAGGGCTGCGCCCTCGCCCTGGGCGGCTGCCGCTTCCGGCGCAGCCTCGGGGTGCAGCCAGCGCGCCAGGGCATCGTGCATGGCCTGGGCGCTGGGCCAGCGCTGGGCTGGATCGCGGGCCAGGCCGCGCTGGACGATGGCACGCAAGGCGTCGTCCACCTCGGGGCCCAGGCCCGGCGGCAGCAGCAGCAGCTCTTGCTCGCGCAGGCGGCGCACCGAGGCCCAGGGGTCGGCGTCGTGGTTGAGGCGCTGGCCGCTGAGCATTTCGGCCAGAAGGATGGCGGCGGCGAACACGTCCATGGAGGGGGCCGGCGCTTCGCCACGCGCCGCCTCGGGGGACAGATAGGCCGGCGTGCCGACGATGCGCTGCGGCGCCTGGACTTGTGCGCCCTTCTCCGGCGCGCTCAGGCGCCCGGCGATGCCGAAGTCCATCACCCGCGGCCGGCCCTTGGCATCGATCAGAATGTTGCTGGGTTTGAGGTCGCGGTGCACCACGCCGGCCTGGTGGGCCGCCTGCAAGCCGTCAAGCAGGCCCAGACTCAGCTCGACCGCCACGCGGGTGGGCAAAGCTCCGCCACCGTCCACCTGGCGGCTCAAGCGGTCGGCCAGAGAACCTCCGGCGACATATTCGAACACCAGATAGGCCTGGCCATCTTGGATGTCGGCTTCGAACACCGGCACGATGTTGGGGTGATTCAAGCGGCTGACGGCACGCGCCTCATGAAGCCACTCATCGACACTGCGGCCATCGCTGGGCGGATGCAAGACTTTCAGCGCCACCTCGCGATCCAGACGCGGGTCATGGGCCAGCCAGACCGTGGCCTGGGCACCTTCGCCCAAGCGCTTGAGCAAATGGAAGCGTCCCAGCTGCGGCACATGCAGATCACTCAGAGACGCGGGCATGGTGTAGGCCCCCGCGTCGCCAGCGTCGGCGGCTTCTTCAGCAGGGAGATCGGGCAGCATGGCGGGCAATTCTGGGTCCTCAAGCGAGCAGCGCAGAGATGAGCGCGGACTATGGAGCGGGTTTCATTTGCTGCACCACGGCGTTCAAGCACCACCGCCGGCTGCAGGTGGCGCATTGCCACCGGTCAAGCGCTTGCGCAAAGCCGAAGGCCGGGGGCCCTCGCTCAGCGGCGGTGGCTGCTGGGCATCGAAGGTGGCCGGCGGCGGCGTCTCGGGATTGAGGGCCAGCTTGATGTCCTGCAGCCCCAAGCCCAGGGCGCGGGCATAGCGACGGGTGGCCGCCTCCACGCTGGGCTGGCGGCGCGCCTCGACTTGGGTCAGGGCATCGACCAGCTCATTGGCCAGACTGCAGGTCAGACGCAGCAGGTCGGCGTCATTGTTGGGGTGGCGCACGGCCGCTTCAGGCGCCTGGCGCCGGATCATGTGGACCAGTTCCTCGCCCAGGCTCCAATGCTTGGCAACGGCCGCGCCCAGCGCCTCCAGATCGCAGCCCAGCACGGCATAGGCAGCGGCCTTCTCGCTCATGCCCTGGGGATGGGGCTGATCCTCGCTCGGCTCGGGCGGCAGCATCAGCTGGCGGATCTGCTGGGCATCGTCCGGGAAGTGGTATTGCAACAGCAGGCGACCGAGGTTTTGCATCACCGTGATCAGGTAGACCACCTCGCCGTCATAGCCGGCCGGGCGCAGCACCTGGGCGATCTGCCCCGCACGGTGCACCCGCTTCATCAGGCTGCGCAACATGGTGGCCTGCAGCTCGCTCAGCGGCCCGGGCCAAGGTTTGAGCGCACGTGCCGCCTGCTGCACACCGTCCAGACCCAGCATGGCGATGGCGCGCTGCATATTGAGCACCGTGCCATCGACGGCCGCGCCGCTTTGCTTCAAGGAATTATTGACCCGACGCAGCAGTTCCAGGCTGAGCGCCATGTCTTGCAGCACCAAGGCCGACAAAGCGCTGGTGTGCTGGCGCTCCATGCTGGAGGACTGAGCAATGCGGCTCAGCCCCGGGCTGCTGCTGGGCAGATGGCCGATGCGCTGCAGCTTGTCCATCAGCAAGGCGATCGGGCCGCCCTGGTCGCTGGCCGCTGTGGTGCGCCAACCGTCCAGGGCGCGCAAGAGTGTGCGGGCGATGTGGTAGCGCTGGCGGGCCTGGCGGTCGGTGGCGCGGTTGCTGATGGCGCGCAGAGGGTCGGGAATAGGGTGCGGCGTTTCCCAGCCCAGGCGCACGAGTTCTCGGCCCAGTGGCTGCATCTGCCGCACGACGGCCTGCAGATCACTCTGCTCCAGCACAGGCCGGCCGCTGAGGATGCGGTGCAGCAGCAGGCCGACGCAAAGCACATCCTCCGCCGCCGACTCGCGCACGGCACGGCGGGTGACAGTGTTGAAGTCCACGGTCGCCGGAAACACCTCCTGCGCCACCTCCAAGCCCAGCACGCGGACCTGGTTGTTGGCACCGATGATGAGCGTGGCGCATTGGACATCGCGGTGCGCATGTCCGGCCTCATGGGCAAAGGCCAGCCCCTCGAGGTATTGGCAGATCCAGTCGGCCGCATCCACCGGCAGCGGCGCGCTCTGGCGCGCCAGGCGCTCGTCCAGAGTTTCGCCCAGGGCCCGGTCATAGGCCACAAACGGCCACTGCTCGACCTGGCCGATTTCAATGGCGTGGGCCAGATTGGGGTGCTGTACGCGCGAGGCGGCCTGGGCCATCTTCTGCCAATGCTCACTCGCCGCGGCACTGTTGGGCGCCACCCGAGGCATACAGAGAAACAGCTCCTGCCCCAGGCGGGCGTCATAGACCACCCACAACATGCTGCGCGCACTCTTGCTCAGCAAGGCACGCAACTCGAAGCGGCCGAAGCGGCGCATGGGCGCGGCCGCCACCGCAGGCTTGTCGGTCGATGAGGAAGAGGCAGAAGCGTCAGACACAGGCAAGCGGGCCCCAACAGGACATCATGGATCGTTATCGCCCTATTGGACACAAAGCCCGGCACTGCGGTTGCCGCAAGCTGAGAGGGAAAGGTGGCCTATTTCCCCCACCAAGCTTCAGCCCTGCAGCTGCGCCCGGACCTTGTGGCTCCGACCTGACATGCCCTGCGGGCAGATGTCAGTCTCGCCGCAAAGTCTGGACTCAGCCCTGCAGCTGCGCCCAGACTTTGTCCAGGCGCTTGACGCTGACCGGCTGGGGCGTGCGCAGCTCCTGGGCGAAGAGGCTGACGCGAAGCTCCTCCAGCTGCCAGCGAAAATCGGCCAGACGTGCATCCGACGTACCTTTGAGCTCGATGACGCGGCGCAAATAGCGCTGCTCCAAGGGCTTGAGCTCGCTCAGCAGCTTGGCGTCACGGGCGGCATCGGCGCGCAGCTTGTCCAGGCGGGCGGTCACGGCCTTGAGGTAACGCGGCAGGTGCTGCAGCTGAGCCCAAGGTGTGGCGCTGACGAAGTTCTTCGGGCACAGGCGCTGCAGCTGGGCCGTGATGTCCTCAGCCGCCTCCTTGCCGGCGCGCGCGTCCTTGAGCTTCTTCTGCGCCGCATGCAGCTCCTGCAGCACCACGCCGGTCTGGCGCGCCACTTCCTGGGCGATCAGGTTGAGCCGGCTGCGCCCCTCTTCGATGCGGGTCTTGAAGCTGAACTCGTCCTTGGGCAAGGGTTCGGCCAGGAAGGCTCGGTCCAGGGCCACGCCGATGATCTGGTCGCGCAGCTCCTCGGCCGTGCCCAAGCTCATGAACAGCACCGACATCTTTTGCAGGTCCGGGATGTTCTTCTCCAAGAATTTGAGCGGCTCCTTGAGCTGCAGCGCCACCAGGCGACGCAGGCCCAGGCGATGTTTGGCGGCAGCCACATCGGGCTCGTCGAAGACCTCGATCTCGACATGCACGCCACGGTCCAGCAGGGCCGGGAAACCGATCAGGCTTTGCGCGCCGCGGCTGACTTCCATCAGCTCGGGCAGCTCGCCAAAAGTCCAACTGGTGTAGGTCTTGGCGGATTCCTGCAGCGGCTTCTTGGCTTGCACCACCTCGGCGCGAATGCCGCCCTTGGCCACCGGCGGCAGCGGCTCGGCAGCAGGCGCCGATGAAGGCAGCTTGAGCGCCGCCAGTGCCTGGAAGGCCGAGCGCGCCTGGCCGCCCAGCTCTGACTTCAGCGCCGCCAAATTGCGGCCCTGGCCGAGCTGGCGGCCATGTTCGTCGACGACGCGGAAGTTCATGAACAGATGCGGCTGCAGCTGCTCAAGCTTGAAGTCATTGCGCTGCACGGCCAACTGGCTGCGCTCCTTGACCGCCTTTAGCAGCACCTCGACCAAGGCACCTTGGGCAAAGGGGTTGCTGGCGATGAACTCGGCGACGAAATCGGGCAGCGGCACCAGGCGCGAGCGCGGGCGCTGGTGCAAGCTCTTGAGCAAGGCCGTGATCTTCTGCGCCAGCATGCCGGGCACCAGCCACTCGCAGCGCTCCTCGCTGACCTGGTTGAGCGCGAAGATGGGCACATTGACAGTGACACCGTCACGCGCATCGCCGGGCTCGTGCAAATAGCTGACCGTGCAGTCGACGCCGCCCAGGCGCAGGGTCTTGGGGAAGGCCTCGGTGGTGACGCCGGCCGCCTCGTGGCGCATCAGCTCCTCGCGGCTCAGATGCAGAAGCTTGGGCTCGGCCTTGCTGGCCTGGCGGTACCAACGCTCCAGCGTGGCGCCCGAGCAGACCTCGGCCGGCAGCTGGCTGTCGTAGTAGGCATAGATAAGCTCGTCATCGACCAGCACATCCTGGCGGCGCGATTTGTGTTCCAGCTCCTCGACCTTCTTGATTTGGCGCTCGTTATGGGCAAGAAAAGGCAGGCGCGATTCCCACTCGCCATTGACCAGGGCCTCGCGGATGAAGATCTCGCGCGCCGCTTTCGCATCGACATTGCCGAAGTTCACGCGTCGATTGGCGTAGATGACGATGCCGTAGAGCGTGGCGCGCTCGAGAGCGATGACCTCGGCCGCCTTTTTCTCCCAATGCGGCTCCAGCAGCTGGGTCTTGATCAAATGGCCGGCGATGCCGGGCAGCCATTGCGGCTCGATCGCGGCAATGCCGCGGCCGAACAGCCGCGTGGTGTCCACCAACTCAGCCGCCACGATCCAGCGGCCCGGTTTCTTGCTCAGGTGAGCGCCGGGATGGCGCCAGAACTTGATGCCACGTGCGCCCAGGTACCAGTCCTCGTCCTCGCTCTTGAGGCCAAGATTGCCCAACAGGCCGGCCAGCATGGACAGGTGCAACTGCTCGTAGGTGGCGGGGCTGCCGTTCAGGCGCCAGCCCTGCTCGGCCACCACGGTATGGAGCTGGGAGTAAATGTCCTTCCACTCGCGCACGCGGCGCGGGCTGATGAAATTCTCGCGCAAGAGGGCTTCGTAGCGGCGATTGCTGAGCTTGTGCTCGCCGTGGCCACCCTTGGCCTCCTCGATCCATTTCCAGATCTTGAGGTAGCCGAGGAACTCGCTCTTCTCGTCGTCGAACTTCTTGTGCTTCTCGTCGGCCGCCTGTTGCTGCTCCATGGGCCGGTCGCGCACGTCCTGGCCCGAGAGCGCGCTGGCGATGATCAGCACCTCGTTGAGCGCCTCTCGGTTGCGGGCTTCCAGAATCATGCGGCCGACGCGCGGGTCCAGCGGCAGCTTGGACAGCTCGCGGCCCAAGGGCGTCAGCTCGTTCAAATCATCGACCGCGCCCAGCTCCTGCAGCAGCTGGTAGCCATCGGCCACGGCCTTGCGTGGCGGCGGCTCGATGAAGGGGAACTCATCGACCTGGCCCAGGCCCAGCGACTTCATGCGCAGGATCACACCGGCCAGCGAGCTGCGCAGGATTTCGGGGTCGGTGAAGCGCGGGCGTTCGTTGAAGTCCTTCTCGTCGTAGAGACGGATGCAGATGCCGTTGCTCACCCGGCCGCAGCGGCCCGCGCGCTGGTTGGCCGAGCTCTGGCTGACCGGCTCGATCTGCAGCTGTTCGACCTTGTTGCGGTAGCTGTAACGCTTGACCCGCGCGGTGCCCGGGTCGATGACGTAGCGGATGCCGGGAACGGTCAGCGAGGTTTCGGCCACATTGGTGGCCAACACGATACGGCGCTGGCCATGAGGCTCGAACACGCGGTCCTGCTCCTGCTGCGACAGGCGCGCGAACAGGGGCAGCACCTCGACGCCAGGCGGGTGGTGCTTGCGCAAGGCCTCGGCGGCTTCACGGATCTCGCGTTCGCCGGGCAGGAAAACCAGCACATCTCCGCCGCCCTCTCGCCACAGCTCGTCCACCGCGTCGCAGATGGCGTTGTTGAGGTCGTACTCGCGCGACTCTTCAAACGGCCGGTAACGCTGCTCGACCGGGAAGGTGCGGCCCGAGACCATCAGCACCGGCGCCGGGCCCTTGGCGGACTCGAAATGCTTGGCGAAACGGTCGGCGTCGATGGTGGCCGAAGTGACGATGAGCTTCAGATCCGGCCGGCGCGGCAGCACCTCGCGCAGATAGCCGAGCAGGAAATCGATGTTCAGCGAGCGCTCATGGGCCTCGTCGATGATGATCGTGTCGTAGGCCTTCAGCAGCGGATCGGTCTGCGTCTCGGCCAGCAAGATGCCGTCCGTCATCAGCTTGACGCTGGCGCCCGGCTGCAGGCGGTCCTGGAAGCGGACCTTGTAGCCGACGATCTCGCCCAGCGGCGTCTTCAGCTCGTCGGCAATGCGCTTGGCCACGCTGCTGGCGGCGATGCGGCGCGGCTGGGTGTGGCCGATCAGGCGGCCGGTGTTCGCGCGGCCGCGACCCAGGGCCAAGGCGATCTTGGGCAGTTGGGTGGTTTTGCCCGAACCGGTCTCGCCGCAGACGATGATGACCTGGTGCTCGGCCAAGGCCTGTGCGATGTCCTCGCGCCGGCTCGACACCGGCAAAGACTCGGGGAAGGTGATGGGCGGCAGCGGGTTGGCCGGCGGCAGCGGTCGCTCATTCTCTGGCCGAGGTGGCCGAGGTGGGCGCGGAGGGCGCGGCGCTTCCGCGGCCTGGGCAGCCGGAGCCGCTTGGCCCGCCTGTGCGGGCTGAAGTGGACGCGGCGGACGGCCCTGCCCGGCAGCACGGGCTGAGTTGGCTTCGTTGGGGGCACGACGGGCGGTGCCCGGCGGACGAGGGGGATGGGGGGGCTTGGCGTTCACGAGGCGCGGATTATCGTTGCCCCGCAACGGGCGGCTCCAAACAGGGGCAGGCGACTCCGAGTCCACGGGCCTGTTTCTCACCGAGTCGCCCCACCCCACTTCAGGCGCGCGCCACCAGGGAAGACCCGGAGCTGCGGCACAATCGCGGGCCATGAGCCTTGTCTTCCCCCACACCTTCGTCCCTTGGTTTCGCTCCGTCGCGCCCTACATCCATGCCTACCGAGGCGAGACCTTTGTGGTGGGCATGCCCGGCGAGTTGGTGGCGGCGGGCAAGCTCAATGCCTTTGTGCAGGACCTGTCCATCTTGCACGCCATGGGCATCAAGATCGTGCTGGTGCATGGCTTCCGGCCCCAGGTGAACGAGCAGCTGGCCGCCAAGGGCCAGCAGGCGCAATACAGCCATGGCGTGCGGGTGACCGACGCCGTGGCACTGGACTGTGCCCAGGAGGCCGCCGGCCAACTGCGTTTCGAGATTGAAGCCGCGTTCTCGCAGGGCCTGCCCAACACGCCCATGGCCAATGCCACGGTGCGGGTGGTGTCCGGCAACTTCCTGACGGCCCGCCCAGTCGGCATCGTCGATGGCGTGGATTTTCAGCACAGCGGCCTGGTGCGACGCGTCGATGCGGCAGCCATCCAGCGCGCCATCGACAGCGGCGCCGTGGTGCTGCTCTCCCCCTTTGGCTTCTCGCCCACCGGCGAGGCTTTCAATCTGACCATGGAAGATGTGGCCACCAGTGCCGCCATCGCCCTGCAGGCGGACAAGCTGTTGTTTGTCTGCGAAGTGGCTGGCGTGCGCGAGGACCCCAGCGACCCGGACAGCCCGGTCGATACCGAACTGGCCTTGGCCGATGCCGTGCGCATGTTGGCCCGGTCGCACAAACCGACCGCGGGCGCGACGCCGCCCATCGACGTCGACTTCTACCTGCAGCACTGCGTCAAGGCCTGCCAGGCCGGCGTGGAGCGCTCACACATTGTGCCTTTTGCCGTTGACGGCGCCTTGCTGCAGGAGGTCTACACCCATGACGGCATCGGCACCATGGTGGTCGACGAAAAGCTGGAAAGCCTGCGTGAGGCCGACTCCGACGACATCGGCGGCATCATTGCCCTGATCGAACCCTTCGAGCGCGACGGCACTCTGGTCAAGCGGGACCGGACCGAGATTGAGCGAGACATCGAGCTCTACACCGTGATCGAGCACGACGGCGTGATATTCGGTTGCGCCGCGCTGTACCCGTACGTAGAAGCGCGCACGGCCGAGATGGCGGCCTTGACGGTCTCGCCCGATGTGCAAGGCCAGGGCGACGGCGACCGTATCCTCAAGCGCATCGAACAGCGAGCCAAAGCGCAAGGCTTGGGCAGCATCTTCGTGCTGACCACCCGCACCATGCACTGGTTCATCAAGCGCGGCTTCCACCCGGTGGATCCGGAGTGGTTGCCCGAAGAACGCAAGCGCAAGTACAACTGGGACCGCCGCTCCCAGGTGCTGGTCAAAAAGCTCTGAGCTCAGACCCCCACAAACACAGACGGCCCACTCCACTATTGCCGGCGCGCTAGAGTCCGCGCCACCCAGCGCAAGCCCGAGCGACGCGCGCACACCCGAGAAAAGAAGGAACACACCATGGCACGCACCATCCACTGCACCCATCTGAACAAAGAAGGCGAAGGCCTGGATTTCGCGCCCTACCCCGGCGAACTGGGCAAACGCATCTACCAAAACATCAGCAAGGAAGCCTGGGCCCTGTGGATGAAGCACCAGACCATGCTGGTCAATGAAAACCGCCTCAATTTGGCCGATCTGCGCGCCCGCCAATACCTGGCCCGCCAAATGGAGCAATTCTTCTTCGGCGGCGGCGCCGAAGCGGTGGCGGGCTACGTCCCGCCGACGGCCTGAGCGACGCGAAGGCAAGAATTGCGGGGAGCGCTCACCTGCGCTCAGCGCAGGCGATGGGATTACCAACAAGTCTTCTTCGGCGGCGGCGCCAAAGCGGTGGCGCGCTACGTCCCGCCGACGCCTTGATCGCAAGCACCAGTTGATGGAGTGATCCTCACCGGACCATCCGCAAGCTAGCTCAAGCCGCGCTCTTGATGCATGCGCATGAATAAGCCCGCAATGCTCGGGCTTGTTTTTCAATCACAAACAAGAATAATTCTTGTTCAATGTAAACTTCGCCACACACACACACAGTTTGGAGTTTTCTTTCATGCGAAACCTTGCCTCTTCACTGACCCGCCCGCTTCTGAGCCTGGGGCTGTGCCTGGGCCTGGCTGCCACGGCCCAAGCGCAGGATCAGGAATTGAACCTCTATTCGGCTCGGCATTACCAAACCGACGAAGCCCTTTACGCCAATTTCACCAAAGCCACCGGTATTCGCATCAATCGTGTCGACACCGACGACGCCGGCCTTTTGGCTCGTTTGAAAAGCGAGGGCTCGGCCAGCCCTGCCGATGTGGTTTTGTTGGTGGACGCAGCCCGATTGTGGAAAGCCGAGGAAGAGGGTTTGTTTCTGCCGGTGAAATCCAGTCTGTTGAACCAGCGGATTCCCGAGCAATTGCGCGCCAAGGAAAGCGAGCAAGGCACGGCGTGGTTTGGCCTGTCGACCCGCGCACGCGTGATCGTTTACAACAAAATGAGCGTCAAAAAAGAAGACGTCCTCAATTACGAAGACCTCGGCGCGGCCAAGAACAAAGGCCGACTGTGCACACGCTCCGGATCGCATCCCTACAACCTGTCCCTGTTCGGCTCGGTGTATGAGCATTTGGGGGCAGCCGTCACCGAACAATGGCTGAAGGGCATGGTGCTGAATATGGCTCGCGAACCCAAGGGCGGCGATACCGACCAAATCAAGGCCGTGGCCAGCGGTGAATGCGCCATCGCCATCACCAACACCTACTACCTCGCGCGCATGATGCGGTCCGAAAAACCGGATGATCGCAGCAGCGTAGAAAAGATTGGTGTGGTGTTCCCCAATCAGCAAAGCTGGGGCACCCACATCAATATTGCAGGCGGAGCTGTGGCACGCCATGCCAAGAACCGGGCCAATGCCATCAAGTTCCTCGAGTATCTGAGCAGCGATGCCGCACAGGCTTACTTTGCCAATGGCAACAACGAATGGCCGGCCGTGGCCTCAGTGCGCCCGGCCAACCCGGCACTCGAAGCCATGGGGCGTTTCAAGAGTGAAACCATTCCCGTGGCCGTGGTGGGCAGCCATCAGCCGAAGGTGCAACAAATCCTGGACCGAGTCGGCTATAAGTGAAGCCTACCTGCCAGCCCGGCAGATACCGCGAGATGGTGCAGCGCTTTACTATTTAGCCAGGACGGTCTTAGCAAATAGCAGGCAATACTGTGTAGCAAACCACAGCCGGGTTTCGTGGGGCTTGTTTGATTTAGGGCTTGTATGCCTATAATGATTCGAACCCTATGGTGGGACTCCAAACCTTGCGAGGATTTGCATCAATGTCATCCCTGAAAGACCTCCTGGCCCAACGGGCTGCGCTTGACCAACAAATTTCAGAAACCAAGGAACGCGAACGCGCCGATGCGATCGCCAAAGTCCGTTCCCTGATGGCTGATTTTGGTCTGACCGCTGCTGACTTGAGTACTCGCGCGCCGAAGCTGGTGAAAACCTCCAAGGTCGCAGTCAAGTATCGCAATCAAGCGACCGGCGAGACTTGGAGCGGCCGTGGTCTGCAACCCAAATGGTTGAAGGCAGCAATCGCTGGCGGCGCTTCGCTGGCTGATTTCCACGTCTAAAAACGATTCAGGCCGCGCGCAGACATAATTCCTGCCCGGCCCAGTCGCTGCGCACCAAGCCGCCTTTCAATGGCGGCTTTTTCATGCCCGGATAAACCCTGGGCACCGGTTCAAGCAGATAGTTTCCCCCGAGTTCTTCCACCTGTTTGAAGGGGGCCAAGCTGCGGAGTTTCAGAGGCGGGCTGCTAGCATCAGCACGCTGATCCTGGGCCGTCGCTGTGCCCTCGGCCTTCAACGATCAACCGCTGCCCCCCCCCCGCGCCCAGGCCGCCAGCCCGGCGATCGACTGCCTTGGACGACACCTCCTCACTCCCCCCACCACACCATGTGCGCCGAAGTTCACTGGTCACGGCGAGCCTGAGCCTGCGCAAGCCACTGGCGCTCTTGATGGCCCACTTGCTCTGGGGCTGGTGGGTGATGCGGCTGGATCCCGCTGCGGGCTCGGGAACTGGTGTCCTCGTCCACCATGGCGGCTTGCTATGGGCGCCCGCCGGTCTGGCACTGGCAGCCCTTCTTTGCTGGGGTACGAGCCAGTTGCCGGCACTGTGGCTGGGCAATCTGGCGCTGGCCCTGATGCTGGACTCCCCACCCCTGCTGGCGCCAGCCCTGGCTTTCAGCCAGGTGTTCGGCCCCTGGGTCGCCATGCACTGGCTCAAATCGGTCGGATTCCAGGCGCCACTGCAGCGAGGTCGAGACATGGTGCAACTGATCACACTTGGCGGTGTGGTCGGCAGCGGCCTGTCAGCCTTAGGCGCCTGCCTGGCACTGCAAGCCGCCGGATTGATGCCCACCCGTGCGGCACTGCCCCATCTCCTGCTGAGCTGGACCGGCCAAGGATTGGGGGCGCTCGGGCTGACGGCACTGCTGATGCAGGCTGCACGATTCAGTCCCTCCCGCTTTGCCACCACGCCAAGAACTTGGCGCGCATTTTGGCTCGGCAGCAGCTTGGCCGCGGCCTGTCTGGCAGCCACGGTCTTGTTGCTGCAAGAGCCGCAGCTCGGTGTCGCCAGCCTGGCTTTGCTGCTGCTGACGCTGGGCTTGTTCAGCATCCTGGCCTTGCGCGGCCAGGGCAGCCTCGCCGCGGGAACGCTGCCTCTGCTTCTGGGTGGGCTGAGCCTGGCCACCGCTCAGACACAAGGGCCACTGGCCACGCTGAGCAGCATCGAACAAAGCGCCGCTTTGGCGCTTTACGGCTTCACGCTGAGCCTGCTGCCAGGCTTGCTGTTTGCGCAGCGCGCTGAAATGCATGAAGAGCGGCGGCATTGGCAAAGTCTGCTGGCGGCCACCGGCATCGGCTTGGCCGAATGGCGCCTCGGCCACGGCCAACGCGGGCTGCGCAAGGTGGAGCTCAGCAGCCAGGCCTGCCCAACCTGGGTGCGCCACACCGGCACACAACCCGAACGCGACGCTTGGCCCAGCGACTGGCTGGCGGCCGCCCACCCCTTGGACCGCGAACGCTGCCGCCAAGCGATCGAGAGCATGCTGCCGCCCGGTGGGCCTGATGAAATCCTCGAGCCCCTGCGACTGAATACGGCGGCCGGCCAATGGCATTGGTACGAACTCAAGGGCAGCGTTCAGCAGCGCGATGCCCAAGGACACAGCTTGCGTTTGCTGACCCTGCTCAGCGATGTCAACTGGCAGCACCAAGCCGAAGAGCGCCAACGCATGAGCGTGGCCTTGTTCCAGCATCTGCATGAGGGCCTGGCGGTCACGGACACCGACTACCGCGTGCTCGATGCCAACCCCAGCTTCTGCCGCATGCTGGGTTTGCAGCGTGAAGCCCTGGTCGGCCAGCTGGCTCCACCGCTGACCCTGCCGGTGCTACAGACCTCGGGCCTGAACCCCGAGCATCTGCAACAACAGCTCCTGAGCGAAGGCTTCTGGCAGGCCCGCGTCCAAGCGGCCCGCGCCGATGGCAGCGCCTGCCAGCTGCAGCTGACCGTCTCCAGCATCCCAGAGCCCAACGGACCGCTGCGCTACCGCGTGATCACCATGTCCGATCTGACCCTGGCCTTGCAGCAGCAAGAGCTGCTCGACCGTCAGGCTCGCTTCGACCCTCTGACCGGCTTACCCAACCAGGATGAGTTCATGCGCCTGTTGCGCCAGGGTCTGGACAGCTGCCAGCGCGAGGGTTTTCGCCTGAGCATCTGCCGACTGGACCTGGACCAGTTCAAGCACATCAATGCGGAGCTGGGCCCAGAGCGAGGCGACAGCCTTTTGCTGCAAGTGGCGCAGCGCCTGCAGTCCGCCCTGCGCAGCAGCCCGCAATGGTCGGATGTGGTGGCGCGCCTGGGCGGCGACGAGTTCGGCCTCTTGCTGCGCACCCATGGCCCGGAGGAAGCCCAACAGGCGCTGGAACGCTTGCTCTCGGTGGTGGCCCAACCCTACCAACTCAAGGCCGGCACACCCCAAAGTTTGCTTGAGCCCTCCCCCGTCATCAGCGAACTCAGCGCCAGCATTGGCGCGACCCTGTTCCCGCAAGACGACAGCGATGCCGAAACTCTGATGCGCCATGCCGGGCACGCACTTTACCGAGTCAAGCACGGCGGCCGCAAAGGATTCCAGCTCTTCGACACCGCCAAGCGCTTGCGCAATGAGGCCAGCCTGATTGCGCTGGCTCGTGTTCAGCAGGCACTCGACGCGGGTGAATTGCAGCTGCACTTCCAGCCCAAGATCGATATGCAAACCGGCCAAGTGCTGGGCATGGAAGCCCTGCTGCGCTGGCAACACCCCGAGCGCGGCTTGCTCGGCCCCGCGCATTTCCTGCCCTTGATCGAAAGCACCGGCCTGGGTGTGCAGGTCGGCGACTGGGTGATGGAGCAAGCGCTCAAGCACAGCGAGCAATGGCTGGCCCTGGGCCTGCGCCTGAACATCAGCGTCAACGTGACCGCCCGCCAGTTGCAGATGCCGGACTTTGCGCAGCGCTTGCTGGAACTGATTCAGCGCCACAGTGAGCCGGTGGCACGCCACCTGTGCCTGGAGGTGCTGGAGTCAGCCGCCCTGGCCGACATCAGTGCCACCCAAGCCCTGATCAAGCGCTGCCGCGGCTACGGCGTCAGCTTTGCCCTGGACGACTTCGGCACCGGCTACTCCACCCTGACCTATCTGCAGCGCCTGCCCGTCGATGCACTCAAGATCGACCGCTCCTTCGTGCAGAACATGTTGATCAACAGCCAAGACAGTGCCCTGGTCGAGGGCGTGATCGGCCTGGCGCGCAACTTTGGCTGCACGGTGGTGGCAGAAGGCGTGGAAACCGCGGCCCATGCACGCGCCCTGCTGCGCCTGGGTTGCATCCACGGCCAGGGCAATGGCATTGCCGAGGCCATGCCGGCCGGTGAGGTCGAGGCCTGGGTGCGGCAGTTTCCGCAATCGGGCTGGATGCAGGCGCTGCGCGCCCGCGAGGCCGGTGGCAGCGGCAGCTTGTAGACTCGCCGCGTGATTCCTCCCGGCTTTATCCAAGATCTCCTGTCCCGCACTGACATCGTCGAAGTCGTGGGGCGCCATGTCGAGCTGAAAAAAGCCGGCATTAACCACAAGGGGCTCTGCCCATTTCACGGCGAGAAGTCTCCGAGCTTCATCGTCAGCCCGACCCGCCAGACCTACCACTGCTTCGGCTGCGGCGTGCACGGCAATGCGGTCGGCTTTCTGATGGAGCACAGCGGCCTGGGTTTTGTCGAGGCTGTGCAGGACCTGGCTCAGCAGGCCGGCATGCAAGTACCGCAGGACGAACGCTCGGCCGAGGAACGCGA
Source organism: Kinneretia sp. DJ1R-11 (assembly GCF_025717595.1). Classification (NCBI taxonomy): domain Bacteria; kingdom Pseudomonadati; phylum Pseudomonadota; class Betaproteobacteria; order Burkholderiales; family Sphaerotilaceae; genus Roseateles; species Kinneretia sp. DJ1R-11. The sequence goes on from NZ_JAJIRR010000004.1 coordinate 200,186, forward strand.
ACGCGCCGCCCAGCAAAAGCAGCGCCAGGCCACCTTGACCGATGTGCTGCTGCGCGCCAGCGACCATTACCGCGGCCAGCTGAAAAAATCGCCTCGGGCCATCGACTACCTGAAGAAGCGCGGCCTCACCGGCCAGATCGCGGCCCATTTCGCCCTCGGCTATGCGCCCGAAGGCTGGCGCGCACTGGCCAGCGCCTTTCCGGCTTATGACGACCCCTTGTTGGCCGAGGCCGGCATGGTGATTGTTTCGGGCGAAGAAGGCGAAGAACAAAAGCGCTACGACCGGTTTCGCGACCGCATCATGTTCCCGATCCGCAATGTCCAGGGTGAAACCATTGGCTTCGGTGGCCGGGTGCTGGACAAGGGCGAACCCAAGTATCTGAACTCGCCGGAAACCCCGGTCTTCAGCAAGGGCCGCGAACTCTACGGCCTGTACGAGGCGCGCGCCGGCCTGCGCCAACGCGGCTACGCCCTGGTGGTGGAAGGCTACATGGACGTGGTGGCCCTGGCCCAAAGTGGCTTCAACAATGCCGTGGCCACCTTGGGAACGGCCTGCACGGCCGAGCATGTCCACAAGCTCTTCCGCTTCACCGAATCTGTGATCTTCAGCTTCGACGGCGACGCCGCCGGCCGCCGCGCTGCCGGCCGAGCACTGGAGGCCGCCCTGCCCCACGCCACCGACACGCGCAACGTCAAATTCCTGTTCCTGCCGGCCGAGCATGACCCGGACTCCTATGTGCGCGAGCTCGGCGCCGAGGCCTTCGAACGTTGCGTGCAGGAGGCGATTCCACTGTCGCGCCAGCTCATGGAGGCCGCGGCCGAAGGCTGCGACCTGGGCAGCGTCGAAGGGCGCGCCCGAATGCTCTCGAACGCCCGTCCGCTCTGGCAGGCCCTGCCGCAGGGCCTGATGAAGCGAGCCCTGCTCGGCGAACTGGCGCGCCGCGCCCAGCTGAGCGACCAGGACCTGATGTCGGCCTGGCAGGTGCAAAGCGAAGGCAGCCATGGTCGCAGCGGCACCCGTGAGGCCGGCCCACGCCAAGCCGCCCCCCGACGCGCCTTCGATGGCCCCGACGATGCGCCCGCCCACTATGACGAGATGGACTTCGCGCCGGCGGGCGGCGACTACGACAGCGCAGCACCACAAGCCCATGCCGGCGAGCCGCGCCCGGAGCGCAAGCCATGGAAGCCCAAAAAAGAATGGGTGGACGCCAAGGACTGGAAAGGCAAAGGCGGCTGGAAGCGCCGCGAAGGCGGCGAGGACTCGGGGCCACAGTTGCCCAGGCGCGCGCCCAGTTCGCCGGTCGACAACGCCCTGCGCATGCTGCTGCTGAACTGTGCCTGGTGGGAGCGCCTGAGCGCCGAAGACCACCAGCTGCTGCACCAGCTGCCCGGCGTGCACGGCGAGCTGGTGGCCTGGCTGGAGCGCCACCTGGTCCACCACGGTGCCAGTGCCTGGTCGGTGCTGGAGGCGGCCATGGCCGAGGACGGTGTGCTGGATTCGGCGCGCGGCCTCTTGGTGGACCTGTTCACGGAAGATGAGCCGCACTTCGAGGTCTTCCAGATGGCCATGCGCCAGCTCTGGATCGCGCAGCTGGGTGCCGAAGCGCAGCAATTGGCCATGAGCAACCCGCAGGGCGAGAGCCTGGAGCGATTCAAGCAGTTGCGCGCCCGTATTCAGAGCTTGCAGAGCACGGCCTTGGCGTCTGGGGAAAACGCCTGATCCTGATTTTTTGACTGCGGTCGCGAAGCGGCCTGTCAATATCAGCGATAATTCAGGGTTTTCGCGCGCGTCTCAAGAGTGACGGCATGTGCTTCCGGACCCGGCCACCCAGCGACACTGGGCACCCACAGCGGTATCAAGGCCACCTGTATCCGCCAAGCCTTGCATTGAAAAACGTACACGCTAGCTTGGTCGCGCCACGTTGCTGAAGGAGCCTGAATCGCAGGCACTGACGGCGGCGTCTGAATGCCACCTGGGTCGAGCTCCGCCTTGAAAAGCGCAGTGACCGCCCCCAGGTGGCTGCTGCATTTGCAAAACGCTGCGGCACACCGAGTTCAGCGAAAAATATTTTCAGTTTCCAGCTTTCCCTAGCTTTACGGCCCGCCCGCCACCATCCACCCGAGGATCTGCATGACTGCCAAGAAGACCGCGCCCACCGCTCCCGAAGCCGAAGAGACCAAAAAGCCCGCAGCCAAGGCTGTCCGGGTGGTCAAGGCCGTGAAGGCCGATGCAGCAGCCGCTGACAAGGCCGAAAAGCCCGCCAAGGCCGTGAAGGCACCCAAGGCGGCAGCGGCCACGGTCGAAGGCGAGGACAAGCCCAAGCGCGGTCGCAAGCCCAAGGCAGCCACGGAAACCAAGAAGGCCACCGGCAAGAAGGCCGCCGAGGTCGAAGAAGAGGACTTCTCCGATCTCGAAGCCGACCTGGAAGGCGAGCCGGAAGCTGAAGCGGAAACCGAAGTCGCTGAGGTCGCCGAAGACAAGCCCAAGGCCAAGCCGCTGCGCATGAAGGTCTCGCGCGCCAAGGAGCGCGCGCTGATGCGCGAGTTCGGCCTGGAGGAAACGGCACTGACGGAAGAAGAAGCCGCCAAGCGCCGCCACGAGCTGAAGACCCTGATCAAGATGGGCAAGACGCGTGGTTTCCTGACCCACCAGGAAATCAACGACCACTTGCCCGAGAAGCTGGTCAACGAGGAAATCCTCGAGGCCATCATTTCCATGTTGAACGACATGGGCATCGCAGTCTATGAGCAGGCACCGGACGCCGCCACCCTGCTGATCCAGGGCAGCGCCACCGCCACCTCGACCGAAGAAGAAGCCGAAGAAGCCGCCGAAGCCGCCCTGTCCACCGTGGACTCGGAATTCGGCCGCACCACCGACCCGGTGCGCATGTATATGCGCGAAATGGGCACGGTCGAACTGCTGACCCGCGAAGGCGAAATCGAAATCGCCAAGCGCATCGAAGGCGGCCTGCAGGCCATGATGCTGGCCATCTCAGCCTCGCCCACCACCATCGCCCACATTCTGGACTTGGCCGACAAAATCCGCGCCGGCGAGAAGACCATCTCGGAAGTGGTGGACGGCTTCGTCGCTGCCGATGAGGCGGACGACTATGTGGCTGAAGAAGACTTTGACGAATTCGACGAAGAAGACGACGACGACGGCAATGGCGGCTCCAAGGCCCTGACCAAGAAGCTGGAAGAGCTGAAGAACGCCGCCCTGGTCAAGCTGGATTCGCTGGCCGTCAATTTCGACAAGATGCGCAAGTCCTTTGAGAAGGACGGCTACAAGTCGGCCTCCTACAACAAGGCTCAGCAAGCGATCAGCGCCGAGCTGATGACCATCCGCTTCACGGTCAAGACGATTGAGAAGCTCTGCGATCTGCTGCGCTCGCAAGTGGACGATGTGCGCCGCTACGAGCGCGAGCTGCGCAAGATCGTGGTGGACAAATGCGGCATGCCGCAGGAGTACTTCATCAAGACCTTCCCGCCCAATGCGCTGAACCGCGCCTGGGCCGAGAAAGAAGTGGCCGCCGGCAAGCCCTATTCCAATGTGCTGGCACGCAATCTGCCGCCCGTGCAAGAACTGCAGCAAAAGCTGATCGACATCCAGAGCAAGGCGGTCGTGCCGATTGATGACCTAAAGGACATCAACAAGAAGATGAACGAGGGCGAAAAGGCCTCGCGCGACGCCAAGAAGGAAATGATCGAGGCCAATTTGCGTCTCGTGATCTCCATCGCCAAGAAGTACACCAACCGCGGCCTGCAGTTCCTGGACCTGATCCAGGAAGGCAATATCGGCCTGATGAAGGCGGTGGACAAGTTCGAATACCGTCGCGGCTACAAGTTCTCGACCTATGCGACCTGGTGGATCCGTCAGGCCATCACCCGTTCGATCGCCGATCAGGCCCGCACCATCCGTATCCCGGTGCACATGATCGAAACGATCAACAAGATGAACCGCATCTCGCGCCAGCATTTGCAGGAATTCGGCTTTGAGCCGGATGCCCCGACACTGGCCGAGAAGATGGAGATCCCCGAGGACAAGATCCGCAAGATCATGAAGATCGCCAAAGAGCCGATCTCCATGGAAACGCCGATCGGTGACGACGACGACAGCCACCTGGGCGACTTCATCGAGGACACCAACAACACCGCGCCGATCGAAGCAGCGATGCAAGCCGGCCTGCGCGATGTGGTGAAGGACATCCTCGACAGCCTGACCCCGCGCGAAGCCAAGGTGCTGCGCATGCGCTTCGGCATCGAAATGAGCACGGACCACACGCTGGAAGAAGTCGGCAAGCAATTCGACGTCACCCGCGAGCGCATCCGCCAAATCGAAGCCAAGGCCATCCGCAAGCTCAAGCACCCGAGCCGCTCGGACAAGCTGCGCACGTATCTGGACAATCTCTGATTGAACAAATAGGTGGCCGAGCGCTCAGCGCTTGGCTATGTGCAGAAGGCACATAGCAATTTGCGCCGCAGGCACAAGCTGCGCACGTATCTGGACAATCTGTAATCGGGTTGGTCTGAAGAGCCAAGGGCTGGAGCGATCCAGCCCTTTTTTGTGGCCGAGCGCCTGGCGTGCGACGCCGATCCGGCCATCTGGGGCGCTGGCGCGTGCTTTCTCCCGAAGCGAGCCTGCTCAGGCCCCGGCTACACTGCCAACTACTTCACGCTCGCCGCTTTCGCCCTGACATGACCCACATCCGGGAACGCACTGTTTTGTTTGCCGATCTGCGCGGCAGCACGGCATTGTTCGAGACCTTGGGCAATGCGGAGGCCTCGGCCCTGGTGACCCAGACGGTGAACCAGATAGCCCGAGCTGTGGACGAGTGCAACGGGCGCCTGATCAAGACCCTGGGCGACGGGCTGATGGCCGTGTTCGAAGTGCCGCGCGACGGCGTCAAGTCGGCCATTCGCATGCACGAGCAACTCGAGCGCCTGGTGGCGCGCGGCAAGCAGCAAGGCTCGGCCGGCCTGCGCGCCCTGCGCATGCAGGTGGCCCTGGCCCGCGGCGAGGTGGTGGAGCTCAATGGCGATTGTTTCGGCGACGCGGTCAATGTAGCCGCACGCCTGCTCGACCATGCCGGCGACAACGAAACCCTGATCACCGTCGAGGTGCTCAACGGCCTGCCCAGCACCCAGAAGCTGCGCTTTCGAAGCCTGGACCTGATCGCCGTGCGCGGCCGCGCCGAGCCCGTGCATGTCCATGTGCTCGACCAGCCCAACCAGGGCGATATGGCAGCCACGCAGTTCGGCGAAGTGGTCCATGCCGTGGAACCGGACGGCATCCGCCTGGTTTGGATGGACTTGGATCGGGTCTTCGACATCGACAGCATGCCCATCGTGCTCGGGCGCAGCGTGCAAGCCACCTACTGCATCACCGACGCTCGTGTGTCGCGCTCGCATGCCCGCGTCGACTGGCATGGCGGCAGCTTCTCCATCACCGACCTCAGCTACAACGGCACCTTCGTGCGCTTCGGTCTGGACGGCGAGATCGTCAGCCTCAAGCGCGGCAGCTGTACCCTGCACGGCAGCGGTGCCATCGGACTGGGCAGCCCGCCGGTCGATGCAACTTCGCCGACGGTGCGTTTTGAAGTTCTGCATTTCGCCGACACAGAGCCCTTGCAACTCAGTCAAGGACGCAGTAGCGCGAGCCAGTCAGCGATTGACTAGACCTATCATGCCCGCATGAGCATGAAGCCTGAACCCGCCTACCGCCACGGTACGGCCCCCAAGACCGCCCTCCTCTATTGCAACCTCGGCACACCCGAGGCGCCCACAGCCGCTGCATTGCGGACATATCTGGCGCAGTTCCTCAGCGACGCGCGCGTGGTCGAGATCCCGCGCCTGATCTGGATGCTCATCTTGCACGGCATCATCCTGCGCGTGCGTCCGGCCAAGTCGGCGGCCAAGTACGCCACCGTCTGGATGCCAGAGGGCTCACCGCTCAAGGTCTGGACCGAACGCCAGTCCAAGCTGCTGCAAGGCCTGCTGGGCGAGCGGGGCCACCGCGTCAGCGTGCGCTATGCCATGCGCTACGGTCAGCCTTCCGTCGCCACGCAACTCGACGCCCTGCGCGCCGAAGGCGTCACCCGCGTGCTGGTGTTGCCGGCTTACCCGCAGTACTCGGGCGCCACCACCGCGAGCGTGATCGACGATGTGGCGCGCTGGAGCTTGCAGACCCGCCATCTGCCCGAGCTGCGCTTCATCAACCGCTACCACGACCAGCCCCAGCACATCGCCGCCCTGGCGGACAGCGTGCGCCGCCACTGGGCCGAGCACGGCCGCAGCGACAAGCTGGTGATGAGTTTCCACGGCATGCCGGCCCGCACCCTGGCCCTGGGTGACCCCTACCACTGCGAATGCCTGAAGACCGGCCGACTGCTGGCCGAGGCCCTGGGCCTCGCCCGTGAGCAATGGCTGGTGACCTTCCAAAGCCGCTTCGGCAAGGCCAAATGGCTGGAGCCCTACACCGAGCCCAGCTTGATCAAGCTGGCCCAGGAAGGCCTGAAGAGCGTCACCCTGATCTGCCCCGGCTTCAGCGCCGACTGCCTGGAGACGCTGGAAGAAATCAAGCAGGAAGCACGCGAAGCGTTCCTGCACGCGGGCGGCCAAGGCTTCAGCTATGTGCCCTGCCTGAACGACGACCCGGCCGGCATGCGCGCCCTGGCCGACCTGGCCGAGCAGCATCTGCAAGGCTGGCCCACGCGCGAGCTGGCCGATGCCTCCGCCCAGGCGGCACAGCGCGAACGCGCGCTGGCCCTGGGCGCCAAGGACTGATCAGGAGCTGTGCGCAGCATTGCGCTGCGCCGCCAGCCTCACCTCACGCCAGCGCACCACCCGCGGCCACAGCCGCGGCAACACCAACACCAGCACCACCAGCGCCAGCAGGCCGGCCGACATCGGCCGCTGCACGAACACGCCCCAGTGGCCCTCGCCGATGGACAGGGCGTTGCGCATCTGCGCCTCGGCGATCGGACCCAGAATCATGCCCACCACCACCGGCGCGGTCGGGAAGTCAAAGCGGCGCATCACCACGCCCAGCAGGCCGATGGCCAGCATGACGACCAGATCGAACGCACTTTGGCGCATGCCGTACACACCCACGGTCGCGAAGATCAGTATGCCCGCGTAGAGCTGCGGCTTGGGGATCTTGAGCAGCTTGACCCACAGGCCCACCAAGGGCAGGTTCAGCACCAGCAGCATCACATTGCCGATGTAGAGCGAGGCGATCAGGGCCCAGACCAGGGTGGACGAGGTCTGGAACAGCTGCGGCCCGGCCTGGATGCCGTAGTTCTGCAGGGCAGAGAGCATGATGGCCGCGGTCACCGAAGTCGGGATGCCTAGGGTCAACAGCGGCACCAGAGTGGCGGTCACCGCAGCATTGTTGGCCGCCTCCGGGCCGGCCACGCCTTCGATGGCGCCGGTCGTGCCGAACTCTTCGGGGTGCTTGCTCAGCTTGCGCTCGGCGGCATAGCTCAGAAAGGTCGGAATCTCCGAGCCACCAGCCGGAATGGTGCCGAAGGGGAAACCGATCACCGTGCCGCGCAGCCAAGCTGGCCAGGAGCGGCGCCACTCGCTGCCGGTCATGTGCACGCTGCTCATCTTGTTGATCTCTTGGGTGCTGCGGCCCTCGTACAAGGCATTGTACAAGGTCTCGCCCACCGCAAACAGGCCCACGGCCACCAGCACCGTCTCGATGCCGTCCATGAATTCCGGCACACCGCCGGTGTAGCGCACCTGACCGGTGATCTGGTCCAGGCCGACCAGGCCCATGGCCAGGCCGATGAACAAGGCCGTCATGCCGCGCAGCGTGCTCTTGCCCAGCACCGCACTGACGGTGGTGAAGGCCAGCAGCATCAGGCAGAAATACTCCGGCGGGCCGAGCGTGACCGCGAACTCGGCCATGACCGGCGCGAACAAGGTCACCAGCACGGTGGCAATCGTGCCGGCCACAAAGGAGCCGATGGCCGAGGTGGCCAGGGCCGCACCGGCTCGGCCGTTCTTGGCCATCTTGAAGCCTTCCAGCGCGGTCACCATGGTGCCGGTCTCGCCGGGCGTGTTGAGCAGGATGGAGGTGGTGGAGCCGCCGTACATGGCACCGTAGTAAATGCCGGCGAAGAAGATCATCGAGGCCGTGGGTTCGACCTGGGAGGTGATGGGCAGCAACATGGCCACCGTCACAGCCGGCCCCAAGCCCGGCAACACACCGATGCCGGTGCCGATCACACAGCCCAAAAAGGCCCAGAGCAGATTGACCGGTGTGCCGGCCGTCATGAAGCCGCCGAGCAGCTGATTCCAGAGTTCCATCACATCGTCCTCAGAGCCAGCCGCTGGCCGTCAAGCCGGGCAGTTGGATGGCCAGCAATTTGGTGAAGAGCCAGAACACCGGCGCGGCAATCAGCACACCGCTGACGCCGTCAATCAGGGTCTGGCGCAGATCGCCGCCGGGGCGGCCTTCCGACATGCGCAGGCCACGCACCGCCAGGGTGAAGCACAGGGCACAGGCCAGGATGAAGCCGATCACGGTGATCAAGCCGCCATTGGCCAATACCCCAGCCACCACCCAGGCCACCGCCTTCCAGTCGCCCTGAGCCGAACCCGAAGGCGTCTCCATGGCGCGGTAGCCACCGCTGCGCGCCTCCCAGATCAGCCAGGCACCGCAAATCATCAGCACCACGGAGACCAGCCAAGGCAAGGCATTGGGGCCCACACCGGCGTAACCCGCGTCGGAGGGGATGAAGGTGGCCCCGTAAGCCATCAGCGCGCCGATCAGCAGCGCGCCACCGCCGACCAGACTCTGGTGCAGCACGGAGGAAGAAGTTTCGGTCGCCATAGGACCCTCGCTAACAAATGAACTCAGCGCCATCCCGCCAGACTCCCGCCTGGCCGGATGCGCATGCCGCGCCTTGCTGACGCGCCCTCGTTCAGATCATTCCGGACTTGACCATCACCGCACGCAGCATCGCGAATTCCTGGTCCACGAAGTCTGCAAAGGCTTTGCCAGTCAGCAGCGCCGGCGTCCAGCCGTTCTTCTCCAGCGCTTCGATCCAGATCTTGTTGCGGAACACCAAGGTCATCATGTCGGTCAGCGCCTTGTGTTGCTCTGGGCTGATGCCAGGGGGCGCGTAAACGCCGCGCCAGTTGCCGATCTCGACATTGATGCCCAACTCACGCAGCGTCGGCACGTTCAGGCCCTTGAGCCGGGTCGGCGCTGTCACAGCGATGGGGCGCATCTTGCCGCTCTCGATGTACTGGGCGAATTCGCTGTAGCCACTGCCACCGACGGTGACATTGCCGCCCAGAATGGCGGCCGTGGCCTCGCCGCCGCCACGGAAGGGCACGTAGTTGATCTTGGAGGCGTCCACGCCGACGTCACGAGCGATCATGGCCGCAGCCACATGCTCGGTGGAACCACGCGAGCCGCCACCCCACTTGACGCTTCCGGGGTCCTTCTTCATCTGCTCGACCACGTCCTTCATGGTCTTGAGCGGCGAGTTGGCCGGCAACACGAAGACGTTGTATTCGCTGGTCAGGCGAGCGACCGGCGTGGCTTGACTCAGGCTGACCGGCGGCTTGCCGGTGATGATGCCGCCCAGCATCACCGCGCCCATGACCATCAGCGCATTGCCATCGCCCTTGCTGGCGTTGACGAACTGGGCCAGGCCGATCGCACCTGCCGCGCCGCCTTTGTTCTCGTACTGCACCGAGGCCGCCATGCCCGCGTCCTGCAAGGCCTTGCCCAGGGCGCGTCCGGTGGTGTCCCAGCCGCCGCCCGGGTTGGCGGGAATCATCATCTTGATGTTGGCGCTGGCTGAGGCCAACTCCGGCAAGGCGCCGGCGGCAGCCAGGGCAGCCAGGGATTTTAGAAAGGTGTCGCGACGCATGGTGTTTGTCTCCTGTGCTTTGATGTCTTGTTGTCAACCGGCGCCGCCCCAGCTCTGGTCCAGGGCGGCCCGCAGCGATCAGAACGAGTGGTAAATGCCCAGTTCCGTGCCGGTGGAACTTTGACCGGCCAGCACGGCCGAACCGCCGGGGATCAGGAACTTGCCCTTCGCGCTGTTCTGCACCCGAGATGCCGTGGCATAGATCGAGCTGCGCTTGGACAGGTTGTTGACATACCCCAGGGCCAGCAGCTTGCCACTGTAGTCGCTGCCGCTGGCGCTGTCGCGGTTCTTGGAATGCACATGGCTGAAACGCAGCACATGGGCGCCCTGGGTGTAGCTGCCGCCCAGCACCCAGTTGGTCTGCTCACGTGTGGTCTGCTTGCTGACGTGGTACAGACCCATCAGCTTGAAGGCGTCGACCGTATAGCTGGCGCCCAGATTGCTGACCTTGAACTTGGCATTGGCGGCGGTGTTGCTGGTCTCGGACCAGGCGCCGGCCACATCGAAAGCACCCGCCGCATAGCCCAGACGCCCGCCTACATACTTCCCGGTGGACCCTTCCCCTGCGGCCACCATGGCCTGGCCATACATGCCGCCGAGATTGCCGGGTAGGAAGTAGCCGACCGAGTTGTCGGAGCGAACCACGGTCTTGGACGTGCCGGAGGAGCCGTCAAAGCCATAGACCAGATTGCTGGCAGCGCCGACCCCATTGGTGCCGAAGGCATTGAACCGGCTGATGCTCCAGAAGGTGGGCGTGTAGTCGCGCCCCAGGCGCACCTCGCCGGCGGCCTTGTCGCTCAAGCTGACCGTGGCACGGCGGCGCCAGTCGCCGCCCGAGCCGACATCCGGGCCGATCGCGCCTTCCAGATGGAAACTGGCACTGAGGCCATTGCCCAGGTCCTCGGTGCCGCGAAAACCGATGCGGCTGGTCTGCATGCCGTCGATGCTGACCATGGACAGGCTTTTGCTGCCGTTCTTCAGGCGCTGCACGCCCACGTCCAGCACGCCGAAAATCGTCACATTGCTTTGGGCCGAGGCCAGGCCGGCACTGCTGCCGAGAACGGCCAGGGCCAGCCATGGGGCCCAAGACTTGCATCCACGTTTCATCGTTCTTGTCTCCGGATCTAGGTTTGAGGTCACAACGCTGCGAGGGCGCTGCGCGCAAGGCGGGCGGAACCCGGCTGGCACCGATATGGTGCTGAGCCTGGCTGTCAAATGCCTGTCCAAAGCCCTGGGACAAAACCTGAGGCGACCGAGACCGCTGGGGGCCCAAGCGCTCTGCTATCGTCGCCGCCATGAAGCTGTTGGTGATCGAGGACAACCAGGCGATGCAGACCACGTTGCAGCGCTCGTTCGAGCGCCGTGGCTTTCAGGTCAGCACCTGTGACGACGGCGAACGTGCGCTTTCGCGCTGGCGGGCCAGCCTGCCCGATGTGGTGCTGCTGGACCTGTCCATGCCGGGCCGGGACGGTCTCGATGTGCTGAGCGAAGCGCGAGCCGAAGGGCTGAACACGCCGGTCATCATCATCACGGCGCGCGGCACCCTGGGCGACCGCATCCTGGGCCTCAATATCGGCGCCGACGACTACCTGCCCAAACCCTTCGACCTCGATGAACTCGAGGCTCGGGTGCGTGCTTTGGTGCGGCGCCGCGGCAGTGCCGCAGCACCGGAAGAACAGCGCCTGGCCATGCCGGCTTTTTGTGGCTTGCGGGCCGACCCCGAGAGTGGGGCGGTCTACCTGCAGGGCCAGGTTCTAGACCTGGCGCCGCGCGAAGCCGCCTTGCTGCGCGCCCTGCTGGCCAAGCCCGGTCAGGCGGTGGCCAAGGAGCGGCTTTTCGATCTCGTGTTTGCCGATGCCAGCGAGGCCCTGCCTGATGCCATCGAGGTGGTGGCCTATCGCCTGCGCAAGAAGCTGGCGGCGAGCGGCAGCAGCGCCAAGCTGGCCACATTGCGCGGCCTGGGCTATTTGCTGCAGGCCGACGACGGCCATGGCTGAGGCCACGACAGAGGCCGCCCGCTGGAGCCGGCTGTCCATGCGCAGCCGCCTGCTGCTGGGCATCCTGCTGCCGGTCGGTGTGCTGGTGGCGATCAACACCGTGAGTCTCTACCGTGAGGCACTGGGTGCCGTGGACACCGCCTATGACCGCACCCTGCTGGCCTCGGCCAAAGCGATCGGCGAACTGCTGGGCGTGGCGAGCACACCGCAAGGCCCGCGTCTGCTGGCCAGCGTGCCCTACTCCGCCCTGGAGGCCTTCGAGTCGGGCAACAGCACACGCCTGTATTTCAAAGTGATCGGTTTCCAGGGCGAGATGGTCTCGGGTTACGACGATCTGCCCGCCTGGCATGGCAAGCTGCCCGACCGCAGCAAATACGCGGCCCTGGTCGATTTCTACGACGACTTCTACCGCGGTGAACCGGTGCGCATGGCTGTGCTGCTGCAGCCAGTGGCCGGCGAAGCCGGCATCGGTCAGGCCACCATCCAGGTGGCCGAGACCCTGGACCTGCGCCACGCCCTCGCTCGCCAGGTCCTGCTGGACACCCTCTGGCGCCAAGCCACCATGCTGGCGGTGATCGCCGCCGTGGTCTGGCTGGTGGTGCAGCGCTCGACCCGACCGGTACGCGCGCTCAGCGAGCTGATCGAGTCGCGCGAGGCCGAAGATCTGAGCCCCATCCAAGCGCCGGGCCTGCCGGCCGAACTGCAGCCCCTGATCACGGCCACCAACGAAGCCCTGACCCGCCAGGCCCGGCTGCTGGAGCACCAGAAGCGTTTTGTCCGCGACGCCTCACACCAATTGCGTACACCGCTGGCCGTGCTCAAAGTGCAGGTGCAGTCGGCCCGCCAAGGCGATGTCGAGCCCATGCAGGCGCTGGCCGAGATCGACACCACGGTGGCACGCGCCACCCAGGTCGCCAACCAGATGCTGGCCCTGGCCAAGGCGGAGCAGATGCGCCAGCAAGGCGCGCAGTCCGACGCGGCGATGCCGCTGCAGGACTGGTCGGAAGTGACTCGCGCCGTGGCACTGGATCTGGCGCCTCTGATCGTGCAGCAAGGCCTGGACTTCGACATCGACACCGAGCCCGCGGCCATCGCCAGCCATGAATGGGCCTTGCGCGAGCTGACCCGCAACCTGCTGCACAACGCCATCCTGCACACACCGGCTGGCGGCAGCCTGCGCATCCAGCTGGAACTCATGGGCCGTTGGGCACGCCTGACCATCGCCGACAGCGGTCCCGGGCTCTCGCCAGCCCAACAGGCCCGGCTCTTCCTGCCCTTTGCCAGTGGCGATTCGCAATCTGGCTCGGGCCTGGGCCTGGCCATTTGTCACGCCTTGGTGATGTCGCTGGGCGGGCGCATCGAGCTGTGCAATCGGGCCGATGCCGATGGCCAAGGCATCGCTGGCCTTGATGCCCGCGTCGACCTGCCGCTGACCTGAGCGAAAATCCGGCCCATGAAATCACAAGAGTCGGCCAGCGCCGGCGTGCGCCTGGACAAATGGCTCTGGGCGGCGCGCTTCTTCAAGACCCGCTCGCTGGCCGCCGAGGAGATCGGCAAAGGCCGGGTGCAGATCAACGGCCAGCTGGCCAAAGCCTCACGTGAACTCAAGCTGGGCGACCTGCTGCGCTTTCGTCAAGGCGTGGTGGACCGCGAAGTCCGCGTGCTCGGCCTGAGCCCACAACGCGGCCCGGCCAGCCAGGCCCAGGGCATGTATGAAGAAACGCCGGACAGCGTCAGCCGGCGCGAGCAAGCGGCCGAGCGCCGGCGCCTGGCACCCGAGCCGGCCGCCACCATCAGCCAGGGCCGGCCCACCAAGCAAGACCGGCGTCGCCTCAGCGACTGGGAGCGCTGGTCGGCTGCGGTCGAGCCTGAATGAGACAATCAAGGGTTGACCCTTGTCATTTCGGCTGAAAAACCCCTCTTGAATTCCAGGGCATCACGCCCATCTGTCTGCCATTGCTTCTTTTTGCATCATGACCACAGCGACCCCTACCCCCCAAGAGCCGACTCCCGAGACCCCAGCCACTGAGGCGGGCAGCAACTCCGAGGCCAAGCTGGCCGAAGTAGAGACGCGCCTGGCCGAGATGTCGGACGCCTACCTGCGCGCCAAGGCCGAGGTGGAAAACATTCGCCGCCGCTCGGAAGAGGAAATGTCCAAGGCACGCAAGTTCGCCGTGGAATCTTTTGCCGAATCGATGCTGCCCGTGATGGACAGCATGGAAGCCGCCATCGCCCTGCCCGACGCCAAGGTCGAGACCGTGCTGGAAGGCGTGCACGCCACCAAGCGCCAGCTGGCCGCAGCCCTGGAACGCAACAAGGTGCTCGAGATCAACCCGGCCGCTGGCACCAAATTCGATCCGCACCAGCACCAGGCCATTTCGGTCGTGCCGGCCGAGCAGGAGCCCAACACCGTGGTGATGGTCCTGCAAAAAGGCTATTCCATCGCCGAGCGCGTGCTGCGCCCGGCCCTGGTGACGGTCACCGCGCCGAAATAAAGAAAAGCGCATGCCCGGCTTGAAAGCCGGGCATGCAACCACAGCTAAGAACCATCAGGCAGCCCAGGCTTCAACGAGGCAGGGCGCCGGCAACGCATCAAATTTTCAGGAGTAAGACCATGGGAAAGATCATTGGCATTGACTTGGGCACCACGAATTCGTGCGTCTCCGTCATGGAAGGCAACACGACGCGCGTGATCGAGAACGCCGAAGGCGCTCGCACCACACCGTCCATCATTGCCTACCAAGAAGATGGCGAAATCCTGGTCGGTGCCTCGGCCAAGCGCCAGGCCGTGACCAATCCCAAGAACACCATCTACGCGGTCAAGCGCCTGATCGGTCGCAAGTTCACCGAGAAGGAAGTGCAGAAGGACATCGACCTGATGCCCTACACCATCACCGCCGCCGACAACGGCGACGCCTGGGTGGACGTGCGCGGCAAGAAGCTGGCACCGCCGCAAGTCTCGGCCGAGATCCTGCGCAAGATGAAGAAGACCGCCGAGGACTACCTCGGTGAGGAAGTGACCGAAGCCGTGATCACGGTGCCGGCCTACTTCAACGATGCCCAGCGTCAGGCGACCAAGGACGCCGGCCGCATCGCCGGCCTGGACGTCAAGCGCATCATCAACGAGCCGACCGCTGCGGCCCTGGCCTTCGGCCTGGACAAGCATGGCAAGGGCGACCGCAAGATCGCCGTCTATGACCTCGGCGGCGGCACCTTCGACGTGTCCATCATCGAAATCGCCGACGTTGATGGCGAAATGCAGTTCGAAGTGCTGTCCACCAACGGCGACACTTTCCTGGGCGGCGAAGACTTCGACCAGCGCATCATTGACTACATCGTCAGCGAGTTCAAGAAAGAGCAAGGCGTCGACCTGACCAAGGACGTGCTGGCCCTGCAACGCCTGAAGGAAGCTGCCGAGAAGGCCAAGATCGAGCTGTCCAACAGCGCCCAGACCGACGTCAACCTGCCCTACATCACGGCCGACGCGACCGGTCCCAAGCACTTGAACGTCAAGCTGACCCGCGCCAAGCTGGAATCGCTGGTGGACGAGTTGATCGAGCGCACCATCGCGCCCTGCCGCACTGCCATCAAGGACGCTGGCGTGGCCGTCGGTGCCATCGACGACGTGATCCTGGTCGGCGGCATGACCCGCATGCCCAAGGTGCAGGAGAAGGTCAAGGAGTTCTTCGGCAAGGAACCGCGCCGTGACGTGAACCCGGACGAGGCCGTGGCCGTCGGTGCCGCGATTCAAGGCCAGGTGCTAGGCGGCGAGCGCAAGGACGTGCTGCTGCTGGACGTGACCCCGCTGAGCCTGGGCATCGAAACCCTGGGCGGCGTGATGACCAAGATGATCGCCAAGAACACGACCATCCCGACCAAGTTCAGCCAGACCTTCTCGACCGCCGACGACAACCAGCCGGCCGTGACCATCAAGGTCTACCAGGGCGAGCGCGAGCTGGCCCAGGGCAACAAGAGCCTGGGTGAGTTCAACCTGGAAGGCATCCCGCCGGCACCGCGCGGCACGCCGCAGATCGAAGTGTCCTTCGACATCGACGCCAACGGCATCCTGCACGTAGGCGCCAAGGACAAGGGCACCGGCAAGGAAAACAAGATCACCATCAAGGCCAACTCCGGCCTGTCTGAGGCCGAGATCGAGAAGATGGTCAAGGACGCCGAAGCCAACGCTGGCGAGGACAAGAAAAAGGTCGAGCTGGTGCAGGCCCGCAACCAGGCCGATGGTCTGGTGCACAGCGTGCGCAAGTCGCTGAGCGAGCATGGCGACAAGCTGGAAGCCGGCGAGAAGGACAAGATCGAGGAAGCCATCAAGGCCGCCGAAGAAGCCATCAAGTCCGACGACAAGGCCGACATCGAAGCCAAGACCGAAACCTTGATGACGGCCAGCCAGAAGCTGGGCGAGAAGATCTACGCCGACGCTCAAGGCGCCCAAGCGGCCCAGGCTGCCGCAGCCGGTGCCGCCGGTGGCGAACAGCCCCAGCAAGCCCAGCAGGCTTCGGCCAAGCCGGCCGACGACAATGTGGTCGACGCCGAGTTCAAGGAAGTCAAGGACTCGAAGTAAGCAAGACCGTCGACGTGCCGGCCCGGATGGGTCCGGCCGTCATCGCCGCCGCGCCGCAGCCACGGAGTATTGATGCTCCCCACGCTCGACGCGGCGCTGTTGTTTTGAACCGCACGGACCCCGCCCATGGCAAAGCGTGACTATTACGAAATCCTCGGCCTCGCCAAGAGCGCCACCGAGGACGAGATCAAAAAGGCCTACCGCAAGCTGGCCATGAAGTACCACCCCGACCGCAACCAGGGCGACGGTGCGAAGAAGGCCGAGGAACAGTTCAAGGAGGTCAAGGAGGCCTACGAGATGCTGTCCGACGCGCAGAAGCGCGCGGCCTATGACCAATACGGTCACGCCGGCGTGGACCCCAATATGGGCGGTCGCGGTGGCCCGGGCGCGGAAGGTTTCGGCGGCTTTGCCGAGGCGTTTGGCGATATCTTCGGCGACATCTTCAACGGCGGCGGCGCCGGTGGTGCCGGCCGGCGCGGCGGTGGCCAGCAGGTCTATCGCGGCAGCGATCTGTCCTATGCGATGGAGATCACGCTGGAAGAAGCGGCGCGCGGCAAGGAATCGCAGATCCGCATTCCCAGCTGGGAAGGCTGCGAGACCTGCAACGGCACCGGCGCCAAGCCCGGCACCAGCGCCAAGAGCTGCGGCTCCTGCAATGGCTCGGGCACGGTGCACATGCGCCAGGGCTTCTTCTCGGTGCAGCAGACATGCCCGCATTGCCACGGCACTGGCAAGATCATTCCCGACCCCTGCACCGCCTGCAATGGCCAAGGCAAGGTCAAGAAAAGCAAGACCCTGGAAGTCAAGATTCCAGCCGGCATCAATGAAGGCATGCGCATCCGCTCGGCCGGCAATGGCGAGCCCGGTGTCAACGGCGGTCCCTCGGGCGACCTCTACATCGAGATCCGCATCAAGCAGCACGAGATCTTCGAGCGCGACGGTGACGACCTGCACTGCACCATGCCAGTGGGCCTGACCACGGCCACCTTGGGCGGCAGCATCGAGGTGCCCACATTGGGCGGCAAGGCCGAGATCGAACTGCCCGAAGGCACCCAGCACGGCAAGACCTTCCGCCTGCGCGGCAAAGGCATCAAGGGCGTGCGCTCGAGCTACCCCGGCGACCTCTATTGCCACATCAGTGTGGAAACCCCGGTCAAGCTGACCGAGCACCAACGCAAGCTGATGAAGGAGCTGGACAAGAGTTTCCGCGATGGCGGGGAGCGTCACTCGCCCAATGCCAAGAGCTGGACCGACCGCGTCAAGGACATCTTCAAGTGAGGCTTGAAGGCTCGGCGTACCGAGCCTGACCCGCCATGATGGCGCCCTCGCTCCTCGGAGCCCGGGCGCTTTTTCACGCCCGCGTGCCGCCATAGCCCGAGATCTGGCGGGCAATCACCTCCTTGTTGTCTTGTTCAGCAGGCTCAAGTCGAAGCGCCATGCAGCCGATACTTGCTAAGTGATACCCCATCAGCCCATCGATTCATCGCGCGCCCCAGGCAGGCCAGGCCCTGGGCCAAGCCGCGCACGCAAGGAGACAGCATGGCCCTGATGGACCGAGAGATCCAGAACGCCAGCGCGCTGATCATCGACAGCAATTCGACTTCGCGCAGCCTGCTTTCGGCCCAGCTGCGCGACCTCGGTGTGCAACAGGTGCGCCAAGCCTCGCGGGTCAGTGACGCCCGGGTGATCCTGGAGCACAAGACCTATGACATCGTGCTGTGCGACTACCACTTCGATGGCACCGAAATGTCCGGCCAGGACCTGCTCGATGAATTGCGACGCGAGCATCTGCTGCCCTACTCCACCGTCTTCGTCATGGTCACCGGCGAGGCCTCCTACGCCAAGGTGGCCGAAGCCGCCGAGGCCGCGCTCGACGCCTACCTGATCAAGCCCTACACCAGCGCCTCACTGGCCGACCGCTTGGCCCATGCGCGCCACCGCAAGCGTGTGCTCAAGGACATCTTCGAAGCGATCGAGAAGCAGGAGTTCGAAGCTGCAGCCGCACACTGCCTCAAGCGCTTCAACGCACGCGCCGAGTTCTGGCTCTACGCGGCCCGCATTGGCGCCGAACTGCTTCTGCGCCTCAACCGTCACGAAGACGCCCACAAGCTTTACGACGCCATCATTGAAGCCAAGACCGTGCCTTGGGCGCGCCTGGGCGTGGCACGTTCCGAGCTTGCATCCGGCAATCTGGTCGCAGCTCGCCGCACGCTGGAGACCCTGATCGGCGACATCCCGGACCATGCCGATTCCTACGATGTCATGGGGCGCGTTCAGATGGAGCAAGGCGAGCTCAACGCGGCGCTGGAAACCTACCGCACGGCCGCCAAGCTCACCCCAGGATGCCTCTTGCGCCAGCAGCGCTGCGGCAGCCTGGCCTTCTATGCCGGCCAACGCGACGACGCCCTGAAGATGCTGGAACGCACCATGGCCCAGGGCCTGCGTTCCAAGCTGTTTGACATGCTCAGCCTGGTGCTGATCGGCCTGATGCGCTTCGACACCAAGGACAGCAAAGGCCTCAAATACGCCCACGACGCCATCATGCAGGAGCTGGAGCGACGCCCGCAGTCCAAGCGCCTGCAGCGCTTCGAGGCGGTGTTCCGCGGCCTGCGTTTTCTTTCTGACCACAAAGTCGGCAATGCCTTGGAACTGGCGCGCCAGCTGAGCCAGGAAGCCGATGCCGAGGACTTCGACCTGGAAGCCGGCAGCTTGCTGGTCGGCATCTGGATTCGCCTGTCCAAGCTGGCCATCCAGCTCGATGAAATGGGGCCCATCATCTCCAAGCTGGGCCTGCGCTTTTGCACCTCCAAGGCCAGCTCGGAATTGCTGGTCTCGGTGAGCGAGGACAACGAGACGGTGGCCAACGAGTTCCGCAGCTGCCACACCCGCATCTTTGGCGTGGCGGAAACTGCGATGCGGCACTCCATGCGCGGATCGGCCCGAACCGGCGTGGAACTGCTGATCCAACAAGGCGAAGCGACCCGCAACTCCAAGTTGATCGACATGGCCAGCCTGGTGCTCAAGCGCCACGCCGAAAAGATCGACGATGCCGATCAGCTGGGCGAGCAGATCCGTGTGCTGCAAGAACGCTATGTGCTTCCGATTGCCAGCCTGAACAACCGCAACCGCGCCGCCGGCGGCCTGGCCCTGCGCACTTGATCAACTGAGCCGTGCGGCTCAGAACAGGCTACCTTGCTCGGGCCCAGATTTGCAGCCGTCCGCCGCGGCACGGCCGGCTGGCCTGCAAAAGAGCGACAGATCGAGCGACTGGCGTTCTCTGGCCAAACCCAGACGCGCACAAGCCTTGCGCAAGCGCTGGGATAAGAGCTCGGCCCAGATGCCCTCACCGCGCATGCGGCTGCCAAAACGGGCGTCGTTGTCCTTGCCGCCGCGCATCTCGCGCACCCGGGCCATGATGCGTGCGGCCCGTTCGGGCACATGGCGCTGCAGCCAGTCCTGGAACAGCGGGTTGACCTCCCAAGGCAGGCGCAGCGGGATGCAGAAAGCCGAGCGCGCGCCGGCCTCGGCGGCTGCCTCCAAGATGCGTTCCAGCTCAGGCTCGTTCAAAAAAGGGATCAACGGCGACACGCTGACCCCGACCGGCACGCCAGCTGACGCCAGGGTCTTGAGGGTGCGCAAGCGCCGCTGCGGCGAGGCCGCACGGGGCTCCAGGATGCGGGCCAGCGCCGGGTCCAGCGTGGTGATCGAGATGTAGCAGGACACCAAGCGCTGCTCGGCCATGGGCTGCAGCAGGTCCAGATCGCGTTCGATGCCCGAAGACTTGGTGAGCACCGAGAAGGGGTGGCGGTACTCCTGCAAAACTTCAATCAAAGCTCGCGTCAAACCGAGAGTGCGCTCCACCGGTTGGTAGGCATCCGTCGCGGTGCCGATACAGGTCAGGCGCGGCACATAGGACGGCCTGGCAAAGGTGGCCCGCAGTCGCTCGGCCGCATTGACCTTGGCAATGATGCGGGTCTCGAAGTCCAACCCTGGAGAGAGGTTCAGGTAGCTGTGCGTCGGCCTCGCGAAGCAATAGATGCAGCCATGTTCACAGCCCCGATAGGGATTGATGGACTGGTCAAAGGGAATGTCCGGCGACTGGTTGCTGGACAGGATGCGCTGGGCGCATTCCTCGATGATCTGCGTGGCCGGCGGCAAGGCCTCGGGGTCGAAAGATTGCGCCAATGATCCCCAGCCGTCATCGAACTGTTCGCGCTGCTCGCCCTGAAAGCGATGGGGCATTGCCCAAGTGCTACCCCGACCTTTCAGGGTGTCCGCGGCAATGTAGAGCGCTTGCGCCGCCTGAATGGGTGGGTTTGGCCTGGATTTCATACTGTTTGTTTATACAGTACTCCAAGTTGGCCCAGCACAAAAAAACAGCCGCCGTTCAAGCAGCTGCGGGCCACACTCGCTCCGAACTACAGCACGCCGGCTTCGACCAGGAAGCGCGAAGGCGAATCGGCCTTGTAGGCCAGGGTCAGGCGCTGGCGCGCACGCGTCATCGCGACGTACAGCAGATTGCGGTTTTCCGCGGCGCTGACATCGCCGACGAACTCGCCGCGCGAGAGATACGGGATCAGCACATGGTCGAACTCCAGGCCTTTGGCGGACTCGATGCTGGATAGCGTCACGCGGGTATTCAGGCGCATGCGTGCTTGGATCTGATCCTGTTGATGAAGCACCCGGAAGGCCTCGGCCAGACCTTCGCCTTCGGCCACGATGGACTGAAGCAACTGGTTGATGTTGTCGCGCACCTGCTGTACATCCTCTTTGCGCACCAGCACCGAACGTGCAAGGCCCTCGGGCTCCAGGGCGAGTCCGAAGCTGTCTCCGAAATGCTGCAAGTCACCGGACTCCATCACCGCCATGGCCGCGCGTAGGCGCGCCAAGGCGCGGGGCGAGGCATTGCGCAAGACCTGACCCTCGATGAAATCGCGCATGCCCTGCGGATGCTCGGTCGCCTCGGCAATGGCCTGACGCTGGGCGGTGACAGCGTCCACCTGACGCAGCTCGCTGCTCTCGATCAAGGCGCCGGCGAACAACATCAGCGCGGCCAGGGTCTGCTCGCGCAGCGGCTTGCTCGCGAAACCGCTGAAATCATCGCTGCAATAGGCGTACAGACCGCGGACCATCAAAACCTCGGGCCGGCGCAGAAAGGGTGCAAAACCATCGACCCGGTAGTCCACCCCGAGCTTGAGCAGCTCGCGCTCGATCAGGATGGACTGAGCCGGCCGCCGCAAGAGGATACGCAAGTCCTTTCGCTGCGTCTGGGCCATGTGCTCGCGAGCCAACCGAGCCACCATCTGCGCCATCACGCGCGGGGATTCGCAAGGCAGTGGCTCCACCTCGGTCGCGCAGTGCAAAGCGGCGGCATAAGGCTTGTTGTGCGCTAGGCGCCCGACCATCTGGGCCAGCTCCGCGCCGAAGCGGTGGCTGGCCGTGAGCGGCATACGCAGCGGCTTGCCAATCTCCTGGACGAAGCAGTCATGCATAAAGGCGGCATCGGCGCCGGCCTGGGAGTGAATCACCTGGTCCCGGTCGCCCACGCCAACAAAGGCCGCGCGCCGGTTGGCCTCGAGCAAGGCTTTGAGCACGGTGAACATGGCACGGTTGGTGTCATGCATCTCGTCGACGACGATCAGGGCCAAGCCCTGAGCCAGGGGCGAACCTTCGGGGGGAAGCTCCTCCATCAGCAGGGCGCGGGCCAGGTCGTAGCAGGCATCGCCCTCGAAGCGGAACTCAGGTCGGTCCGGATGGCCGCCTCTGCGAATGAACTCATAGGCCGAGCGCACCCGCAGGCTCAGGTAATCGAAACCCAGCTCCTCCGCCAATGCCGGGCTCATGGCCTCTTCAGCGGCCTGCAGCTCGATCAGCATCCGCCCTTTCAGCACCGCGAAAGTTCGCAGCAGTCCTTCGGCCAGGGCTGCAGGCGAACCGTCGACGCAAAGCTCATCGGGATGACGCTCACCCGGCAGGGTTTGCGCCCGCTCGATCGCCCGCAGCAGATAGGGCTTGACCTGCTCCAGGCGCTGCAGCGCCAGCGACCTGCCGCCTTCGAGCACCTCCAGCATGGCCGTGCTGAATGATTCGAAGGTTTGGACTCGGATCGCATCCACCTGCTCGGCAGCCAGGCCGACCCAGCGCAGCTGCGTTCGCAAGGCCTGCACGGCCGGCTCGGTGTAGGTCAGCGCCAGAATCATGGCGGGATCGGCGCCCCGCTGCAGCGCTTGCGCGATGCGCAGAGCCAGCGTGGTGGTTTTGGCGGCGCCTGCGTTGGCCTCGATCAGGACATGACGCGCCCGCGCCGCCTGTATGCGCTGCTGCTCCAACGTGGGCTCGAAACGCTGCGGCACATAGAGCGGATCTGGCAGGCTGGCGGGCTCGGTCACTGCGGGCGGCGCTGCCGCGGCGCCGCCGTCCTCAGTACTCGTCACCGACCGGGCTGACATAGTCCGGAGCCAGGTTCTCGAACTTGGTGTGCATGCGCTGGAAGGCCAGCTTGATCGTGCCCACCGGGCCATTCCGCTGCTTGGCGATGATGATCTCGGCCACGCCCGGCTCCTTGCACTCTTCCTTGGTGTAGTACTCGTCGCGGTAGATGAACATGATGATGTCGGCATCCTGCTCGATAGCGCCCGATTCGCGCAGGTCGGACATCATGGGCCGCTTGTCGGGCCGCTGCTCCACCGAGCGGTTCAGCTGCGAGAGCGCGATCACCGGGCATTTCAGCTCCTTGGCCAGGGCTTTCAGGCCGCGCGAGATTTCACCGATGACGGTGGCGCGGTTCTCCTCGTTGCCGCCGCCGTTGCCGCTCATCAGCTGCAGGTAGTCGATGATGATGAGGCCAAGCTGACCGCTGATGCGGGCTTGGCGGCGCGCGCGGGCACGCACCTCCGAAGGGCTCAGGCCCGGGCTTTCGTCGATGTAAATGGCCGCCTTGCCGAGCTTGTCCACCGCTTCCGAGAGGCGCCCCCATTCATCGTCGGCCAGGCGCCCCAGGCGCAAGCGGCTCTGGTCGATGCGGCCGACCGAGCCGACCATACGCAGCGCCAGCTGAGCCGCGCCCATTTCCATGGAGTAGATGACGACGGGCAGGCCTTCGTTGATGGCGACGTTCTCGCCGATATTGACCACGAAGGCGGTCTTGCCCATGGAGGGACGCGCGGCCAGGATGATCAGGTCACCGGGCTGCAGGCCGGCGGTCTGTTTGTCGAGGTCGAAGAAGCCGGTGCGCACGCCGGTCACATCCTCGGCACCGTTCTCCGCGAGCTCGTTGACGCGATCAATCAGCGCCACCACCAGGTTGTCCATGCTCTGGAAGCCCTGGCTGCTGCGGTTGCCTTCCTCATTGATGCGGAAGATCTTGCCTTCGGCCTCGTCGACGATTTCTTTGACCGCCCGGCCCTGCGGATTCATGGCCGCACTGGCGATCTCGTCGCTGGCGGTGACCAGCTTGCGCAAGACGGCGCGCTCACGCACGATCTCCGCATAACGGCGCAGATTGGCGGCACTCGGCACACTTTGCGCCAGGGCGTTCAGATAGGCCAAGCCTCCGCACTCCTCGGCTTTGCCGAGCGAGGTCAGTTCCTCGAACACCGTGACCACGTCAGCCGGCTTGGCTGCATTGATCAGCTTGCCCAGGGACAGGTAGATCTGCTTGTGCTCGAAGCGGTAGAAATCCGACTCGGTGAGCAAATCGCCCGCCCGGTCCCAGGCACTGTTGTCGATCAACAGCCCCCCCAGCACGCTTTGCTCGGCTTCGATGGAATGCGGCGGCACACGCAGGCGGGCCACTTCTTCATCGCGGCGATCGGCACCGCCAACGCTGAAAGAGCTCGAAGAGCCCGAAGAGTTGGGCAAGGGCGTGGGTGAAAAAGTCGCGCTCATGGCTGAAGGGGTCGCTGGTCGTACGGGATGGCGGGCTGCAAAGGACTGAAAGCTGTGAACTGGAAACTAGGAACTGGAAACTGGGAACTTCGAGGCCAGTCCCTCCACCAGCCTGTATTGTGGACAAGCCTGTGGATAGCCTGGGGGCAGCGCTGTATAAACCGCCGCCCGAAAACGCAAAAAGCCGACACTGCGGACAGCATCGGCTTTTTGACTGTCTGACCACTGACGGTCAGTGACGCCTGAGTTTACTCGGCGTCGCGCACCACTTGCACGCTGATTTCCACGACCACATCGGTGTGGGCAGCGACGCTGACGGTGAACTCACCCACGGCCTTCAGGGGACCGTTGGGCATGCGCACTTGAGCCTTGGCGATAGTGAAGCCCAGCTTCACCAGGCCATCGGCCACGTCGGCGTTGGTGACCGAACCGAACAGACGGCCGTCCACGCCAGCCTTTTGGCTGATGCGCACGGTCTTGCCGGCCAGGGCTTCGCCCACGGCTTGTGCAGCGGCCAGCTTTTCAGCAGCAGCCTTTTCCAGTTCGGCGCGCTTGGCTTCGAACTCGGCGATCGCGGTGGCCGTGGCACGACGTGCTTGGCGTGTCGGGATCAGGAAGTTGCGTGCGTAGCCGTCCTTGACCTTGACGACGTCGCCCAGGTTGCCGAGGTTCGCGACCTTTTCAAGCAGAATGATTTGCATGTTGGGTTACTCCTCAGACCTTGTGCTGGTCGCTGTAAGGCAGCATGGCCAGGAAACGAGCGCGCTTGATAGCGACCGTCAGCTGACGCTGGAAGAAAGCGCGGGTGCCCGTCAGGCGAGCCGGCGTGATCTTGCCGTTTTCGCCGATGAAATCGCGCAGGGTGTCGATGTCCTTGTAATCGATCTGCTCAACACCGGTGACGGTGAAGCGGCAGAAACGCTTACGACGGAACAGCAGAGATTGGGTGTTGCGCTTGGGCTTCTTGTCTTTGGAGAAGCGACCCTTGCCACGTGGTGGTGCCATCGTATGACCTCTTTAATTTAATCCGGATTCGAACAATTCGGTGTTCAGTTGGGTGTCAGAGCGGTGATGTGGAAGATCGTTCCACGGCCGTTCTTTTGAGCGCTGAGGAAGCCTGTGAACAGTGCATTTCCTCCCACTCCCAGCGACTGCAGACGTTTGCCGATTTCACCAATCGCGACCGCCTTGATTTCCATGGAAACCTTGCGGGGCTTGCCGGCTTCCTGCACCTGGGATTCATGCTTGAGCATGCCGTCCAGGGCCATCAATCCGGCCGGTGTGTATCTGACAAGTCCCAGCTCCAGCAGCTGTGCTTGCAAAACCAGTTGGTTCAAAGTGAAGAACGCTTGCCGGTCTTGGTTTGCACGCTGGCGGCCAGTGCGCTGGCAACCTTCATGAACACGGAGCTAAGCCTGATCAGGCCGTTGCGACTTGAGGCGCCTTGCGAGCGTCTTCGCGTTCCACGGTCTTCATCATCACCGAAGGCGTGGTCTCAGCCTTGGGCTTCACCACGGTCAGGTGGCGCAGCACGGCGTCGTTGAAGCGGAAGCCGGTCTCGAGTTCAGCCAGGGTTTCCTTGCTGCATTCGATGTTGACGCACAGGTAGTGAGCCTTGGCCAGCTTCTGGATCAGGTAAGCCATCTGACGACGGCCCCAGTCTTCAATGCGGTGCACAGCGCCGCCATTGCTGGTGATCAGGGTCTTGTAGCGCTCCAGCATGGCCGGAACTTGTTCGCTTTGATCCGGATGGATCAGCAGAACGATTTCATAGTGACGCATAAATACTCCTTGTGGATTCCAGACTCACCCGACGGTCGGTCGACCCTCTCGGCTCGCCTGAGGAAGCCGCGCCACAGCGTCAATTCACGTGGTCACGGCAAGGGGGAACCCGCGATTCTAGCGCAGCTTGTAGAGTTGCGCCAGCTTTTGCATCAGAAGACTGCCTGAGACGCTGCAAAGCTAGCGGATACCCGCGCCGCCAGGCGCCGTGCTGCGCTGGGGCGGGCTGCGCAAACGGTCCACCAACTGAACCTGCTCCGCCGCAGGACGCGGGGTGCAGCAGCTGACCACCGCAATCGCCAGAAAACCAGCGGGCACCCCGAATACACCGGCAGAGACCGGCGCAATGCCCCACAACAACTCCGCTGGCCCGGGCACCCCCAAGGCGAGGCGCAAGCTCGGGCTCGCCACCACCATGTAATAGAGCGTGACCGCCAGACCGGTCAGCATTCCAGCCACAGCCCCCCAGCCGTTGGCGCGCCGCCAGAAGATGCCCAGCACCAAGGCCGGGAAAAAAGTTGCCCCGGCAATTGAGAACGCCGAGGTGACGAGCAGGAGGATATCGGCAGGCCGTTGCGCGGCCACTGCAGCTGCAGCGAGCGCCGTGGCCAAGAGCAAAGCCTTGGACAAGGTGACGCGTCGCGTCATCGAGGCCTGCGGATTGATCCAACGGAAATAGACGTCGTTCGACAGGGCCGCCGAAATGGTCAGCAGCAAGCCGTCGGCCGTGGACAGTGCGGCCGCGAGGCCGCCCGCAGCCACCAGCGCCGAGATCACGAAAGGCAAACCCGCCAGCTCTGGCGCCACCAGCAAAACGATATCGCCGCTAATGCGCAGCTCGCCCAGCTGTAAAAGTCCATCACCATTGACATCGCTGACCGACAGCAAACCAGGATCCAGGCGCGTCCACTGCATGATCCAGGTCGGCAACTGGTCAAAGGCAGTGCCCACCAACTGCGTGAAGATCTCGTACTTGACCATCACTGCCAAGGCCGGCGCCGTGAAATAGAGCAAGGAGATGAAGAACAGGGACCAGGCCACCGACTGGCGCGCTTCGCCCACGCTGGGCGTGGTGTAGTAGCGAGTCAGCAAGTGCGGCAGACCCGCCGTTCCCACCATCAGGCAGAACACCAGGGCCAGGAAATTGCGCCGAGACTCATCGAACTTCAGGCGCTCGGCGGCATCGCCCTCGGGGTCGCCGGCAAAGGCCAGCGCATGAGGCGGCATGCCTGCCAGGGGCTGGGCCAGGGCGGTATTGCTGGCGCGGCCGCGCTGCCACTGCTCGCTGGCTTCGGCCGGAGTGCGCGGCAGGGCCGCCTGGCTTTTTTCGGCGGACTGGATGGCGGCCAGAGAAGCGTCCTGCGCCTTCAGCAGCGCGACCTGCCGCGCCGCCTCCGCCCGGTCCGCGGCCAAGGACTGAGGCACATCACTGAGCTTGCGCTCGAAGCCGGCGGCGCGCTCGGTGAAGATCGCTCTGACTTGTAACTCGGCCGGGTCCTGATTCAAGCGCTGCTCGGTGGCCGTGATCTGTTGCAGTTGATGGCCATAGACCCACTGTGGCCAAGGCACACCCGTCTGTTTCAAACACATCCAGATTACCGGCACCAGATACGCAATCAGCAGCACGATGTACTGCGCCACCTGGGTCCATGTGACCGCGCGCATACCACCCAGGAAGGAGCACAGCAGGACACCCCCCAGACCGAGAAACACGCCGATCTCGAAACTGAAACCCGTCAAGCGAGCGGTGATCAGGCCGACCCCATAAATCTGGGCAACGACGTAGATGAAAGACACCAGCATGGCAGCCAAAGCACCCAGCAGGCGCGGCGCCATACCGCCGTAGCGTGCACCAAGGAAGTCCGGGATGGTGTACTGACCGAACTGGCGCAGATATGGCGCCAGACACAGCGCCACCAGGCAGAAGCCACCCGTCCAACCCAGCACATAGGCCAAACCACCATAGCCGCTCAGATACAGGGTGCCGGCCAGGCCGATGAAAGAAGCCGCACTCATCCAGTCGGCGCCAGCCGCCATGCCATTGAAGATGGCCGGCACACGCCGGCCGGCGACATAGTACTCATCAGCGTCGGTCGTGCGACTGAACAGGCCGATGCAGGCATAGACACCCACGGTCGCCGCGAGAAAGCTGATGCCAATCGCGTTCTTCGACAAGCCCAGTTGCTCCAGCAGGGCCAGCCCCAGCAGGAACAGCACAAAGCCCAGGGTGAAGCCCAGATAGATGCGCTTCAGGCGCGCGACCAAAGGCTGCTGAGTCTTGGCGCCACCAGGAGGATGAGATCGAACGAGAGCCACGGACAGATACGGGTCGGGTCAGCAACAAGGGAACACGAAGCCCACATCATGCGAGCCAGCAAGGGCGACTGTCGATACCGGAAACCCGGCCCCGCAGCGCGGCCGCCTGGCCGCCTGGCGACAAACAAAAAGGCCCGCACAAGGCGGGCCTTTCCAGGACAAGGTTCAGCTCAGATCAACGCTTGGCCAGTCGCTGCCAAGTCTCGATCACGGTATCCGGATTCAAGGAAATGGACACGATGCCCTCGCTGGCCAGCCAGTCGGCGAAATCCGGGTGGTCACTGGGACCTTGACCGCAGATGCCGATGTACTTGCCGGTGGCGCGGCAGGCGGTGATGGCGCGCGAGATCATGGCCTTGACGGCAGGATCGCGTTCGTCGAAATCACCGGCCAGTTGTTCCAAGCCGGAATCGCGGTCCAGGCCCAGCGTCAGCTGGGTCAGGTCATTGGAGCCGATGGACATGCCGTCGAAATGCTCCAGGAACTGCTCGGCCAGAATGGCGTTGCTGGGCACCTCGCACATCATGATGACGCGCAGGCCGTCCGTGCCACCATCAGCAGCGCGCTTGAGGCCGCGCTCGGCCAGCATGCCGACCACGCGTTCGGCTTGGCGCACCGTGCGCACGAAGGGCACCATGATCTCGATATTGCTCAGACCCATATCGCTGCGGGCGCGCTTGAGCGCCTCGCACTCCATGGCGAAGGCATCGGAGAACTCGCCGCTGATATAACGCGAAGCGCCGCGGAAGCCCAGCATCGGGTTTTCTTCATCGGGCTCGTAGCGCGAACCGCCGATCAACTTGCGGTACTCATTGCTCTTGAAGTCCGACAGACGCACGATCACCGGACGCGGATAGAAGGCGGCCGCGATGGTGGCAATGCCTTCGACCAGCTTGTCCACGTAGAAAGCGCGTGGCGAGGCGTGGCCGCGGGCCACCGACTCGACCGCCTTCTTCAAGTCAGCATCGATATTCGGATAGTCCAGGATGGCCTTGGGGTGGACGCCGATATTGTTGTTGATGATGAATTCCAGGCGGGCCAGGCCGACACCTGCGCTGGGCATCTGGGCAAAGTTGAAGGCCAGCTGCGGATTGCCAACGTTCATCATGATCTTGATCGGGCAGTACGGCAGCTCACCCCGATGGACTTCGCTGACTTCCGTTTCCAGCAGGCCGTCATAGATATAGCCGGTGTCACCTTCCGAGCAGGCCACGGTCACCAGTTGACCATCCTTCAGCGTCTCGGTCGCGTCACCGCAACCGACCACAGCCGGAATGCCCAGCTCACGCGCGATGATGGCAGCGTGGCAGGTACGACCACCGCGGTTGGTGACGATGGCGGCGGCGCGCTTCATCACCGGCTCCCAGTTCGGGTCGGTCATGTCGGTGACCAGCACATCTCCAGGCTGGACACGTTCCATTTCGCTGATGTTGTGCACCAGACGCACCGGGCCGGTGCCGATCTTCTGACCGATCGCGCGGCCTTCGGCCAGCACGGCGCTGTGGCCCTTGAGCTTGTAGCTGTGCTCGACCTGGCCTTCGGCCTGGCTTTTCACGGTCTCGGGGCGTGCCTGCAGGATGTAAAGCTGGCCATCGACACCGTCGCGGCCCCACTCGATGTCCATGGGGCGCTGGTAAT
This sequence comes from Kinneretia sp. DJ1R-11, assembly GCF_025717595.1. Lineage (NCBI taxonomy): Bacteria > Pseudomonadati > Pseudomonadota > Betaproteobacteria > Burkholderiales > Sphaerotilaceae > Roseateles > Kinneretia sp. DJ1R-11. The sequence continues at coordinate 230,272 of NZ_JAJIRR010000004.1, forward strand.
GCTGCTCGATGATGAGAGCGTACTTGGCCAGCTCGATCACTTCCGCATCGTTGAGCGAATAGCGGTTGCGCGCTTCCGGCAGGGTGTCCACGGTTTTGACCAGCTTGCCCGATGCGGCCCGCTCTTCCGGCGACGAGAACTCCATCCGAATCAGCTTGGATCCGAGGTTACGTCGGATGATGGGGAGTTTGCCTCGGGCCAAGGCCGGCTTGTGCACATAGAACTCGTCGGGGTTGACGGCGCCCTGCACCACGGTCTCTCCGAGGCCGTAACTGGAGGTGATGAAGACCACATCCTTGAAGCCAGACTCGGTGTCGATGGTGAACATGACGCCGGCCGAACCGAGGTCGGAGCGCACCATGCGCTGCACACCGGCTGACAAGGCCACGTCGGCGTGGGCGAAGCCCTTGTGAACGCGGTAGCTGATGGCGCGGTCGTTGTAGAGGGAGGCGAACACCTCCTTCATCTTGTGCAAGACCTCTTCGATGCCCACCACGTTCAGGAAGGTCTCCTGCTGGCCGGCGAAAGAGGCGTCGGGCAGGTCTTCTGCCGTGGCCGAGGAACGCACGGCAAAGGACACGCCGGGGTTGTCGGCGGTCAGCTGCGCAAACGAGGTGCGGATCTCTGCTTCCAGGTCGGCCGGAAAGGGCTGCGCCTCCAACCAGCCGCGAATCTCAGCACCGGCCTCGGCCAGCGCGCGCACATCGTCGGTGTTCAGGGTCGCCAGGCGCGCCTCGATGCGCTTGTCCAGGCCTTCGTGCTTGAGGAACTCGCGGAAGGCGTGCGCGGTGGTGGCAAAGCCGCCAGGCACGCGAACGCCCGAATGGGCCAGTTCCGAAATCATCTCGCCGAGGCTGGCGTTCTTACCGCCAACGACCTCGACGTCGCTCATCCTCAGATTCTCAAAGGGGACGACCAGGGCGGTCGGCTCATAGCGTGCAGACATGGGAAAACTCCGTGATGTTGAAAATTCCGGAGTCCCGCCGGGGCGCCCGCAGCGCCCCCCATGAATTGCAGCCACGCGGCATCCCGGCCGATTCTTTGTGATTCTGTTTGTGAGACGGGGATGGTCATGGCGCGAAGGCAGGACATTTCAAGCGATTCTACGGGCAGGCCCGACTTATGATGAAGAAAGACTCTAGAGCATTCCGACCATGCCCAATCGCACCGTGTACTTTGTCTCGGACGGCACCGGCATCACCGCCGAGACCTTTGGCAACTCCATCCTGGCCCAGTTTCCCGGCAAGCCGCGCCATGTGCGCCGCCCCTTTGTGGACACGGCCGAGAAGGCCCACCAGGTGGTGCACGAGATCAACCAGACCAGCGAGCAAGAAGGCAGGCGCGCCATCGTCTTCGCCACCCTGGTCAACCGCGAAGTGCTGCAGGTCGTGCGCGAGCATTGCAAGGCCCGGGTGCTGGACATGTTCAACACCTTCATCGAACCGCTGGAAGAAGAGTTCCAGGTCAAGAGCAACCACCGGGTCGGCCGCTTCTCGGATGTGGCGCGCAGCCAGGAGTACCACGACCGCATCGAGGCCATCAATTTCTCGCTGGCCCACGACGACGGGCAGTCGGCCAAGAACCTGGAATCGGCCGATGTCATCCTGGTCGGCGTGTCGCGCAGCGGCAAGACGCCGACTTCGCTCTATCTCGCCATGCAGCACGGCATCAAGGCCGCCAACTACCCGCTGATCCCGGAAGACTTCGAGCGCAGCAAGATCCCGTCCATGCTGGAGCCGCACAAGCGCAAATGCTTCGGTCTGACCATCGACCCTGAGCGCCTCTCGCAGATTCGCAACGAGCGCCGCCCGGGCAGCAAATACGCCGACCTGATGAACTGCCGCTACGAGGTCAACGAGGCCGAGGCCATGATGAAACGCAATGGCATCGCCTGGCTGTCATCGACCCACAAGTCGATCGAGGAAATCGCCACCACCATCCTGCGCGACATCCGGCCGGACCGGTTGATCTACTAGCCCTTTGGCGTCAAGCGCTGGCGCGCCGACTCGTACAGGCAAATGGACGCTGCACTGCCGACATTGAGCGACTCCTCCCCGCCAGGCTGAGGAATGCCGACCGTCAAGCTGCAGCGTGCCATCAGCTCCGCCTGAACGCCCTGCCCTTCATGGCCCATGACCCAGGCGCAGGGGCTGGGCAGCTGGATCTGGTGCAGTTGCGCTTCTGCATAAGAGCTGGTGGCCACCAACGGCAGCTTCAAGGCAGCGAGGTCCTCTGGCGCCAGGCCTTCGATGAGACGCAGGCCGAAATGCGAGCCCATGCCGGCACGCAAGACTTTGGGCGACCACAGGGCCGCCGTACCCTTGAGCGCCAAGACCTGGTGAAAGCCCATGGCCGCCGCGCTGCGCAAGATCGTGCCCACATTGCCGGCATCCTGCAGGCGGTCCAGCACCACGGTGTCCGCCTCGGGGGCCAGGTCTTGCCCGGCATCCAAGGGCACTTCAAAGCCGATCTGCGCCGGCGACTCCAGGCCGCTGATCTGCTTGAACAAGGCCAGCGGTACGACCAACTGGCGCGGCGCCGCGTCACCGAGAGCGCGCAACACCGGGTCCGCCGCGGCCGCCTCGGTCAGCACCGCCTGCAGCACCGGATGGCCACGTTGCAAGCAGGCGCGTACCAGATGGTCGCCCTCCAACCAGACGCTGCCCATCTTGCGATAGGCGCTGCCGTCCTGGCTGAGCTTGCGCAGGCGTTGCAAAGCGGGGTTGTCCCGCGAGGTGATGTGAAGAATCTGACTGCTCATGCGCTCTCGATGATCTGGCGCACCGGGCCGAAGCTGCGCCGGTGCCAGGCGCTCACGCCGTGGCTGCGCAGAGCCGCCAAGTGCTCGGCCGTGGGGTAGCCCTTGTGGCCGGCAAAACCGTATTCAGGGTGCAGTTCGTGCATGGCCATGCATTGGCGGTCACGCGCCACCTTGGCCAAGATGGAGGCCGCCGAGATCGCCTGCACCTTGGCATCACCCTTGACGATGGCCTCGGCCGGAATCTTGAGCAAGGGCAAGCGGTTGCCATCGACCAGCACCTTGGCCGGCTTCAGGCGCAGGCCCTCGACCGCGCGCTTCATGGCCAGCAAGGTCGCCTGCAGAATATTCAAGCGGTCGATTTCTTCGACGCTCGCTTCAGCGATGCAGCAGCACAAGGCTTTGGCACGGATTTCGTCGAACAGGCGCTCGCGCTTCTTCTCGGTCAGGGCCTTGGAATCGGCCAGACCCAGGATCGGGTTGGCATCATCGAGGATGACAGCAGCGGCCAGCACCGGGCCAGCCAGGGGCCCGCGGCCAGCTTCGTCCACGCCGGCCAGCAAGCCGATGCCGTCCCAGCTGAGGCCCAATTGCTGCGGCTCACGGGAATCAGCAGCCGAGGACTTGCGCGATCGCATCGCAGGCCTTTTGCGCGGTATTGCAGCGCAGCAGCTCATGTTGTTGCTGAAACATTGCCCTCGCCCGCTCGCAGCGCGGCGCATCGTCCAACCAGGCCAAGCCTTCGCGGGCCAAGGCCTCGGGCGTGCATTCGTCCTGGATCAGCTCGGGCACGATGAAGTCCCGGGCCAGCACATTGGGCAGGCCCACCCAGGGTTGGTAGTTCTTGCCCTTCATGCGCCACCAGTTGAGCGCGTGCATGCGATAGGCGATCACCATGGGCCGCTTGAACAGCGCCGCCTCCAGTGTGGCCGTGCCGCTGGCCACCAGGGTGATGTCGCAGGCGGCCAGGGCCTCGTGAGAACGACCATCCAGCAGATCGAGCTGCAAGCCCGGCGCGTGCCGAGCCACCAGCGGATCAATCAGCGAGCGCAAGCCCGGTGCCACCGGCATCACAAAGCGCAGCTCGGGCCGCGCGCGCTGCATCAGGACGGCGGCGCGCAGCAAGGGCTCGGCGATGTAGCGGATCTCGCTGCGGCGGCTGCCGGGCAGCAAGGCAACCACGGTGTCGGCAGCCCCTAACTTCAAAGCCGAACGGGCCTGCGTTTGCTGTGGCTGCAGCGGAATTGCATCGGCCAGAGGGTGCCCCACATAGCTGGCACCGATGCCGTGGGCCTGCAAAAGCTCAGGCTCAAAAGGGAACAAGCACAGCACATGGTCGGCCGAACGCTTGATCTTCTCGACCCGCTCGGCGCGCCAGGCCCAGATCGAAGGGCAGACGAAATGCACCGTCTTCACGCCCGCTTCGCGCAAGCGCTGCTCCAGGCCGAAATTGAAATCAGGCGCATCCACGCCGATGAATGCGGCCGGCGGCTGGGCCAGCAGGCGGTCGCCCACCTGGCGGCGGATAGCCAGCAGCTCGCGGATATTGAGCAAGGCATCGACATAGCCAAACACCGAGAGCTTGCTGGAGGGCCACCAGGCCTCGAAGCCCCGGGCGGCCATGCGCGGGCCGCCAATGCCCTGGGTCTTGAGCTCGGGCCAACGCGCTTGCAGGCCTTGGATCAACAAACTGGCGAGCAGGTCTCCGGAAGCCTCGCCGGCCACCAAGGCTAGGCTCAGCGAAGGCTCAGCCATGGGTTCAGCGCACCAGACCGCGCTTGGCGCTGGCGATGAAGTCCAGCATCAGCTGCACATCGGCCTGAGAGTCCTCGCCCTGCTCGCCCCGCAGCGCAGCGATCTGCTCGACCGACTGCTCCAGCGTCAGGCCGCTGCGGAAGATCAGCTTGTGCAGATGACGGATCACGGCGATGCGCTCGTTGCTGAAGCCGCGGCGGCGCAGGCCCGTCAGGTTGACGGCGCGCACAGCCAGCGGATTGCCATCCACGGTCATGAAGGGCGCAACATCCTGCGACACATGGCCCTGGAAGCCGATCATGGCGTGGGCGCCGATCTTGACGAACTGGTGCACGCCGGTCAGGCCGCCAATCACCGCCCAGTCACCCACATGCACATGGCCGGCCAGCGTGGCGTTGTTGGCCAGCACGCAGTGATTGCCCAGCTGCACGTCATGGGCGAGGTGCACATAGGCCATGATCCAGTTGTCGGACCCGACCCGGGTGATACCCTCTTCCTTGAGCGTGCCGGTGTTGAGCGTGCAGAACTCGCGCACGGTATTGCGGTCGCCGATCACGAGTTCGGTCACTTCGCCGCCATGGCTCATGTCCTGCGGCATCGCACCGATGGAGCTGAACTGGTAGAACTGGTTGTCCGAGCCAATGGTGGTGCGGCCTTCGATCACACAGTGCGGGCCGATGCGGGTGCCAGCACCGATCTTCACCTGCGGGCCGATCAGGGTGTAGGCACCGACCGTGACCGAACTGTCCAGCTCAGCAGCGGGGTCGATGATGGCCGTCGGGTGAATCCTGCTCGTCATGTCGCGCAGTGCCTCAGGCTTCGATACGGCGCATGGTGCAGATCAGCTGCGCCTCGCAGGCCAGCTCCTCGCCCACCATGACCTTGCCGGTGAACTTGTAGATGCCGGCCTTGGCGCGGTCCAAGGTCACATCCAGCAGCAACTGATCGCCGGGCTCGACCACACGCTTGAAGCGGGCGTTGTCGATGCCGGCAAAGTACACCACCGTGTTCTCATCGAGCACGGTGCCATTGCTGTCCAGAGCCAGCAAGGTGGCGGCCTGAGCCATGGCTTCGAGCATCAGCACACCCGGCATGACGGGGCGGTGCGGGAAATGGCCGACGAAATAGGGCTCGTTGATGCTGACGTTCTTGATCGCCTGGATGCGCTTGCCCTTCTCGATCTCGAGCACGCGGTCCACCAGCAGCAGCGGGTAGCGATGCGGGAGCTTCTTGAGAATTTCGTGGATGTCCATCATGTTGAATTCTTCTTCTCTAGTGCGCGGATACGGTCGCGCAAGGTATGCAATTGACGCAGTGTGGCCGCGTTCTTTTCCCAGCTGGCATTGTCGTCGAAGGGAAACACGCCGCTGTACTGACCCGGCTGCTTGATGCTGCGGCTGACCACGGTGGCGGCCGAGACATGGACATGGTCCACCAGACTCAGATGCCCCAGGATGATGGCGCCGCCACCGACTGTGCAATGGGCGCCAATGCGCGCGCTGCCCGCCACACCGGCACAGCCGGCTATGGCTGTGTGGGCGCCGACATGGACGTTGTGCCCGATCTGGATCAGGTTGTCGAGCTTGACGCCGTCTTCCAGCACGGTGTCCTCAAGTGCGCCGCGGTCGATGCAGGTGTTGGCGCCGATTTCCACATCGTTGCCGATGCGCACGGCGCCCAACTGCTCGATCTTTTCCCAGCGCCCTTGCGTCGGCGCGAAACCGAAACCGTCGGCGCCGATGACCACGCCGGCGTGCACGATGCAGCGCTCGCCGATCTGGCAATCAAAGCCCAAAGTCACGCGAGCGGCCAGGCGGCTGCCGGAGCCCACGCGGGCATTGCGCTCGACCACGCAGTGCGGGCCGATCTGGGCGCCGTCGCCGATCTGCGCACCGTCCTCAATCACCGCCAATGCGCCAATGCTGACGTCCGCGCCAATCAGCGCACTCGCGTCGATCACGGCACTGGGATGGATGCCGGCGGCAGAGCGCGGGCGTACGCGCGCCGCCCACCATTGGGTGAGCCGCGCGAAATAGAGGTAAGGATCGGCCGTGACGATGGCGGCACCGCGGGCCGCGGCGGCCTCGGCAAAGGCGGGAGCCACGATCACGCATGCCGCTGCGCTGCTGGCCAGCTGCGCCTGGTAGCGCGGATTGGACAGAAAGCTCAGCGTGCCCGCATCGGCCGCTTCCAATGGGCCGATGCGCGTGATCTGCGTTTCGGACGCACCATGAAGATCGCCGCCCAAGGCGGCGATCACTTCAGCCAGTGAGACTGCGCCCACCGATTACTTCTGGGCGTTGAGCGCGTCGATCACCTTCTTGGTGATGTCCACGCGGGCGCTGAAGTGGATGGCATCTTGCAGGATCAGGTCGTACTTTTCAGCATCGAAGATCTGCTTGATGACCTTGTTGGCGCGGTCGACGACAGCTTGCAGCTCTTCGTTCTTGCGCTGCGTCAGGTCTTCCTGCCACTCGCGGCGCTTGCGCTGCAAGTCGCGGTCCAGCTCGACCAAGTCACGCTGGCGACGGTTGCGCTCGGCTTCCGACAAGGTCGGCGCTTCCTTTTCCAGCTTCTCAGCCGAATTGCGCAGCTTGGACTCAATGTCCTTGAGCTCTTTCTCTCGCTTGCCGAATTCGATTTCCAGCTTCTGGGTCGCAGCCTTGCCGACATTGGCTTCGCGCAACACGCGATCGCTGTTGACATAGCCAATCTTCAAGTCCTGCGCCTGCACGCCCAGCGTCGACACAGACATCATGGCAGCCAAAGCCACCGCCTTAAAAAGCTTGCTCTTCATCAGAATGCAGTCCCGATCTGGAATTGGAATTTTTCGATTCTATCTGTTGGATGTTTGCGCAAGGGCACGCCATAGCTCAGACGCAGCGGACCCATGGGTGAGACCCAACTCAAGCCGAAACCTGCCGAAGCCCTCAACATGGAGGTGCCGTTCTTCAAGGTATCGAAATTGATCTTTTCATGCTCTGCCCAGACGTTGCCGGCATCGACGAAACCGAACAGGCGGAAGGTCTTGTCATTGCCGCTGCCCGGAACCGGCAGGTAGAGCTCGGCATTGACGTTGACGCGGCGGTTGCCGCCCGAATAAGAGCCGGTCACGTCAACCGGGCCCAGTGAGCCCGCTTCGAACACCCGCACCGAACCGAGACCACCGGCATAGAAGTTCTTGAAGATCGGATAAGGCCGACCGCCGATACCAGCACCCCAGCCGAGTTCGCTGTTCAAGCCCAGGGTGATCTTGTTGGTGATGGGAATGTAATGCTGGTACTGCAGATTGGCACGAACATAGCGAGCATCACCGGCCGGGCTCATTTCCAGGTTGATACGCTGGTACTTGCCGAACATGGGCGAGATGATGCTGTCGCGGCTGTCACGCTGCCAGCCAATGGTCAGCGGCAAGGACAGGCTGTTGTTGCCGAAAGCGCGACCGTAAAGCAGATAGCTCAGGGGCAGGCCCTGGTTGGTGGTCATCTTGGTGCGCTCGTAGCCTACACCGAAGAACACCGTATCCTGCTCCGAGAACGGCACGCCAAAGCGGATCGAACCGCCATGGGTGATCATCTCAAATTGCTCACCCAGGTTATTGAGCGGCTTCTGCGTGCGGTAGAACACATCGAGTGCGCGCGAGACGCCGTCGACCGTGAAATACGGATCCACCGTGGACAGCACCAGGGCGCGGCCGACCGAGGAGGTGTTCACTTCCACGCCCAGGTAGTTGCCCGAGCCGAACACGTTTTCCTGCTTGATCGCACCAGTGAAGGACAGCTTCTGCTGGCTGGAGTAACCGGCACCGACCTGGATATTGCCGGTCGGTCGTTCTTCCACCGTCAGGATCACATCGACCTGATCCTGGGCACCGGCGACCTCATTGGTGTCGACAGTCACTTCCTTGAAGTAGCCAAGGCGCTCAACGCGGTCACGCGAGGCCTTGATACGACGACCGTCGTACCAGGCCGATTCGAACTGCCGGAACTCGCGACGGATCACTTCGTCCCGGGTGCGGTTGTTGCCTGCAATCAGCACGCGGCGCACATAGACACGACGAGCCGGCTCGGCCACGAAGGTCACCACCACTTGGCCGGTGGCCCGGTCGATCTCGGGGCGGCTGTCGACACGCGCGAAGGCGTAGCCGAAGCTGCCATATAAATCGGTGAAGGCGCGGGTGGTCTGGGCCACAGCCTCGCCCTGATAGGGCTGGCCGGGGCGCAGTTGCACCAGGCGGCGGAAGTCCTCTTCGCGACCCAGGAACTCGCCTTCGAGTTTGACCGCAGTCACGGTGTAGGGCTGACCTTCATTGACCGTGACGGCGATATTGATGCTCTGCTTGTCCGGCGAGATCGTCACCTGGGTCGAGGTGACGGCGAACTCCAGATAGCCGCGGTTCATGTAGTAGGAGCGCAGCGTCTCCAGATCGGCATTGAGCTTGGTGCGGGAATAGCGGTCGGTCTTGGTGTACCAAGTCAACCAGCCGCTGCTGGTCTGCTCCAGCAGACCCAGCAAGGTGCTCTCGGAAAACACCTTGCTGCCCAGGATGCGCACTTCGCCAATCTTGGCCGGCTCGCCCTCGCTCACGGTGAAGCTGACGTTGACGCGGTTGCGCTCCAGCGGCGTGATGGTGGTGGTGACCTCGGCACCGTAGAGGCTGCGCGTCAGGTACTGGCGCTTGAGCTCCTGCTCGGCGCGGTCGGCCAAGGCGCGGTCAAAAGGCTTACCCTCACCGATGCCCACATCCTTCAATGACTTGCTGAGCGCTTCGGTGTCGAACTCCTTCAAACCGATGAAGCTCACATTGGCAATGATGGGCCGTTCTTCAATCATGATGACAACATCGTTGCCGTCAATATTGATGCGCACATCCTTGAACAGGCCGGTCGCAAACAGGGCGCGCAAGGCAGCGGCGCCCTTGTCGTCGTTGTAACTGTCGCCGACGCGGAATGGCAAGGAGGCAAAGACGGTGCCGGGGTCGGTACGCTTCAGACCCTCGACGCGAATATCCTTGAGAACAAAGGGATCCACCGCCCAGGCGGCGCCTGACTGCAGTGTGGCCGCAAGGGCCAAGGTCAGGATGGAGGGGCGCAGGGGCGCTCCCGTTCTAAAGAATGAGGACATGCAAGTAGAGTCAATGCAGGCCCGTCAAGCGGGCCACGTCGTTGGAAAGGGCCAAAGCCATCATCAGCATCAGGATCAGCGCGCCCGCGCGCTGCAGTTGCGTTTGCCACCACTCCGAGACGGGGCGGCCGCTCAAACCCTCGAAAAGATAATACATCAGGTGTCCACCATCGAGCATCGGCAGCGGCAGCAGGTTCAGCACACCCAGACTGACACTGACCAGAGCCAGAAAGCCCAGATACTGCGCCAGACCCGACCGCGCTGACTGACCGGCGTAGTCCGCAATCGTCAGCGGGCCACTGAGGTTCTTCAGCGAAGCCTCGCCGACCAGCATACGGCCGAACATCTTGAGGGTCATCCATGAGACGTCCCAGGTGCGTTCGGCGCCCCGCAGCAGCCCATCCCACGGGCCGTAACGGACCATCACCATGGCAGGCTGTCCGCCGACCATTGCTTCGATGCGGCCAAACTTGCGGCCGTTCTCGGCCACCACTTTGGGCTGAACCTCTAACTCGACCAACTGATCGCCGCGTGCGACTTGCCAGCGCATCGTCGTGGCCGGCTCTTGCGCGCCGGCCAAGCGGATGCGTTCACGCAACTTGGCGGCATCGGGGACGACAACACCATCGACCTGGCGCACCAGGTCACCCACTTGCAGGCCAGCCTGTGCACCAGCACCGCCGGGAGTCAATGGACCCAGCACCGGCTCGCTGTAGGCCGGACCCAAGCCGAGCTTGGTGATCACTTGCGCATCGATCTCATGAGCACCCAGGCTGTCAGTATCGAGTTGCACGCTGCGCCGGCCATGCCCTTGTGCGTCGCTGAGCTCCAGATGCAGCTTGCGACCCTGCTCCACCGCCTCGGTCAAGCGCCAGCGCAGATCGGACAAAGAATGCACGTCCTGCCATTGCTGACCATCCAGCGACACCGCCTGCACCCAATCACCGGCGCGCAAACCAGAGCGCTCGGCCAGGGAGTCTCGGGCCGGCGAACCGAGCACAGCCTTGGGCTCCTCTTGCCCGACCCAGTTGACACCAGCAAACAGCAGAATGGCCAAGAGCAGATTGGCCACCGGGCCGGCAGCCACGACGGCGACACGCTGGCGCAGCGGCCGATTGTTGAAAGCCTGCTCGCGCAAGCCTGCGGGCACGGGGCCCTCGCGCTCATCGAGCATGCGCACATAGCCGCCCAGGGGCAAGGCGCAGAGCGTGAACTCGGTGTGCTCCGGGCTGCGCTGATGGCGCCAAATCACGCGGCCAAAACCGACCGAAAAGCGCAAGACCTTGACGCCGCAGGCGCGCGCCACGCGGTAATGCCCGTACTCGTGCACGATGACCAGCACCGCCAGAGTCAGGATGAAGGCCAGAACGGTGCTCATGCGCCCAGCTCCGCAATCAGAACCAGGGCCTGGCGGCGTGCGCGCTGATCCAGGCTCAGCAAGCCTTCCACGCTATGGCACTCACCGGCCTGTGGCAGTGTGCTTTCCAGACTTTGCGCGTTGACGCGGTGGATGTGGTCGAAACGCAGGCGACCATCGAGGAAAGCGGCAACAGCCTCCTCATTGGCCGCATTGAGCACCGCCGTCGAGCCCTCGGCCGCACGCAGCGCCTGCCAGGACAGATAGAGGCCCGGGAAACGTCGTTCATCGGCTTCCTCGAAGCTCAGAGACGGCTGGGTCAGCAGATCAAGCCGGCTGGCGCCTGCCTCGATGCGTTCGGGGAATGACAGACCGTAGGCGATGGGCACACGCATATCCGGCGTACCCAGCTGGGCCAGCACCGAGTTGTCTCGACAGACCACCATCGAGTGAATGATGCTCTGTGGATGGATCAGCACCTTGATCTGCTCGGGCTTGAGCGCGAACAACCAGCGCGCTTCAATCACCTCGAGCGCCTTGTTCATCATGGTGGCCGAGTCGACCGAGATCTTGCGGCCCATCACCCAGTTCGGGTGCGCCACGGCCTGGGCCGGGGTCACCTCATGCAGGGTGGCCGGGTCGCGCTGGCGGAAGGGGCCGCCCGAGGCTGTGAGAACGATGTGATCGATGCGCTGCGCCCAAGTGCTGCGGTCCTCGGGCAGGCATTGGAAGATCGCAGAATGCTCGCTGTCGATGGGCAGCAAGGTAGCCCCGCCCTGCTCCACCGCCTGCATGAACAAGGCGCCACCGACGACGATGGCCTCCTTGTTGGCCAGCAGCAGGCGCTTGCCCGCTTTCGCCGCTGCAAGGCAAGGCGCAAGGCCCGCGGCGCCGACGATGGCAGCCATGACCATGTCCACGTCCGGATGCGCCGCCACAGCGGACAGTGCTTCAGGTCCGTCCAGGACTTCGGTGCGGCTGCCTTGCTCGCGCAGCAAGCCACGCAGTTGGGCGGCTAGAGAGACATCGGGCAGCACCGCAAAACGCGGCTGCCATTGCAGGCACTGAGCCAGCAAGGCGTCGACCCGGCTCATGGCGCTCAGCGCAAAGACTTCAAAACGCTCAGGATGCCGGGCCAGCACGTCCAAGGTGTTGACGCCGATGGAACCGGTGGAGCCAAGCACGCAGATGCGCTGCGGACGGGAATGAAGACTCATGGGAGAGAGGAACTCAGAGAACTCAGCGCCAGGGCCAGCGGGAACACCGGCAGCAAGGCATCGACGCGATCGAGCACACCGCCATGGCCGGGCAGCAACTGACTGCTGTCCTTGGCGCCGACCGCACGTTTGATCAAGGATTCGAACAGATCACCGACCACGCTCATGCTGGCCAGGAAAACCAGGGCCAGAAAGCCCGTGAACAGGCCTTGCCCTTGCAGCAGGCGCTGGTAGAGGCTGGCGGAATCGACCGCGAACTGGCGGTCGATCACAAAGGTCCAGAACAGGCCCAGGGCCAGCACGCCGGCCATGCCGGTCCAGACTCCCTCCCAGCTCTTGCCGGGGCTGATGGTCACGGCCAGCTTGCGGCGGCCGAAAGTGCGGCCACCAAAGTAGGCGGCGACATCGGCCATCCAGACCAGGCAAAAGATGGAGAGCAGGAAGTTGATGCCGGTGGCCTTGGCCTCCAGCATGGCACCCCAGGCAGCCCAGAGCGCAAGAGCACCGAGCAGCAACCGCAAGGCCTTGGAGGCCTGCGGCCAAGCCGCCGGACCGCCGCGCAAGGCATAGGCCCCGCCCAGCACCCAGATCAGGCCCGCCAGCCACCAGCACCAGGCCGGTCGCGCCGCCAGGCCAAACATCCAGAGCGTGCCGGCGCAGGCGGCCGCCAAGGCGGCGCCGAATGCGAGAGCCGGCAGGCCACCGGCGGCGTTGAGCCGACACCACTCCCAGCCGGCCGCGCCAATCATCAGCAAGGTCAGCAGGGCAAAAGGCCAGGGCGAGGCGGCGAACAGAGCGGGCAACAAGACGGCCAGCAAGGCCAAGGCCGTGATGATGCGGGCTTTGAGCATGGGGTTCAAACGCCAGCCAGGGCCGGCGCCTCTTTGACGCCGCCGAAGCGGCGGTCGCGTTCACGGAAGGACTCGATGGCCGCGTCCAGCTGCGCCTCACCGAACTCGGGCCAGAGGCAGTCAGAGAACACGAATTCTGTGTAAGCGACCTGCCAGAGCAGAAAATTGCTGATGCGCACTTCGCCGCCGGTGCGAATGAAGAGATCCGGGTCCGGCGCATAGCTCATGGCCATGAACTCGGACAGGCGCGCCTCGGTCAGCTCGGCCGGCGGCACGCCCGCCTCCATGGCCGATTTGCAGGCCTGCACCACATCCCAGCGGCCGCCGTAGTTGAAGGCCACCGACAGAGTCAGCTTGCTGTTGTGCGCCGTGGCCGACTCGGCCTCGTTCCAGGCATTGCGCAGCTTGGGCGAGACCGCCTCGCGATCACCGACGATGCGGATGCGCACTCCCATGGAGCCCATGCGGGCCAGGTAGCGCGACACCGCGGCCAGCACCAGACCCATCAGGCCTGACACCTCGTCGCTGGGGCGCTTCCAGTTCTCCGAGGAGAAGGCGAACACCGTCAGATACTCGATTTCGCGGTCGATGCAGGCCTGGACCACTTTGACCAAGGCATCGACGCCTTGCTTGTGGCCAAAGAAGCGCGGCAGAAAGCGCTTCTTGGCCCAGCGACCATTGCCATCCATCACGATGGCCACATGGCGGGGCACCGCCATCTTCTCGCTCGTCACTGCGTCTGTTCCGCTCAAACCGCCAGAATTTCGGCTTCTTTGCCGGCAACCAGGCGGTCGATCTCGGCGATCGTGCGATCGGTGAGCTTTTGCGCATCGTCGAGGCTGCGGCGCTCGTCATCTTCGCTGATCAGCTTGTCCTTGGTCAGCTTCTTGGCCTGCTCATTGGCTTCGCGGCGCAGATTGCGCACGGCGATCTTGGCGTCTTCACCGGCATTGCGCACCACCTTGGTCAGGTCACGACGGCGCTCTTCGTTGAGCGGCGGCATCGGGACACGGATCAACTCGCCTTGCGAGGCCGGATTCAGGCCGAGATCGGACTCACGGATGGCCTTCTCGATCTTGGCGCCCATACCCTTTTCCCAGGGCTGAACGCTGATGGTGCGGGCATCCAGCAAGGTCACATTGGCCACCTGGGAGATCGGCACCATGGAGCCGTAGTAGTCGACGCTGACCTGGTCGAGGATGCCGGGGTGGGCACGACCGGTGCGGATCTTGTGCAACTCGCCCTTCAGTGCCTCGACCGACTTGCCCATCTTGGTTTCGGCGTTCTGCTTGATGTCTGCAATGCTCATGATTCTTGACCTTGAAAACCTTTGTTTCTCAAACGTGCACCAAAGTGCCTTCGTCTTCACCCATCACCACGCGCTTGAGAGCGCCCGCCTTCAAGATGCTGAACACGCGGATCGGCAGCTTCTGATCGCGGCACAGCGCGAAGGCGGTGGCGTCCAGCACTTGCAGATTCTGAGTGATGGCTTCGTCGAAGCTGATGCGCGAGTAGCGGGTGGCGTTCGGGTCTTTCTTGGGGTCGGCGGTGTAGACACCGTCCACCTTGGTGGCCTTGAGCACGATCTCGGCGCCAATCTCGGCACCGCGCAGCGCTGCGGCCGTGTCGGTGGTGAAGAAGGGGTTGCCCGTGCCGGCCGCGAACACCACGACCTTGCCTTCTTCCAGATACTGCAGCGCCTTGGGGCGCACATAGGGCTCCACCACCTGCTCGATGCCGATGGCCGACATCACGCGAGCGACGATGCCCTCCTGGCGCATGGTGTCAGCCAAGGCCAGGGAATTCATCACCGTGGCCAGCATGCCCATGTAATCGGCCGTGGCGCGGTCCATGCCGACCGAGCCACCCGCGACGCCGCGGAAGATATTGCCGCCGCCGATCACCACCGCCACTTCAACACCGAGCTCGGTGACCTCACGGATTTCTTGCACCATGCGCACGATGGTCGCGCGGTTGATGCCGAAAGCGTCGTCGCCCATCAGGGCTTCACCGGAAAGTTTGAGCAGGATGCGTTTGTGCGCGGGCATGAGGACCTCTTGATGGCTGCTGTTGCTGGAAATGGGAGTGTCTGGCTTGTGCCGCGTCAGCGGCGTGCCGTTTGGGCACCTGCGGCAACCCAAGGGGTAGGAGCTGCCGACTTCAACGGGCACAAGTGTAAAGGGCGCCAGAGGCGCCCTTTGTTTGCTTCAGGGCTTATTGACCCTTGGCGGCGGCCACTTGCGCGGCCACTTCGGCGGCGAAGTCATCCACCTTCTTCTCGATGCCTTCACCCACCACGTACAGGGTGAAGCTCTTCACCGTGGTGGCCTTGTCCTTCAGCATGGCGGCGACGGTTTGCTTGCCGTCAGCGGCCTTCACGAAGACTTGGTCCAGCAGCGAGACTTCCTTCAGGTACTTCTGCACGGCGCCGTCCACCATCTTGGCGACGATGTCGGCCGGCTTGCCGGACTCGGCAGCCTTCTCGGCAGCGATCTTGCGCTCCTTCTCGACCAGATCAGCCGACACTTCGGCAGCCGACAGAGCAGCCGGCTTCATGGCGGCCACGTGCATGGCGACGTCCTTGGCGGCGACTTCATTGCCGTCGAACTCGACCATCACGCCGATACGGGTGCCGTGCAGGTAGGAAGCCAGTTGGGCGCCCGAGTTGTACAGCTTGATGCGACGCAGGGTCATGTTCTCGCCGATCTTGCCGATCAGGCCGCGGCGCACATCTTCCACGGTCGGGCCAAAGCCTTCCTGCGACAGCGGCAGGGCAGCCAGAGCTTCCACTTCGGACACGGCATTGGCAGCAGCCACTTGGGCGCAGGCATTGGCGAAGGCCAGGAAAGCGTCGTTCTTGGTGACGAAGTCGGTTTCGCAGTTCACTTCCAGCAACGCGCCGGTCGTGCCCACCACGGCCGAGGCGACCACGCCTTCAGCGGTGACGCGCGAAGCAGCCTTGCCGGCCTTGTTGCCCAGCTTGACGCGCAGGATTTCCTCAGCACGGGCCAGATCGCCCTCGGCTTCGGTCAGCGCCTTCTTGCATTCCATCATCGGGGCATCAGTGCGAGCGCGCAGCTCAGCGACCATGCTTGCGGTAATTGCAGCCATTTGAATCTCCGTTACTCAATGGACTCGCCCGGTTTTGAGTCAGGCGAACACTTCAATTTGCTTTGAAAAAAAGGGGCTGAACACAGCCCCTTTGCGTCGGTGTCAGCCTGGCAGCTTGAAACTCAAGCGCCTTCGCTGACTTCCACGAACTCGTCGCCAGCCGGGGCAGCGGCTTGCACGACTTCGTTGCCAGCGTTGGCACGGCCTTCGATCACGGCGTCAGCGACGGCGCGAGCGTACAGGGCCACGGCCTTGGCCGAGTCATCGTTGCCGGGGATCACGTAGTCGATGCCGATGGGCGAGTGGTTGGTGTCAACCACGCCGATCACGGGGATGCCCAGCTTCTTGGCTTCCAGCACGGCAATCTTGTGGAAACCCACGTCGATCACGAAGATGGCGTCCGGCAGACCGTTCATGTCCTGGATGCCGCCGATGTTCTTTTCCAGCTTGGCCAGATCACGTTGGAACATCAGAGCTTCCTTCTTGATCGCGGGCTGGGTGCCGGCGTCAACTTGGGCTTGCATGTCCTTCAGATTCTTCAGCGAAGTCTTGACCGTCTTGAAGTTGGTCATCATGCCGCCCAACCAACGCTGGTCGACGTAAGGCACGCCGGCGCGCTGAGCTTCCATGGCCACCACTTCACGGGCTTGGCGCTTGGTGCCGATCATCATGATCGTGCCGCGCTTGGCCGACAGTTGGCGAATGAACTTCAAAGCCTCTTCGAACGCGGGCAGCGTCTTCTCGAGGTTGATGATGTGGATCTTGTTGCGGTGGCCGTAGATATACGGGGCCATCTTGGGGTGCCAGAAGCGGGTTTGGTGACCAAAGTGGACGCCGGCTTCCAGCATTTCGCGCATCGTAACGGACATGTTTTTAACTCCGAAGGTTGTGTCTAAAATCCGGCCCGAATTGCTCTGCTTCGTGGCCCCAGCCCTGCATCAAAACAGGGCCTGGCCTCTTGCAACAACTTGCAGCAGCAACACCTCTCAGTGGCCGGTTTGCGATTGATTCACCAGCACCAACCCCCTGCAACAATTGCAAAGGGGCGTCCGGCAAAACCCAAAGAGTATACACGACCTATGCCCCACGACCTGAGCAGCGCCTTGACCGCACTGCATGAAGGCCGCCTCCGTGCCCTGGATGCCTTGCGCGCCAGCGAGCAAGCCGCCCATACCGACGCCTGCCGTCACGCCTTCATCGGCGACTCCCTCGCCGCCATGGCGCCGAGCGCCGAGGCCGCTGCGTGCGCCAGCGATGCCGCAGCGCAAGCCGGTGCACCTCGCCCCCTGCTGGGTGGCCTGTCCATCAGCATCAAAGACCTGTTCGACAGCGCCGGCTGCACCACGAGCGCCGGCTCCCGCTTGCTGCAAGGCCAGCCGACTGCCAGCAATGACAGCCCCGCCGTCGCCCGCCTGCGCCGAGCCGGCGCCGCACTGCTGGGGCGCAGCAATATGAGCGAGTTCGCTTTCTCGGGGGTCGGCATCAACCCCCACCACCACACACCCGCCAATCCAGTCACGCAAGCGATCGACGGACTGCAGCGCATTCCGGGCGGCTCCACTTCGGGCGGCGCAGTATCGGTGGCCTGCGGCGCGGCCTGGGCTGCACTGGGCTCGGACACCGGCGGCTCGATTCGAATTCCCGCCGCACTGCAAGGCCTGGTCGGATTTAAAAACACCGCCCGCCTGACGCCGACAGAGGGCTGCATTCCACTCTCGACCACGCTGGACACCGCCTGCGCGATCACGCGGTCGGTCCGCGACGCGGTGCTGCTGCACGAAGTGCTGGCAGCGCGCGAGGTCCGGCTGAAACCCCGCCCCTTGCGCGCCACTCGGCTGGCCGTGGTCCAAGAGCTGTTCCTCGATGGCATGGACAGCACCGTCAGCACCGCCTTCGAGGCCAGCCTGCGCCGCCTGCGCGAGCAAGGTGCGCAGATCGAGGAGATCCAACTGCCCGCCCTGCAAGACCTGCCCCTGCTGCAAGCGCAGGGCGGCTTTGCTGCAGCCGAAAGCTGGGCCTGGCACCGCCCACTGATGGCCCAGCATGGCGAGACGTCCTACGACCCGCGCGTGGCCGCCCGGATCCGCCGCGGCGCGGCGATCAGCGCGGCCGACTACATCGGCCTGATCCACAACCGCCGGCGCTGGATTGCTGCCATGGAGACGCAGCTGCAAGGCTTTGATGCCGTGCTCAGCCCCACCGTGCCGGTGATCGCGCCCTTGCTGCAGCCCCTGCTGCTCAGCGACGAAGCCTTCTTCGCTGCTAACGCCTTGTTGCTGCGCAATCCATCGGTGGTCAATCTGCTCGACGGCTGCGCCTTGTCCCTGCCCTGCCATGCACCCAGCCAGCTGCCGGTTGGCCTGATGCTCTGGGCCCCGGCCCTGCAGGACGACGCTCTGCTGAGCCTGGGCCTGCAGGTCGAACAAGCCCTGCGTTCAGCACACACTCACGGCGAGGAGCACTGAGATGCGCATCGCCATCATTGGCGCCGGCGTGGCCGGCGTCTGCAGCGCCTACGAGCTGGCGGCCGCCGGCCACCAGGTCACCGTGTTCGAGCGCCGCGGCAGCGTGGCCGCCGAAGGCAGCTTCGCCACCGGCGGACATATCGCGCCTGCTCTGGCCCTGCCCTGGCTCACGCCTAGCTTCCCGCGCCCCGGCGCCGGCCCGCTGGGCTGGCAGTGGCAACGCTGGCGCAGCCAGCGCAAGCCGGCCGCACTGGAGGCGCAGGACCGCGTCTTGCACCTGGCACGTTTCAGCCATGAGCGCCTGCAGCAACTGCGCCGCCACCTGCAGCTGGACCATGAGCGGGCCGAAGGGCAGCTGGTGCTACTGCGTCAAGATAAGGACCAGAAGGCCATCCAATACGGGCTGGAGCGCCTGCAGCGGCTGGACATGCCCTATCGCCTGCTCGATGCCGCGCAGTGCCTGGCCGTGGAGCCCGGCCTCAACCCCGAGATCGCTCTGCACGGCGGCGTCCAGCTGGGCCTGGGCGAGGTCGGCAACACCCGACAGTTCTGCCACCTGCTGCGCAGCGAAGCACAGCGCCTGGGCGCTCGCTTCCGCTTTCACACCACGGTGCGGCGCCTGGAGGCTGGGTCGCCCGCTCGTCTCGTGCACGAGTACACGCCCACCGATGAGCAACTGGGCCCGGGCACCCACCAGCTGCGCCGCACCGAAGCACCAGACGCAGGCGACACCCAGCCCGCCCCGCCAGGACCACAAGAGGAGCGCTTTGACGCCGTGCTGGTGTGCGCCGGCACGGGCGCCGCGCCCCTGCTCAAGGCCTTGGGCTTGAAGCTGCGTTGGCGCGAACTGCACACGCAATCCATCACGGCGCCGCTGCGCGTTCTGGAAGCCCACCCCCACCTGGGACCGGTCGCCGGCCTGCTGGACTGGCAGCGCCAGGTCAGCATCAGCCGCATCGGCCAGCGCGTTCGCGTCGCCAGCCTGCCAAGCCCGATTGCGCTTGAATTGAAGGCCAGCACTCTGGCACCGCTGCACCAGGCGCTGAGCGACTGGTTTCCCGGCGCCATGCAAGGGGGCCAAGTGCAGAACTGGCAAGGCAGTCATCTGGCGCTTGGCGACGGCCTGCCCTTGCTGGGCGCCAGTGGCCAGGCCGGCATCTGGCTCAATCTCGCCCAGCAATCGCTGGCCCATTCCGGTTGGACCCTGGCCTGCGGCGCGGCGGCCGTGCTGGCCCGGCAGATCAGTGGCGGCACCGCAGCCCAGGGCGCGCAAGACCCGACCCTGCCCGATATCGGCGGGCTGGACATTGGGCGCTGGGCCTGACAAGCTCGGCCCGTGCTGCAGCCCATTGACCTCCCCACCCACGCACTGACTTTGCACAGTGCCGCCCAGAGCCGCGCCCTTGAGGCAGCGGCCCTGGCCGGCCAACCCAAGGGCGCCCTCATGGAGCGCGCCGGCCTGGCCCTGGCCCGACTCATCCTGGCTCTGCCACGCCGTGGGCAAGGGCCGATCCTGTTTGCCTGCGGCCCAGGCAACAACGGCGGCGACGGCCTGGTCGCTGCCCGCCTGCTGCATCAGCATGGGCTGACCGTGCGTGTCCAACTGATCGAGGCCAGGAACAGCAGCAGCCAAGCCAGCGATGCCCGCAACGCACTACAGGCCGCGCAGGCCGCAGGCGTCAGCGTCCACGCTGGCTGGCAAGAGCTGGCCGGTAGCAGCCTGGCCGTCGACGCCTTGCTCGGCCTGGGCCTGCAACGCGCGCCAGGTGGTGCCTTGGGCGAAGCCATTCGCGCGCTCAATGCGCAGCAGATGTGCGAGGTGCTGGCGGTGGACCTGCCCAGCGGCCTGCTGGCCGACACCGGCATGCACGCGGAAGGCGACGCTCACAACCCTGCCCTGGCAGTGAAGGCCCAGCACTGCCTGAGCTTGCTGACACTCAAGCCAGGTCTTTTCACCGGACAAGGCCGGGCCTTCTGCGGCCGCATCTGGCTTGACCGGCTCGGCGCCGACGGCATCAGCGACAGCGACACCGCGACGGCCCACCTGCTCGGCCACGACAGTCTTGCGCCCTGGCGCGGCGAGCCGGCAGGCGCACGCCATCTGCAGCACAAGGGCAGCCAGGGCGATGTGCTGGTGATTGGCGGAGCCACCGGCATGCGCGGCGCCGCGCGTCTGGCCGCGCGAGCCGCCTTGGCCGCCGGCGCCGGCCGTGTCTACGCTTGGCTGCTGGGCTCCTCAGTGGACAGCGACATCGACCCGCAACGCCCCGAGCTGATGCATTGGGCTGCCTCCGAGAACCCTGCCGATGCCAGCGCTTGGCGAGCTCGCACCGTGGTTTGCGGCTGCGGCGGCGGCGAGGCCATGGAGACCTATCTGGTGACGGTGCTGAAGCAAGCCGAGCGCCTCGTGCTCGATGCCGACGGACTCAATGCGGTGGCGCGCGCGCCAGAATTGGGGGCCCAGTTGCAAGCGCGGGCAGCACGCGGCCAAGCCACGGTGCTCACCCCCCACCCGCTGGAAGCTGCGCGCCTGCTCGCCTGCAGTGTTGCCGAGCTGCAGTCAAACCGGCTGCGTGCCGCCCAAGCGCTCGCGGACCGCTGGCACTGCACGGTGCTGCTGAAAGGCTCGGGCAGCGTGATAGCCAGCCCAAGCGGTGCGGCCGGCGGGGCAGCACCAGCCATCAACAGCAGCGGCAATGCGGCCTTGGCCACCGCCGGCACCGGCGATGTGCTGGCGGGCTGGCTGGGCGGGCTTTGGGCACAGAAACCCGAACTGCCCGCACAGACTGTGGCCAGCGCGGCGTGCTTCTGGCACGGGCTGGCTGCCGAGCAGTACAGTGGCGGCCCCTTGCGAGCCGCCGATCTGGTGGAGCGCATGCATGCACTCCACCAAGGCTGAAGCCGCCGCTCAGCGACGCTTGCGGGCAGGCTGCTCGGCGACCTTTGCGGCTTTGCTTGCTTTGCTTGCTTTGCTCGCCTTGCTTGATTTATTCGCCTGATTCTTACGCGCCACCTGCCGCGCCAACTCGACCGGATGTGCCGGCTGGACCGAAGAAGCCGTGGCACGGCTGCGCCCCGCGGCACCGCGGCGAGCAGACTTTGCCACTGACTTGAGCTCGCGATCGCGGCTCAACAGCTGCTCCAACTCCTCCTCGGCCGTGGCCGGCAGGGGCCGGGCATTGAGCCCCGCCTTGTCGCGCGCCGCACGAGCGACCAGCTTGGCCTCGCCACTTTCCTGAACCAGGCGGAAATCGATCTTGCGGGCATCCAGGTCGACGCGACTGACCTGAACCTGAACCTTGGCGCCCGTGGCATAGCGGATGCCAGTGCGCTCGCCACGCAACTCCTGGCGCACTTCGTCGAACTTGAAATACTCGCCACCCAGTTCGGTGATGTGGATCAGGCCCTCGACAAACAAGGCATCGAGCTGGACAAAGAGACCGAAGCTGGTCACAGCACTGACCGTGCCCGCGAACTCTTCCCCCAGATGCTCGCGCATATAGCGGCACTTGAGCCAGGCCTCGACATCGCGCGAAGCCTCGTCGGCACGGCGTTCGTTGGCGCTGCAATGAGCACCGACCACGTCCCAGCGCTCAATCTCGGTCGAGGCCTTGGCCGGGTCGATCGGTGCCGCGCGACCTGGGCGTTTGGCCGGCATGGGCACATCCATCTTGCCGGCGTCGAGCTGGTACTTCTTGTCGGCCAGCAGCGCCTTGATGACACGATGCACAAGCAGATCGGGATAGCGGCGGATCGGGCTGGTGAAGTGGGTGTAAGCCTGATAGCTGAGACCGAAATGGCCCGCATTGGCCGAGGTGTACATGGCCTGTTGCATGGAGCGCAGCAGCATGGCATGAATCTGCGTCGCATCCACCCGGTCCTTGGTGGCTGCCGCAATCGCCTGGTATTCGGCCGGCTTGGGATTGTCACCGATCGACAGCCCGAGACCCAAGGCACGCAGATAGGCCTGCAAGGCCACGCGCTTCTCGGGCGTGGGCCCTTCGTGCACACGGAACAGCGAGCCATGCTTGGAATGCTCGATGAAATCGGCTGCGCAGACATTGGCGGCCAACATGGCCTCCTCGATCAGCTTGTGCGCCTCGTTGCGCGTGCGCGGAATGATCTTCTCGATGCGGCCGTTGTCATCGCAAACGATCTGCGTCTCCACCGTGTCGAAGTCAATCGCGCCGCGCCGATGACGCTCGGCCAGCAAGGCACGATAGACCTCGTGCAAGTGCAGCAAATGCGGCACCAGCTCACGGCGCTTGGCTGCCTCCGGCCCATGGGTGTTACCCAGGATGGCTGCGACCTCGTTGTAAGTGAAACGCGCCTGGGAAAGAATCACCGCGGGGTAGAACTGATAGGCCTGCACTTCCCCACTCTCGCTGACCAGCATGTCGCAGACCATGGACAGGCGATCTTCATAGGGATTCAGGGAGCACAGCCCATTGGAGAGCTTCTCCGGCAACATCGGGATCACACGGCGCGGAAAGTAGACCGAGGTGGCGCGCTCATAGGCATCGCCGTCCAGGGGGTCACCGGGCTTCACGTAATGGCTGACATCGGCGATGGCCACCAGCAGGCGCCAGCCAGTAAAGGCCGTCTTGCCGCGCCCCTGCTTGTGCGGCTCGCAGTAGACCGCGTCATCGAAGTCGCGCGCATCTTCGCCGTCGATAGTGACCAGGGCGACGTCTCGAAGGTCGATGCGACCTTTCAAATCGGCGGCACGCAGCTTCTCGGGCAGCTTGGCCGCCTGAGCCAAGGTTTCGGCGCTGAAGCGGTGTGGCACCTCGTACTTGCGCACGGCGATCTCGATCTCCATGCCCGGGTCGTCGATCTCCCCCAGCACCTCAACCACCCTGCCGACCGGCTGCGCATACAAGGAGGGCGGCTCGATCAGTTCCACGGCCACCACCTGCCCGGCCACCGCATTTGCAATGCCGTTCTTGGGAATCAGGATGTCCTGGCCCATGCGCTTGTCTTCCGGCGCCACCAACCAGATGCCCGACTCCAGCAGCAAGCGGCCGATGATGGGCTTCTTCTTGCGCTCCAGGATCTCCAGCACCCGACCCTCGGGCCGTCCGCGCTTGTCATAACGCGTGATTCGCACGCGCAGTCGGTCGCCGTGCATGACTGCGTGCATTTCCTGCTGCGACAGGTAGATATCCTGTGCGCCGACATCGGGCAAGAGGAAACCATGCCCATCGCGGTGCCCCTGCAGAGTCCCGTCGACTTCGCTGAGCAAACCTGCGTTTTCGGCGGGCGCCACAGCTTTTGCGCTGCCAGCACTTGAGTTCTTAAAGTTTTTGATGATAGAATCCTTGCTTTCCTGAAACGTCAGGGCTTACTCAAAAGATCATTCTTGAGAGCAAAGCTTTGAACCTTGCCCAGGTGGCGGAATTGGTAGACGCACTAGTTTCAGGTACTAGCGGGTAACTCCGTGGAGGTTCGAGTCCTCTCCTGGGCACCAAATCCATCAAAGGCCGGTATCGAAAGATACCGGCCTTTGTCATTCTCGCGCCCAGGAAGCAAAGTCCAGTGGACTTTGCGCGAGGACGAGAAGGCTTCGCGCCAACGGGGCGAAGCGGGGTCGCGCCCGTGTGACCGAGTCCTCTCCTGGGCACCAAATCCATCAAAGGCCGATATCGCAAGATATCGGCCTTTGTCATTCTCGCGCCCCAAAAGCTAGGGGCAGCGCGGTCAAAAGAGAAAAGCCGGCCGACGCCGACCTGCAGTAGGTCAGCGTCGCCGGCTTTTTGCATGGCCTGCAGCGTAGGCTCAGACAACAAACTTCTTGGCCAGCGCATCAGGGCGCATGTCGTCATACTCTTCGAAAGGCTGGTGGATCCAGGGGCTGGTGTCCAGCATTTCGACATAGTAGTCCGGCGTGTAACTGGACACACCCTTGGTCCAGATCACGGCCGAACGCAGTTCGCTGATCGCCGGCATGCCGCGCAGACGCTCGACCACAGCCTTGAGCGTCACACCGGAATCGGCGAGATCATCCACCAGCAGCACACGGCCAGCCAACTCGCCCTTGGGCATGGTGATGTACTTGGCAATGTCCAGGCGCCCCTGGATGGTGCCGGCTTCGGCACGGTAGGAGCTGGTGGACATGATGCCCAGCGGCTTGTCGAACACGCGGGACAGCACGTCACCAGGGCGCATGCCGCCACGGGCGAGGCAAAGAATCTGATCGAACTCCCAACCGGAAGCGTGGATCTTGAGCGCCAGGCGCTCGGTCAGCATGTGGTATTCGTCCCAGGACACGTACAGATGCTTGCCGTCGTCGGTCAACATGGATGGTTTCTCCTGTGGAGTGGGCGGGTGAGGCTCAGAAAACTAAAGAAATGCCCAAAGCTAGGCAAGGGATCGGATCAAGCCGTGTAGGGATGACGGAGCAGGATGGTGTGCTCGCGGTCCGGCCCGGTCGAGACCATATCAATCGGAGCACCAATGACTTCCTTGATGCGCTGCAAGTAATTGCGGGCATTCTGCGGCAAGGCATCCCAGGCCGTCACGCCGAACGTGGTCTCAGTCCAACCCGGGAAGGTTTCATAGATGGCCTCGCTGCCGACGATTTCGTCGCCATCCAGCGGCAGGATGTCGAGCACGCGGCCGTCGGCCAACTTGTAGCCCACGCACATCTTGATCTCACTCAGGCCGTCCAGCACGTCGAGCTTGGTGATGCACAGGCCGGTGATGCCATTGATGATGACCGAGCGTTTGAGAGCAGCTGCATCAAACCAACCGCAACGGCGGGCGCGGCCTGTCACCGTGCCACGCTCCTGGCCGACAGTGGCCAGGTGATGGCCGACCGTACCCTCTTTCTCCCACTCCAACTCGGTTGGGAACGGGCCCGAGCCGACACGGGTGGTGTAAGCCTTGGTGATGCCCAGCATGTAGTGCAGCATCTGTGGACCAACGCCGGCACCGGCGGCGGCATTGCCGGCCACGCAGTTGCTGGAGGTGACGTAAGGATAGGTGCCGTGGTCGATGTCCAGCAGCGTGCCTTGAGCGCCTTCGAACAGGATGTTGGCGCCCGCCAAGTGAGCCTTGTGGATCATGTAGCCCACATCGGCCATCATGGGCTTGATCACCTCAGCCATCTTCATGGCCTGGTCGAAGATGGGCTGGAACTCGAGCGCGGTGGCGTTCAGGTAACCACTGAGTGCAAAGTTATGCAGGTCGAGCAACTCACGCAGCTTCTTGGCAAAGCGATCGGGATGCTTGAGGTCCTGCACGCGCAGGGCACGACGAGCCACTTTGTCCTCATAGGCCGGGCCGATGCCCTTGCCGGTGGTGCCGATCTTGCCGGCGCCGCTGCTTTCACGCAGGGCTTCGCGGGCCTTGTCCACCTCCACATGGAAGGGCAGGATCAGCGGGCAGGACTCGCTGATGAAGAGGCGCGAACGCACTTCCACACCGGCTTTTTCCAGGCGCTCGATCTCGCCCAACAGGTGGGTGGGATCCACCACCACACCGTTGCCGATGTAACAGGCCACGCCGTCGCGCATGATGCCCGAGGGGATCAACTGCAGCGCGGTCTTCACGCCCTTGATGACCAAGGTGTGGCCAGCATTGTGGCCGCCTTGGAAACGCACCACGCCTTGCGCGTGATCGGTCATCCAGTCGACCACCTTGCCCTTGCCTTCGTCACCCCATTGAGTGCCCACAACAACCACATTGCGGCCACGAGCGATTTCGCTATTCATCTTGATAACCCGATGATCAAAAGTAAATCCTGGCGACACGCGGCTCAAAGCGCGCGCACCACCCACTGAGTGTCGACCAGCGCCAGTTCCCGGTCGCAGTCGAATTCGTCGCCTTCGTGCTCGTGCCCTGGCAGCACGCACACCACGGTTTCACCGGCCTCGCGCAGTCGCCGCACCGCGGCCCGCAACTCGACATCTTCGCCCCAGGGTGCACGCACTGCCGCCCGCAAGGGGCTGGCCGGGCTCAAAGCCTCGAGCGTTTTCAGATCCAGACTGAAGCCCACGGCTGGGCGCCGCCGACCAAACACCGCACCCACCTCGTCATAACGACCGCCACGCAAAACGGCATCGCTGAAGCCCGAGGCATACAGCGCGAAGCGGACGCCGCTGTAATAGGCATAACCAGTGAGATCCGCCAGATCAAAGCCGATGCGAATGTCAGGGTGGCTGTGCTGCAGATGCTGAGCCAACCATTGCAGATCATCGAGCGCCGCGGCGATCAAGGGGTGAGCCGGGAGCTGCTCGCGCGCACGCGCCAGCACCTCGACCCCACCGAACAGTGACAGTAGGCTTTGCAGGTGCCCTTGTACCGCAGCAGGCAGATCCGCCGCCAAGGCTGCCAGCGCGCCCGCATCCTTGCTGGCCATGGCGGCCACCAGCGCATCGAGTTGGGCCGGTGCCAACGACACATCAGCCAGCACGCCACGCACCAGGCGGGCATCACCCATGTCCAAGGTGGCCTGCTTCAGACCCGCGTGCTGGACGGCATCGAGCGCCAATTCCAGCACTTCAAGGTCAGCCTCAAGACCGGCGTGGCCATAGATTTCGATGCCGAACTGCAGCGGCTCACGCGTGGCATGCAAGCCAGAAGGCCGGGTGTGCAGCACAGGGCCGCAGTAGCACAGCCGGGTCACACCGGCTCGGTTCAGCAAATGGGCGTCAATGCGGGCGACCTGGGGCGTGGTGTCAGCACGCAAACCCAGGCTGCGGCCCGAGAGCTGGTCCACCAGCTTGAAAGTTTGCAGGTCCAGCGCATGGCCGGTACCAGAGAGCAGTGAGTCCAGGTGCTCCAGCAGCGGAGGCATCACCAATTCGCAACCGTAGCTGCGGGCCATGTCCAGGAGTTCGCGCCGAAGTTCTTCGATGCGGCGCGCCTGGGAGGGCAGGACGTCAGCAATATGCTCGGGCAGCAGCCAAGCAGAGGCCATGGGGATTCGGGAGGGGGTTAAAAACGCATTGTACCGGCCTCTCGGCCGGATTGCCCGGAAACCCAGCGCATTCACGTGACAAGCGCGCGACTCAATCTGCCTTCACTGCGAAATCCACAACAGTGCCGTGAGCCCGGCCAGCAGACTGAGCAGACCGACGAAGCGGATCTGCCCGTCACTCATGGCCAACATGCGCGAGAAGACCTGCCGCCAAGCTGCTGGGCTCAAAAAAGGCAGCAAACCCTCAATCACCAGCATCAAGGCCAGCGCCGTCAGCAGGCTGTTGCCACCCACGGCCTGCCCTCACTCACTTGCGCGCGGGTGCCGGCGTCGGACCCGCGCCGCCGGAGCCACGCATGGCCTTGAAGAAATCACTGCCCGGGTCGACCACCATCACATCGGACTTGTTGCGGAAGCTGCTGCGATAGGCCTCGAGCTGACGGTAGAACTGGGCAAATTGCGGGTCACGGCCAAAAGCTTCGGCATACAGAGCGGACGCCTTGGCATCACCCTCACCCTTGACCTTTTGAGCATCGCGATAAGCTTCGGCGACGATCACCTCGCGCTGACGATCAGCATCGGCGCGAATCTTCTCGCCGTCGGCGCCGCCAGTGGAGCGCAACTCATTGGCCACACGCTTACGCTCGGACTCCATGCGGCGGTACACGGAATCGGTGATGTTGGCGGAGAAGTCCACGCGCTTGATGCGCACGTCGACGATCTCGATACCGAACTGCTTGGCCTCGTCCTCCAGACGCTTGCGCACATCATTCATGACCTTCTCGCGCTCGGTGGCCAGCACCGCCAGCACGGTCCGCTTGGTCACTTCCTCGTTGAAGGCTGCCTGAACGATGGGGCTCAAACGGTTCTCAACATTGCGCATGTCGGAGCCATTGTTGCGAATGAACTGACGCGGCTCGGAGACACGCCATTTGACCAGCCAGTCAATCACCAGGCTTTTCTTCTCGGCCGTGAAAATGGGGCGCGATTCTGGGCTGTCCAGGGTCTGCACCCGGCGGTCCAACAGCACCGCGTTCTGCAGCGGCGGCGGCAGCTTGAACTTCAAACCCGGTTCGGTGATCACATCCTTGATTTCACCCAGGGCATAGACGACCGCGAACTGGCGCTGGTCGACGATGAAGAGCATGGAGCTGGCCAGCATGAAGGCGATCAAGGCGCCGACAGCGACGGAGGCAATACGGTTCATCTCAACACTCCCTGGTCTCAACGTCCGTCGCGGCTGCGCAAGCCGTCGCGCGAACGCATATCGGTATTGCCCACGGTGGCCGGGGCTTCAGTGGTCGGCACCGCAGCAGGCGGCGTGGCCGTGACCGTACCCCCAGCCTGCTGGATCAATTTATCGAGCGGCAGATAGAGCAGATTGGAGCCGTTGCGGCTGTCAACCATGACCTTGCTGACGTTCGAATAGACCTGCTGCATGGTGTCGGTGTAGAGGCGGTCGCGGGTCACGCCCGGCGCCTTCTGGTACTCGCTGAGCACGCTCTTGAAGCGCTGCGCATCACCTTCAGCCTGAGCCACCACGCGTGCCTTGTAGCCTTCAGCCTCCTCGCGCAGACGCGCCGAAGTGCCCTGAGCCTTGGGAATCACGTCGTTGGCGTAGGCCTGGCCTTCGTTCTTCAGGCGCTCGCGGTCGGCACCGGCCTTGAAGGCGTCATCGAATGCAGCCTGCACCTGCTCGGGCGCCTGCACATTCTGGACATTGACGTTCTTGATCAACACGCCGGCCTTGAGACGATCCATCTGGACCTGCACCGACTTGACCAGTTCAGCGGCAATCGCATCGCGTTGCTCGTAGAGCACCGAGTCCATATTGCTCTTGCCGACGATTTCGCGAACGGCCGACTCGGCGGCCAGCGTCACCGCTGCCTCCGGATCGCGGTTCTCGAACAGGAAGTCACGCGCATCTTTGAGCGTGAACTGCACGGTGAAGCGGATGTCGACGATGTTCTCGTCCTGCGTCAGCATCGATGAATCGCGCAGGCCGGTGGCAGCCACCACCGAATTGCGCCCAACCTCGACCTGTCGCAACTGCGTCACAGCCACGACTTCGCTGGCCTGGAAGGGAAAGGGCAGACGCCACTGGAAACCAGCATCGACGGTCTTGCTGTACTTGCCAAAGGAGGTGATCACACCTTGCTGGCCTTCTTGCACGATGAAGAAGCCACTGCCCAGCCAGCCCACCAACACCACGCCGCCGATCAGCAGCGCGCCGACACCCGCGCTCTTCATGTCCGGCTGGAAGTTGTTGCCGCCGCCGGCGTCGCCACCACCTTGACCGCCGCCCGAGGGCTTGCCGCCGAACATGCCGGAGAGCTTGCGATTGAAATCGCGCCACAGCTCGTCCAGATCGGGCGGGCCGTCATTGCGACCGTTGTTGTTCAACGTGCGACCGGCCTGCCAGCCTTGCGGCATGAGGCCACGCAGCAAGGCGGCAGCAGCCGCCGCCAGAGGCTTGATGCGGCCGGCAGCGGGGCTGCTCATCACGGGCCGCTCGGGGCTCACGCGCTCGTAGGTGTTCATGCTCATGCCTGTGTGGATTGAGTGGCGGCGGGGTCGTCGATAACGACGTCTGCCTGCGGGTTGTCGGAGTCTTCGAAATCAAGCCGTTCGGAGTCCGCCGCTGTATCTGGGGTGAACTCTTTGGAATTCAAGTCGGCCGGGCGCTGCAGCAACAAGGCCTGAACGATTTGCTCGCGCAGGACGTCAAGACCACTGCCATCCAGCGCACTGACGAACACGCGCGGCACACGCATGCCAACGCTGTCTTGGCTCTGGCGTTCGATCCAGTCGAATCCGGTACGCGGGCGCTGGCTCTCCTCAAGCATGTCCTGCTTGTTGTAGACCAGGATCTGAGGAATATGAGCGGCACCGATGTCTTCCAGCACACGCTCAACCTCAAGCATCTGCTCTTCCAAGACCGGCGAAGCCGCATCGACCACATGCAACAGCAGGTCGGCATCAGCGGCCTCCTGCAAGGTGGCGCGGAAGGCCTCGACCAGCTTGTGCGGCAGATCGCGGATGAAGCCCACGGTGTCGGACAGGGACACGCTGGTCCCCGCCTGCTCCAGGTAGAGCGAACGCGTGGTCGTATCCAGGGTGGCGAACAACTGGTCGGCCGCGTAGGTGCGAGCCTTGACCAGCGCATTGAACAGGGTGGACTTGCCGGCATTGGTGTAGCCGACCAGGGAGACGCGGAACACGCTGTTGCGGGCACGGGCCCGCTGCTGGGTGCTACGCTGACGCTGCACCTTCTTGAGCTTTTCCTTGATGGCCTTGATGCGGTCATCGATCATGCGCCGATCCAACTCGATCTGCGCTTCGCCAGGGCCGCCGCGCATGCCGATGCCGCCGCTCTGGCGCTCCAGATGGCTCCATCGGCGCACCAGGCGGGTCGCCAGGTACTGCAGCCGAGCGAGTTCGACCTGCATCTTGCCTTCATGGCTCTTCGCGCGCGCCGCGAAGATCTCGAGGATCAGGGCCGTGCGGTCGGCCACCGGCACGCCCAGTACACGCTCAAGATTGCGTTGCTGAGCCGGCGAGATCGCCTGGTCGAACAGCACCGTATGCGCTTGGTGCATCTGCACCAGCAGCTTGATCTCATCGGCCTTGCCCGAGCCGACGAAGAGCGCCGCATCGGGCGCCTGGCGGCGAGCAATCACCCGCGCCACCGGCGTGTCGCCAGCAGATTCGGCCAACAAGGCCAATTCATCCAGGGTGGGGTCGAACGTGGATGCAAACGAAGACTTGGCGTGGCGACCAAAATCAACGCCCACAAGAATGGCACGCGCCGCCTCAGAAGGCGGCGTCGTGTGGGTGGAGTCAGCGGAACTCAAGGTGAGGGCAAGGGGCAAAAGCCCAGGGTTCAGTTCGCTTCTTCAGCGCTGTCGGCGGTATGGAAGTTCACCGCGCGACCCGGCACCACCGTAGAGATGGCGTGCTTGTAGACCATTTGCGTGACCGTGTTGCGCAGCAGGACTACGTACTGGTCGAAGGACTCAATATGTCCTTGCAGCTTGATGCCGTTGACCAGGTAGATGGACACCGGCACATGCTCCTTGCGCAGCAGGTTCAGGAAGGGATCTTGCAGGAGTTGGCCTTTATTGCTCACGATATGCTCCGTGTTGTGAGAGGGATTTGAAGGGAACGACGATCACCTTAACACAGGCCGACCGGCAACGCTGCCGCACCGCCCGGCCCCGTTTCAGCTGTCTTTGTCGCTGAAAGGATTCTTGGACGAACGCATTTCGATGCGCATGGGCGTACCCACCAGCTTGTAGTGAGCACGGATGCGGCCTTCCAGGTAACGCTTGTAGACCTCGGTCACGCCTTCCAGGGAATTGCCGTGCACGATCACCAGGGGCGGATTCATGCCACCCTGGTGCGCATAGCGCAGCTTCGGTCGGAAATGGCCGCTGCGTTTGGGTGTTTGGTGCTCCACCGCCTCCTGAATCAAACGGGTCAGCACTGGCGTGGTCATCTTGCGGTAGGCCGAAGCATAGGCATCGGCCAGCGCACCCCAAAGCGGGCCCAGGCCCTGGCGCTTGAGTGCCGAGATGTTGTGGATCGGCGCGAACTTCAAAAACGCCAGGCGCTGCTCGATCGAGCGCTGCAGCTGCTCGCGCTGGTAGCTGTCGATGGCATCCCATTTGTTGACGGCCAGCACCACGGCGCGGCCGCTTTCCAGGATGTAGCCCGCGATGTGTGCATCCTGATCAGACACGCCTTGGGTGGCATCCAGCAGCAGCAGCACGACATTGGCATCAGCGATGGCCTGCAGAGTCTTGACCACCGAGAACTTCTCGATCGCCTCAAACACCTTGCCCTTGCGACGCAGGCCGGCGGTGTCGATCAGCTGGAACTGCTGGCCATTGCGCTCGAAGGGCACGCTGATGGCATCACGCGTGGTGCCCGGCATGTCGAAGGCCACCAAGCGCTCCTCACCGAGCCAGGTGTTGATCAAGGTGCTCTTGCCCACATTGGGGCGACCGGCCACGGCGAGGCGAATGACACCGTCGTTCTCGGGCGTGGCCTCTTCGTCTTCCTCGAATTCGAAAGGCTCGAGCACCACTTCCAGCAAACTGCGGATGCCTTGGCCGTGCGAAGCCGAAATCGGGTGCGGCTCGCCCAGCCCCAACTCATGGAACTCGCCCAGCAGAGGCGACTCGCTCATGCCCTCGGCCTTGTTCACAGCCAGGAAGATGCGCTTGTTGGCTTGACGCAGGTAGCGGGCGATGTCGCTGTCCTGAGCCGACAGGCCGAGGCGCACATCGACCACAAAGACCACCGCGTCGGCCTCGGCCACCGCCTGACGGGTCTGCTTCGCCATTTCCTTGACGATGCCCGTGGTGCTGTCGGGCTCAAAGCCCCCGGTGTCGATGACGATGAACTCGCGGTCCCCGAGACGGCCGTCGCCGTAGTGGCGGTCGCGCGTCAGCCCGGCAAAGTCGGCCACGATGGCATCCCGGCTCTTGGTCAGCCGGTTGAAGAGCGTGGACTTGCCCACATTGGGGCGTCCGACCAGGGCGATGACGGGTTTCATATTTTTATTGTTCTCACTGCTAGGGGTTCAAAGCCGGTCAAGCCGGGGTCTTACTCAGGCCGCAAGGCAAACAGGCCGCCATTGCGTGTGGCCACCAAAATGGTGTTGCCCAGCACCACCGGCGCCGACTGGATGGCCGAGCCATCCGTTGCCAGGCGCAACTCAGTCTTGCCACTCACGCGATCCAGGAAATGCACCTGGCCCTCGAAATCGCCGACCACCACATTCTTACCCACCACCAGCGGTGCGCTGAGGCGGCGATTCTGGAATTGATCGGCCGTCCAGAGCACATCACCATTGGCCAAGCTCCAAGCGGTCAGACGGTCGGAGGCGTCCGCGGCCACCACGGCGGTGGCGTCGCCGCCAATGCCATTCATGCCGCCGACATTGCGACTCCACAGCGCGCTGCCTCGCTCGGCATTGACACAACCGACGGCCGACTGAAAGGCGCGCGCGCAGATCAGATCGCCCTGACGGAAAGACGGCGCCACCAGATCGGCCAAGCGCTCGACTTCATTGGTACCGCGCGGGTTGGCCACGCTGGCTTCCCAACGCACGGTACCGCGCAAGGGATCAACACCAGCCATGCGCGGGCCCTGGCCGACGACCAAGGTGTCCTTGAAGGCAGTGATCACGCCAGGCTGAGCCAGGGTCAAGGGCTCACCGGGGCGGCGCAGGGTCCACAGCGCGCGGCCATCGAGTGCGTCGAAGGCCAGCACTTGACGGTCCACAGTCAGCACGAACACGCGCTCGCCGGCGACCAAGGGCGCCGCCAGCACCGCGCTGGGCAGCGGCTTGCGCCACAGCACACGGCCAGCTTCCAGCACCACGACTTCGTTCTCGCGCGTCACCACGGAGGCGAAGCGCCCGTCGCTGCCGACGCCGGCATTGAGCTTCTGGCCCACTTCGACGCGCCACATGGAGCGACCGTCCTGCGCGTTCAAGGCCTCCACCACGCCGCCGCTGCCCGCGACCACAAACTGCTCGCCCCGTGCTGCGATCGACAAGGGGAACTGGACCGAATCAACCCGCGCATTCCAGACCACACGCCCGGCAATGCTCGGGCTCAAGGTCTCCAGCGGCGCCGGCTTGGGCGCGTTGGAGGAGCCGAAGATCGAGCAGCCAGACAGCCCGGTCAGCACAGCAGCCGCGGCCAGCGCCAGCAGGCCGGCGCGCAGGCCCGGCAGCTTCAAGGCGCCCTTCACTTGGCGGCTCCCGCAGTTGCCGCATCTTCGGCGGCCGGAGCCACGCCCAGGGTGCTCAGCTTGGCTTCGATCAGGCGGCGATAGTCCTGGTTCTTTTCCAGGGCCGCGTAGGCCTTCTGGTACTCGGCACGGGCCAAGTCAGGCTTGGCTTGCAGAACCAGCAGGTCACCGCGGCGGTCGGCCTGCAAGGCCAGGAAATCCGGCGACTTGATGGCATCCAGCGTCTTGCCAGCTTCGTCGTACTGCTTGGCATCCAGCTGCAGGCCAGCCAGGCGCAGGCGGGCGAGATCACGCACCGCCTCTTGCGAAGCCGTGCTGGCAGCCCAGCTCAGGCTGGCACGGGCAGCATCGGCTTGACCCTTGTCGAACTGAGCCTTGGCTGCTTGCAGCGCAGCCTGCGCGGCATAGCTGGTGCCGGGATAACGATCCTTCAGATCGGTGAACACGCGGCCGGCCTTGTCGGCATCGCCGGCCTGCACGGCACGGTCCAGCTCGTCATACATGGCCGCGGCCTTGGCGGCCTGGTCGCGCTGGTAGTAGTTCCAGCCGTTCCAACCCGCATAGGCGGCCAGAGCGATGGTCAACGCCCAGGTGATCAGATTGCCCCAGGTTTTCCAGAAAGCCTTCAGCTGGTCCAGCTGTTCTTGTTCTTCGAGATCGAGATGCGACGCCATGAATGAAAGATTCTCGGATTGCGGTGGTGAAAACGGGAGGAAGGCCGCGATTATGCGTTGAGCAGCTCGGCTGCCCAGTCGACCGCCGACGAAATGCTG
Organism: Kinneretia sp. DJ1R-11; assembly: GCF_025717595.1. Classification (NCBI taxonomy): domain Bacteria; kingdom Pseudomonadati; phylum Pseudomonadota; class Betaproteobacteria; order Burkholderiales; family Sphaerotilaceae; genus Roseateles; species Kinneretia sp. DJ1R-11. Next base: position 265,371 of record NZ_JAJIRR010000004.1, read on the forward strand.
CGGGTGTACTGCGCCTCCCCCTCGGGTTGCATTCCCTGGCGGAGCGGCTTGACGGCCACTTCACCACGGGCGACTTCGTCCTCGCCGAAGATCAAGGCAAAGGCCGCGCCGCTGGCATCGGCCTTCTTGAACTGCGACTTCATGCTGCTCTGCCCCGGGTGCAAGACCACGCTGACGCCGGCGCCCCGCAGGGCCTCCAGCGCCACCATGACCTGGGCCAGGCCGTTCGCCGAGGGCACGATGGCGTAGGCATGCGGGGTCGGCGCAGCCGGCGCCACGCCCACTTCTTCGAGCAAGAGCAGCATGCGCTCCATGCCCATGCCGAAGCCCACGGCCGGCGTGGCCTTGCCACCCAGTTGCTCGATCAGGCCATCGTAGCGGCCGCCACCGCAGACCGTGCCTTGCGAGCCCAGCTTGTCGGTGACCCACTCGAACACGGTCAGGTTGTAGTAGTCCAGACCGCGCACCAAGCGCGGGTTGATGCGGTAAGCCACGCCCGCGGCATCGAGGATGGCGCGCACGCCGTTGAAATGTGCCAGCGACGCTTCACCGAGGAAATCGAGCAGCTGGGGTGCCGCATTGGCCATCTCCTGCAGGGCCGGGTTCTTGGTGTCCAGCACGCGCAATGGGTTGGTGTAGAGGCGGCGCTGGCTGTCTTCGTCGAGCAGGTCCTTGTGCGCCTCCAGGTGGGCAATCAAGGCCTCGCGGTGAGCGCGGCGCTCGGCCGCTTCGCCCAGGCAGTTCAGCTCCAAGCTGACATGCTCGCCATCCTTCAGTCCCAGCTCGCGCAAAAGACGGCTGCCCATCAAGATCACTTCGGCGTCGACATCGGGGCCCGCAAAACCCAGGGCCTCGACACCCATCTGGTGGAATTGACGGTAACGACCCTTCTGCGGCTTTTCGCGGCGGAACATGGGGCCGAAGTAGTAGAGACGGCGACCCGAGTCGCGCAGGAAGGAATGCTCGATCATGGCACGCACCACGCCGGCCGTCATCTCCGGGCGCAGGGCCAGATGCTCGGCCTGGCCATGCTTGTCGGCACGGTCTTCGAAGGCGTACATCTCTTTTTCGACGATGTCGGTCACCTCGCCGATGCCGCGCACGAACAAAGCCGTGGGCTCGACGATGGGCGTGCGCACATTCTGGTAGCCGTAGCGCTGCAGCACGCTGCGCATCTGGGCTTCCAGCCATTCCCAGCGCGCCGAGTCCGGCGGCAGGATGTCGTTCATGCCCTTGACGGCTTGCAACTGGGGCAACTTCTTCGGTTCACTCATGGGTGTGGAATTCGCGTGGTTCTTCTTTTCAAGCAATGCCGGCACTCAAGCCGCTTGCACAGCGCCGAAGCGCTTCTCGATATAGCTCTCGACCAAGGCGTGGAATTCGTTGGCGATGTTTTCGCCGCGCAGGGTCAGGGCCTTCTCGCCATCGATGAAGACCGGTGCGGCCGGGGCCTCGCCGGTGCCCGGCAGGCTGATGCCGATGTCGGCATGCTTGCTCTCGCCCGGGCCATTGACGATGCAGCCCATCACGGCCACCTTGAGGTTTTCCACGCCGGGGTACTTCTTGCGCCAGACCGGCATCTGCTCGCGCAGGAAGTCGTCGATCTGCTTGGCCAGCTCCTGGAAGGTGGTGCTGGTGGTGCGGCCACAGCCCGGGCAGGCGGTCACGCTGGGGTTGAAGGCGCGCAGACCCAGGGACTGCAAAATCTCCAGCGCCACCACCACCTCTTGCGTGCGAGCTTCGCCAGGCTGCGGCGTCAGCGAGACACGGATGGTGTCGCCGATGCCCTCTTGCAGCAAGATCGACAAGGCCGTGGCCGACGCCACCGTGCCCTTGGTGCCCATGCCGGCTTCGGTCAGACCCAGGTGCAAGGCGTAATCGCAGCGCTCGCTGAGCGCGCGGTAGACCGAGATCAGGTCCTGCACGCCGCTGACCTTGCAGCTGATGATGATGTTGTCGGGGTTCATGCCCAGCTCACGGGCATAGTCGGCCGAACTCAGGGCCGATTGGATCAGCGCCTGGTACATGACCTGCTTGGCATCCCAAGGCTCAGCGCGGGCGGCATTCTCGTCCATCATCTGAGCCAGCAGTTCGGAGTCGAGGCTGCCCCAGTTGACGCCGATGCGCACGACCTTGTCGTACTTGATCGCGGCCTCGATCATCATGGCGAACTGGCGGTCCTTCTTGTCGCCCTTGCCCACATTGCCGGGGTTGATGCGGTACTTGGACAAGGCTTGCGCCATAGCCGGGAATTCGGTCAGCAAGCGGTGGCCGTTGTAATGGAAATCACCGACCAGGGGCACGTCAATGCCCATGCGGTCCAGTTGCTCGCGGATGTGCGGCACGGCTTCGGCCGCCTCGGGCGTATTGACCGTGATGCGCACCATCTCCGAACCGGCGATCGCCAGCTCCTTGATCTGTATGGCGGTACCGATCACGTCTACTGTGTCGGTGTTGGTCATGGACTGCACGCGCACCGGCGCGTCGCCGCCCACGGTGACCACGCGCGATCCCCAGCGAACCTGGGCCTGGCGCGAACGGCGCGCCGCCGGCTGGGCGGCCGCAATGGCTTGGGAAATGGAAGGCTCCAGCGCGGAGCTGGGCAGGACGGGCGATGCGCTCATGGTGGGTGCTGCTGCTTTGCTGTTCATACCGGCCACACGCCAAGGGCATGGGCTTCGATCAGTTCATTCAATTGAGTTCCAGGCGGGCTACGTTGTCCTTGGAGCGCCCAAGCAGGTCCACCGGCTCGCCGCGCAGGATCAGTTCAGTGCCCGCGACATTACCCACGCGCACGCGCAGCGGCGGCAGACCTTGCAGGGTCTGGGCATCGCCGGGGCGCAGCAGTTTGGAGAGCAAGGTTCGCCCCGAAGAGTCGACCACTTCGACCCAGGACTCCGAACTCACCTTGACTTGCAAGGGCACCGAGCCTGGCGCCGGCACTGCCACAGGCACAGCCTCGGGCGCCGCAGCCACCGGGCGGGTCGGCGCTGCCGCGCTTGGCAACGGCGCAAGCGTGGGAGCAGGTGCAGCGCTGAGCGCGGATGGAAGCGGCACAGCACTGGCGGCTGGCGGCGGGAGCAAGGCCGCGGTCGGCGCGGAGGCCGGCAGGCTGGCGGCCGAAGCCGGCTGTTGTGTGGCCTCAAGCGCGGAAGGCGGCATCAAGGTCGGTGTGGCTTCGACGGGCTCGGCAGTGCTGCCACCGACACTTCCAGCGCTCGGCAACCAGCCCGCGGGCATCAGATAGACCGCCGCCGCAGCGGCCAGCAACAGGGCCGGGCCCCAGACCACCGGACGCTGCACCAGCGCCAGCGAGAAGCCGGCGTCACCCGAGGAACGGTCCCGAAATGGCTGATTGAGGCCGCGCGACATGGTCAGCTCACGGTCCTCGCTGCTCGGCAGCAAGGCCAGCACCGGTGCTGCGTCCACATTGAGCACCCGGCAGATCGCCTTGGCCAGGGCCCGCACAAAGGTGGTGTCCGGCAGTTCTTGCCAGCGGTCGGCCTCCAGCGCCTCCAGCTTGGCTTGCGGCACTTTGAGCATGGCGGCCAAGGCAACGATGTGCAGGCCGCGCTGCTGGCGTGCCTCGCGCAGCCAGGCTCCGGCAGTCTGGCGCGGCGCGGCCGCGCCAGAGCCAAGTCCTGCCTCGCTCAGGATCGAAGACATGCGTTCTCCCTCTTCACTCATCGAAGCGCCCGTTGTTGAAGGCCTGCAGTTCTGGCGACTGCGGATGGCGGCGGCGCAGCAACTGGCTGAGCTGCTCCACGCCACTCTGATTGTTCATGCGTCGCTCAATGCGCAGCGCCAGCCACAAGGTTTGGGCATTGCTCTGCTCGGACTGGGCATTGACGCGATTGATGTAGAAGCGGGCCCGCTCGAACTGCTGATTGCGGTACAGCACTTCCGCCAGATTGACGGCCACGGCCGGATTGGCGGGATCAAACTCGAAGGCCTTGACCAGGCTGGCTTCGGCGTCGGCCAAGCGGCCCGCTCGCGCCTCACAGACGCCTTTGGCCAGGTAAGTGCGCGCCGGCGCGCGGTAACTGGGCGAGGCCAGGGCCTGGTCGAAGCGAATGTTCGCCTCGGCCCAGCGCTGCTGCTGGCAAAAGAGCCAGCCATAGTTGTGCAGGGTGTCCGGATCTTGCGGGTAAAGCGTCAGGGCGCGGCGGAAGTTCTCGTCCGCCAGCTGGGGCTCACCCATGGCCGCGTAGACCAGGCCGCGCAAATTGATGGCCTCGCGCATGTCCGGCTTGACCGCCAGGGCTTGCTTGATCTCGTCCAGCGCCGTGTTGTGCTGACCGCGCGCGAAATAGCCGGCCGCCAATTCCAAGCGAACACCAGCCCGGCGATCCGCATCGGTTTGGTCAGAGTCGGTACGCGGCCCAGAACTACTGGGCGCCGGCGCCGCACATGCAGCCAATACCAGCACCAAGCCCGCCAACAGCATGCGGGAGCCGGACCTCAGCATCAGAGACCCAAAACCTGTGTCATCAGTTTTTTTCATCGGGCTGTTGTCTTCACCAGGGCTTCGAAATTGAACTGCAATCAGGGAGAACTTGCGCCTTTTACCACCACCGGCGCACGCACCATGCGAATGTGGGCCTGAGTGCGGTCCTGCACCTCACCCGCCAGTTGCCCGCAGGCCGCGTCAATGTCATCGCCCCGCGTCTTGCGCACCGTCGTCACCAAGCCGGCATTGAGCAGCACCTCGGCAAACGCCTTGACGCGCTCGTTCGAGCTGCGCAACAAGCCGGAAGCAGGGAACGGATTGAACGGGATCAGATTGATCTTGCAAGACACATGACCGCGCAGCAGCTTGACCAAGGCATGCGCCTGCTCGGGCGTGTCATTGACGCCGTCCAGCATGCAGTACTCGAAGGTGATGAAGTCGCGCGGCGCCTTGTCCAGATAGCGATTGCAGGCATCCAGCAGCTCGGCAATCGGGTACTTCTTGTTCAGCGGCACGAGCTGGTCGCGCAGCGGATCGGTCGGCGCGTGCAGGGACACGGCCAGGGCCACCGGGCAGTCCTCGCGCAGGCGGTCGATCATGGGCACCACGCCCGAGGTCGAGACCGTCACGCGGCGGCGCGACAGGCCGTAGCCATGGTCGTCCAGCATCATGCGCAGGGCCGGCACCAGCGCGTTGTAGTTTTGCAGGGGCTCGCCCATGCCCATCATCACCACATTGGAGATGATGCGTTCATCGCGGCCCAGGTCACGGCGCAGCTGGTGCTCGGCATACCAGAGTTGGGCGATGATTTCCCAGGTCTCGAGGTTGCGGCTGAAGCCCTGGTGGCCGGTGGAGCAGAAACGGCAGCCCACAGCGCAACCGGCCTGGCTGGACACGCACAGCGTGCCGCGATCACTCTCGGGGATGTAAACGGCTTCCACGGCATTGCCGGCGCCGACGTCAAACAACCATTTGACCGTGCCGTCCGCGGAGCGGTGTTCAGAAATCACCGGCAACGCCTGAATATGCGCCCGGGTGGCCAGTTTGTCGCGCAGCGACTTGGCCAGGTCGGTCATCTGAGTGAAATCAGACGCACCTTTTTGATGGATCCAGCGGAACAGCTGGGTGGCGCGAAAGCGCTTTTCCCCCAGCTGCTCACAGTACGCAGCCAGGCCTTCCAGATCGAATCCAAGCAGGTTGACCGCGTCCATGATCTTGCCTCTATCTCTTGTCGTCAGGGCGGGTGCCGCAAGGGCGCCGCCCTGGTTTGCAAAAACCGCCGCAAGCCCGAAGGCCGGCAGGCGGTTCACAGCTCTAACTCACAGCCTCCAGGCTGCCAGCACAAGAGGCGTCAGACCGAATCAACGGCTGTAGACATTCATGCCGGGGAAGAAGAACGCCACTTCAGCGGCGGCCGTCTCGGCGGCGTCAGAGCCGTGCACGGCATTGGCGTCGATGCTGTCGGCGAAGTCAGCACGGATGGTGCCCTTCTCGGCCTTCTTCGGGTCGGTGGCGCCCATCAGGTCGCGGTGCTTCAGGATGGCGTTCTCGCCTTCCAGAGCCGAGATCACGACCGGACCGGAGATCATGAAGTTCACCAGGTCGTTGAAGAAAGGACGTGCCTTGTGCACGGCGTAGAAAGCTTCGGCTTCGCCGCGCGACAGATGGGTCATCTTGGCCGCCACGATCTTCAGGCCTGCGCCTTCAAAACGGGCGTAGATTTGGCCGATCACGTTCTTGGCGACGGCATCGGGCTTGATGATGGAAAGGGTACGTTCGATCGCCATGGTATTTCTCCTGAAATCTAAGGGCTTGGCAAAACCCGCGATTGTACTGTGTGCCGGTGTCAGCGCTGTTTCAGCGGCCGCCGGAGCGACCACCGAAATGCGCCTTGCGGCACGGCAAATCAGCGCTTGCGGCCACCGAAGCCGCCACCACTGCGGCCGCCGCCACCACTGTTGCTGCCCTGCCCGCCTTGGCCACCGCGGCCGCCGCCGCCACGCCCGGTGCGACGCACAAAGGCATCGGCACCGATATAGCCCACCGAGGTCTGCATGGGATCGGGTTGACGCGGGCCGTCACCGCCTTGACCACCACGGCCGCCACGGCCCTGGCCGCCACGCGGCTCCTGGCTGCTGCTGCCACCGGCACCAAAACCCTGCGGGAAGCCACGGCCCTTGTTGCCCGCAAAACGGCGGTCAAAGGTCTGCTCCAGCGGATTGATATTGCGCGGAATCACGTCGTCAAAATCATCATCGCCACGGTCCAGGTCGCGATCCCGGTTGGGGGCCGCTTCCTGGTTGCGCGGACGCTCACGATCGGGCCCGCGCTCATTGCGCTCCGGACCGCGAGGCTCGGGTGCCCGGCTGGGGCGCGGCCCAACACCAGCATGACGACCATCGGCACGGCGGCCACGCGAACGGTCGGCATTGCGGTCAGGGCCGGCACCGCGCTCGCCACCACGCTCATTGCCACGATCACCGCCGCGGTCATTGCCGCGCGAAGCACGCTCCTGACGTTCACCACGCGGTTCGCCACGATCGTCGCGACCACGCCCCTGAGACTCACCACCGGCCAAGCGACGGATGACACGCACATCCTCTTCGCCCAACTCAATCCAAACGCAACGCTTCAGGCCGCGCGGCAAGACCACGGTGCCATAGCGGATGCGGATCAGACGGCTGACGGTCAGGCCCACGGTGTCGAACAGCTTGCGCACTTCGCGGTTGCGGCCTTCGGTGATGACCACACGGTACCAGTGGTTCACACCCTCGCCACCGCCATCCTCGATGCTCTTGAAGGCTGCCTTCTGGCCTTCAACGATGACGCCATCCAACAGGCGCGCCTTTTGATCGGGCGTCAGCGTACCCAGCACACGAACCGCGTACTCGCGCTCCACGCCGAAGCGCGGGTGCATCAGCTGGTTGGCCAACTCACCGGAATTGGTGAACAGCAACAGACCTTCGGTGTTGATATCCAAGCGACCGACCGACTGCCACTTGCCCTGCTGCAAACGCGGCAGATGGCGGAACACGGTCGGGCGACCTTCCGGATCGTTGAAGGTGACGACTTCACCCGCCGGCTTGTGATACGCCAGGATGCGGGGCGCCGGCGGCGAGATGCGCACACGGATCGGCTTGCCGGCCACACGAACCTGATCGCCAAATGAAATGCGCTGGCCGATATGGGCCACTTCGCCGTTCACCTCGATCTTGCCGTCGGCGATCATGTCTTCGATGTCGCGACGCGAGCCAATGCCGGCCTGGGCCAGCACTTTCTGCAGCTTGGGCGCGTCGGGCTCGGCGGCCAGCACGCGCTTGGTGTCGACCTCTTCCTCGTCGGCTGCCACGGCAGCCTCAGGAACTTCGTCCTCGCCACCATCAAACTCACCCGCCAGCACTTCAGCAAAGCGCTCGCCCACGGCTGCCAGCACCTCTGGCGCCGGTGCCACGGCCTGCACCGCGACACGGGCCGGACGCTCGGCGCCCTCGCCTGCCGGCGCACCCTCGACACCATCGACGCGATTGGGTCGGTCCTTGCGACCGCGACGACGGTTGCGATTGCGGCCACCGCGCTCGCCGGCCTCGCCAGATTCAGCATCGTCACCCGCAGAACCGCCTTCAGCCGATTCAACCGAGTCGGCCAACGCCGACGACGCCACCGCTTGCTGGGACTCAATCTCAGGTGCCAGTGTGAACACCGGCTTGCGCTCGGCCGGCGCCGGCGCGACGGCGGCATCACCCTCTGGCTGGGCCTGCACCGCCTTGGCAGCAGCCGTCTTGCGCGGGGCTCGGCGCTTGGGGGCTTCAGCGTCGCTCGGCACCTCGGCAAGCACCGGCTCCGCGGCGATCACAGCGACCTCCGCCTCAGCGGCAGGCTTCTTGGCTGCCGTCTTGCGCGGGGCACGTGGCTTCACCGGCGCGGCTTCCGCCGCCGGCTCCACTGCCGCAGCAGGCGTACCGGCCTCGGCCGTCGCAGTCACCGCCGCCACTTTGGACTTAGCCGGAGCGCGCTTGCGCTTGGGCGCTGCGGCTTCACCGCCTTCGGCAGCTTGGGTACTGGAGTCGGCTTGGGGATCGGTTTCGTTGGAATTCATGCGTCGGGTTGCACCGGTTCGGCGGCGTCAGTCTGAGGGTCCGGCAAGGCCGGAACGGATGCGCCGATATCGTTGCCGATAGGCGCGGAACTTGGTTCTGCCGGCAGATCCACAGCGGGTTCTGCCGATTCTTTTTCATTCACATCTTCGGAAGGTGGCTCACCTTCCAGCAACTGGCCTTGCAGCCCCGCCACTTCAGCCAAGGCCGCCGCAGGCAGTTGCCCGGCATCGAGCTCTGGCAGTTGCTCCAGGCTATTCAAACCCAGATCATCGAGAAACTGCTGAGTCGTCGCATACAAGGCCGGTCGCCCAGGCGCTTCGCGATGACCGATCACATCAATCCAAGCCCGATCTTCGAGCTGCTTGACGATCTGGGTGGAGACCACCACACCGCGAATATCCTCAATATCACCCCGCGTCACCGGCTGCCGGTAGGCAATGATGGCCAAGGTCTCCATCACGGCTCGCGAATAGCGCTGCGGCTTTTCGGGGTGCATTCGGTCCAGGAACTCACGCATCTCGGGCCGACTTTGAAAACGCCAGCCACTCGCCACCGCCACCAACTCGACGCCTCGGCCCTCCCAGTCACGGGACAACTCATCCAGCACCATGCGCAAGGTATCCGGGCCGACCGCGTCGACAAACAAGCTGCGCATTTCGCGCAGCGTCAAAGGCTGCTGGGCGCAAATCAGCGCGGTCTCGAGGACGCGCTTAGCATCCTGTGTGTTCATTGACTTTCGTCATCATTCCCGTTTCATGCGGGTGTTTACTTGTCCCGGCCTTGCTGGGTCGGGCGCTTGGCTTCAAGCCTTGCCAGTTGTGCATTGACACTCGGGCCAGGGAGGCAGCGCCGGGTCGGCATTGCGTCCATTCCAACTGTCAGACAAGAGGCGGGCTGGGTTTGTGGCTGGGGGCTGCGCGGCGTCTGCATCGACATCGGCAAGACATCGACCCTGAACCCGCGGCACCACCGCACCGAGCTTGAGACACGCGACGCGGGCCAGGGACTGCCACCCACGTTTCATATGCTGCATCATCAACTGTGCTCGATTGTAGCGCCCTCAATCGAAGATCGGCGGCAAGCTCAGCGGCGGCAAATCCAGCTGCTCCCAAGCCGCAGCCAAATCGGCCGGCAAGCCAGCCTCAAACTGCAAGGCGACACCGCTGACTGGGTGGGCGAAAGAGAGCCGTGCGGCATGGAGCGCCTGACGCGTCAGACCCAGGGCCGGGACGCCTCCATACAGCGCATCGGCGACCAGAGGGTAGCCCTTGTAAGCCAGGTGAACCCGGATCTGGTGGGTGCGGCCGCTGTGCAACACACAGTGCACCGCGCTGATGCTGCGCACACCCTGCTCACCCATGCCCAGCAGATAGACATCGGTGCGCGAGGGCTTGCCGGTGGCCAGCACCGCCATCTTGATGCGCGAGATCAAGTCACGACGTAGCGGCGCGTCCACGGTCATTTCCTCGGGCACCCGGCCATAGGCCAGGGCCACATACTCGCGGTGCACCTCGCGCGCCGCGATCATTCGGGTCAGCGCCGTCACGGCTTCACGGCTCTTTCCCACCATCATCAAGCCGCTGGTGTCCTTGTCCAGGCGGTGGACGATGCCGGCACGCGGCAGCGCGGCTGCGGCCGGGTGGTAGGCCAGCAAGCCGTTCATGACGGTACCGGTCCAGTTGCCGGACGCGGGATGAACCACCATGCCTGCAGCCTTGTTGAGTACGAGCAAATGCTCATCCTCATAGACGATGTCCAGGGGCAAGACTTCAGCCCGGAAGGCCCTGCTCTCTTCCGTGGGTTGCAACTCGACCCGCACGCGCTGGCCGGCCTGCAACTTGCGCGACGCGCTGGGCGCCGGTTGGCCGTTGATGCTGACGCAGCCCCGCTCAATCAGGCTTTGCAGGTGATTGCGCGAAAACTCGGGCGCCAGGTCCACCATCCAACGATCCAGGCGCTGGCCATGCCAGCCGGCATCCACCAAAGCTTCGCGGACCTCGACGGTCTCGTCTGCCGCTACTGCGGGGTCTTGTTCGCCGTCCCATTCATCGTCGCCATCCACGGGCGCGAGGGTCGGACTTGCAGGCAGAGCCTGAACCATATAATCGTTGCTCCGTCTTCAGCTGAGGGCCGGTGATGAGCACCGCCCTGTAGGGATCATGATCGAAAATTGCGTGGAGCGCCGCCTGGCGCGGGCATCAAACGGCTTGCCAGCCCAATCGCTCCAAGAGCAGCGCCAAGAGGCTTCAGTGGCGGGATTTCCCCGGACTGTGGCTTGGCGTTCAGGCCTGATCGCGGCCCTCGCCCTGGCCCTGGCAGCGTGTTCATCGGCCCCCAAGGACGACCCGAATTCTCAGGCCAGTCTGGACAAATTGTACTCAGAGGCCAAGGACGACCTGAGTTCCGGCAGTTACGACCGCGCCATCAAGAGCCTGGAACGCATCGAAGGCCGGGCCGCAGGCACGGTGGTGGCCCAGCAAGCCCAACTCGATCTGGCCTGGGCCTTCCACAAGAGCGGAGAGCGTGCGCAAGCGGTCAGCACCTTGGACCGCTTCATCAAGCTCAACCCGTCGAGCCCGGCCATGGACTACGCGCTCTACATGAAGGGCCTGGTCAATTTCAACGAAGACCTGGGCCTGTTCGGCCGCCTGGCCAGCCAGGACATTTCCGAACGCGACCAGCAAGCTTCGCGCGATGCCATGCTGGCATTCAAGCAGCTGATCGACCAGTTCCCGGATTCCAAGTACTCGGCCGAAGCGCGCATCCGGGTGGACTACATCACCAACACCCTGGCGGTGTATGAAGTCCATGTGGCCCGCTACTACTTCAACCGCGGCGCCTATCTGGCGGCGGCGAACCGCGCCCAGCAGGCCGTGCAGGAATTCCAGCGCGCCCCGGCCGCCGAGGAAGCCCTGTTCATCCTCGCCCAGAGCTATGACAAGCTGGACCTGCCCGCCTTGCGAGACGACGCGACCCGCGTGCTCAAGCAAAGCTTCCCGGCCAGCCCATACCTGAGCGGCGACTACGACGGCGGCAAGAAGGCCTGGTGGCGCTTCTGGTGACACGCCGGCCACACAGCCTGCATCACTGAACATCGAACGCGTGCCAAGGCACGCGTTTTTCATTTCAGACCGGCAGACGCTCGGCGGCCAACTGCGCCAGCCAAGCCAGTGCCTGGCCCTCATCGTTCAAGGGCGTCATGGGCGGCAGGGCGGCACGCAAACGGCGACCGTAGTTCATGCCAGCCATGCGCGGGTCGCAGACCACCAGCAGCCCACGGTCTTGCTCGGTACGAATCAAGCGGCCGGCACCCTGCTTGAGGGAAATGGCGGCTTCGGCGATGAAGTACTCCGAGAAGGCATTGCGCCCCGCCGCCTCCAGCCGCTGCACCCGCGCCTCGACCAAGGGGTCATTGGGGGGCGGAAACGGGAGCTTGTCGATCAGCACGCATTGCAGCTTGTCACCGGGCACGTCAATGCCCTCCCAGAAACTCGCCGAACCGACCAGCACAGCGCTGGGGTTGTCGAGAAACTGCTGCAGCAGCAAACGCTTGGGCGCAGCGCCCTGCTGCAGCACCGCGATCGCATCGCAGCCGGCTTCGAACTCGGCGCGCAGGCCGTCGCCAATGATTTGCAGCGCGCGCAGGGTGGTGGTCAGCACAAAGGTGCGCCCACCGAGCGCGCGGGCACAGCGCGCAGCCATGGCGGCGACCTGAGGCGCGTGATCGGGCTCATTGGGCTTGGGGAAGCCGCGCGGCACATAGAGCCGCGCATTTTCGGCGTAATTGAATGGGCTGCCGACGCGCAGCACGGTGGCCTGCTCGAGACCAGCCGGCTCGGTGAACCAGCTCAAGCGCTCGTCTTCACCGAGGGTGGCGGACGTGAAGATCCAAGCCTTAGGGGGCCCCTGGAGCTGCTCCTGCATCGCCTCGCGGATATCAAGCGGCGACTGCACCAAGCGCGCCTGATGCGGGCTCAAATCGATCCAGCGCACATCACCAGGCTCGGGCTCCTGCGCAAAAGTCTCGGCCAGCTCGCGCAAGGCCACGGCGCGTTCGTGCAGCCTGAGGAAGTCAGGCGAAAGCTCGGTCACCGTGGCCAAGCATTCAATCGCCTGCTCGGCCGCCGCCGCCACTTCCTGCAATGCCGCGTCAAAGCCGGGCCGACCGGCGCGCTCTTTCCAGCTCAGCTTGAGCATGCCGCGCACCTCGCGTCCGGCGGTGGCCAAGGGACCAGCGCAAACCAGGCGCAGCTCGCGCGCAGCCAGCTCCATGCGCGCCTGCAAAGCCTGCCAGTCCTGCAAGCCGCGGGCCTGTGCCAGACCCAGGCCGAGCAGATCGCGGCCAAAGTCCAGCAGCTGCGAGCTGCCCAGCAAGGTGCCGAGAAACTGCACACCCGCCTCGGCCAGCTGATGCGCCTCGTCAAAGACGGCAAGATCGACGCTAGGCAGCAGCTCGGCGACACCGCTGTCGCGCAGCGTCACGTCGGCGAAGAAAAGGTGGTGATTCACCACCACCACATCCGCCTCCATGGCCTCGCGCCGCGCCTTGACGACAAAACAGGACTTGAACTCCGGGCACTCCGAACCCAGGCAGTTGTCGCGGGTGGAGCTGACCAGAGGGATCACGGGTGAACGCTCGTCCAGCCCATCCATCTCAGCCAGATCACCGCTCGATGTGCCCTGCGCCCAGCGCTCCACCCGCGCCAAGGCCATGACCGCACGGCGATCGGGCAGCTCAGCGCTGTGGCGCGCCTGATTCATTCGGTGCAGGCAGAGATAGCTGCCCCGACCCTTGAGCAGGGCGATGCGAACCGGCACTTGCAGGGACTGACACAGGCGCGGCAGATCGCGCATATAGAGCTGGTCCTGCAAATTCTTGGTCGCCGTGCTGATCAGCGCGCGCCCGCCGCTGAGCAGGGCCGGCACCAAATAGGCAAAGGTCTTGCCGACCCCCGTGCCCGCCTCCACCACCAGGGTTTCGCGTCGGGCAATCGCCTGCGCCACCGCCTGAGCCATGGCCAGCTGCTGTTCGCGCGGCGCGTAGCCGGGATCACTGCGCGACAAGGGGCCTCCGACATCGAAGGCCGCCACCACCCATTGCTCAAGTTCGCTGGCCTGCAGAGTCGGCGCCACGTCCAGAGCGGCCACGAAGTCTGCGTCCAGCTCACCGGCAGGAGCTTCGTCCATGACGGGCCATTCAGGCGGCATGCTGGCGTTGTCGGAAGGAAGATCAGCAGCGGTCACATCAATTCAGCGCGCAGGCTGTCTCGCTAGATTCAAAGTGGAGGCCGCGCCCCCACGGCCGGCAGAAAGCCCAGGAAGCGATCAGGCGAGTTCGTCCGGACCGCTGGCCATTTCCAGCCGCGAGATCAGGTCGCGCAGCTGCAATCGTCGCTTCTTGAGCCGCCGCAAACTGAGCTCATCCAGCGGCAATTCAAGCGCGACGCGGTCAATCAACACATCCAGATCGCCATGTTCGATGCGCAGTTCGATCAAGCGGCGCGACTGAGAGTGAAGTTGTTCATCCATGAGGGCTTTGCCCGGGCGAAGTGGCGCAGTTTAACGTTTATAGTTTTCGGCATGACGCGCACTCCTCCAGGCTTTCGCCTGAGCGCGGCGACCGGCATTCATCGCGGCGACCGCCTGTACCAGCAAGATCAGGTTCAAGTCCTGACCCATGCCCGCCTGAGCGGCTGTCTGCTGGCCGTGGTGGCCGACGGCATGGGCGGCAAGAGCGGCGGGCGCAAGGCCTCCGACCAGGTCATGCTGACGGCCCAGCAACTGTTCGAACGCTTTTCACCCGAAAGCGAAATGCCGCAGACGCTGCTCGACCAGTTGGTGGCCGAAGCCCATCTGATGATCAAGCTGACCGCCTTGTCCGCGGAAGAAGAGCCGCACAGCACTGTGGCCGCGTTTTTGATCGGGCCAGACCGGCATTGCCACTGGATCCATTCGGGCGATTCACGCATCTACCATTACCGCGGGCCCAATCTGGTCAAGCGGACCATGGACCACTCCTATGTGCAGCGCCTGGTCGATGAAGGCCAGATCAGCGAAGCCGAAGCCAGCAGCCATCCTCAGTCCAATCTGCTGACCGGCTGCCTGGGCACGGTGGCCGAGCCCACCATCAGCACCCACACGATTGAAAACCTGGTCGCAGGCGACACCTTGATGTGTTGCAGTGATGGCCTTTGGCACTACTTCAGCGCCAATGAGATCGGCACCGTGCTGCACAGTCTGCCGCCCCGGGAAGCCGCCGAACTGCTGATCAGCAAGGCACGTCAACGCGCTCGCGGAGGCGGTGACAACCTGTCCTTGGCGATCGCCAAGTTTGAGCCCTTGAGCTGAGGCGGAACGACGCCTCTTGAACCGAATCAGCGCGCTCCGCTGGCCGGCGCAGAGGCGGCTCGCAGTGCCGCGATCTCTGCAGCGCTTGGCACCGGCAGAGAAGGCGCCAGCGCCTTTTTGCGCTGCTCCTGGCGTTGTTTGACATCCCGCTGGTGCGCCAGCATGCTGCGCTCTTGCTCGGCACGTTGCAAGGCGTGCCGTTTCGCCGTCAGCTCTGC
Source organism: Kinneretia sp. DJ1R-11 (assembly GCF_025717595.1). Classification (NCBI taxonomy): domain Bacteria; kingdom Pseudomonadati; phylum Pseudomonadota; class Betaproteobacteria; order Burkholderiales; family Sphaerotilaceae; genus Roseateles; species Kinneretia sp. DJ1R-11. Next base: position 280,484 of record NZ_JAJIRR010000004.1, read on the forward strand.
TTGCTGCTGCTTGGCCTGCGCGCCCGCACCCGGCGACGATTTGCCCAACTTTCGGGCAGCCGCCGCAGACGCGGCCGTTGAAACCGGCTGGGCGGCAGGCGCCTCGGGCTTCAGCAAAGCCTCGCTGCGTCGCTCGGCCTCTGCAACGGCGAACTCCTGCTGGCGCTGAAGCACGCGGTCGCGCTGAGCTTGTGCCCGCTCTCGACGCAGCCGGGCTTCGATTTCATCCTCTCGCTGCTTCAAGGGCCGCAGCTGCGCATGGTGCTGCAAGCGCAGCTGCACGATGCAATCGTTGACCGCGAACTTGCGCTGGCAGTCGGCAACGCCGACGAGGTAGGCGGACTCGAGCTGACGCTGGGACTGCTTGAGCCGACGCAGCTCCGCCTGCTCGGCAGCGGCGCCTGTCGAAGCAGGCTCCGCGGCTTGCGCCAACGACATGCCCTGAGCCCAGACCAGCGCCAGCATCAGCGCCAAGGCGGGCATCACACCCATCAAGCGAAGCGGCGCCTTCATGTCAGCGAGGTATCGACATCACGCCGGGACAGCGACAGATACTCCTGCGACTGCATCTCTTGCAGGCGCGAGACCGTACGCGGGAACTCATGGGCCAGCGGGCCGTCGGCGTACAGCTGCTCGGGCGGCACGGCGGCCGAGATCACCAATTTGACGCGGCGGTCGTACAGCACATCGACCAGCCAGGTAAAGCGTCGCGCCTCACTGGCCAGGCGCGGCGGCATTTCCGGCACATTGGACAAGATCAGGGTGTGGAACTGGGTGGCCAGCTCCAGGTAATCGTTCTGCGAGCGCGGGCCGCCGCAAAGCTGGGCGAAGTCGAACCAGACCACGCCACCGGCACGGCGCCGGGCGCGGATCTGGCGCTGCTCGATCTGCAGACGCGGGTCTTCGTCGCGCGCCTCGGCCAGAGCCTCGAAGGTGGCGGTCAGCGCGGCTTCGGCCTCATCGCCCAGCGGCTGGTGGTAGAGCTGAGCCTGGTCCAAGGTGCGGCGGCGGTAGTCGAAACCGTTGTCGACGTTGATGACCTCCAGCGTGGACTTGAGCAGTTCGATGGCCGGTAGGATGCGGTCGCGATGCAGGCCGTTCGGATACAGGCCGTCAGGATGAAAGTTGGACGTGGTGACGATGGAGACACGGTTCTTGAACAGCGAATCCAAGAGGCGATACAGGATCATCGCGTCGGTCACGTCCGAGACATGGAATTCGTCGAAGCAGATCAGGCGGAAGCGCTTGGCAATCCGTTTTCCGAGCTCTTCAAGCGGATCAGGAATGCCCTTGAGCTCCAGCAGCTCGCGGTGGACCTCACGCATGAACTCATGGAAGTGCAGACGGGTTTTGCGCGTTAGCGGCACGGCTTGGAAGAAGCAGTCCATCAGAAAGCTCTTGCCCCGACCCACCCCGCCGAACATGTACACGCCACGCGGCAGCGGCGGGCGCACCAACAGTTTGGTCACGGCATTGCTGCGCCGCGCCTTGTAGTCGGCCCATTCGTCCTGGCAACGCTGCAGCGCCGCCACGGCGCGCAGCTGCGCGGGGTCGGCGGTGTAGCCGCGCTCGGCCAGAGTTTGCTGATAAAGCTCGGTAACGCGGGTCATGAGAGAAACACTACAACCTTCTTCGAGATGGACCAAGGGGCGACCGCGGCCGCCCCTTGTTGCTTGCGAATTCCGACCGGAATCAGAAGTTCAGCGTGCGCTTGTCCACGGCCAGGGCCGCTTCCTTGGTGGCTTCGCTCAAGCTCGGGTGAGCATGGCAGATGCGCGCGATGTCCTCGGCCGAGGCCTTGAACTCCATCGCGACCACGGCTTCAGAGATCAGCTCAGACGCCATCGGGCCGATGATGTGCACGCCGAGGATTTCGTCGGTCTTGGCATCAGCCAGGAACTTGACGAAGCCGTTGGTGTCACCCAGTGCGCGTGCACGGCCATTGGCCAGGAAGGGGAACTGACCGGCCTTGTACTCAACACCATCGGCCTTGAGCTGTTGCTCGGTGCGGCCGACCCAGGCAATCTCGGGGCTGGTGTAGATGACCCAGGGGATGGTATTGAAGTTGACATGACCATGCTGGCCGGCAATGCGCTCGGCCACGGCCACGCCTTCTTCCTCGGCCTTGTGCGCCAGCATCGGGCCACGCACCACATCGCCGACCGCCCAGACATTGGGCAGGTTGGTCTTGCAGTCGCCGTCCACCTCGATGGCGCCACGCTCGTCCAACTTCAGGCCCACAGCCTCCGCATTCAGACCGATGGTGTTGGGCACGCGGCCGATCGAGATGATCAGCTTGTCGACGGCCAGGGTCTGGGCGGCGCCCTTGGCGTCGGTGTAAGCCACCGTCACGCCGTCCTTGCTCTTGGTGACCTCGCCGATCTTCACGCCCAGCTCGATCTTCAGGCCTTGCTTCTTGAACAGCTTGGCGGCTTCCTTGGCGACCGATTCATCGACCGCGCCGAGGAAGGTCGGCAGACCTTCCAGCACGGTGACTTCCGCGCCCAGGCGACGCCAGACTGAGCCCATTTCCAGGCCGATCACGCCGGAGCCGATCACGCCCAGCTTCTTCGGCACTTCGGCGATGCGCAGGGCGCCGTCGTTGGACAAGATCAGCTCTTCGTCAAACGCTGCGCCGGGCAGCTGGCGGGCATTGGAGCCGGTGGCCAGCACCACATGCTTGGCCAGGATGACTTCTTCGCCGGCCTTGACTTCGTACAGGCCGTCCTTGGCCGCCACGAAGGAGCCGCGGCCGTGGAAGAAGGTGACCTTGTTCTTCTTGAACAGATAGAGGATGCCGTCGTTGTTCTGCTTCACAACGGTGTCCTTGCGACCGATCATCTTCTTGATGTCGATGCGCACGTTGTCCGCCGAGATGCCGTGGTCGGCAAAGTGGTGGTTGGCATGCTCGAAGTGCTCGCTCGATTGCAGCAAGGCCTTGGACGGGATGCAACCGACATTGGTGCACGTACCGCCCGGTGCCGGGCCGCCCTTTTCGTTCTTCCACTCGTCGATGCAAGCGGTGTTGAAGCCCAGTTGGGCGGCACGGATGGCAGCGATGTAGCCGCCGGGGCCGCCACCGATGACGACGACGTCGAATTGTTTGGTGCTCATAGGTATTCCTGAATTTGGTGCGCCAACGCCAAGGCGTAGCGAGCGGCCTCAGGGCTAGGCGCGGGTGCCGACGCACCGGAACGTAGCAGCGCTACGTGAGGATGCGGAGGTCGGGACCCGCAACGACGGCCTGAGGTCGCGCAGTAGCCGTTTAGATATCAAACAACAAACGAGCCGGATCTTCGAGGGCTTCCTTCATGGTGACCAAGCCCAACACCGCTTCGCGGCCGTCAATGATGCGGTGGTCATACGACATGGCCAGATAGTTGATCGGGCGCACCACCACTTGACCGTTTTCAACGACAGCGCGGTCCTTGGTCGCATGCACGCCCAGGATGGCCGACTGAGGCGGGTTGATGATGGGGGTCGACAGCATGGAGCCGAAGGTGCCGCCATTGGAGATGGAGAAGGTACCGCCGGTCAGGTCGTCCAGCGAGATCTTGCCTTCCTTGGCCTTCTGGCCGAACTCGGCGATCTTCTTCTCGATGTCGGCGAAGCTCAGCTGGTCGGCATTGCGAATGATGGGCACCACCAGGCCGCGCGGCGAACCGACGGCGATGCCGATGTCGAAGTAACCGTGGTAGACGATGTCATTGCCATCGACCGAGGCGTTCAGCACCGGGTACTTCTTCAACGCAGCGACCGCGGCCTTGACGAAGAAGCTCATGAAGCCCAGCTTGACGCCGTGTTCCTTCTCGAACTTTTCCTGGAACTTCTTGCGCATCTCCATCACCGGCGCCATGTTCACTTCGTTGAACGTGGTCAGGATGGCATTGGTCGCTTGCGATTGCAGCAGACGCTCGGCAACGCGGGCGCGCAGGCGGGTCATGGGCACGCGCTGCTCGGGGCGATCACCCAAGTTCTGCGCCAGGGGAGCAGCCACCGCAGGCAGGGGCTTGGCAACCGAAGGAGCGGCAGCCACGGCCACAGGAGCCGCCACAGCGGCCGGCTTGGTGCCAGCGGCCAGTGCGTCGCCCTTGGTGACACGGCCGTCCTTGCCGGAGCCGGCCACGTCGGTGGCGGCCAGGCCCTTCTCGGCCAGGATCTTGGCGGCGGCCGGCATGGCCACATCACCCTTGGCGCCACCCGTGGCGGCGGCGGTGGCCGCTGCTGCTGGAGCAGCAGCGGCCACCACGGCCTTCACTTCCAGCGGGCTGGCTTGGGCCGTGCCATCGGTGTCGATGCGGGCGATGACTTCTTCGCTGACCACGCTCTCACCGTCGTTCTTGACGATCTGGGCCATCACACCGGCGCTCGGCGCGGGCACTTCAAGCACGACCTTGTCGGTCTCGATTTCCACCAGGATTTCATCGATGGCGACAGCTTGGCCGGGCTTCTTCTTCCAGGTCAGCAGCGTGCCTTCGGCGACGGATTCAGACAGCTGGGGGACTTTGACTTCAACGATTGCCATGATCTGTGTTCTTTCAACGTGTTCGCGGAGCTGAGGCGCCGTCTTGCGGCGGCATCAACAACAACTTCAAGGGCGGCAAAAAGCGGGCGCTGTCTTGGCAGACGCCCGCTTGGCCCTTCTTACTTGGTGAGGATGAAACCCTTGAGCTTGCCGAAGGCCTGATCCAGCAGCGACTTCTGTTGCTCCTGGTGCAGATGCGCGTAGCCACAAGCCGGCGAAGCCGAAGCGGGGCGACCCGCATAGCCCAGCTTCTGACCGTCAGCCATGTTCTCGTGCACATAGTGCTGCACGAAGAACCAAGCGCCTTGGTTCTGGGGCTCGTCCTGGCACCACACCAGCTCGGTCGCACCGGGGTACTTCTTGATCTCGGCGGCAAAGGCTTTGTGCGGGAAGGGGTAGAGCTGCTCGACGCGGATGATGGCCACGTCGGCGGACTTCTTTTCTTCGCGCTTGCGCACCAGGTCGTAATAGACCTTGCCCGAGCAGACGATCACGCGCTTGACCTTGTCGGCGCTGATCGAAGCGTCCTGCTCACCGATCACGGTGCGGAACTCACCCTTGGTGAATTCGCTCAACGCCGAGGTCGCATCCTTGGCGCGCAGCAGGCTCTTGGGCGTCATGATCACCAAAGGCTTGCGGAACATGCGCAGCATCTGACGACGCAAGACGTGGAAGATCTGGCTGGCCGTGGTCGGCTGGACGATCTGCATATTGTTGTCCGCGGCCAGCTGCATGAAGCGTTCCAGGCGCGCAGAGCTGTGCTCGGGGCCTTGGCCTTCATAGCCGTGCGGCAGCATCATCACCAAGCCATTGGCCCGACCCCACTTCACTTCACCGGAAGCGATGAACTGGTCGATCACCACTTGAGCGCCGTTGACGAAGTCGCCAAACTGAGCTTCCCAGATCGTCAGCGAGTTGGGTTCGGCAGCGGCATAGCCGTACTCGAAACCCAAGACTGCTTCTTCGCTGAGGATGGAGTCGATCACCACGAAGGGAGCTTGTCCTTCGGCCACGTTCTGCAGCGGGATGTAGGCACCCTCATCCCAGTTGCTGCGATTCTGGTCGTGAATGACCGAGTGGCGGTGGGTGAAGGTGCCGCGACCCGCGTCTTCGCCCGACAGGCGGATCGGGTAGCCGCTGGCCACCAGGGAGGCGAAGGCCATGCTCTCGCCCATGCCCCAGTCCACATTGATCTCACCCCGGCCCATGGCCGCGCGATCGGCGTACAGCTTTTGCACCAGGTTGTGAGCGACCAGGTCCTTGGGCAGCGTGGTCAACTTGTCAGCCAAGCGCTTCCACTCGGACACCGGCAGCGCGGTATCGCAGCTGTCGGTCCACTTCTTGCCGAGGAAAGGCGACCAGTCGGTGGCGTACTTGCTCTTGAAGTTGGTCAGCACCGGATCCACGGTGTGGCGGCCTTCGTCCATGGCGGCACGGTAGGCCTTGACCATTTGATCAGCACCGGCAGCATCGACCACGTTCTGTGCGGCCAGCTTGTCGGCGTAGACCTTGCGGGTACCCGGGTGGACCGCGATCTTCTTGTACATCAGGGGCTGGGTCAGAGAGGGGGTGTCCTGCTCGTTGTGGCCCAACTTGCGGTAGCAGACGATGTCCAGTACCACGTCCTTGCGGAACTCGGCGCGGTAGTCCATGGCCAGTTGCATGGCCCACACCACCGCTTCCGGATCGTCGCCGTTCACATGCAGCACCGGCGCTTCGATCATCTTGACGACGTCGGTGCAATAGGCCGTGGAACGCAGGTCACGCGGATCGCTGGTGGTGAAACCGATCTGGTTGTTGATGACGATGTGCACCGTGCCGCCCGTGCCGTAGCCGCGGGTCTGGGCCATGCACAAGGTTTCCTGGACCACGCCCTGACCACCGAAAGCCGCATCGCCGTGCACCAGCACCGGCAAGACTTGGCTGCCGTTCTTGTCACCGCGACGCTCCTGGCGGGCACGCACGCTGCCCTCGACCACCGGGTTGACGATTTCCAGGTGCGAGGGGTTGAAGGACAGCGACAGGTGGACCGGGCCACCCTTGGTGCTCACATCGGAGCTGAAGCCTTGGTGGTACTTCACGTCACCCGCTGGCAGGTCTTCGGCAGCCTTGTGTTCGAACTCGGCGAACAGGTCGGCCGGCATCTTGCCCAGGGTGTTGACCAGCACGTTCAGGCGGCCGCGGTGGGCCATGCCGATCACGATTTCCTGCACGCCACGTTGGCCGGCGCGCTGGATCAGTTCGTCCATGGCGGCGATGAAACTCTCGCCGCCTTCCAGCGAGAAGCGCTTCTGGCCAACGTACTTGGTGTGCAGATAGCGTTCCAGGCCTTCGGCGGCGGTCAGGCGGTCGAGGATGTGGCGTTTTTCTTCGGCGGTGAAAGTGGGCTTGCCGCGCGACTTTTCCAGGCGCTCTTGCCACCAGCGCTTTTCGCCGGGGTCGGTGCAGTGCATGAATTCGGAACCGACCGAGCTGCAGTAGGTTTCGCGCAGTGCTTGCACGATTTGACGCAGGCTCATCGTCTCGCCACCAAAGTAGGTGTTGGAGGCCGAGAAGCTGATGTCCATATCGGACTCGGTCAGATCGTAAAACGCCGGATCGAGTTCGGGAATTTTGGGGCGCTCTGCGCGCTTGAGCGGGTCAAGCTCGGCCCAGCGGTTGCCGAGGAAGCGGTAAGCGGCGATCAGGCTCTGCACATGCACCTGCTTGTGCGCAACGGCCAGGTCGGCGCTCGAAGCCTTGGCGGCAAAGGCATTGGCCTTGGCGCGTTGAGCGAAAGATTCGATCACCGGCGCATGCGGGACATCGCGTCCTTCGCCGCCATCGGTGGCGGGCACATGCTGAAGCGCGTCAAAGTACGCACGCCAGTTGTCGGGCACGGAGCCCGGGTTGTCGAGGTAAGCCTCGTACATCTCTTCGACATAGGGCGCATTGCCCCCGAACAGGTATGAATTGGACCTGTATTGCTGCATCATCTTCGCTCACCTCTAGCCCCGGCTTCCAGGGATTTGGCTGGTTGATAAACCTTCCGCGACACGGCTCGACCGGTTGGCGGATTGCGACCCACCTTCGCTGTTGCCAGGAAAAGGGACGGGAAGGACCTGAAGTCTCAAGGGCGCGACTTTAACACCCTTGGTTTCCTTCCACCCCCGAATTACGCGGGAGTTACCGCAACCGCCAAGCTCGCAGACCTTCGGCTGTATCGGCTTCCCCACGCAGAAATTGAGGCTTTGCGCACGGATGTCGATCGCCCGCCGCGTCGGCTTGCCTGCTCTTCTTTCACACGAAACTGAGCTACCGGTGGCCAAAACAAGGCCAAGCACGCCAAGCAAACGTTTGCGAATCGTTCTCGATTGGCGCTAGACTCAACGCTGCGCGCCGCGGCCCCGCGATTGAATGGCACGGCGTCGGGACAAAGATCAGGAGATCCCATGCAAGTTCGCGTCGTTGACTACCGGGCGGCCGATGCGGCCGAAGCCTTCACCCGTTCCCTGCACGAAACCGGCTTCGGCGTGCTGGTCAACCACCCCATTCAGCAAGAGTTGGTCGAGAAGATTTACACCGATTGGCTGGCCTTCTTCAACACCGAAGAAAAACACCAATTCACCTTTTCCAAGGAAAAGCAGGACGGTTACTTCTCCACCGAAATCTCCGAGACGGCCAAGGGCGCGAGCCAGAAGGACATCAAGGAGTATTTCCATGTCTACCCTTGGGGTCGTGTGCCCGCTTCGCTGAAGGCGGATGCGGACAGCTACTACGTGAAGGCCAACACCTTGGCGCAGGAGCTTTTGGGCTGGGTGGAACGCTATACGCCGCACGAGATTGCTCAACATTACAGCGAGCCGCTCTCGCACATGATCCAGGACAGCCAGCAAACCCTGCTGCGTGTGCTGCGCTACCCGCCCCTGACCGGCCAAGAACCGGCTGGCTCGATCCGCGCCGCGGCCCATGGCGATATCAATCTGCTGACCATCCTGCCCGCAGCCAACGAGCCGGGCCTGCAGGTGCAAGACATGAACGGCAACTGGATCGATGTGCCCTGCGACTTCGGCATGCTGATCATCAATATCGGCGACATGCTGCAGGAAGCCTCGCGCGGCTACTACCCCTCGACCCAGCACCGGGTGGTCAACCCCACGGGCGACGGCGCCAAGAAGAGCCGCATCTCCCTGCCCCTGTTCCTGCACCCGCGCAACGAGGTGGTGCTGAGCGAGCGCTACACCGCCCACAGCTATCTGCAGGAGCGCCTGCGCGAACTGGGCGTCAAGGCCTGAGACCGGGCGGCGCCACAATCGCGCCATGCCCGGCCCCGCCATCATCGAGATCCACCCCGAAGCGCCGCCCAAGCCGGCGCGAGGGCTGCCCTGCAATGGCTGCGGCCTGTGCTGCTTGAGCGAGCCCTGCCCGATCGGTGTGTTGGTCAGCCGAAAGCGCCAAGGGCGCTGCAATGCCCTGCGCTGGTCCGCTGAAGAGCGCCGCTATGTTTGCGGCATGCTGAGCACGCCTTGGCGACATCTGGGCGCTACTCGCCCCTGGGCCAATGATGCTGCGCGCCGCCGCAATCGCCTGCTGGCCCGGCTGTGCCGGCGCTGGATCGCCGCAGGCGTCGGGTGCGATGCCGATCTTGAAGCCGAGGCCGCGCCGACATCCGGGCAAGCCACTACGAACGAGTCGGAACAGCAGGGCTAGCATGCGCGCTGAAACCGGCCCACCACCATCCCGTGTGGGCCGTGCTCGAAACTCGACAGGAGTATTCCTTGAAGCATGCACGCAAGCCCCTGAGCCAGCGCAGCACCTCGGCGCTGTTCGGCAGTTCCGCCCTGACCTTGGCCCTGACCTTCAGCGGCCTGATGAGTCTGCATAGCGCAATCCAGGCCGCACCGCTCCGCTGGGCTGCCCAGAATGACATCCAGACCCTGGACCCGCACTCGCAGAACCACTCGACCACCACCAACATCACCGGTTATGCCTACGAAGGCTTGACCCGCTACAACGAAAAGTTCCAGCCCGAGCCCTCCCTGGCCAGCAAGTGGACGCAGATCAGCCCGACACAGATCCGCTTTGAATTGCGCCGCGGCGTCAAGTTCCATGACGGCACGCCTTTCACGGCGGACGATGTGGTCTTCTCGCTGGCTCGCATTCGCCAACCTCAGGCCAATATGCAGATCTTCGTCAGCGGCATCAAAGAGGCGAAGAAGATCGACGACCACACCGTCGACCTGATGCTCGACGGCCCCAACCCGGTGCTGCTGCGCAACCTGACCAACTTCCGAATCATGAGCAAGGCTTGGGCGGAGAAGAACAAGTCGGTCAACCCGCAGGACTACAAGGCCAAGGAAGACACCTTTGCCTCGCGCAATGCCATGGGCACCGGCCCCTACCGCATCACGGCGTGGCAGCCCGACCAACGCATCAGCATGGTGGCCAACAAGGACTGGTGGGACACGAACAAGGGCAATGTCACCGAGATCAGCTATCTGCCGATCAAGAGCGATGCCACCCGCGTGGCCGCCCTGCTCTCCGGCGATGTGGACCTGCTGACCGACCTGCCCACCCAAGACGTCGCCAAGCTCAAGGCCGACCCCAAGCTCAAGGTCCTGGACGGCCCCGAGAATCGCACCATCTTCTTCGCCATGGACGAGAGCAGCGACGAGCTGCGCGGTTCCAACATCAAGGGCAAGAACCCCTTCAAGGACCGCCGCGTGCGCGAGGCGCTGAACCTGGCCATCGACCGCGAAGCGATCCGCCGCAGCCTGATGCGCGGCCTGTCGGTGCCGGCCGCCATCATGGTGGCGCCCGGCGTCAACGGCCACACGCCCGATATCGACCAGCCGCTCAAGGCGGATATTGAAAAGGCCAAGAAGCTGCTGGCCGAAGCCGGCTATGCCGATGGCTTCGAGGTGCCGCTGAACTGCCCGAATGATCGCTACGTCAACGACGAAGAGATCTGCCAGGCTGCGGTGGCCATGTGGGCCAAGATCGGCGTCAAGGCCAAGCTCAGTGCCCAACCCATGTCGCAGCACTCGGTGCTGCTGCAGAAATACGAATCGCCCTTCTACCTTTACGGCTGGGGCGTGCCGACCTTTGACGGCCAGTACACCCTGCAGGACATCGTCCACACCAAGACCTCGGGCGTGGACGGCAAAGGCAACTACTCCCGGGTCAGCGATGCCAAGATCGACCAGCTGGTCCAGGCCATGAAGACCGAAAACGATGTGGCCAAGCGCAACGGCATGATCCGCGAAGCGCTGCTGCGGGTGCGCGATGAGTACCTCTTCATCCCCATCCACCACCAGGTCCGCCCCTGGGCCATGCGCAGCAATGTCGACACCTTGCACCGTGCGGACGACAAACCCGAAGCGCGCTTCACGACGCTGAAGTAAAGCGCAAGCGCACCGCCATCTCAAACCAGCCACCCTTCGCGGTGGCTTTTTTTTGGCCGGACCGATCTGTGGCGAGGTCTGCAATTCCCCTCATATGGAAGGCTGGAATCCAGGCGCAAGATCTCGTCATTCGCACAATTTCGGAGTCCATCGTGCACAAGAGTCCCACCCCGATCTACAAGTCGCTTTACGCCCAAGTCATCACTGCCATCGTCATCGGCGTCTTGCTCGGCCATTTCTACCCAGAGAGCGGCGCGGCCATGAAGCCTCTGGGCGACGGCTTCATCAAGCTGATCAAGATGATCATCGCGCCCATCATCTTCTGCACCGTGGTGGTGGGCATCGCCGGCATGGAAGACATGAAGAAGGTCGGCAAGACCGGCGGCCTGGCCCTGCTCTACTTCGAAATCGTCTCGAGCTTGGCGCTGGTCATCGGACTGGTGGTCGTCAACCTGCTACAACCGGGCGTGGGCATGAATGTCGACCCGGCCCATCTGGACACCAAGGGCATCGCCGCCTACACCGGTCCGGGCAAGATGCAGACCACCACCGAGTTCCTGCTCGCCATCATCCCCAGCACCGTGGTCGATGCCTTCGCCAAGGGCGAGATGCTGCAAGTGCTGCTGATTGCCCTGCTATTCGGCTTTGCCCTGCACCGTTTCGGCGGCCGCGGCACCCTGGTCTTCGATCTGATCGAGAAGACCTCGCATGTGCTGTTCGTGATCGTTGGCTACATCATGAAGCTGGCCCCGATCGGTGCCTTCGGAGCCATGTCCTTCACCATTGGCAAATACGGCCTGGGCTCTCTGCTGCAACTGGCCAAGCTGATGGGCAGCTTCTACCTGACCTGCCTGCTCTTCATCTTTGTGGTGCTGGGCGCCATCGCCCGCTTCCACGGCTTTTCCATCCTGAAGTTCATCAAGTACATCAAGGAAGAGTTGCTGATCGTGCTGGGCACCTCCTCGTCGGAATCGGTGCTGCCGCGCATGATGGCCAAGATGGAAAACCTGGGCGCCAAGAAGTCCACCGTCGGCCTGGTCATCCCGACTGGCTACTCCTTCAACCTCGACGGCACCTCCATCTACCTGACCATGGCCGCCGTCTTCATCGCCCAAGCCACCAACACGCCGATGTCGCTGACCCAGCAGCTGACCTTGCTGGCCGTGCTGCTGTTGACCTCCAAAGGCGCGGCCGGCGTGACCGGCTCGGGCTTCATCGTGCTGGCGGCCACCTTGAGCGCCGTGGGCGGCGTGCCCGTGGCAGGCCTGGCCCTGATACTCGGCATCGACCGTTTCATGAGCGAAGCCCGCGCGCTGACCAACTTGATCGGCAACGGCGTCGCCACCCTGGTGGTCGCCAAATGGACCGGCGACCTCGATGTGGAGCGCATGCAGCGCCACCTCAACAACGAAACCGATCTCGAAGCCGAAGCACCTGAACAGGTGCTGGACCGAGTCAACAGCCAACTCAAGACCTGAAGGCGATGCTGAAATGAGAACAGCCCCGGCGCTTGCGCGACCGAGGCTGTTTTTTCTAGCGGTCAGCGGCCTGCAAAGCCCGCCTCGACGACGCTCAGCTCAAGCTCAAGCGCTTGCGTGCCGCCTGGTACTCGCTCGCCAATCGGGCCACCAGCTCGGCCGCAGGCACCACGGCGCGGATGGCACCGATGCCCTGGCCACAGCCCCAGATGTCTTTCCAGGCCTTGCCGCCGGCGCTGCCACCGAAGTTCATCGCACTGGGGTCGCTTTCGGGCAGGTGATCCGGGTCCATGCCGGCCTTGACGATGGAGCCGCGCAGGTAGTTGCCGTGTACGCCGGTGAAGAGGTTGCTGTAGACGATGTCGTCGCTGTTGCTGTCGACAATCATCTGCTTGTAGTCCTCGGCGGCGCGGGCCTCTTCGGTGGCGATGAAGGCCGAGCCGATATAGGCCAGATCCGCACCCATGGCCTGGGCGGCCAGCACCGCGTCGCCGCTGGCGATGGAGCCAGACAGTGCCACCGGACCCTGGAACCACTCCCGGATTTCCTGGATCAGCGCGAAGGGGCTCTTGACGCCCGCATGGCCGCCAGCACCGGCCGCGACGGCGATCAGGCCGTCGGCGCCCTTCTCGATCGCCTTCTTGGCGAATTTGTTGTTGATGACGTCGTGCAGCACGATGCCGCCCCAGGCGTGCACGGCCTGGTTGACATCCTCGCGCGCGCCCAGCGAGGTGATGATGATGGGCACCTTGTACTTGGCGCACACCGCCATATCGTGCTCGAGCCGTTCATTGCTCTTGTGCACGATCTGGTTGATGGCGAAAGGCGCCGCCGGCTTGTCCGGGTTGGCGCGGTTGTAGGCCGCCAGTTCAGTGGTGATTTCGTTCAGCCATTCATCGAGCAGCTCGGCCGGCCGGGCATTGAGCGCCGGCATGGAGCCGACGATGCCGGCCTTGCACTGCGCGATCACCAGCTTGGGGTTGCTGATGATGAACAGAGGCGAGCCGATGATGGGCAGCGGCAGCTGCTTCAGGATCTCAGGGAGTGCCATCGTGCCGCGCCCGATCAGAAGGCGTCCAGGGCCAGGGCGGTGACGCTGTCGGCGCCCTCGACGATGGCATCGCGCGTGCCACCGGCACGGCTCAGGATGTGCTCCGCATAGAAGCGCGCGGTGGCGATCTTGGCCGACATGAAAGCGGCGTCTTCACCGTCGGCCAGCTTGTCCTCGGCCACCAGCAGCGAGCGCGCCAGCTGCCAGCCGGCGACCAGATTGCCGGCCAGCATCAGATAGGGCACGGAGCCGGCATAGGTCGCATTCGGGTTGCTGCGGGCATTGGCAGCGATGAAGTTCACCACATCGACAAAGGCCAGGCGGGCCGCGGTCAGGCGCTTTTGCACCGCGCGGGCGGCGGCGCTGTCGCTTGTGAGCAGCTGCGCTTCGGTGGCCTCGACCATGGCCGCGATGGAGCGGGCAAAGGCGCCGCCGTCGCGTGCGGTCTTGCGGCCGACCAGGTCATTGGCCTGGATGGCGGTCGTGCCTTCGTAAATCGTCAGGATCTTGGCATCGCGGTAATGCTGGGCGGCGCCGGTTTCCTCGATGAAACCCATGCCGCCGTGCACCTGCACGCCCAGGTCGGTAACCTCCAGGCTCATCTCGGTGCTGTAGCCCTTGACCAGGGGCACGAGGAATTCGTAGAAGGCTTGGCTTTGCTTGCGGATCTCAGCATCGGCATGGTGGTGCGCCGCGTCGTAGGCCGCGGCAGCCACGCTGGACATGGCGCGGCAACCCTCGGTCAGGGCGCGCATGGTCATCAGCATGCGGCGCACATCGGGGTGATGAATGATGGCGCCGGCACCCGGCAGCGAGCCGTCCACCGGGCGCGACTGCACGCGATCGCGGGCGAAGCTGGCGGCCTTTTGGTAGGCGCGCTCGGCCACGGCGATGCCCTGCACGCCGACGCCGAAGCGGGCTGCATTCATCATGATGAACATGTACTCGAGGCCACGGTTCTCTTCGCCGATCAGCGTGCCGATCGCGCCGCCATGGTCACCGAACTGCAGCACGCAGGTCGGGCTGGCCTTGATGCCCATCTTGTGCTCGATGGACACGCAGTGGGCGTCGTTGCGCGCACCCAGGGAGCCGTCGGCATTGACCAGGAATTTGGGCACCAGGAACAGGCTGATGCCCTTCACGCCTTCTGGCGCGCCGACCACACGGGCCAGCACCAGATGGACGATGTTCTCGGCCATGTCGTGCTCACCGTAGGTGATGAAGATCTTGGTGCCGAAGATCTTGTACGTGCCGTCGCCTTGGGGCTCGGCGCGGGTGCGCACCTGGGCCAGGTCCGAGCCGGCTTGGGGCTCGGTCAGGTTCATGGTGCCGGTCCAGCTGCCGTCGATCAGCTTGGGAATGAAGGTGTTCTTTTGTGCGTCGGAGCCTGCTGTCAGCAGGGCTTCGATGGCGCCATCGGTCAGCAGCGGGCAGAGCGCAAAGCTCAGATTGGCGCTGTTGATCATCTCGCCGCAGGCGGCACCGATGGTCTTGGGCAGGCCCTGGCCGCCAAAATCAGCGGGGTGTTGCAGACCTTGCCAGCCGCCTTCGGCGAACTGCTTGAAGGCCTGCTTGAAGCCGGTGGTGGTGAAGACTTCGCCGTCCTTCCAGTAGGACGGGGCCTTGTCGCCCTCCCAGTTCAGCGGTGCGACCACGTCCTCGTTGAACTTGGCGCACTCTTCCAGCACGGCCTGGGCAGTGTCGATGCCGAAATCGGCGAATGCAGGGATTTGCTCGGTCAGGGCTTGCAGGCCGGCGAGCTCCTGCATATTGAACAGCATGTCCTTAACAGGGGCGCGGTAGGTCATGGTTTTGTCTCCAGCGATCTCAGATTCAGATACAACAAGGGCGCCGCGACCGTGAGTCGGGCGCCCTGGGGCTCACTCGATAGTGGGGGCGAGGCGCGGGCTCAGAGGCTGTTGACCAGCTCCGGCACGGCGGCGAACAGATCGGCTTCCAGGCCGTAGTCGGCCACCGAGAAGATCGGCGCTTCGGCGTCCTTGTTGATCGCGACGATCACCTTGGAATCCTTCATGCCGGCCAGATGCTGGATCGCACCGCTGATGCCGCAGGCGATGTAGAGTTGGGGCGCAACGATCTTGCCGGTCTGGCCGACCTGCCAGTCGTTCGGGGCATAACCGGCATCCACGGCGGCACGCGAGGCGCCCAAGGCTGCACCCAGCTTGTCGGCCAGCGGGGTCAGCACTTCCATGAACTTGTCGTTGGAACCCAGGGCACGGCCACCGGAAACGATGATCTTGGCAGCGGTCAGCTCGGGGCGGTCGCTCTTGGTCACTTCACGGCCGGCGAAGCTGCTCTTGCCGCTGTCGGCAGCGGCAGCCACGGTTTCCACGGCGGCGCTGCCACCTTGAGCGGCTGCGGCGTCAAAACCGGTGGTGCGCACGGTCAGCACCTTGGTGGCATCGCTGCTTTGCACGGTGGCAATCGCGTTGCCGGCGTAGATGGGGCGCTCGAAGGTGTCGGCGCTGATGACCTTGGTGACATCGCTCAGCTGGGCCACGTCCAGCAAGGCGGCCACGCGCGGCGCGACGTTCTTGCCCGAAGCGGTGGCCGGGAACAGGATGTGGCTGTAGCCGCCGGCCATCGCCAGCACCTGGGCGGCCAGGTTTTCGGCCAGGCCGTTTTCCAGCGCGGCGGAGTCGGCGTGCAGCACCTTGCTCACACCAGCGATCTGGGCCGCAGCAGCGGCAGCGGCGCCGGCATTGAAACCAGCCACCAGCACATGGACGTCGCCACCAGCAGCCAATGCCGCGGTCACGGTGTTCAGCGTCGCGCCCTTGATGGAGGCGTTGTCGTGTTCAGCAATCACGAGAGCAGTCATTGTGTTTTCTCCGAATTCTTCTGATCTGGGTTCAGCCAATGACCTTGGCTTCGTTCTTCAGCTTGTCAACCAGGGCGGCCACATCGGCCACCTTGATGCCGGCGCTGCGCTTGGGCGGCTCTTCGACCTTGAGGGTCTTGATGCGCGGGCTCACGTCCACGCCCAGATCGGCCGGTTTGACGATGTCCAGCTGCTTCTTCTTGGCCTTCATGATGTTGGGCAGGGTGACGTAGCGCGGCTCGTTCAGGCGCAGGTCGGTGGTGATGACGGCCGGCAGGCTCAGCTTCACGGTTTCCAGGCCACCGTCGACTTCACGGGTCACGGACACAGCGCCATCGGCCACTTCCACCTTGCTGGCGAACGTGCCTTGCGGCAGGCCGGTCAGGGCCGCCAGCATCTGGCCGGTCTGGTTGCAGTCGTCGTCAATCGCCTGCTTGCCCAGGATGACCAGCTGGGGTTGCTCCTTGTCGACCAGGGCTTTGAGGATCTTGGCCACGGCCAGGGGCTGCAGTTCCGCGTCGGTCTCGACCAGGATGGCGCGGTCCGCGCCGATGGCCATGGCGGTGCGCAGGGTTTCCTGGCACTGGGTGACACCGCAGGACACCGCGATCACCTCGGTGACCACGCCCTTTTCCTTCAGGCGCACGGCTTCTTCGATGGCGATCTCGTCGAAGGGGTTCATCGACATCTTGACGTTGGCGGTGTCCACACCGCTGCCGTCGCTCTTGACGCGCACCTTGACGTTGTAGTCGACCACGCGTTTGACTGGGACCAAGACCTTCATCGATTACTCCAAGGCTAATTGACGTTAACGTTAATCAGATTCTAAGGGGGCCACCCGAAGGCGGTTGGGGCATCTTTGCCAACATCGGGGATGCAGCCAAAAAAGCACGATCGTTCCATTCTAAGCATGAAGCCAGAGTCGCGTCAGGCTGCCGCTAGACTGCAGCCCCCAATGAGCATGAGCAGCACCCCTCCCCTCGCCGCGGCACGTTCGCCCGCGGCCACCATCGGCGTTTTCGATTCCGGCGTCGGCGGCCTGACCGTGCTGCGTGCCCTGCAGCAAGCGCTGCCCCAGGCGGCTCTGCACTATGTGGCCGACGCCGCCCACGCGCCCTACGGCCCGCGCAGCCCTGACTTCATCCGCGAGCGCAGCCAGCGCCTGGCCGACTACCTGGTGAGCCAGGGCGCAGGCATGCTGGTGGTCGCCTGCAACACCGCCACGGCGCACGCCATCGCCACGTTACGCCAACGCTGGCCCGAACTGCCCATCGTCGGCACTGAGCCCGGCATCAAGCCGGCGGTTGCGGCCAGCCTGGCACGCACAAACAGCCAGCGAGGCTCACGGATCGGCGTGCTTGCCACCGTGGCCACCATCGCCAGCGCGCGCTACCAGGACTTGATCAGCCGTCATGCCGAGGGCATTGAGGTGTTCAGCCAGCCCTGCCCCGGCCTGGTCGACCTGATCGAACGGGGACAGCTGGACACGCCCGAGCTTCACGCCCTGCTGGACCGGCTTTGCCAGCCCCTGCGCGAGGCCGGCGTGGACACGGTACTGATGGGCTGCACCCACTACCCGCTGGTGCAGCCAGCCCTGCAGCGCGCCCTCGGGCCACAGGTGCAGCTGCTCAATATCGAAACCGCCGTGGCCCAGCGCGCGGCAGCCTTGTGGGGCAGGCAGGCAGAGGCGCGCAGCAGCCAGCCCGTTCTGCGGCTGGAAACCACCGGCGAGGCCGCCCGGCTGCAGGATTTTGTGCGCGAGGTCCTGGCCTGGCCAACCGCGCAAGCCGCCCGCGTGCAGGCTTGAGGGCGGCCTCTTGCAGCACGCCAGGGCGGTCCAGGGCTAGGGCCCCCTACTTCACCTCGCGCGCCAGCTTCAGCATCTGCGAGCTGAGCATCAGGCCGCGCCGCTTGGCCTCGCTGTGGTTGATGCGAAAGGCCATGCCATTGGGCTCCAGCACCAGGGCGATGATGGCGCCGGCCCGAAAGGCCTCGGCGCTGGCGCCGACCACCAGCAAGGGGCTGTCGGCCAAAGCGTCCAGCCAGAGCTGCAGCTCCTGGCGCCCGGCAAAGCCCAACACCAGCACATGGCAGGGCCCCGCCTCGGCCGGCGAGCCCAGCACCAAGACCCGCCCCGCGGCCTGGCCCATGGGCTTTTGCGCCACCACCCGCATGGCGTCTTGCAGCTCGCGGTCGCCCGCCACGCAGTAATTGAACTCGCGGCCCGGCGGTGGCGGTGGCCACTGCGTGAACTGTGCAAAGCGGTAGATGAAAGCGGCCTTGAGCTGCGCCTCCTCCTGGCCGGGATGCGCACGAGCCTCCCCGGCAGCCCACAGCAAGGGCAAGAGCAGGCACAGCCCGCGCCATGAACTCCGCCAGCGCTTCATGATCCCAACCGATGGTTGAACTGCAGGCGCAGCACGCGGCCTTCCTGCCAAAGCGGTGGTGCGCCCACATCGGGCTGGTCGGCATAGCGCAGGCCCGTGAGGTTGCGCAGGCCCAGCGACCATTCGCTGTCAGCGCTTTGGCGCCAAAGCAGGTGCAGATGGTGCAAGGCATGGCCCGGCAGACTGCCGGCCGGCACTTTGCGGCGACTCATGGCCTGGGTCTGCCAGCCCAGCTGCAGGTCATCACGCCAGAGCGGCTGGCTGTAGGCCAGCTTGAACAGGCGGCGCGGCGAATTGTCGAGCTCGACTTCGCTGCCCAGCTCGCGGCTGTACTGCAGCGACAAGCCCATCTGCAAGCGCGCACCGCCATCCCAACGCTTTTCCAAGCCCAGTTCCAGGCCCCGGCTGCGCACACCCTCGCTGTTGATGAAGCTGAGCCCCGTGTCTGGATTCAACACCTGGCTGATCAAGCCCGTCATACGTGCGCGGTAGACAGAGGCGCGGTACTGCAACTGTGGCGTCAGGCGGTGCTCCAGCGCTAGCTCCAAGCTGCGCGTGCGCTCAGCTTCCAGCGCGGGCAAGCCCGGCGCCTGGTTGCTGCGGAATTCGTAGAAATTGGGGGCACGGTAGGCACTGCCCTGCATCAGCTTGAGATTGGCCTCCGGGCTCAGCTGCCAGACCCAGGCCCATCGCGGATTGAGGCGTGCACCGTCGGCCCGGCGGTCGTGGTCCCAACGCAGGCCCAGCACCAAGCGATGCTGGGCGTGAAGCTGCCACTCGTCTTGCACAAACACGCCAAGGCGCTCGGACGCCGAGGTGAAATTCAAATCAGGCGGCAGGCCTCTCGCCCCGAGAGCGATGCGCTGCAGCCGGTCACGCTGCCACTCCAGGCCGCCAAGCACATAGTGCCCGCGCCAGGCAGAGCTACCCAGACGCAGGGCGAATTCATCCCACTGCCCCTCGGACAAGGTCTCCAACTCCAGAGGCGGCCGCTCCGGCTGCTCCAGGGGATCGCGGCGACGGGATTGCAAGACCTTGCTGGAGGCCTCGACGGTCAAATCCCAATCGGCGCCCAGCGCGCCCTCGTAGCCCAGAGCTGCGAACTGGTTGAAGTAGATCGAGCGACCTTGGCCGATGCCCGAGCCCGGGCGCGTCGGGTCCAGCGGCGAGGCATTCCCGCGCACGCGCTCGCTGTGGCCGGCACGGAAGCTCCAGCCCGACATGCTGGCGCGGGCGAGCAGACGGGTGCCATGGTCCCAGTTGTGATCGCGCAGACGATCGACCCATTCGGCAGGCGCCGGGCTGCTCAAAGGTATACGGTCCTGCTGAAAGCCCGAGATCGAGATCCAGCCCTCGGCACCGCTGTCCAGGCGCTGACCGGCACTGGCTTGCCAGCTGCCGCCACGCTGCGAATTGAGCGCCAGGCGGGCGCGCAGGCCGGCCAGCTTGTCGGCCCGCTTGGTCTGCACCTGGATCACACCAAAGAATGCGTTATTGCCATACAAGGCCGAACCCGGCCCGGGCGTGAACTCGACCCGGTCGATCAAATCCACATCGACGTAGAACTCCGGCCCGATCAGGGCGGCGTCGAAGATGTTCTCGTTGACGCGCACCCCGTCGATCATCAAGAGCAGGCGGGCATTGAAATCACCGGGCCGGCCCAGGCCGCGCGCAGCCACGTAAACGAAATTGCCATTGCTGGTGGTGAACAGGCCCGGCAGGCAATTGAGGATGTCGGCCATGCTGCGCAGGCCGTAGGCGCGAATCTCGGCATCGGTGAGCACATAGGTCTGCGCCGGGGCTTGCTGAGTGCTTTGTGCAAAGCGCGAGGCGGTGGACACCTGCACCGCCTGCGGTACAGCCTTGAGCCCCTGGCGCAACAGGTCTTCCAAACCCAGATCCAAGCCGACATTGGCCTCCAAAACCTCGGGCTGCGGGTCTGCGGCATGCGCATTCGCTGAGAGCAGCCCTCCACACAAAGCCGTAGCCACACCGGCCTGGGCGACAGCGCGAGCAGCGCGTTGAGGCCACCCTGCAGGGTGCTCAGCTGCTTGCATGGCTGGCGCGCCGGAAGGTGTTCTTGCCCGCGCGCTTGGCGGCATACATAGCCACATCGGCTGCCACCAACAAATGAGCCGCATCGACCTCATCGGTCGGGCAAAACGCCAAACCGACCGTGGCACCGATGGGCATGAGATGCTCGCCCACGTAGAGCGGCTCGCGTACCGCAGCGATCAGGCGCACGGCCAACTGCTCGGCGGCCGTGTCATTGGGCAATGCCGGCAGGATCAGGCCGAACTCGTCACCGCCCAGGCGGCACAGCACATCGTTGCCGCGCAGGACACGACTCATGCGTCGAGCCACCTCGCGCAGCACCTCGTCACCGGCCTCATGGCCATGTTTGTCATTGACGGTCTTGAAGTTGTCGAGATCGATGAACATCAGGGCCATCAGCTCGACGTTCTGGCAGCTGGCGGCCATGTGCCGCTCCAGCGCTGACTGGAAATACAAGCGATTGGGCAGCTGAGTCAGGGCATCCCGGTGGGCCAGCTGCTCGAATTGCTGGCCGGCCTCCTGCTCTTGGCGCAGGCGCAGATTCAGTTCGGCCTGCGTGGTCTCGACGCGCTGGAGCATCTGGTTGAAACGTTCACTCAGCCGTCCGACCTCATCGGGCCAGTG
This sequence comes from Kinneretia sp. DJ1R-11, assembly GCF_025717595.1. NCBI lineage: Bacteria > Pseudomonadati > Pseudomonadota > Betaproteobacteria > Burkholderiales > Sphaerotilaceae > Roseateles > Kinneretia sp. DJ1R-11. Next base: position 301,829 of record NZ_JAJIRR010000004.1, read on the forward strand.
GACGATGGCGCGACGGGTGAAATCCTGATCCGCAGACACCTGCTCAGCCAAGCGCGACAGTTCCACAATGGGCGCCAATGCTCGGCGCTGAACACGGCGTAGAGCCCGCCAGGCGATGGCGATGGCAACTGCGATCAACAAGGCGGCCGCACTGACCATCTTCAGCACCAGCCGTTGCAGCTCCTGCAAGCTCTCGCGCAAGACCAAGCTGCCGACCCATTCACCCTTGAGCTTCACAGGCACCCAAACCTCCACCTCAGCCAGGCGCATAAAGCGGATGGACTGGGCCTGATCCAGCCCGCTCGGAATGCTGTGCAGCTGCGCAGCAGGGCTGCCGGCCGACCACTGGACAAAAGGTGTCCGGGCAGCGCTCAAAGCTCGCACTTCCAACACTTCGCCACGCCGGACGAAGGCCGCCAGTTCGGCGCTGGCAGCCGCTCGGTCCTCGAAGACCAGCATGGGCGCCAGACTGTTGGCCAGCAACTGGGCGCTGAGCTCTGCGCTGTGGGCCTGCCTTTCCCGGGCTCCCAGCCAGAGCATGGCGGCGATCAGGCCGAAGCTCAACACCATGGCAATGGAAAGGACCTGCAGATTCAGGCGCGTCAGGCGACGCACCAAGGAATACTGAATCTCACCCCGGACGGGTGAGCTGACCGCAACAGCAGCCCCAGCCTTGGCCCCACTGACAGATGGCATTTCCGGCCCCGCTGTATGCGCAGGGGCACTCTTGCTGCTTCTTGCGACGCTCATCGATCATGCCCAACCTGGCCCGGCGCAACATGCGCCAGTCACAAGCGACATTTTTTACCATCCAGCCGGGCCGGTCTATCGGGGAAACAGCGCGGTCATATGCCGCCTTAGCCCGGCTCGCCGAGGTATGGAGCACCACACAGCGGCGAGTGGGATGCGCACCTCGCTGGCAGGCGTCTCAGCTGGCGACCAGGCCGTTTCGGATGGCGTAGACCGTCAGCTCGGAGTTGTTGGCCAGGGCCAGCTTCTCCAGCACACGGGCTCGGTAGACGCTGACGGTCTTGGGACTGAGCATGAGCTCTTCGGCGATGTCCGACAGGCGTTTGCCAGAGGCGATCATGACCAGGGTTTGCAATTCGCGATCAGACAACTTCTGGTGCGCCTGTTCGCTGACTGGCGCGGTCAGGCTTTCGACCAGCATCTGCGCAATCTCCGGAGTCACGTATTTGCGCCCCTGGGCCACCGTGCGCACGGCCTGCACCAGCACCTGCGGATCACCGCCCTTGTTGACGTAGCCGAAAGCCCCGGCCCGCAGAGCGCGGATCGCGTACTGGTCCTCCGGGTACATGGACACAATCAGCGTCCGGATCGCCGTGCCTTCGTCCTTCATCACATGCAGGACATCCAGCCCACTGCGGCCCGGCATATTGATGTCCAGCACCAGCACATCGACCGCCGCATTGGGCCCGAGATCGCGCAGCAGGCTGCGCAACTCGCCATAGTCACCGGCCTCGCCAATCACCTCGATATCGGGCACGTCGGACAAGGTGTCGCGAATGCCGCGGCGAATCAAGGCATGGTCGTCGCAGAGAATCACCTTGATCATGCGCCACCCCATGCCGACGGATCATGCGCGACCGCCGCGCCCTCATCGCCGCCCAACTGATCCATGGCGTCAGCCATCAGTGGCACCGAAAGAATCAGGCTCGTGCCCTTGCTGTTGCTGCTCAAGTCCACCCAACCTCCTACCGTTGCGGCGCGCTCGTGCAAGCCGCGAATGCCAAAACTGCGCGCCTTGGCCAAGGCGCCCGCAGCGATGCCGACCCCATTGTCGCTGAGCTCCAGCGTTAGCACGCCGGAGTCCACGCTCAGCTCGATATGAACCCGCGTGGCCTGAGCATGCTTGGAGACATTGGTCAAAGCCTCTTGGGCCGTGCGATAGGCCACCAAGGGCACGCCCGCCGGCAGCTGCATCTGATCATGGCTGGTGCGCATGGTCGTGACGATGCCGGTGCGGCGCTCGAAGCGCGCCGCCATCCATTGCACGGCGGCCACCAAGCCCTGCTCCAGAATGGCCGGCCTCAGGTTGTGCATGATGCGCTGGCTGGCCTCGATGGCTGAGGTCACGGTCTCCAGCGCCGATTGCACCCGCTGCAGAACGGCCGGATCCTGGGCGTGGCGATTGATCCACGCCAGGTCGAACTTCAGTGCCGTCAAGGAGCCGCCGACATCGTCGTGAATCTCTCGCGCGATCGCTGCACGCTCCATCTCAACACTGGTCTGCAAATGACCCGCAAGCTCGTGCAGACGTTGCTTCGACTTGAGCAACTCACGGTCGGCCTCGATGCGCGCTCGCTCCGACTCGCAGGCTTCAATGGCGTGCAGCAAAGCCGGCGCCAGCCGCGCCAGATCTTTCTTGAGCAAATAGTCAGAGGCGCCCGTACGCATCGCCGCCACCGCCGTGTCTTCACCAATTTCGCCGGACACCAACACAAAGGGCAGCAGGCGCTTGCTCTCCTTCAGCATGTCCAGAACCAACAAGCCGGAGAAGCCGGGCAGGTTGTAGTCAGAGATCACGGCATCCCAGGGCTCATCGAGCGCCTGTCGCACCTCGGCCAAAGTGTCCACACGGTGCAATTCCAAATTCAAACCGGCACGGCGCAGCTGAGCCATGATCAATTGGTGATCGAGCTCAGAGTCTTCTATATGCAACACGCGCAGCCGGCGATCAGCGGTAGAGATCGTCATGGGGGGCGAGTATGCCGGGAATGGATGAACTACTCGGTCCGTGACAGGTGCGGCATTGGCACGAATCAACGAGGAAGCGACGCCAACAAAGGGTTTACCCTTATATTTACTTCGTCGCCGTTGTCGAATCACACAAATAGGCCGGTTATGCGTCCATTGTCCTGTCGACAGTTCTGCAGGAATTGCCGAAGATGCTCGCAAGAACCGGTCGCCCCGCTGGGCCAAGACACTGCCCCGAAACGGGGTCAGGTCTTGCGCTTGGCAGGTCCATAAGCGTGGAGCAAAGATGCTGATGAATGAAACGCCTGACCCACCCGAACAGGGGATGACGCCGCTGCTGGCTGCGGCCGAGCTCCAGGATCACCTGATGACGGTCACCAATGACCTGGAGCGCCTGCAACGCCTGCTCGATGACGCAGGTGAAGCCTTGTCCACCCACTTCTACAGTGCATCCGGGCATGTACATGGCCTGTTGAACGGGGCCGAATCCCCTGGTGATGGCCACGCCCCGGTACTACAGAAGGTCATGCTGGACATTGCCGGCGCAATCACCGCGCTGCAGTTCCAGGACATGGCCACCCAGCTGATCGCCCACACCAGCCAGCGCTTGCGCAACTGCGCGGACCAGCTGGCGCGCGATACCTTTGGCGATGACGAAGACGGTGCTGCCGTGGTGGAAATCGCTCCGCTGCGGCCGAATCCGGTCACGCAAGATGAGATGGACGCCGGTTCAGTCGAATTGTTCTAAAGAACCCCAGTAATTTTCCGAAACCAGCTTGATACCCGGAGAAACAACAATGCACTCAATTCTTGCTGTGGACGATTCGGCCTCGATGCGCCAGATGGTCTCCTTCACACTGAAGAACGCAGGCTTCAATGTGGTCGAGGCCGTGGATGGCCAGGACGCCCTGGAAAAGTCCGGCACGCGTGACTTTGACTTGGTGCTGACCGACCAGAACATGCCGCGCATGGATGGCATCAGCCTGACCAAGAAGCTGCGCGACAACCCGAAGTTCAAGACCACGCCGATCCTGATCCTGACCACCGAGTCCAGCGACCAGATGAAGCAGGCCGGCCGCGCCGCCGGTGCCACGGGTTGGTTGGTGAAGCCCTTTGACCCGGCCAAGCTGATCGAAGTCATCGGCAAAGTCATCCGTTGATGCCCTCACCACACTGGAGCAAAGCATGGGTGATATGACCTCCGAGGGCGCCAGCCTGAGCGCCGGCATCGACCTGAGCCAGTTTTACCAAGTCTTCTTCGAAGAGGCGGCCGAGAATCTCGACACCATGGAGCAGCTGCTGCTGAACCTGAATGTCGAAACCGCCGACGACGAAGAGCTCAACGCGATTTTCCGCTGCGCCCACTCCATCAAGGGCGGTGCCGCGACCTTCGGCTTCAGCGATGTGGCTGAGCTGACTCACCAGATGGAGACGCTGCTCGACAAGCTGCGCCGCCATGAGCTCAACGCCACGTCGCCCATGGTCGACGTGCTCTTGCAGTCCGGTGATGCCTTGCGTGCCCAGCTGGGCCGCCACCAAGGCTCCGGTGCCGCCGCCGTGGACACCAGCGATCTGCTGGTCAGCATCCGCAGCTTTGTCGAAGGCGAGCAGGCCGCAGCGCCGGCCCCTGCGCCCAAGGCCGCAGCAGCCGCGCCGGCGCCAGCGCCTCGTGCAGCAGCGCCGGCCAAGCCAACCGCCCGCGAACTGGAACTGCAAGTCGGCCCGCTGAGCGACCTGAGCCTGGCCGACAACTTGGTCGAGCTGTTCAAAGAAATCACCGACCTAGGCACCATCGAACCACTGGACGGTGGGGTGGCGGCTGACGGCGTGCGCCGATTCAAAGTTCTGACTGGCAGCTCGGACAACGATCTGCTGGATCTGTTCACCTTCCATGTGGCCCGAGAACAGGTCAAGCTGACGCCCTTCGGACCCGGTTTCGGCTTCCATGCCGACGCTCCGGGAGCTCCAGCTGCGGAAGAGAAAGACAACGACCCCGGCTACGGCTTCTTCGACAATGCGCCGGGGGTGCCCGACAGCGCCGAAGCCGGCACCGAACTCAAGGTGCAGGCTGAAGTTGCCAAGCCGGTGGTGGCCGCGGCCCCAGCCGTCAAGGCCGAAGCCCGCCCTGCTGCCGCGGGCATGGAACAGTCCACACTGCGGGTGTCCATCGAGAAGGTGGACCAGCTGATCAATCTGGTCGGCGAACTCGTGATCACCCAAGCCATGCTGGCGCAGAACAGCCGCGATTTGGCGCCTGGCCTGTACCAGCAACTGGCTTCCGGCTTGGCCGATCTGGAACGCAATACCCGCGATCTGCAAGAGTCGGTGATGTCGATCCGCATGATTCCCATGTCGGTCGTCTTCAACCGTTTCCCGCGCATGTTGCGCGACCTCGCGGCCAAGCTGGGCAAGAAGGTCGAGCTGGTCACCCAAGGTGAAGCCACCGAACTGGACAAGAGTCTGGTCGAGAAAATCACCGACCCACTGACCCATCTGGTGCGCAACAGCTGCGACCACGGCATCGAGCAACCGGCCGACCGCGTCGCCAAGGGCAAGCCTGAGCAAGGCACCATCACCCTCGTCGCCTCGCACCAGGGCGGCTCGATCGTGATCGAAGTGCGTGACGATGGTCGCGGCCTGAATCGCGAGAAGCTGATCAAGAAGGCCCGTGAAAAGGGCATCGACGCGCCGGACACCATGACGGACTCTGAAGTCTGGGGTTTGATCTTCGCGCCTGGCTTCTCCACGGCCGACCAGGTCACCGACGTCTCCGGCCGCGGCGTCGGCATGGACGTGGTGAAACGAAACATCACGTCGCTCGGCGGCACGGTAGAGATCGATTCCGCCGAAGGCTACGGCATGAAGGTCTCGGTGCGCCTGCCGCTGACCCTGGCCATCATGGACGGCATGAGCGTGGGCGTCGGCGAGGAGGTCTACATCCTGCCGCTGTCCTCTGTGGTCGAGTCCTTCCAAGTGCAGGCAGACACCATCAAGACAGTGGCCGGCTCGGGCCGCGTGGTGGAGGTGCGTGACGAGTACATGCCTGTCATCGGCCTGGAAACCATCTTCAATGTGCCGCGCTTCGACTTTGAACATGTCTCTTCCATCATGGTGGTCGTCGAGGCCGAAGGTGGCCGTGTCGCGCTGCTGGTGGACGAACTGCTCGGCCAGCAGCAGGTGGTGGTGAAGAACTTGGAAGCGAACTACCGCAAGGTCACCGATGTCTCCGGCGCCACCATCATGGGCGATGGCCGGGTCGCGCTGATCCTGGACGTCGGCAGCCTGGTTCGCCGTTCGCGCCATTGATCCGGCTTCGGCCGCTTCCTTACCCAAGAGATACAGAGGTATTCGATGAATTTGAGCGCCATGCTCCGAATGTTCAGCATCCGCATCCGCATGATCGGCGCCATTGCCATGGTTCTGGCCTTGCTGCTGATCGTGGGTGGTGTCGGTCTGTACGGCATGAATTCACTGCGCGGCCAGAGCCAGCAATTCGCGGACAAGTCGGTCGGCGATGCCCATCACATGACCTTGATGATCGAGGCCATGGGCAATTTGCGGCGCTATGAAAAGGACATGGTGATCAATCATGCCCAAGCCGATCAGGTCAAGGCCTACCATCAGAAATGGGATGAGGCCCGCAAGGCGCTGGAAGACAACGTCAAGGAGCTGATGCACGGCCACGAGGACGCCAACAACAAGGTGCTGGGCCAGATCCTGCCCCTGATGAACGACTACGTGGCCAAGGCTCAACCCGTCCTCGGGCAGTTGGAATCCGGGAGCATGGCCAGCGCCAGCGATGCCAATGCCGCGCTGAAGGCAGCCAAGGAACACGCGCAAGAGGCTGAGAAGCTGTTGGCTGAACTGCGCAAATCACTGGCCCAGGAATCAGACAAGGCCATGAAGGCCAGCCAGGCCACGCAAGGCACGGTGTTCACCGTTTTCATCGCCGTGCTGGTTCTCAGCTCGGTGATCGTGGTGCCCCTGACCTTGCTCAATATGCAGAGCATCTGCACACCACTGGCGGAAGCCGGCGCCTTGGCCGACGCCATTGCCAAAGGTGACCTGACCATGACGGCCAAGGAGGTGGTCGGACAAGATGAAGCCTCGCATCTGATGAACTCGCTGCAGAACATGCAGCAGGCCCTGCAAAGCCTGGTCGGTCATCTGCGCGTCTCGGCGGACAGCATTCGCACGGCCTCGGTTGAGATTGCCACTGGCAACCAAGACCTGTCGGGCCGCACCGAGCAGACCGCATCCAACCTCCAGCAGGCGGCTTCCTCCATGGTGCAACTGACCGGCACGGTCAAGCAAACGGCGGATTCGGCGCGTACCGCCAACCAGTTGGCCAATTCGGCCTCCACCGCGGCAGCCAAGGGCGGTGATGTGGTGGGCCAAGTCGTCGCGACCATGGACGAAATCAACACCAGTTCCAAGAAGATCAGCGACATCATCGGCGTGATCGATGGCATCGCCTTCCAAACCAATATCCTCGCCCTGAATGCAGCCGTCGAAGCGGCCCGCGCCGGCGAACAAGGCCGTGGTTTTGCCGTGGTGGCCAGCGAAGTTCGCTCGCTTGCCCAACGCAGCGCCGAGGCTGCGCGTGAAATCAAGACCCTGATCGGTGCCAGCGTAGAGCGGGTCGAAACCGGCTCGCGTTTGGTGCAGGACGCCGGCACCTCGATGACCGAGATCGTTACCAGCGTGCAGCGCGTCAGCGACATCATTGGCGAAATCTCGGCCGCCGCCAGCGAACAAAGCGACGGCATTGGACAGGTCAATCAGTCCGTGGTGCAGCTGGACCAAATGACCCAGCAGAACGCAGCCCTGGTGGAGGAATCCGCCGCGGCAGCCGAAAGCCTGAAAGACCAGGCCGAGCGGCTGGCCGAAGCCGTGGACCGCTTCCGCGTCACGGCCGAAGCCAAGCCCGCACATGGCGCAGGATTCGGCGCAGGCAAGTCTCGCCCACTTGCATCGGCCAGCCAGCACGCCGCAGCGCCCCGCCCGGCCGCCAGCAAGATGGTGAAGCCTGCTGCTGCCAGCCCACGCCCGACAGCAAGCCAGGCCTCGCACGCACCGGCACCGGCCGCGCGCCCCAGCGCCCCAGCTCGTTCGCCGGCGCCTGCTCCGGCACAAGCCGAGGGCGACTGGGAATCGTTCTGATCACCCGTCGTCTTCCTCCTCCTCCTTCGCAACACGTCAAACCCGAACTTCCAACGAGGTAAGCCATGGAAACCACCCGAGACAATGTGCCGGCGCTGCGCCAGGACAATGGAAACCTTGCCCTGAAGGCACACGGCCCGGCGAGCGGCGAGTACCTGACCTTCCGCTTGGGAGCCGAGGAGTACGGCATTGACATCCTGAAAGTCCAGGAGATCCGTTCCTACGAGCCGCCGACCCGCATTGCCAACGCGCCCGATTTCATCAAGGGGGTGGTCAATCTGCGCGGTGTCATCGTCCCCATCGTCGACCTGCGCCTGAAGCTGGGCTGCCCCAGCGCCGAGTACAACAGCTTTACCGTGGTGATCGTGCTCAACGTGCGCAACCGCGTGGTCGGCGCTGTCGTGGACTCGGTCTCCGATGTGCTGGAACTGAACCGCGACGCGATCCGCCCGGCTCCGGAATTGAGTTCTGCCTCGGTCGACACCAGCTTCATCACCGGCATCGGTACGGTCAGTGACCGCATGTTGATTCTGATGGACATCGAAGGATTGATGAGCAGCGCCGACATGGGGCTGATGGACTCTCTGGCCATGTAAGTTTCGCCCACGCCAGCACTGGCGACGGGATGCCATGCCCTGCCGGCTTCGCCGGTGGAGGAACAGTCTTCGAAGCATTCGTTGGAGCAGCCACTATGGCATCAGGTGTGACCTCGATCGCAAGGCGCGTCTCGATGGTGGGCGTGATCGCCCTGGCAGGATCACTGCTGACCGTCAGCGGCGCCGTCAGCTTTCTCTTGACCCGGGTGGCACACGAGCGGGTCACCAGTTGGGTGGGTGACAAGACGCAGTCCCTTGTCGATTCCATGACGGCCATGGACGATGTGGCCAAGACCATGGTGCAGCAGAGCTACGGCACCTTCCGCCAGGAATTCGGGCCTGTGTTCCAGCTTGATGAGGCCACCGGCGATTTGCGTGACTGGGGGCCCAAACTCAATGGCAACACCACCCAGGTGGACAAGTTTGCCGGCACCACCGGTGGCGCCGCCTCCATCTTCGCGCTCAAGGGCGACGACTTCGTCCGCATCACTTCCTCGCTCAAGAATGCCGCTGGCGAGCGCAACACCGCCCCGCTGGGTAAGAACCACCCTGGCTATGCCAGCCTGATGCAGGGCAAGCCATTTGCGGGTCGCGTGGTGCTTGAGGGCAAGGTCTTCATGGCTTACTACGACCCGATCAAGAGCGAGGCCGGCAAGATCATCGGTCTGCTGGCGATTGCGCTGGACATGGAGGGCTTCCAGAAAGCCATGGACAAGATGGCCGCCGACGCCAAGTTCTTCGAGTCCGGAGGCACCTATGCGATTGCAGCGGACGCCGATGGCAAGAACGCCCGGTTGGTGTCTCACCCTACGGCGAAGAACAAGCTGGCCAGTGAGGTGTCGCCGGAGTTCGACAAATTCATGACCGCGCTGATGGCATCCAAGGACGGCTACGTCGCAGATGCGCCAGATATTCTCAACGGCAAAGGCGGCAGCTATTTCGCCGTCGGCCGGCGCAATCCGCAAGGCGGCTTCTGGATCATCGCCCAGGTCTCGCCCAGCGAATCCATGGCTTCGCACTGGGCCACCATGGTGCCGTTCTGGATCATGCTGAGTTTGACCACGGCCGGCTTGGGCTTCGGCCTGTTTTGGATGATGCGCAACTGGATCACCAAGCCCCTGGGCGACTTGACCGACGCCATCAGCTCAATCGCCCAGGGTGACCTGTCGCAATCGGTGATCAGCCAGCGCAATGACGAAATCGGCCTGCTGATTCAGCAAACCGAATCCATGCGCGAGCGTCTGGCCGAAACGATCGGCACAGTCCGGCAGTCCTCCGATTCGATCGGCACGGCCAGCGCAGAAATTGCCTCCGGCAATCAAGACCTCAGCCAGCGCACGGAGCAGACGGCCTCCAATCTTCAGCTGGCCGCTTCTTCGATGACCGAGCTGACCGGCACCGTCAAGCAAACAGCCGATTCGGCCCAGACCGCCAATCAGCTGGTGTCGTCGGCTGCCACGGCCGCAGCCAAGGGGGGCCAAGTGGTCGGCCAGGTGGTCGCCACCATGGACGAGATCAATGCCAGCTCGCGCAAGATCAACGACATCATCGGTGTGATCGACGGCATCGCTTTCCAGACCAACATCCTGGCCTTGAATGCGGCTGTCGAGGCCGCTCGTGCCGGAGAGCAAGGGCGAGGCTTTGCAGTCGTCGCCAGCGAAGTTCGCTCATTGGCACAGCGCAGTGCCGAAGCGGCCAAGGAAATCAAAACCCTGATCGGCGCCAGTGTCGAGCGCGTCGAGGTGGGATCCCGCCTGGTCAACGAAGCCGGCAACTCCATGACCGACATCGTCTCCAGCGTGCAGCGGGTGCAGGACATCATCGGCGAGATCACGGCCGCAGCCAGTGAGCAGAGTGACGGCATCGGCCAGGTCAACCAGTCGGTGGTGCAGCTTGATCAGATGACACAGCAGAATGCCGCCCTGGTTGAAGAATCTGCGGCCGCGGCCGAAAGCCTGCGCGATCAGGCGCAGCGCTTGATTGAGGCTGTCTCGGTCTTCCATTTGGCCAAGTCCAGCATGGTGAGTCAAAGCCCCGCTCGATCCAAGCCGGCCAGCCCAAGCAAGACGGTGTCCGCATCGCCTTCCCCCCGTCCAGCCAGCACATCCACCAGCAAGCCCAAGACCGCGGTGAAAACGGCCGCGGCGCCTGCAGCTGCTCCGAATGCCGGCGAAGCAAGCAGCCCACCGAGCCGGACACCCGCACCGGCACGTTCCAGCAGCCCGGCCAGTCCGCCCCAGCAAGAGGGTGACTGGGAGAGCTTCTGACGCGCAGCCACCTGCGCACCCCTGCCCTACCCGCCTCGCTCCGACCATCGCAGAGGATCCCTCATGTTCGATTCCATCAAAACCCGCCTGATCACGCTCAGCATTGTGGTGGTGGTGCTCACCCTGAGCTTGGCCACAATCGCTAACTATGTGATCGTGCGGAGCCACACCTACAGCAGCGCACTGGCCAGCCTCGATGCCCTGGCAGCCGGCCGCGCAGCCACGATCAATCAATGGGTGAGCACCCAGCGTGACATCGTCAACTCCATGGTGCCGGCGGCGGCCGAGGCTGACCCCAAGCCCTACTTGGTGCAGGCCGCCAAGTCGGGCCGATTGGAAGCGTCCTATATCGGCCATGCCGACAAACGCATGTTGTTCAACACGCCGCAGGATTTACCGCCGGGCTATGACCCGACCGGCCGCCCCTGGTACACCCTGGCCTCCAATGCCAACGGCCCGGTCATCACCGACCCCTATATGGACGCGGCACGCAAGCTGCTGGTGGTAACTTTTGCCGTGGCGGTCAAAGAAGGCGGAACGACCAAGGCCGTGGCTGCCACCGACGTGTTCCTGAACGAGGTCTCCACCACGGTCAAGGCCATCAAACCGACGCCAAATGGTTTCGCCTTTCTGATGTCCAGCAAGGGCAGCATCGTCGCCCACCCCAATGCCGAGTTGGCGCTCAAGCCAGTCAGCGAACTCTCGCCTCAGCTCGATGCCAAAGCCTTGAAACAATTGCAGGAGACGGGCGCCCCTTGGGTGGATGCCACCATCGGTGGCAGCGACTTCCTGCTGCGCGGCGTGGCCATCGCCAACACCGACTGGGTGCTGGTCGTCGCCGCCGATCGCAGTGAGGCGCTGGCCTCCTTGAGCTCGCTGCTGCGGACCGCCGCCATGGTGCTGGTGGTGGTGATGGTGTTGGCCGGCGCGCTGATGACCACCGTGATTTCCACCATGCTGAGCGGCCTTGAACGTGTGCGCGCGGCGCTGGACGAGATCAGCGCCGGCGGTGGCGATTTGACCCAGCGCTTGCCTGAACGCGGCCGGGATGAGATCTCCCGAATCGCCGCATCCTTCAATATGTTTGCCGAGAAGATCCAGCGCATCCTGCTGGATGTGCGTTCGGCCAGCAACTCCATCACCACGGCCTCAAGCGAGATCGCTTTGGGGGCGCAGGACTTGTCACAGCGCACCGAACAGACGGCGTCCAATCTGCAGCAGGCCGCCTCCTCCATGGAACAGTTGACCGGCACCGTGCGCCAGACCGCTGACGCCGCGCAGACGGCCAACCAGCTGGCGTCCTCGGCGTCCTCGGCCGCGGCCAAGGGCGGTGAGGTGGTCAGCCAGGTGGTCACCACCATGGACGAAATCAACAACAGTTCCAAGAAGATCAGCGACATCATCGGCGTGATCGACGGCATCGCTTTCCAGACCAATATCCTGGCTCTGAATGCAGCGGTCGAAGCCGCACGGGCCGGCGAGCAAGGCCGGGGCTTTGCCGTCGTGGCCAGCGAAGTGCGCAGCCTGGCGCAGCGCAGCGCCGAGGCAGCCAAAGAGATCAAGGGCCTGATCGGCGCCAGTGTCGACCGAGTTGAAGTCGGCTCCAAGCTGGTGGAAGCCGCCGGGGCCTCGATGAACGACATCGTGTCCAGTGTCCAACGAGTCACCGACATCATCGGCGAGATCACGGCGGCCTCCAGCGAGCAGAGCGACGGCATCGGGCAAGTCAACGGCGCGGTCGTGCAGCTCGATCAGATGACCCAGCAGAATGCGGCGCTGGTGGAGGAGTCGGCGGCCGCCGCCGAGAGCCTGCGCGACCAGGCTCAGCGCCTGACCGAAGTGGTGTCGGTGTTCCGCCTGGGTGCTGACGAAGGCCAAGCTGGCCGTTCGGCTGCGCGCAGCCCAGCCCCACGCAGCTCCGGCATGAGTGGCTCCGCACAGTTCAAAAAGCCTGCCACTCACAGCAGCCCGAGCCCCAGCCCCAAACCGGTGGCCAAGACCGCTGCGGCCCGCCCTGCGACAGCTTCAAGCAGCCCGGCACCGGCCCCCGCAGCCAGCAAGGCTGACACCAGCGACGAAGACTGGCAATCGTTCTGAAAGCGTGGGCTGCGGCCCGCCTTACGAGCTCAAGGCGCGCTCCCGCAAGGCAGCGCGCCTTAGTTTTTGCTGCCTCTTCGGCGCCCTCAAGAACCGCTTATTGCGTATCGGCCTCGCGCAAGGTTTGCATCACCGGACGGCGGAGCACGCCGCGCAAGCTCCACCAACCGGCGAGCTGGGCCAGCAAAGCGCCAGCCACCAAGCTGAACAGCGGCACCCAGAGGTTGAGGTTCCAGGCAAAGCCGAAAGCGAAGCGCGCCAGCAAGGCCCCAAGCAGAACAGCCACAGCACCGGCCAGAAAGCCCGCCAGAGCACCGACGCCGAGCAGTTCGGCCCGTTGCACCTGGGCCAGCAGCCGCGAGCTGGCACCCAAAGCCCGCATCAAGGCGAACTCGCGCGTGCGCGCCTCACGGGTGCTGCCCACCGAGGCCAGCAGCACCACCAGGCCCGTGGCCAGGGTGAAACCGAACAGCAGCTGTACCGCCTGGATCACTTGATTGAGCACGGTCTGCACCTGGGTCAACTGAGCCGAAACATCGACCACGGTCAAATTGGGCATGGCGCTACTCAAGGCTCGGTCCAAACCGCCTCCTGTGGGCGCATGAAAGGCCGAGACCCAGGTGCTGGGCAGGTCGGGCATGTGCTCGCGCGGGAACAGCACGAAGAAATTGACCCGCATGGACGACCAGTCCACTTTGCGCAAGGAACTGATGCGCCCCTCCACCGGCACGCCGGCGACATCAAAGCGCAGGCGGTCACCGAGCTTCAAGCCCAAGGTCTCCGCCAAGCCTTGCTCGACGCTGAGCCCGTCCTCTTCATCCTCGACCCATTGCCCCTGAACGACCGCGTTGTGCTGGAGCAGCTGGGCGCTGTGGCTGAGGTTGAACTCGCGCTCGACCAGACGCTGGGCGCGATCGTCGCTGTACTGCTGCGGCCGCACCGGCTGGCCGTTGATGGCCAGCAAGCGACCCCGGATCATGGGAAACAGGTCATAGCTGTGCACACCGGCCGCTTCGATCTGCGTGCGGAAAGCCGGCACCTGATCGGTCTGCAAATTGATGACGAAACGATCGGGCGCGTTGGCCGGCGTGGACTTGAGCCAGCTGTCGATCAAATCGGTACGCAGCAGCACCAGCAAGGCCAGGGCCAGCAAGCCCACGGCCAGCGAAGACACCTGGACCACGGCGAAGCCCGGTCGCGCCGCCACCTGCCGGGTCGCCAGCACCAGCCAACGTGGCAGCGTCGGCCCGGTGCCAGTGCCGTCACCCTGGGCAGCGCTCGCGCCCAGGGGCACCCAGCGCTTGAGCAGCCAGACCGCCAACCAAGCCATGGCCGCGAACAAAGCCAGGGCCAGGGCGAAACCCAGGGCCGCAATCAGGCCCAGGGTCAGCTCACCGGCCAGCACCATCAGGATGCCGGCAAAGCCCAGCACGCCCGCTACCAACACCAGGCTGGAACCCGCCTTGAGGCCGCCCAGATCTCGCCGGATCACCCGCAAAGCCGGCACGGCTGCCAGCTGCAGCACCGGCGGCAAGCCGAAGCCCAGCAGCAAGCTCAAGCCCAGACCCAGGCCCAGCAGCGCGGGCCAGAGCGAGGGCGCGGGCAAGCTGACATTCAAGAGGCCTGCGAGCAGGCTGACAAAGGCGAAATGCAGCCCCCAGCCGAGCAAGATGCCGAGCAGACTGGCCGTCAGGCCGGCCAAGCCGAACTCGATGCTGTAGGCCCAGGCGATGCGCTTTTGAGCCTGGCCGAGCACGCGCAGCAGCGCGCAATCGTCGAGATGGCGAGCCGCAAAATCACGTGCGGCCAAGGCCACAGCAACGGCCGCCAACAGCGCCGACAGCATGGCCACAAGCTTCAGGAACTTGCTCGCCCGGTCCAGGGTCTGGCGCATCTCTGGGCGGCCGCTTTCGAGCGAATCCAGGCGCACGCCGCGCCAGCCCGAGCGCTCGATCAAGGCCTGGGCACGCGTGACAAACTGCTTCACCGCATCCCCGGCTACAGCAGCCTGGCCGGACGCATCGGGTGCCGCCACCGCCAGGCGATAGGTGACGCGACTGGCCGGCTGCACCAGGGCCGTCGCTGCCAGATCCGACTCGGCCAACATCAGGCGTGGCGCGAAATTCATGAAACCGGCGCCTCGATCGGGCTCGGTGGCGATCACGCCGGCGACGGTCAGCGTACTCTCGCCCAACAAAAGCGAGTCGCCCACACGGATTTGCAAGGCATCGATGACGGCAGCGTCCACCCAGACCGTTCCCGCCGCCGGTGCGCCCACTCGGCGGCCGTCCGCCAGCAGCAAGCTGCCACGCAGGGGGTAGGCCGTTCCGACGGACTTCACCGCCACCAATCGGCTGCGTCCGCCCTGGGTCTCGGAAGCTCGGGCCATGCTGGGGAAATTGCTGCTCAGCGTGCTGGTCAAACCCTGCGCCCGCGCCAGGTCCTGCAAGGCGCCCGGGATTGGCTGGTCGGCCAGCAAGACCGCGTCGCCGCCGATCAGCTGAGCAGCATCGCGCCGCAGTCCTTGCTCCAGACGATCCGACAAGAAGCTGACCGCGCACAAAGCTGCCACCGCCAGGCAAACCGCCAACATCAGCAAGCGCAATTCACCGGCTCGCCAGTCGCGCCAGAGCTGGCGCCAAGCCAAGAGCCAGACCTGAGGCGGCTGGTGGCTGGCAAGCAAAGGCTGGGAGGACAAAGCGGGTGCGGTGCTTGAATTCATGCTGCGCACTGTAGCGAGTCCCCGCCAAACTTGCCGTTCGTCAGGCCAAGCCCCGTCACTGGAGTCCTCAGGCGCAGCACCGTGCAGGCAGGCTGAACGCTGCATTCAGGCAGTCGCAGCCCAAATGCCCGGCCGCAGGCGCCCAATAGCGATATGGACACCTCCAATCACCCTAGCCCGCTGCCCAGTCTCTTCCTGTCCCATGGTTCGCCCATGACCGCGCTGGAGGGTCATGAGACCGGCCAGTTCTGGCGCCAGCTGGGCGCAAGTCTGGATGCAAACTACGGCCGGCCGCGCGCCATCGTCGTCGTTTCGGCGCATACGTCGGCGCGCCAGCCCTTGCTGCTGGCTGCGGCCCGGCATGAAGCCATCTACGATTTCGGCGGTTTCGACCCGCGCTTGTACGAGCTGCGCTACGACGCGCCCGGCGCACCAGCCTTGGCGCAAGAAATCCATGGCCTTGCCGCCGCGGCCGGCCTGAATCTGCAAGTCCTGCCCCAGGGCGGTTTGGATCACGGCATCTGGGTGCCCTTGCGCTCGCTCTACCCTGAGGCGGACATTCCTGTGCTGCCCCTGGCCTTTGTGGCAAGCCAGTCGCCTGCTCAACAGTTTGCGCTCGGCGCGGCCTTGCGCTCACTCAGCGAGCAGGGTGTGCTCATCATCGGCAGCGGCAGCCTGACACACAATCTGAGCCTCTTGTTCACTTCCGGCCAGATGCCTGCCTATGACGCCAGGGAACTGCCGGCCTCGGCCGAATTCAGGACATGGTGGGCACAGCGCAGCGCGGCGCTCGATTGGCCCACCCTCCTCGACTATCGCCGGCAGGCGCCACACGCCGTGGCCATGCACCCCAGTGACGAGCACCTGCTGCCCTGGTATGTGGCCGCAGGCGCAGGCGGCAGCGAGCACGTCCCGCAGCGCATCCACAGCGCCCTCAGCTACGGTTGCCTGGCCATGGATGCCTATGCCTTCGGCCCGCAGGCGGAAGCGCTGGCTGAGCGCCTTGCGCCACCGTGAGCGTCGCGGAGAGATCGCTCGCTATACTGCCGCGCAGGCGGGCGTAGCTCAATGGCAGAGCTGAAGCTTCCCAAGCTTAAGACGAGGGTTCGATTCCCTTCGCCCGCTCCACTTCTCTAGTAGGGTCAGGTCTTGCCTGATTCCTAAGGCAAGTTCAGGCACTCCCCCCAAGAGGAGGAGTCGGGCAAGCGTCAAACAGTGCTCTCCCCACCAGGAAGGATGGCCGTACGGCGCGCAAAGCCCGATGCTGACGGCATGAAATCCAATCAGCTCCACATGCAGCCCGCGGCCGCCGCAGTTGGCACGCAAGGACTCGGCCACAACACCGCGCCCGCCCAAGCAAGCCGGCTCTGGTCGCTCAGCGACGACGCACCGGCCCGGCTCGACGGGCTCGAGGTCAGCGAATCCAGCTTCGACGACTGGGCCGCTGTTTTGGCCGAATTGGACGGCGCAACAGGCCGGCGCTGAGCCTCAGGCCAGGCCGGCCTCCACAAGACCGGCCGTCATTGCTTGCGAATGCGACCCGACTCGATCTGAGCCATGGCTGCTACCGGATTCTCCGACAGCCACTCCACCATGGCGTCGATGTCCACACCCAGCGGCACGCGGTCTTTGCCCTGCCGCAGCACGCTCAGGCCATCGCCGCCGTCGGCCATGAAGTTGTTGACGACCACACGGTAGTTGCGCTGCGGGTCCAGTGCCTTGCCGTCGACCTGTACGTCCAGCAGGAGAGGCTGGCCGTCACTGCCATGGGTCCATTGGTAACGCAGGCTGCTCGAGATCTGCAGCAAGCGCGCCGGGGCATCTCCCTTCGGCAACTGACGCAGCAGCAGCTCCTGCAGCTGCGCGCCGCTGATGCTCATCACGACCAGCTCATTGGCAAAGGGTTGGATGGCAAACAGATCGCTCATGGTCACCGGCCGGCCGGATTCGACCGTCAAATCGGCCCGAATGCCACCCGGGTTCATCAAGGCGATATCGGCGCTGCCGCGCTTCTTGGCGTAGGCAAGCTGGGAATCGGCCACCAGATTGCCCAGCGGCCCGTCACCAAACGGCGCACGGGCGCTGCGCTGAGCACCCTGGCTCAGCGTCGCCACCGGCTTGGTACGCACGGCGGCAGTCAAGGCGGCAGCCCGCTGCACCAGGGCAACAAAAGCTGGATTGGGCTGGTAAGCCGACTGCAGCACCGGGTGATTGACGGCCTGCGCATCCAGCACCTTGCCCTGGGTGTCGAGGGTCAGGCGACTTTCCGTCACCCAGCCGCCGTAGCTGCCTGCTTGCACCAGCAGGCGGCCATTGATCTTGCAGGTGTAGGCTTGGTGGGTGTGCCCGCTGATGATCAAGGCATAGGCCGGGTCCAGACGCTGGGCAATGTCGACGCCACGTCCCTGGATACCGGGGCAGACATAGCTCGGGTCGTTGGCACCGCCCGTCTGTGTGGCGCCTTCATGCATCACCGCCACCAGGATCTGCGCGCCTTCGGCTCGCAGCTGAGGCACCAAGGCGTTCAGGGTATCGGCTTCGTCGGCAAAGCGCAGACCGGTGATGGCCCGAGGCACGACGACCAAGGGTGTGTCGCGCGTGACGGCGCCCACAAAAGCCACTTTGTAACCGCCCACGTCCTTGATCACATGGCTAGGCAACATCGCCTTGCCGGTGGCCGCATCCAAGAGATTGGCCGCCAGATAGGGGAATCCGGGTCCTTTGAACTCGGGCCAGGCGCAACCGCTGCTCGGGCACTCGCCGCGCGCTTTGCGCATCAACTCCGGCAGACCAGCATCAAGCTCATGATTGCCGAGCGCAGTGGCCACCAGCCCTAGCTCACCCAAAGCAGTCAGAGTCGGCTCGTCCTTGAGCAAGGATGAGAGCTGGGGCGACGCACCAATCAGATCCCCTGCGGCGACGAACACCGAATGCTGGCGCGGCGCACGCAGCTTTTGCATGGCATCGGCCAAGTAGGCGACGCCACCCGCCGGCTGCGGCTTGATCTCGCCGGTCTGCGGGTCGGGCAGACGCGGCATCAAGGGGGTCGGCGACTTGGGCTGGATGTGCCCATGGAAGTCGTTGATAGAGAAGATGCTGAGTTCCCGCGATGCAGCGGCGGCAGCCGGCGGTGCGGAAGCATCGGGCATGCGCTCGGGACTGGCACAGGCACTCAGCAAGGCTGCGACAAGGCCGAAGCTGCCCATAAGGCGCAGGCGAACAGTTGGCGAGGCCTGCCGCATGACGCGTGACCCGGGCTTGGCAATGGCAATGGCTGACATGAGCAAGGCAGACTCCAAAACATCAGAAGGCAAACAGCGCAAGGGCGCGCCTGGAAGCCGGACGCGGACATGCTATGGACATGGAATGACAGCGCACACGGGCCATGCTGTCTCGGAACGGCGGTGAACGTGGCAAATTCGCAACGCATGACACGAAGCTTCGCCACTGTCACGGAACTTCAATATGGACTGGGCACAGTGCGGACCGGAGCCAGATATGCCCAGCAAGCCAGTGCTCGCCACCCCCGACTTCCGGGTGCACCCGGATATCGCCCAAGTGGGCAAGCGCTGGAAAATTGGGCCCTGTGATCTAGTTTCTCACCGTCACCGGTCAGACCCTGGGTCGACAATTGAACATTCTGCCCGCTCTGCCGCTTTTTTTTGACTCTACGCGCAAACGTTTTCGAATGAAAACGCTGAAGGCGGAAAGTTGCGAAATGTGACAGGCACAAGGCCCGAATTTTGACAAGAAGGAATTTCCGCGAAGTCGCAGGCATGTGGCTTCAATGCGGAAAACAGGCGCAAGTAAACGTTTGCGGCCGCCTTCGATGTACATTTTTGTGACAGATTTTTTACGCGTATTTCAGCGCTTTTATTGGAGTGATCACGATGAGCAGCAGGCATTGGACAGATTTTTCCCGGACGGCGCTGAGCGTCGCGGTCGCCATCGTGGCGGCAGCGCCCGCCATGGCCCAGAACACCACCTCGGCCATCGCCGGCCGCGTGGTCAGCGCTGACGGCAAGGCTGTTGCCGGTGCGACCGTGAGCATCCGTCACGAAGAGTCGGGGTCGGTCAACAACCTCGTGACGGACAGCGAGGGTCGTTACTCGGCTCGCGGCCTGCGCGTCGGCGGCCCCTACACGATCAATATCGCCAAGGGCGCGGACAAGGAGATGCGCGAAGGCGTGTATCTGGCCCTGGCCGAAAGCCTGTCACTGGACTTCACGCTCGGTGGCAATGTCCTGAGCACCGTGGTGGTGAGTGGCAGCAGCGCGGCCAACACCAAGTTCACGAACTCCACCATGGGTTCGGGCACCAGCATGGGCCGCAAGGAGCTGGATGCATTCGCCTCGATCAGCCGCAGCCTGTCTGATTACGCCCGAAATGATCCGCGCCTGTCGCAAACCGACAAGGGCAGTGGTGAAATCTCCGCCGCAGGCCAGAACGCCCGCTTCAACTCGATCACCGTCGACGGCGTGCGCGTCAATGACACCTTCGGCCTGGAAGCCAACGGCTTGCCTACTCTGAAGCAGCCGATCTCGGTCGACGCCATCCAGGCGGTGCAGGTCAACATTTCTAACTACGACGTCACCCAACAGGGTTACACCGGCGCCAATATCAACGCCGTGACCAAGTCGGGCACCAATGAGTTCAAGGGCAGCGTCTACTACGTCTTCCGCAATGACAAGACCTCGGGTGACCGCTTCAACCTGACCAACCAAACCTACAACCGCCCGGCCCCCTTCGATGAAAACCTGAAGGGCTTCACCTTGGGTGGCCCGATCATCAAGGACAAGCTGTTCTTCTTCGCCAGCTACGAAGAGTTGCAAAGCAGCCGGACCGCGCCTAGCTTCGGCCCCGTGGGCAGCAGCCAGGCCAATGTCGGCATCACCAACGAGCAGATCGCAGCCGCGCAAGCTGTGGCCAAGGATGTCTACAAGATCGACATCGGCAGCCTGACCGTACCCAGCGGCATCAAGCTGGTGGCCAAGGACACCTTGTTGAAGCTGGACTGGAACATCAGCGAGAACCACAAGGCCAACCTGCGTTACACCAAGTCAGAGGAAAGCAACCCGATTTTCCCGAACCTGAACGCCGGCACCCTGTCGCTGTCTTCGCATTGGTACAGCCAGGACAAGACTCTGGAAACCGTGGTGGGCCAATGGTTCGCCGACTGGACCGACAACTTCTCCACCGAACTGAAGCTGTCGCAACGCGACTACAAGAGCGACCCGAAGAACGCCAGCGATCTGCCCCAGATCAGCCTGACCTGGACCACACCGGCACCGGCCGGCACGCAGTCCGGCAACCGCACTCTGCGTTTCGGCACGGAAGCCAGCCGCCACTTCAACAGCCTGCAAACCAAGACCTTTGATGCCTTCTTCGCCGGCACTCTGGTCCTGGACAAGCACGAAATCAAGGCCGGCGCCGACCTGCAGCGGAACGAGATCTTCAACGCCTTCCTGCAGAACACCCGAGGCACCTACACCTTCTCCAGCAACGATCCGGTTGCAGACTGGAAGGCCAGCAAGGTCAGCGCCTACACCGTCCAGCTCCCTCTGGCCGGCAGCGTGCTGCAAGACGGCGCAGCCGACTGGAAGCTGACCAATGTCGGCTTGTTCCTGCAAGACACCTGGAATGTCAGCAAGCAGCTGACACTGACCGGTGGTGTGCGCATCGACACCATGAGCACCAGCGACCGCCCGAAGACCAATGCCAAGGCATCCGGTCCCGTGGTGGAAGGCAACGTCGCCACCAACACTCGCCAGACCGGCGGTTTTGGTTACGACAACACCAACACCCTGGACGGCGAAAAACTGATCCAGCCGCGCCTGGGCTTCAACTACGCCCTGGACCCGGTGGACAAGCGCAAGGCGCAGGTTCGCGGCGGCATCGGTCTGTTCATGGGCTCGGCAGCTTCGGTTTGGCTGACCAACCCCTTCCAGAACAACGGCGCAGCCACGGCCAACTTCAACTGCGGCAGCGGCGCGACCCCCTGCTCGGCCATTCAGTTCACCCCGAACACCGGTTCGCAGCCGAGCGTGGCAGGTACCCCGCCGGCCGCCCTGGTCGACTTCGTGGCTCCGGGCGTGAGCCAGCCTTCGGTCTGGAAGACCAACCTGGCCTTCGACACCGAGCTGCCTTGGCACGGTCTGGTCGCTGGTGCTGAATTGCTGAACACCCGTGTCGACAACGGCCTGTACTACAAGTTCCTGAACTTCGGCCCCATCATGTCGACCTCGCCGCTGGATGGCCGCGAGATGTACTACAACGCGGCAGGTCGCTCGCCGCTGTGCTACGCCAACGGCAATGATTCCAGCGCCACCGCTTGCGGTCGCCTGACTCGCGCGCTCAACAACAGCGCTTACACCAATGTGACCGTGGTGGAGAAGACCAACAAGGGTGGTGGCAATGCCTTGACCCTGAGCCTGTCCCTGCCCAACACGACCGGCTTCGGCTGGGGCGTGGCCTACACCCGCAGCAGCGCGACCGAAGTCAGCCCCCTGACCTCGTCGACCGCCAACTCCAACTTCATCAACCGGGCTGTCTTCAACCCGAACGAGGAAGTGGCTGCGAATTCGGCCACCCTGGTGCGCAACCGCTTCAATGCTCAAGCCAGCTGGTCCAAGGCCTTCATCGGCAGCTACAAGACCACCATCGGCCTGGTCTACGAAGGTCGTGAGGGCCGCCCCTACAGCTGGACCTTCAACAACGACATGAACGGTGACGGCGTGGCCGGCAACGACCTGCTGTACATCCCCAAGGGTCCGGGTTCGGGCGAAGTGCTGTTCCGTCTGCCGACGACGGGCAACATCACGACTCAGGCTGCTTTGGACGCTTACCAGAAGAGCACCGCTTCCGCGGCTGAAGCCAAGTTCTGGACCATCGTCGAAAGCGAGTCCGGCCTGCGCGACGCCAAGGGCAGCGTGACGGCTCGTAACAAGGCCTTCTCGAAGTTCACCAACAGCATGGACGTGCGCCTGAGCCAGGAACTGCCGGGCCTGTTCGGCAAGAACAAGGGTGTGGTCACTTTGGACATCCTGAACTTCACCAATCTGCTGAACAAGCGCTGGGGCCGTATCGATGAGATCGGTTTCGATACTGGCGGCAATGTGCGCAAGTTCGTGAACTTCGCGGGTATCGACCCCGCCACTGGCAAGATGATCTACTCGGTCACCGATCCGACGGGCTACACGACCAAACAGACCCGTGGCGAATCCGCCTGGGCCGCTCAAGTGACCCTGAAGTACGAGTTCTAAGCCAGCGCAAGCACCCTCTTCGGCCACGCGGCTGCAGAGGGCCCACAAAAAAGGCAGCTCACGCTGCCTTTTTTTCGTCCTACGCCTTGGTGCTGACTACTTCTGGATGTCGCCCAGGCAGAGGTACTTGATCTCCACATAGTCGTCCATGCCCTGGTGCGCGCCTTCGCGGCCGAGGCCGGACTGTTTGACGCCGCCAAAGGGCACTTCGGCGGTCGCGATCAGGCCGGTATTGATGCCGACCATGCCGTACTCCAAGGCTTCGCCCACGCGGAAGATGCGACCGACGTCGCGGCTGTAGAAATAGCTGGCTAGGCCGAACTCGGTGTTGTTGGCCAAGGCAATGGCTTCAGACTCGGTCTGGAACTTGAACACCGGCGCCACAGGGCCAAAAGTCTCTTCCCGCGAACACAACATCTGTGCGCTGGCATCGGCCAACAGGGTCGGCTCGAAGAAATAGCCATTCGGGCCCTCGACGCGCTTGCCGCCCGCCAGCAGGCGCGCACCAAGAGCCAGTGCGTCGTTGACATGCCGTTCCACCTTCTCCAGCGCCTGCTCGTCGATCAGCGGCCCGATCTGCACACCCGACTCGAAACCATTGCCCAGCTTCAGCGCGCTGACCTTGGCGGCCAGCTTCTCCAGGAAGGTCTCGTAGACACCGGCCTGGACATAGAGGCGGTTGGCACAGACACAGGTCTGACCGGCATTGCGGTATTTGCTGGCGATGGCACCCTCCACCGCGCTGTCGAGATCGGCATCGTCGAAGACGATGAAGGGCGCGTTACCACCCAACTCCAGGGACAGCTTCTTGACGGTCTGCGCACATTGCCGCATCAGTATGCGCCCCACCTCGGTCGAGCCGGTGAAGGACAGATGGCGCACCACATCGCTGTCGCACAGCACATGGCCGATGGCGATGGAATTGCTGGCGTCCGCCGTCAGCACATTGAGCACACCGGCCGGCATGCCGGCGCGCTGCGCCAACTCAGCCACGGCCAAGGCCGACAGAGGCGTCGCCTCAGCGGGTTTGATGACCACGGTGCAACCGGCCGCCAGGGCCGGCGCCACCTTGCGCGTGATCATGGCGATCGGAAAGTTCCAAGGCGTGATGGCCGCACAGACGCCCATGGCCTGCTTGATGACCAAGTAGCGCTTGTTGTTGTCGGTGGTCGGAATGGTCTCGCCATAGACACGCTTGCCTTCTTCGGCAAACCAGTCGATGAAGCTGGCGCCATAGGCCACCTCGCCGCGCGCCTCGGCCAGGGGCTTGCCTTGCTCGGCCGTCATGATGCGGGCCAGATCATCGGCATGCTTGTTGAGCAACTGCGACCAGCGCATCAGGATGGCCGCGCGCTCCTTGGCGGTCTTGCTGCGCCACGGGCCGAAGGCGTTGTGCGCGGCGGCAATGGCCGCCTCAGCCTCGACCGTGCCCAGGTTGGCAACTTCAGCCAGTTGCTGGCCGGTGGCGGGGTCGCAGACGGCAAAGCGGTCCGTGCCGGCCACCCATTCGCCGTTGATGAGTGCTTGCGTGCGCAGGAGGCTGGCGTCCTCGAGGGCGGTCAGCGGGGAAGGCAGGGCATGGTCCATTGCAAAAGCTCCACGTGTCTTGGGGGTTTGATGGGTTCTTGAGGCCACACTCTACCCGCTTCGCCCGCCACACCCGGCCTTCCGGTGCGGCCCGCAACCTATAATCAAAAGTCCCCAAAAATCAAGCATTTACCCTGTTCGAAAGACAGGGCTGCCCGCAGAAAGCCACGGAATGAAAGCAGCTGAAATTCGCCAGACTTTTCTGAAGTTTTTTGAATCCAAAGGTCACCAGATCGTGGCGTCCAGCCCCGTGGTGCCTGGCGACGACCCGACGCTGCTGTTCACCAACGCGGGCATGAACCAGTTCAAGGACGTGTTCCTGGGCTTCGACAAGCGCGCCTACACCCGCGCCACCACCAGCCAGAAGTGCATCCGCGCCGGCGGCAAGCACAACGACCTGGACAACGTCGGCTACACCGCGCGCCACCACACCTTCTTCGAAATGCTGGGCAACTTCAGCTTCGGTGACTATTTCAAGCATGACGCCATCTCCTACGCCTGGGAGCTGCTGACGACCAAGTTCATGCTGCCGGCCGAGAAGCTGTGGGTCACCGTCTACGCCGAAGACGACGAGGCTTACGAGATCTGGAACAAGGTGGTGGGCGTGCCCGCCGAGCGCATCGTGCGCATCGGCGACAACAAGGGCGGCCGCTACATGTCCGACAACTTCTGGATGATGGGCGACACCGGCCCTTGCGGCCCCTGCACCGAAATCTTCTACGACCACGGCCCCGATGTGGCCGGCGGCCCTCCGGGCAGCCCCAACGAAGACGGCGACCGCTATATCGAGATCTGGAACAACGTCTTCATGCAGTTCAACCGCACTGAAGACGGCGTGATGCACCGCCTGCCCAAGCCCAGCGTCGACACCGGCATGGGCCTGGAGCGCCTGGCGGCCGTGCTGCAGCATGTGCACTCGAACTACGAGATCGACACCTTCGTGGCCTTGCTAGCTTCGGCCAAGGCAGCGGTCGACAGCTCCGGCGCTCAAGATTGCAACAAGGACAGCGCCTCACTCAAGGTCATCGCCGACCACATCCGCGCCTGCAGCTTCACCATCGTCGACGGTGTGATCCCGGGCAATGAAGGTCGCGGTTATGTGCTGCGCCGCATCGCCCGCCGCGCCATCCGCCACGGCTACAAGCTGGGCGCCCGCACCCCCTTCTTCCACAAGATCGTGGCCGAGCTGGTGAACCAGATGGGCGAGGCCTACCCCGAGCTGCGCCAAGCCCAAGCCCGCGTGACCGAGGTGCTCAAGCAAGAAGAAGAGCGCTTCTTCCAGACCATCGCCAACGGCATGGAAATCCTGGAAGCCGCCCTGGTCGAGATGGGCAAGAGCGGCAGCACTGTGTTCGACGGTGAAACGGCTTTCAAGCTGCACGACACTTACGGCTTCCCGGTCGACTTGACAGCCGACGTCTGCCGCGAGCGCGGCGTGACGGTCGACCAGGCTGGCTTTGACGCCGCGATGGCGCGCCAGCGTGAGCAAGCCCGCGCCGCTGGCAAGTTCAAGATGGCCGCCGGCCTGGAGTACAGCGGTGCCCCCACCGCCTTCCACGGCTACGAGCACCTGAGCTGCGAGACCTCCAAGGTCACCGCTGTTTACGTGGACGGCGCCCTGGTCGAGCAGGCGAATGCCGGCGACGACGCCGTCATCGTGCTGGACCACACGCCCTTCTACGCTGAGAGCGGCGGCCAGGCCGGTGATGCCGGCGAACTGCGCAACAACAGCAGCCGCTTCGCCGTGGAAGACACACTGAAGATCCAGGCCGATGTCTTCGGCCACCACGGCCGGGTGCTGGAAGGCGCCATCAAGGCTGGCGACAGCTTTGTCGCCAAGGTCAACGCCGAAGCCCGCGCCAAGACCGTGCGCAACCACAGCGCCACCCACCTGATGCACAAGGCCTTGCGCGAAGTGCTGGGCGCCCACGTGCAGCAAAAGGGTTCACTGGTCAACGCCGAACGCACCCGTTTTGACTTTGCCCACAATGCCCCGGTCACGGCCGAACAGATCGCCAAGGTCGAGGCTATCGTCAACGCCGAGATCCTGGCCAACGCCGGCGCCAAGGCCGAAGTTATGGCTCTCGATGATGCGCAGAAGAGCGGCGCCATGATGCTGTTCGGCGAGAAGTACGGCGAGACCGTGCGCGTGCTGAGCATCGGCTCCTCCAAGGAACTCTGCGGCGGCACCCACGTCAAGGCCACGGGCGACATCGGCCTGTTCAAGATCGTGTCTGAGGGCGGCGTGGCCGCAGGCGTGCGCCGCATCGAAGCCGTCACCGGCGACAACGCCCTGGCCTATTTGCAGCAGCTGGAAAGTACGGTCAGCCGCGCCGCCCAGACCCTGAAGACCGCGCCGGCTGATCTGGAGCCGCGCCTGCAAGCTGTGCTGGACCAGGTCAAGGCCCTGGAGAAAGACCTGGCCACGGCCAAGAGCCGCCTGGCTGCAGCGCAGAGCAATGAGCTGTTGACCCAGGCTGTCGATGTGAAGGGTGCCAAGGTGCTGGCCGTCACGCTCGACGGCGCCGATGCCAAGACCCTGCGCGAAACCATCGACAAGCTGCGCGACAAGATGCACTCGGCCGTGATCGTGCTGGCCGCCGTCGAAGGCGAGAAGGTGCATCTGTCGGCCGGCGTCACCGCCGACTACATCGACCGTGGCCTGAAGGCCGGCGAGCTGGTCAGCTTTGTCGCCCAGCAATGCGGCGGCAAGGGCGGCGGCAAGCCCGATCTGGCCATGGCCGGCGGCACGCAGCCGGCGGCTGTGCCGGCCGCGCTGGCCTCGGTCCATGCCTGGGTGGCCGAACGCCTCTAAACCCCCTACCATCCTCTCCATACGCAAGGGCCCAAGCGAATGGGCCCTTGTTCTTTTCAGCTACACCCCACCAGGAGTCCGCATGAGCGACACCATTGACCACCAAAACGCCGAGCGCCTGGCCGCTCTCCTGCAGATCCTCGTGGCCGCCACCCCCGAAGACGAAACCGCCGTGCCCATCGACATGCTGGACGGCTACCTGACCGCGCTGATCTGCGGCCCGGTGGTGGTCACGCCCATCCAGGCCATGGACGCGCTGTTCGGCGAAGACTGGGCCGATGCCCTGGACGAGCAGGACGCGACCGAAGAGTTCATGAGCGTGCTGCACGAGCGCTGGAACGAGATCGCCGACAGCCTCGAACCCGAGGCCCTGGCCGCCAATCCGGAAGCCATGCAGCTGACGCCGCTGATCACCGAGTTCGACGAAGCCACCAAGGCCGACCTGCTGAGCCAGGGCGTGCTGACGGCCGAACAGTTGGAGCAACTGCCGCCCAACGGCCTGATGTGGGTGGAAGGCTTTATGCAAGCCGTCGATGACTTCGAAGAAGCCTGGTACATCTTCGACAGCGAAAGCGAAGAAGCGCAGATGCTGGACGCCATGCTGATGTCAGTCGCTGCCGTGGCCATGGCTCCGGGCGAGCAACGCGAGGCCTACATCGCCGAAGCCTATGACGAAGGCGAAGAAGTCGACCAAGATGTGCTGCTGGACGACGCCCTGTTCTCGGCCCAGGACCTGCGCCTGTTCTGGATTCAGCAGTCGGACGACGAAGCCGCCAACGACGAAGCAGGCCCGGACGCCTGAGACCTGATTCGCAGCCGGCGAGCCTGAGCGGGCCCTCGCCCGCTCGCTCCGACGCTCACAAGCGCCCGGCGCAGTTGGGCGCGCCGCAGCGGCAGCGCAGCCGCCCTTCATGGTGGCTCTCGCCGTAGTCGCAACTCAGCTCCTCGCCGGCCGCGATATCGCGCAAGGCATAAAACTCCACCCGGCCTTGGCTGATGCGCAGCACCGCGTTCGCAGCACAGCTGTGGTTGATGTAGCGCAGCGCATCGGTGGACAGGGTGGCGTCCACCGCGCGGGTTTCCGAGACCTCGACGATGTGGATGCGCTCGCGGCCCTTGGCCCGGCGACGCGCCTCGCGCACCGAGATCGCCTCGCCGCGCAGCTCGCCAATCTTGCGCCGCTGCGTAATCGGCTCGGCGGCAAACACCCCCATGCCATCGATGGCGCTCTCGCCCACACGCAGCGCAAAGCGCTCGGCCGGCAAGGGGGGGCGTTTGCCGACTGCGGCGGGCTCGGTCTGAGGCGCGGCAGGGGCGGATTCGATGGGCAAGGTGGAAATTCGAGGCATGGTGCTGCGATTGTCGCTGCGGCGCCGCAGTCCGCACAGCCACCCTCGCCTGCTACTTGACCCCACCGAGGGCCGGCCGACATACTGGCCCGCATGAGCTCCGCCGCCATTCAAATTCACAGCCTAGCCAGCCGCAGCTGCCATCAGCCGCTGGTGGTGCTGATCGCGCTGGCGCACATGCCTGTGCTGCTGGCGCAGGTCCAGCACGCGGAGACGAGCAGGCTGCAGCGGCCCCAGCTCTCCCACTGAACTCATAGACGCCCCCCCGAATCCCTCCAAGCCCGCTGCCCCCAGCGGGCTTTTTTCATTGCCCCACCACCCTCAAGCACCAGGAGCCCATCGATGGAGAAGATCACGATCCGACGCAGCCAGGTTTCAGACGCCGCCGCCATGGCCCGGCTGATGTCCCACCCCGAGGTCTTCTCCGGTCTGCTGCAACTGCCCTACCCCAGCGAGGAACTCTGGCGCGCCCGCCTGCAGGACAACGCCGCGCCGGGCAAAACCGATCTGTCGCTGGTGGCCGAGGTCCAGGGCGCCGTGGTCGGCAGCGCCGGTCTGCATCCGGCCGGAGCTTCACTGCGCCGCCGGCACGCCATGGGCATGGGCATCTCGGTCGCGGCCGAAGCCCAAGGCCAGGGCGTCGGCCGCGCCCTGATGGCCGCCCTGCTCGACTACGCCGACAACTGGGGCCAGGTCTTGCGCACCGAGCTGACGGTCTACGCCGACAACGCGCGCGCGATCCGGCTCTATGAGCACTTCGGCTTCCAACGCGAGGGTCTGATGCGCGCCTACGCCCTGCGCAATGGCGCATTTGTCGACACCCTGGCCATGGCCAGGCTGCACCCGAAGCCGCCGCGCTGGGATTGAGGCCCTCGGGGCTGCATCAAAAGCAAAAGGCCGCGAACGCGGCCTTTTTGCATATGGTGGGGGAAATAGACCGCGCCTCGCGGCGCGGGTGGGCCTCAGATCGGGCGGAACTGGGCGCGGCGCAGGTCGGCCATGCGCATTTCTTCCGGTGTGGCCTGGCCTTCGACCACGACCTTGGGCAGTTGCTTGGCGGGGGCTCGCACGACAGGTGCAGAGCTCAGGCGCTTGCCGGTCACCACCAAGCGAGCCAGCTTGACCACTTCACTGGCCTGAACCGGCGCTGGCGGAAAGGCCAGCCCCAGAAAAGCGGCACTCAAGGCCAGAGGTGCGGCCCAGGCGCGAGAAAAGGGACGGGCCCGTGTGGTTCTCTGCTGCATTTCCAAATCTCCCCCGCCTGCTTTGGGCGATGTGTATTCAATGGAGCGGAGTATCACCAAGCCACGCACTCGGCTCCAGCAAAAAGCGACGAACTGCAGTTTTGGGCGATGAGGCAGCGCTGCAAGCGCCTGAATTTCCCTTCAAGCCACTGCCATCTTGTTTTGATCTGCCTCAAGCATACCGAAGCTCACTCGACTTTCCCCAGAATACCCGGTAGGCGAACCACGTGTAGATCAGGATGGCCGGCAGTGTGACCAAGACCCCCCAAAGAATGACGGCCAGAGACTTGGGCGCGGCCGCCGCCTGCCAGACTGTCAGACGGTCGATCAGCACATAGGGATAGAGGCTGTAGGCCAGGCCCAGGGCGCCGAGCAACATGATGGCGACCATCAGGGCGAAGGGCAGCCAGCAGAGCTTGCCGCGCACCCGGTGCGAGTTCAGCAAGGCGCGCAAGGCCAGCAAGGACAGACCCGTCATCAGCGGGATGGGCAGCAAGGCGATCAGCTCGGGCATGCGAAACCAGCGCTCGCTGACCGTGGCGCTGACCCAGGGCGTCATCAGGGATACGCCGGCCAGACCCAAGACCACGGCCGGCCAGGCCAGCTTGGCCCGCTGCACGGCCAGGGTTTGCACCGCGCCGTCCATCTTCATGATCAACCAGCCGGCGCCCAGCATGGCGTAGGCCGCGGCCAGGGCCAGGGCAATCAGCAAGGCAAAAGCGGTGTAGCCCGGCCCCTCGGCGAAGCCCGTGATGTAGCGCGCCAGCATCCAGCCCTGGGACAGGGCCGCTAGAGCAGAGCCGGCGATAAAAGCACCGTTCCAGAACGGTTTCCAGTCAGCCGGCGCCTTGACGCGGAAGTCAAAGGCCACACCGCGCAGCATCAGACCCAGCAGCATCAGCGCCACCGGCAGGTAGAGCGCTTGCAAGATCAGGCCATGGGCTTTGGGAAACGCCACCAGCAAGATCCCCACCCCCAGCACCAGCCAGGTTTCGTTGGCGTCCCAGAAAGGGCCGATCGAGGCCACCATCTGGTCCTTGTGGGCGTCGCTGGCGCCCAGCATCAGCAGGCCGACGCCCAAGTCGTAGCCGTCCAGGACCACATAGATCAGCAGCGACAGGCCCATCAGGCCCAGGAACACCAAGGGCATCCAGCCGGCGGGGGTGCTCAGGTCGGGGTTCGAGAGGTTCATCAATGCGTCCATCAGGCAAAACTCCGACTCTGGGTCAGGCGCACGGACGTGCTCGGGCCATGTTCAAGTGGCTTCTCCGCCATGTACTTGAGCGCGCCGATATAGGCCACGATCAGGAACAGGTACAGCGTCACATAGCCCGCCAAAGTCAGGGCGATATAGGGCGCCGGTGTGGTCGAGGCCACCTCGCTGGTGCGCAGCAGGCCATAGACGATGAAGGGTTGACGGCCGATCTCGGTGACATACCAGCCGGACACGGTGGCCAGCCAGCCCGAGAACGCCATGCCGGTCAGGCCCCAGAGCAGCGGCCGCGGCAGCTGCTCGGCCACCCAGGCACGGCGGCGGTACAGCCACAGGCCCGCCCAGCTGAAGGCCAGCATCAAGAGCCCCGTGCCGACCATGATGCGAAAACCGAAGAACAGCGGTGCCACCGGCGGATGCGCGCCCTTGAACTCGTCCAGGCCGCGGATCTCACCCTCGGCTTCATGGGTCAGGATCAGGCTGGCCAGCTTCGGGATGCCCAGCGCGAAATCATTGCTGCGAGTCTTCTCGTTCGGCCAGGCGAACAACAGCAAGGGCGCGCCGCGCTCGGTCTGCCAGACGCCTTCCATCGCCGCCACCTTGGCCGGTTGGTGCTTGAGGGTATTGAGCCCGTGCATATCGCCCACCAGGATTTGCAGCGGGATCAGCACCGCGCCCAGCGTCAGGCCCACCCGCAGCACGCGGGCGGTGCTGGGCTGGCTCTTGCGCTTGAGCAGCTGCCAAGCGCTCAGGCCGGCCAGCAGAAAGGCCACGGTCAGGCCCGAAGCCAGCAGCTTGTGGGTCAGGCGGTAGGGGAAGCTGGGGTTGAAGATCACCTCGGCCCAGCTCAGCACATGGAACTCGCCCTTGATGATCTCGAAGCCCTGGGGCGTCTGCATCCAGGAGTTCAGGCTCAAGATCCAGAAGGCGCTCAAGCTGGTGCCAAAGGCCACCAGGAAGGTGGCGGCCAGATGCACCCGCTCGCTGACCCGGCCATGACCGAACAGCATCACGCCGAGGAAACTCGCCTCCAAGAAGAAAGCCGTCAGCACCTCGTAGCCCAGCAGCGGCCCGGCGATATTGCCGGCCCGCTCCATGAAGCCGGGCCAGTTGGTGCCGAACTGGAAGCTCATGGTGATGCCGCTGACCACGCCCAACGCAAAACTCAGCGCGAAGACCTTGGTCCAGAAACGGTAGGCATGGAGCCAGGCCTCCTGGTGGGTGCTCAACCAGCGCCAGCGGAAGAACAGCAGCACCCAGGCCAGGGCGATGTTGATGGTGGGAAAGAGGATGTGGAAGGTGATGTTGGCGGCGAACTGCATGCGGGCCAGCACCACGGGATCGAGGGCATGAAGGGCATCCATGGCTTCACACCTCCGAAGCCGGCTTAGCCGCAACACCGCTGACGGCGCGGCCGATGCGGCCGGGCAACTCCAGCATCTTCTGCACCTTGGAGCCCATCTTCATCAGCTGACCCAGGGTCTGCGAGTCCATCTTCTGCACATCGTCGAACCAGGTCGTCATCAGTTCGATCAGGTCGTGCATGCCGCGCATGCGCTCCTGCGCCACGCGGTCCTCTTCGCAGGTCGGCGCCTCCAGCAAGGCATTGCGCAGCATGGACAAGGTCGGTTCGATCTCGCGGCGGCGGCGCTCTTCGGCCAGGGTGCGAAAGATCTCCCAGGCATCAGACGGCGCCTCGAAATACTCGCGCCGGTCGCCCGGCAGATGGCGCAGGCGCACCAGGCGCCAGGCCTGCAGCTCCTTCAGGCCCATGGAGACATTGGAACGGCTGAACTCCAGGTTCTCGGCGATGTCGTCGGCGTTGATGGCCTGGGGCGAGACAAAAATCAAGGCATAAATCTGCCCGACGGTGCGATTGATGCCCCAGCGGCTGCCCATTTCACCGAAATGGGCCACAAAACTACGAACCAGGGGACTCATGGCTTGCATGGCGGTTTGTCCTTGCGCCAGCGCAAAGCCGGCGACTTCTGAGGGTGGAGGAATTTGATCTGCTTCAAGATTTTGCTGAATTTTCAAGAATTCCTGAAAATTCAGCAAGTCCACAAGTCCAAGACCGTGCGAGCAGCGAGGTTGCTGCGCCAAGCGCCGGCCAATAATGGCGCGCCCCTCCAACACCGCGGCGCCGCGAAGCCCGCCCTTTCTTAGCTCTTCCCTCCATGCTGACCCGCCCCCGACTTCTTCTGATGAGCTGGCTGCTGGCCCTGAGCGCCGGCGCACTTGCCAGCGATGCCGCCCACCGCGTCCAAATCGCCAGCCTGCCCCAGCAAGACGGCAAGCCCCTGGCCCTGAGCGGCTACTGGTTTCCGGCCGCAAACGGCGCCGAGGCCAAGGCGCGACCGGCCGTGCTGCTGCTGCACGGCTGCGGCGGAGCCCTGGGTCGACAGGCGGACCAGCTGTCCGAGCGCATGCACAGCTACCGCACGCTGCTGAACCAGGAAGGCTGGCATGTGCTGGTGCTCGATTCCCTGAGCCCGCGCGGCGAGCGCGAGCTCTGCACCCAACGCATCGGCAGCCGCCAGGTCACCATGCGCGAGCGCCGGCGCGACACCTTGGGCGCCCTGCAATGGCTGGCCGCCCGCGCCGAGGTGGATCCGGCCCGGCTGGCCTTGCTGGGCTGGTCCAATGGCGGCAGCACCGTGCTGGCCAGCACGGCGGCCGACCATGAGGAGGTGCAAGCCAACCCGGCCAAACCCCGCGCGGCCGTCGCCTTCTACCCCGGCTGCGAGGCCGAGCTCAAGCGCGGCTATCGGGCGCAAGCACCCTTGCTGATGCTGCTGGGCGCGGCCGACGACTGGACACCCGCCAAGCCCTGCGAACAGCTGGCCGCGGCCGTGCCGAAGCAGCTCGGCAGTGCCGCCATTCAATTTCAGAGTTATGCCGGCGCCTACCACGGCTTCGATTCCGCCGCGCCCATGCGCCTGCGCCGCGAGGTGCCCAACGGCGTGAACCCGGGCGCGGGCGTCCATGTGGGCGGCAATGCCCAGGCCTGGGCAGCCTCGCGCGAAGCCCTGCTGGGTTTTTTGCGGGAGCAACTGAAATGAGCGGCAAAACCACGGCAGCGGCACTCCCCGAACTGCACAGCCAGCGCTTGCTGCTGCGTGCGCCCTCACCCGCCTTGCTGGAGGCCGTGATCGCCTTTCAGGCGCGCAACCGCGAACATCTGGCGCCCTGGGACCCGCCGCAGCCCGCCGACTTTCTCGAGCCCGAGTTCGTGCGCGCTCGCCTGCAGCAAGGCGCCGATGAATTCGCTGCCGGCACGGCGCTGCGCTACTGGTTCGCACGCCGGGAGGAGCCTGCCCTGTTGATCGGCCAGGTCGGTGTCTCGCAATTGGCGCGCGGCCCCTTCCAGAACGCCAGCCTGGGCTACAGCCTGGATGAGCAGGCCCAGAGCCAGGGCTTGATGCACGAAGCCCTGCAAGCCGTCATCGCCGAGCTGTTCGGCCCGCGCGTGCACCTGCATCGTCTGCAAGCCGCCGTGCGGCCCGAGAACCAGCGCAGCCGTGCTGTGCTGCAGCGCCTGGGCTTCAGCCCCATCGGCCTGAGCCGACGCTACCTCTTCATCAACGGCGCCTGGCGCGACCACGAGCTCTTCGACCTGATCAACCCGGGCTGGCCCGACGGTCTTCCGCCCTGAGGCAGACGGCACGCGGAGCTCTTGGAGCGCAGGCGCGACACCGCTCATCCCCGCTCATCCCCGTCTATCGCCGCTCGGCACCTTTTCTCCCAAGGTGAGTCGCGGGTCGAGACACTGGCAGCGCCGGGTCAATGTTCACAACCATGGACAGCGCCGCGGCACTCGCCATGAAAGCCCGCTCCCCATGACTACGATTCGCTTGCTCCAAGGCCGCAGCCTCGCCCTGCTGATTCAACTGGCCGCCTGCGTCAGCCCGACCTCGGCTGCACCGCCAAGTTCCGGACTGGACCTGCCCGGCTTCGACACCGCCGTGCGCGCTCAAGACGATCTCTACCGTCACAGCAACGGCGGCTGGCTGCGGACGACCCGCATTCCTGAGGACAAGGCCGAGGTCAGCGGCGCCGACATGCCGGCCGTGGTGGACCAGCGCCTCCGCAGCATCCTGCAAGAGCTGTCCTCGCGCCCCCAGCCCAAGGGCTCCAACGCGAGAAAGATCGGCGACTTCTACACGGCCTTTCTCGACACCACCGCCATCGACAAAGCCGGACTGGCGCCGATCCAAGCGCGGCTGGCCGAGATTGCCGCGATCAAGACGCCGCAGCAGCTCGCGGCCTGGGCCGGCCGCGCCCAAGGGCAGATCGAAACCCCGATCTGGCTCTGGGGCGGCTTTGCCGACTTCATGAACCCTGAGCTGAACCGCGTGATGGCCTGGCAAGGCGGCCTGGGCCTGCCCGACCGCGACGACTACCTCAAGCTTGAAGACGCCCAGTTCGCTCAAACGCGCGCCGCCTACTTGAGCTATCTGGGCCAGCTGGTCCGCCTCGCCGGCCTGCCCAAACCAGCCGAACTGGCCGCACGCGTGCTGGCGCTGGAGACGCGCCTCGCGCAAGCCCACACGCCTTTGAGCGAGGCGCGAAACCCCGCCAAGATGTACACGCCCAAGACTGCGAGCGAGTTGATGGCCACAGCCCCTGGGTTTGACTGGCAGGCCTTCTTGGCCGCCGCCAAGATCTCCGCCGAGGACAAGGTCACTGTCACGCAATGGGACACGGCCGTCGCCACGGCCCGGCTCTTCAGCGAATTGCCCCTGGCTGATTGGCTGGCCTACTTTGCGCTGCGCAGCCTGGATGCTGCCGCGCAAGTCCTGCCCCAAGGCTTTCGGGCGGCCCACTTTGCCTTCCACGGCAAGGCGAGCACGGGAGCGAAGTTCGAGCAGCCGCGCCAGGACCTTGCGCTGGACCAGGTCAAGCAAGCCTTGAACGAAGCCCTGGCTCAGCACTATGTGGCACGCCACTTTCCAGCCTCGCACAAGCAAAGGGTGGTGACCATCTATCAGAACGCGCTGGCGGCTTAGCAAGCGCTGATGGCAGAGAACCGCTGGATGGAACCCAGCACCAAGGCGGCCGCATTGGAAAAGCTGGCCAAGTACCGGGCCAAGATCGGCCACCCGGACAGCTGGCTCGACTACACCGCACTTGAGGTGCGTGCCGGAGATGCTTTCGGCAACCACCAGCGCGCCAGGCGCTTCGCCTGGGAGCACAAGGCCGCCGCGGCCGGCAAGCCCATGGATCGCAAGGCCTGGCCCATGTCACCGCTGGAAGTGAACGCCTTCTACGACCCCATGGGCAACGAGATCCATCTGATGGCCGGCATCTTGCAAGCCCCGCTGTTCGATATGCAGGCCGATGATGCAGCCAACTACGGCGGCATCGGCGCCACCATCGGCCATGAGATCAGCCACGGCTTCGACAATATGGGCACCCAGTTCGACGGCGACGGGAAGATGCGCCCCTGGTGGAGCGAGGCCGACCGCAAGGCCTTTGAAGCGCTCAGCGCCCAGTTGGTGGCGCAGTTCAATGCGATGGAGGCGCTGCCGGGCAGGTCGATCGATGGCACCCTGACGCTGCCGGAGAACATCGCCGACCTGGTGGGCTTGCAAATTGCCTATATGGCCTACCAGCGCAGCCTGGGCGGACAAGCGGCGCCGGTGATCGACGGCTACAGCGGCGCGCAGCGATTCTTCTTGAACTTCGCACAAAGCTGGCGCGTCAAGCGCCGCGATGAACGCACGCTGCAGCTGCTGAGCTCCGACCCCCATTCGCCGCACGAGTTCCGTGCCAACGGGGCGGCGCGCAATGTCGACGGATTCCACAACGCCTTCGGTACCCAAGCCGGCGACGCCATGTTCAAACCCGTCCATGAGCGTGTGCGCCTGTGGTGAACGCGACATACTGCAGGCAACAAGCACCCAGCCGACCCGCGTCGCTGCCATGAAGTTCATCCCCGCAGAGCGTCGGTTCTGGCTCTATCACGGCGCCGCCATGGGCTTCATCGCGGCGGTGACCCTGCTCAGCATCCTCTTGTTCTGCCGTTTGGACGCCCAGAACCTGGCGTCCACCCTGGCCTGGATGCCGCCCTACACCTTGGTGGTGCTGGGCTTTCGCTGGCTGTATGTGCGGCGCGGCTGGGACCGGCTGGCCATGGGGCAGCTGATTCCCATCGTCTCGGCTACGGCAGGCTGAGCAGCGTGGCCGCCCTGGTGATGCCTTCTTTCTGGGTCCAGATCAGCGCCGGGCAAAAGGACTTCCATGCCCTGAGTTTTCTGGTCCGCAATATTCTCAGCAATGGCTTGCAGGCCCAGCTCTTCATTTGCGCCTGGGCCTTCGTCTACATCAGCGCTGCTGCGGCACAAAGGGCCCGCGAGGGCGAGCTTCAGAACCTGCGCCTGCAGATGAGCTTGAAGGCCGCTCAGTTGAGCAGTTTGACCGATCAACTCAAGCCGCATTTCCTGTTCAACGCGCTGAACAATGTCCGCTTCATGATCCATGAAGACCCTGAGCGTGCAGACGCCATGATCGTGGCCTTGTCCGAGCTGCTGCGCTACTCGCTGGAAAGCAGCCAGAAAAGCAAGACCCGCCTGAGCCAGGAACTCGCCATCACCGAAGCATTCCTGTCCATCATGCGCACGCAAATGGAAGCGCGCTTGGATTTCCAGCTCAACGTTGCACCCGAGCTGAGGAACTGCCTGCTGCCGCCCTTGGTCCTGCAGCTCCTGGTCGAGAACGCCGTCAAGCATGGCCTCGATCACTTGCCCCAAGGCGGCCTGCTCCGTGTCGAGGCGCGCGATGAGGGTGCTCGCCTGCGTTTGATCGTCGGCAATGAACGCCCCATGAAGGCCGCCACGGCCAGCCGACAGCATCTGGTCAATCTGCAGGCAATCACCAGCATTGCCGCCTCGATACGCGAGGGCTTCGAGATCACCATGAGCGACGGCAAGCGACTGGAGATCTCGCGCCGCCCTGCGGCCGAGCTGAAAGATCTGCTGAGTCTTTGAGGCGACCGGAGGCCAGCCGGCAGAGCCGAGCCCTGCGAACCTTGGCAGCGGACAAAGCCTTCGCGCGCTGCGCGACGGTCAAACAGCTCTTGTCTGCCCCGGCTGCGGGGCGTTCGACGCCCCTCCAGGGATCGCCATTCGATGCCCTTCGAAATATTGATTTATTTCTATAAATTATTGTTTTACAGAAATTTCTTCGCGAGAATGGCGCCCATGCGCTCCCATTCCGACTCGCCCGACACGCGCCCGCCCAGCGCCGCGACTGGCCACCCCTCAGCCGCCCTGGACCGCGTCCGCCGCCTCGCGCGCTGGGTGCAGCTGCTGTGCATCGCCGGCGCCGCCATCGTCCTGATCGTCCCCGCGCAACTCTGGAGCCGGGCCGAATGGCTGGAAAAAGTCACCCGCAACTACTGGGTCACCGACGCCGACATTCCCCTGCAGCTGGACGCTGCCTCGCGGGCCTGGGGCTGGGCAGCCAGCTGCCTGCCCAGCGCCGTCTTGCTGTTCGCGCTCTGGCAGGTCTGGTGCTTGTTTGGCGCCTACCGGCGCGGTCAGGTCTTCACCCGCGAGCCGGTGCTGCGCCTGCGTCGCCTGGCGCTGAGCCTGATGGTTCACGCCCTGGCCCAGCCGCTGGGGCACACCTTGTCCATCCTCGCACTGACCTTCAACAATCCGGTCGGCCAGCGCCAGCTGGTGCTGGGCCTGGGTTTTGACCATTTCCTCAGTTTCTTCGTCGGCCTGGTGATTTGGGGCATTGCCCAGGTCATGCAGGAAGCGCAGGCAGTGGCAGCGGAGAACGCGGAGTTCATCTGATGCCCATCGTTCTGACCCTGGATGTGATGCTGGCGCGGCGCAAGATGCGCTCGCGCGAGCTGGCCGAGCGGGTGGGCATCACCGAGGCCAACCTCTCGCTGCTGAAATCGGGCAAGGTGCGCGGCGTGCGCTTCGACACCCTGAGCCGCATCTGCGCCATCCTGGAATGCCAGCCCGGTGATTTGCTGCGTTATGAACCCGGCCCCGAGCCAGCCGAACCCGAGGCATCCCCATGAGCGCCCCCGCTGCCTTCTTCGCCCCGCGCCACAACAACCTCGGGGGCTGGGCGATCGTGCTGCTCTTGCACATCGTCCTGCTGGCCATGTTCTTCCACGCGCGCCAATCCAGCCTGGTCGGTGTGCCCAAGCCTCCCGCACAGGGCCAATGGGTGAGTATGCGTTTGCTCAGCCGCCCCTCGCTGCTGCCCACCCAGGCCAAGACCGAGAAGGCGCGCCAAGCCGGGCTGCCTGGCGCGGCACGCCCACGGGCGGAGCAAGGCATGACCACGACACCGCACAGCCCTAGGACCGTGTCGGCCGAGCCTGGCCCGAATGCCATCACCTGGGTGGCGCCGCCGGCCGCGCCCGCTCCGCCCAATCCCAGCACCCTGGCCTCGCCTGCGCCCCTGCAGCTGGGCCTGCCGGGCCGCGCGGCCTCGGGCGCTCTGCCCGGACTGGCCGAGATGGTGCGTCGCGATCCCCGGGCCAACACCCAGCGGCTCACCGTGGAAGCGCGCATTGCATCGGCCCTCGGCAATGCCGAGATAAGCGAAGAGTCCATCAAACCCGGCCACACCCGTTTCCGCCAGGGCAGCAGCTGTATCGATGTGCAGGAGGCCCGCGTCAGCGAGCTCTTCGCCTTCGATGCGGTCGCGCGCGGCGCACCCAAGCTGGTGTCTGCCTGCAAGAAGTAGCCCTTGAACGCCACCATCCAAGCCCTCTGACACCATGCCCAACACCACACCTCGCCAGAATCTGCGCTACTCGCGGTCCTTGTCCTTGCTGCTGCTGGCAGCGGCGGCACTCGGCCACAGCGCGCAAGCTCAGCCCACGCCCGCCGCCGCAGCCGCCAGTGCAGGCACAGACAGCCCGGTGCAATTGGAGACGGTATCCATGACGCTGCAGCGCGACGGCTCGCTCATCCCCTATGCCAAGATGAACGAGATCCTGGGCCTGATGCAAAAGCATGGCGAGGGCCAGTTTTATATGGAGTTCAAGCTCGCCTTCAAGGAACCAAAGCCAGCGAGTTTCACGCCCAAGCTGGCGGTGCAACACAACGACGGCGTGGTGCCCGTCAAGCTGGCGGAGGACGGCACATTCCAGCTGCCGGTGCTGCCGGCCGAGCAGGGCAAGGATGCGGATCTGGCCCGCAACTGGAAGCGTGGCTCGGCCTCGCTGAGCGCCAGCCTCAAGCTGTCGATCCGGCCGGAGCAACTGAACATGGGCGCGGTGCGCCGTATCGCCCGACTGGCCCACAAGCTGCGGGGCGAGATGCTGCCCTGGTATTTGAGACCCTTGTTCCCACAGTTTGAAGGCGTGCGCGTTTGCAGCAGCAAGCCCGAATGGGAGCTGGAATGGCGCGAAAAAGGCCAGCTGCTGGCGCTGCCGCTGACGGCCGACCCCAAGGATGTCGACCCCGATGCCGTCAAGGGCCAGACGCCGCGCAGCTGCACGGTACTCAGCGGCCAGGAAAGTTGGCCCGACGAAGCGCGCCTGATCGCACCGCCCGACAGCCGGCTCAGCGTGCGCGTCTTGAGCAACAAGTGAGGTCAATCGCGCCCGTCTCGCCCACCCCTACACTGAAGCCATGACGACATTGCGCCTTCTCCACAATCCGCGCTGTTCCAAGTCGCGCGAAGCCCTGACCTTGCTGCAAAGCGGCGGCCATGCCGTCGAAGTGATCGACTACCAGCAGACCCCGATGGACCTGCCGGCCTTGCAGACCCTGCTCGGCCAATTGGGCCTGGGTGCCCGTGAGCTGCTGCGCAGCGGCGAGCCCGAATACCAGGCCCTGGGACTGGAGCGGCCCGAACTGGGTGAGGCGGAGTTGCTGGCCGCGCTGGCGGCGCACCCGCGGCTGCTGCAAAGGCCCATCGTCATTGACGGTCAGCGGGCCTTGATCGCCCGGCCGCCCGAGCTGCTGCGGGCCTGGCTGCGCTGAGCGCGCCCGGCTGCTCGCCTCAAGCTTTTTTGTAGCGCTGCAGGTCCGGCCCCGCCAGACGGCAGATGCGCCACTCGGGCAGCACATGGGCGCCCATGCGTTCGTAGAAACGGATCGCGTCCTCGTTCCAGTCCAGCACAGTCCACTCAAAACGCCCGTAGTCGCGCTCGACGGCGATCTGCGCCAGGCGACTCAGGATGCCCTGGCCCAGGCCGCTGCGGCGGTGGGCCGAGCGGACGTACAGGTCTTCCAGATAGAGGCCTGGTTTGCCCAGAAAGGTGCTGAAGTTTGTGAAGAACAGGGCATAGCCGACCACCTCACCGTCGATTTCACCGACCAGGGCCTCGACCACAGGCTTGGCACCGAACAAGTGCAACTGCAGCTTTTCCACCGTCAGCTCCAGCAGGTGGCTGAGGTTTTCAAACTCGGCCAGTTCCTTGACCAGGCCCACAATGGCCGGCACATCTCGGGGCTCGGCGGAACGCAAGGTGTATGAAATCATGCGCCGCATTCTGCCCGGGAACGGTGACACATCCGCCACGGTTCAATTGCTCGCGCGAGCACAGACAGCCGCTGGCCTACAGTGCGGGGCATGAATGCCCCCACTGCCCCCTCGATCTACACCCCACGCCGCCCCCACGACAGCGATTTTCTGACCCTGCGCGGTCTGCGCCACCACCTGCTGCGCTGGGGCGCCACGACGTCGGCCAGCCCGCAGAAACCGCTGCTGGTGCTGCTGCACGGCTGGATGGATGTCGGCGCCTCGTTCCAGTTCCTGGTCGACGCGCTCAGCGCGCTCAATGACGAGCGACCCATCCTGGCGATGGACTGGCGCGGCTTCGGCCTCAGTGACAACGCGCCCGGCAGCAATTACTGGTTTCCGGACTACCTGGCCGATCTCGACGCCCTGCTCGACCAGATCAGCCCGGAGCTGCCGGTCGACCTGCTCGGCCACAGCATGGGCGGCAATGTCGTGATGAGCTATGCCGGCGTGCGGCCCGAACGGGTGCGCCGGCTGATCAATCTGGAAGGCTTCGGCCTGCCCGAGGCCAAGCCCGAGCAAGCGCCTGGCCGCCTGGCAACCTGGCTCA
Organism: Kinneretia sp. DJ1R-11; assembly: GCF_025717595.1. Classification (NCBI taxonomy): domain Bacteria; kingdom Pseudomonadati; phylum Pseudomonadota; class Betaproteobacteria; order Burkholderiales; family Sphaerotilaceae; genus Roseateles; species Kinneretia sp. DJ1R-11. The sequence goes on from NZ_JAJIRR010000004.1 coordinate 343,915, forward strand.
AGGAACTGAAGGAAGCACCGCAGCTGCGACTCTACGCCAGCCTCGAGGCCGTGGCCCAGCGCCTGATCAAGACCAACCCGCGCCTGAGCCCGGACAAGGCCGCCTGGCTGGCCCCGCATTGGTCACGCCAGCAGGCCGATGGCAGCTGGCAGCTGCTGGCCGACCCGGCACACAAGCGTGCCAACCCCATCCTCTACCGCAAGGACGAGATCGTGGCCGGTTGGAAGCTGATCACGGCGCCAACCCTGTGGGTGGAAGGCGACGCGAGCGATTTGAGCCAGTTCTGGGGTGACCGCTATCCGCGGGCCGATTTCGAAGCGCGGCTGAGTGTGGTTCCGCGCCTGGACAAGCAGATGATCCGCGCAGCCGGCCACATGCTGCACCACGACCAGCCCGAGGCGCTGGCGCGCTGCCTGGAAGACTTCCTGCTCCAGTGACGGCCTTGGGACCGGGGCGCTCAACCGGGCTGACCGTACAGCTCGTCGAGCTTGCGCATGGCCCGGGCATAGAAGGCAACGATGACGCAGAACACCGCCAAGGCGCCCTGGGCGGCCACCCAGAAGCTGAAGGGCCAGCCGAAGAAGTCGAAGCTGAGTTCGCGGGCGAAGTAGGTCAAGCCGAAAGACACGGCCAGCCACAGGAGCAGCAGCCAAGCCGTCAGCCGGCGCGTGCGCTGCCAGTACTGCAGCTGGCGCGCGCCGGTTTCGGCCGAGTTCGGCTGGGGCGCGGGGCGGTCGAAATCATGCAGATTCATGGCTGGGCAGTGTGCAGCATTTCCCCCGGCGACCGGCTTGGGACAAGCGCTTTGCCGCCCGGGGCCCCCGGCATGTGAAAATAGCGGGTTCGGATGCAGGTGCGCCCGGCCCCGACCCCGCTCAGGGCCGCGCGGCGCCCACCCACGCATTCCACCGCAAGCACTCCTTGGGAACCAAGAACATGGACATCGAACGCATCAACACCATCGGTAGCACCCTGGCCGACCTGACAGCGCGGACTGCCGCGCTAAGGGGGTATCTTTGACTACGATCGCAAAGCACTGCGACTGAACGAAGTCAATGCCGCGCTGGAGAACCCTAGCGTCTGGAACGAGCCCAAGCGCGCCCAGGAACTGGGCAAAGAAAAGCGTACGCTGGAAAACGTGGTCAACACCGTCGACCACCTCGAGAGCAATCTGGCCGACAACGCCGAGCTCTACGACATGTCCAAGGCCGACGACGATTTCGCGGGCCTGGAAGCCATCGAGGCCGATGCGGCCAAGCTGACGGAGATCGTCGAGCAGATGGAATTCCGCCGCATGTTCAACAACCCGGCCGATCCCCTGAACTGCTTTGTCGACATCCAGGCCGGCGCCGGCGGCACCGAGGCCTGCGACTGGGCCAGCATGCTGCTGCGCCAGTACCTGAAGTACGCCGAGCGCAAGGGCTTCAAGGCGACGCTGGAAGACCAAACCGACGGCGACGTGGCCGGCATCAAGAGCGCCACCATCAAGGTGGAGGGCGAATACGCCTTCGGCCTGCTGCGCACCGAGACCGGTGTGCACCGCCTGGTGCGCAAGAGCCCCTTCGACAGCTCGGGCGGCCGCCACACCAGCTTTGCCTCGCTGTTCGTCTACCCGGAAGTCGATGACTCGATCGAGATCGACATCAACCCGGCCGATGTGCGCACCGACACCTTCCGCGCCTCCGGCGCCGGCGGCCAGCACATCAACAAGACCGACTCGGCCGTGCGCCTGACTCACATCCCCACCGGCATCGTCGTCCAGTGCCAGGACGGCCGCAGCCAGCACAGCAACCGCGACGTGGCCTGGAAACGCCTGCGCTCGCGCCTGTACGACCATGAGATGCGCAAGCGTATGGAAGAACAGCAGAAGCTGGAAGACACCAAGACCGATGTGGGCTGGGGCCACCAGATTCGCAGTTATGTGCTGGACCAGAGCCGCATCAAGGACCTGCGCACCAACTACGAAACCTCGGCCACCCAGAAGGTGCTGGACGGCGACCTCGACCCCTTCATCACCGAGAGCCTGAAGCAAGGCGTCTGAGCCCCGGGCCGCCTGCTCGACCTTTCTTTGTCCTTCCTCTGACCCCGCGCGAACCGCGCGGGGTTTCAAACCCCATGCCACCCAAGGATGCCCGCCATGCGTGAAGGCTCTGCCACCCTGATCCGCCGCGAAGACTACTGTGCGCCCGCGTTCTGGATCCGCACCGTCGACCTGACTTTCGATCTGGAGCCGGCCAAGACCCTGGTCACCTCCAAGATGCAGCTGGAGCGCAATGCCGCCGTCGCCCACGGCGCCCTGCGCCTGCACGGCGAAGAGCTCAATGTGCTGCGCGTGCTGATCAATGGCGAAAGCGTGTCCTTCCGCCAGGAAGGCCATGAGCTGATCATCGACAACGTGCCCGATGCCGATTTCGCGCTCGAGATCCGCAACACCTGCGCGCCCGACAAGAACACCGCCCTGTCAGGCCTCTACACCTCCGGTGGCAGCTTCTTCACGCAGTGCGAGGCCGAGGGCTTCCGCCGCATCACCTACTTCCTGGATCGCCCCGATGTGATGGCGGTCTACACCGTGCTGCTGCGCGCTGACAAGGCCAAGTTCCCGGTGCTGCTGTCCAACGGCAATCTGCTGGACTCGGGCGATCTCGACAACGGCCGCCATTTCGCCAAGTGGCACGACCCCTTCCCCAAACCCAGCTATCTCTTCGCCCTGGTGGCCGGCGATCTGGTGGCGCGCGAACAGCGCGTGCGCACCCGTGCAGGCAAGGACCATCTGCTGCAAGTCTTCGTGCGCCGCGGTGACCTGGAGAAGACCGAGCACGCGATGAACTCGCTGATCGCCTCCATCGTCTGGGACGAAGCCCGCTTCGGCCTGCCCCTGGATCTGGAACGCTTCATGGTCGTCGGCGTGTCCGACTTCAATATGGGCGCGATGGAAAACAAGGGCCTGAACATCTTCAACACCAGCGCCCTGCTGGCCTCGCCGGCCACCGCCACCGACGCCGACTTCGGCCGCATCGAATCCATCGTCGCGCACGAGTACTTCCACAACTGGACCGGCAATCGCGTCACCTGCCGCGACTGGTTCCAGCTCTCGCTGAAAGAAGGCCTGACCGTCTTCCGCGACCAGGAATTCAGCATGGACATGGCCGGCGGCGCCAGCGCCCGCGCGGTCTGCCGCATCCAGGACGTGCGCGCCCTGCGCGCCAGCCAGTTCCCCGAGGACTCGGGCGCCATGGCCCACCCGGTGCGCCCCGACACCTTTGTCGAGATCAACAACTTCTACACCCCCACCGTCTACGAAAAGGGTTCGGAAGTGGTGCGCATGTACCAAACCCTGGTCGGCCGCGCCGGCTTCGAGAAGGGCCTGAAGCTCTACTTCGAACGCCATGACGGCCAGGCCGTGACCTGCGACGACTTCGCCGCCGCCATCGCCGACGCCAACCCCGGCTCGGCCCTGAGCACACGCCTGGACAACTTCAAGCGCTGGTACTCGCAAGCCGGCACGCCGCGCCTGCAAGCCCGCGGCGTGTACGACGCGGCCGCCCAGACCTACACCCTGACGCTCAAGCAGCACAACCCCGCCACCCCGGGCCAGGAGCACAAGCTGCCCCAGGTGATCCCGGTGGCCCTGGGCCTGCTGAGCTCCGAGGGTCAGGCCTTGCCTCTGCAATTGCAGGGCGAAGACCAAGCCGCTGGCTTGGAGCGTGTGATTGTGCTGGACGAAGCGGAACAGAGCTTCGTCTTTACCAACCTGGCCAGCCAGCCCGTGCCCTCGCTGCTGCGCGGCTTCTCGGCCCCGGTGGTGCTGGATGACGGCCTCAGCGATGCGGAGCTGCTGGTGCTGCTGCAGCATGATGCCGACGCTTTCAACCGCTGGGAAGCCAGCCAGCGCCTGGCTCTGAACCGCATCCTCGCGGCCGTGCGCAGCGGCAGCGCCCTGCAGCTGGACAGCGCCTTCATCGAGGCCATGCGCGCCGTGCTGCGCCACCCCGAGCTGGACGCCGCCTTCAAGGACCTGGCCCTGACTCTGCCGGGCGAAGGCTATATCGCCGAGCAGCTGGACGTGGTGGACCCGCAAGCCATCCACGCCGCCGTGGAGGCCGCTCGCAGGCAACTGGCCCAAGCCCTGCGCGAGGACTGGATTGAAGCCTTCGAGGCCAACCAGATCCAGGGCGGCTACACGCCTGATCCGGTGTCCTCTGGCAAGCGCGCCTTGGCCAATCTGGCCCTGAGCATGCTGGTGCTGGACGCCGCCCGCAGCGGCGACACGGTCTGGCCCGGCCGCGCCTACCAGCGCTTCAAGGACGCCGGCAATATGACCGAGCGCCTCGGCGCCCTGAGCGCCCTGGTCAACGCCCATGCCGAGCTGGCCGAGCCGGCCCTGGCCCGCTTCCACGAGCTGTTCAGAGACGACGCCCTGGTCATCGACAAGTGGTTCGCCCTGCAAGGCCGCACGCCGGAGCTGGACGGCAAGAGCTTCGCCCGCGTCAAGCAGCTGACCCAGCACCCGGACTTCACGCTCAAGAACCCGAACCGCGCGCGCAGCCTGATCTCCTCGCTGTGCATGTTCAACCCGGCCGCCTTCCACCGCGCTGATGCAGCCGGCTATGTGTTCTGGGCCGAGCAGGTGCTGGCTCTGGACGCCATCAACCCGCAGATCGCCAGCCGCCTGGCGCGGGCCATGGACCGCTGGACCACCTTGGCCCAGCCCTACCGCAGCGCCGCCCTGGAGGCGATCCGCCGCGTGGCCGCCAAGCCTGACCTGTCCAGCGATGTGCGCGAGGTCATCGACCGTGCACTGGAGTCTGACAAGTCGGCCGACGCCGCCGCCTGAACGGGCAGATGACAAGGGGCCGCGAGGCCCCTTTTCTTCGTCTGCCGCGCTCCGACCCGTTTTTTCACTTCCCCGAGAAAGACCGTCACCATGACACGTCGCATCAGCCTGACTCAATACCTGATCGAACAACAGCGCCAGCACGGCCACATCCCGCAGGAGCTGCGCCTCCTGATCGAGGTGGTCGCGCGCGCCTGCAAGCGCATCGCCATCAGCGTCACCAAGGGTGCGCTCGGCGAAGTGCTGGGCACCGCCGGCAGCGAGAACGTGCAGGGCGAGATCCAGAAGAAGCTCGACATCATCGCCAACGAGGTGCTGATCGAGGCCAATGAATGGGGCGGCCATCTGGCGGCCATGGCCTCCGAAGAAATGGAAGGCATCTACCTGGTGCCCAACCGCTTCCCCAAGGGCGAATACCTGCTGATGTTCGACCCGCTGGATGGTTCGTCCAACATCGACGTCAACGTCTCCATCGGCACCATCTTCTCGGTGCTCAAAAAGGCCGAGGGCAGCAAGGGCGTGTCGGAAGACGACTTCCTGCAGCCGGGCAAGCAGCAAGTGGCCGCTGGCTACTGCGTCTACGGCCCGCAAACCACCCTGGTGCTGACCTTCGGCGCCGGCGTGGCCATGTTCACCCTGGACCGCGAGCAAGGCAGCTTTGTGCTGACGCAAGAAGGCGTGAAGATCCCCGAGGACACCAAGGAGTTCGCCATCAATATGTCGAACATGCGCCATTGGGACGCCCCAGTAAAGCGTTACATCGACGAATGCTTAGCCGGCGAAGAAGGTCCGCGTGGCAAGAATTTCAATATGCGCTGGATCGCCTCCATGGTGGCCGATGTGCACCGCATCCTGACCCGCGGCGGCGTCTTCATGTACCCCTGGGACCAGCGCGAGCCCAACAAGGCCGGCAAGCTGCGCCTGATGTACGAGGCCAACCCCATGGCCTTCCTGGTCGAGCAGGCCGGCGGCGCCGCCACCAACGCCCGCCAGCGCATCATGGACCTGACCCCCACGCAATTGCACGAGCGCGTGGCCGTGGTGCTGGGCTCCAAGAACGAAGTCGAGCGCGTGACCGCCTACCACCTTGATTCGGCCAAATAAACCCTGCTAGAATCTTGGGCTTGATGCCGGTGTAGCTCAGTCGGTAGAGCAGCTCATTCGTAATGAGAAGGTCGGGTGTTCGATTCATCTCTCCGGCACCATCAAAAAATCCGCAAAGCCCAGTTCGCAAGAGCTGGGCTTTGTTGTTTCCGCTCGCGCTTTCCTACTTCACCGGTCACCGTGAACCCGTCAGCCACTCAACCCACGTTGCTTGAACGCCCAGCCTTCCAAAGAGGCCTGGCCCTGCTCTTTGTGCCGCTGATTCTGATCATCAGTTGGCTGGCGCTGAGCCCCAAGCCGCCCCAGCAGATGAGCCTCGGTTGGGACAAGCTCAATCATCTGTGCGCCTTCGGCTCCCTGTGCCTGCTCGGGAGTTTGGCCTGGCCCAGGCGCCAATTTGCATTGCTTCTGGCCCTGCTGGCCTACGGCGGTGCGATCGAGTTGCTGCAGACCCTGGTGCCCGGACGCAGTGGCGAATGGCCTGATCTTCTGGCCGATGCCCTGGGACTCTTGCTGGGCAGTCTGGCAACTTGGGCCCTGCGCCGCCTGCTGCGGCCATCCCCTAGCAAGGCGAATTGAGTTAGTCTCGCTCCAGCGGTCAGAGCACCCAAGGCCGGCCGCAGGGAGCGGATATGAAGCATGGCACCAAGTCCAGGGTCTTGGCTCTGGCTGTGCTGCTGGGCGGCTGCGTGCTGGCATGGGCTGGCACCGTCGTTTTGCAGCATCAGCAAGCGACTGAGGCACAGACCCACTTCTCCGAGCTGTCACAGCAGGCACTGGGCCAGGTTCAGGCCCGTCTGCGCAGCTACGAGTACGGCTTGCGCGGAGCTCGTGGCGCGGCGCTGGCGGCCGGCCTGGACCGACTCAGCCGCGAGAGCTTTCAGGAATACATGCGCTCCCGCGACATGGAGCGAGAGTTTCCCGGCGCCCGCGGCTTCGGCCTGATCCGGCGCCTGCTGCCGCAGCAGGAAGCAGCCTTTTTGCGCCGCATCCAGCTCGACGGCCGACCCGACTTCCACATCCAGGCGCTCAGCCCCAATCAAAGCGAACGCTGGGTGATCCAGTTCATCGAACCCGAGGCGCGCAATGCGGCTGCCTTGGGCCTGGACATCGCCTCCGAGGCGACGCGACGCGAGGCCACGCTGGCAGCCGTGGCCAGCGGCCAGGCGACCTTGACGCGGCCCATCACCTTGCTGCAAGCCAGTGGCAAGCCGGGCCAAGGCCTGCTCTTCTTGCTGCCGATCTTTCGCAGCGGCAGCACACCGGCCGCCGTGGCCGAACGCCAGGCCGAAGTTCAAGGCCTGGCCTATGCACCGCTTCTGCTGGAGGAAGTGCTGGCCGGTCTGGACTTCCACCGAAACAGCTTCGCGCTGCGCTTGCTGGACGCGGAAGCTTCGCCCGAGCCCCAGCCCTTCTACGACTCCAAACCAGCCGCCGTCGCCGCGGCCGGGCTCATCGTTCGACTGCCGCTGCAGCAGTTCGGTCGCCAATGGCTGCTCGAGGTCAGGGCACAACCTGACTTCCTGCTTCAGCGCAACTTTGTCGAGCCAAAGCTGGTCGGCGCCGGCCTGACCGGTATCGCCGCGCTCCTGGCCCTGCTCACCTATTTGCTGGCGAGCAACCGCCAGCGCAAGCAGCAGGCCGCCGCCAATGCCGCCCATCTGGCCACCATCGTGGCCGGCTCCACCGATGCCATTGTCAGCAAAGACCTGGAGGGCCGCGTCAACAGCTGGAATCCGGCCGCCGAGAGCATCTTCGGCTACTCGGCCAGCGAAGCCATCGGCCGCTACCTGGGCGAGCTGATCGTCCCACCCGAGTTGCAGGACGAAGAACGCAGCATCCTGACCCGCATTGCGCGTGGCGAGCAAATCCCGCATTTCGTCACTGTGCGCCAGCGCGCCGATGGCTCCCGCATCGACGTCTCGGTCACCGTGTCCCCGATCCACGATGCAGCGCAGCACGTGGTCGGCGCCGCCAAGATCGTGCGCGATATCAGCGAGCAAAAGCAGGCCGAGGCGCGCATCCTGCAGCTCAACGCCAGCTTGGAGGGGCAGGTCCTGACGCGCACCCAGGAGCTGGAAACTGCCCGCCGGCGCCTGCGCAACGTGATCGATGCACTGCCCTCGATGATCGGCTACTGGGACAAGCAGCTGATCAACCAGGTCGCCAACCATGCCTATGCCAGCTGGTTCGGCGTCGACCCCGGAACCTTGCCCGGGCGACATATCTCCAGCCTGCTCGGGCCCGAGCTGTTCGAAGCCAACCGCAAACACATCGAAGCGGCTTTGCGTGGCGAAGCCCAGACCTTCGAGCGCAGCATCCGCATTCCCGACAGCGAGCGCATGCGGCATGCCCTGACCCACTACCTGCCGGACTGGCTGGACGGCGAGGTCCAGGGCTTCTACGTGGTCGTGCACGACATCAGCGAGATCACCGAGCAGCGCCTGCAGCTGCAGCGCGACGAGCGCTTTCTGCACACCCTGCTGGACATCGTGCCCGGCATGATCCTCTACTGCACGCCAGACAGGCGCTGCGCCTTTGCCAACGCTGCTTTCAAGTCCTGGCTGGGCCTGGGTCAGGCCCAGCTGCAGGGCCGCTCCATGCGCGAGCTGCTCGGCGAAGAACGCTATGCCTGGTACCAGCCCTATGTGGAACGGGTGCTGCAAGGCGAGCCGCAGCAGCTTGAGCGCCAGCTACTAGACGCCGAAGGCCACAGCCGCGACGCCTGGGTGCATTTCATTCCCGACCGCGACGGCAACCATGTGCGCGGCTTCTTCGTGCTGGTCACCGATGTCAGCGCCCTCAAGCAGGCCCAGCAGCGGCTGCAGGAGCTCAATCTCGAACTGCTCGAGCGCAGCGAACAGGCACAGTCTGCCAACCAGGCCAAGAGTGAATTTCTGGCCAATATGAGCCACGAAATCCGCACGCCCATGAACGCCATCCTGGGCATGTGCTATTTGCTGCAGCGCCAGACTCTGGAGGCCGGCGTGCTGCAAATGGTGCGCAAGATCGAGCTGTCCGGCAACAACTTGCTGGCCATCATCAACGACATCCTGGATTTTTCAAAGATCGAGGCGCACCGCCTGGACATCGAGTCCATGCCCTTCCGGCTCGACGATGTGCTGGACCAGCTGGCCAGCTTGATGGCCACGGCCGTGGGCAACAAGCCGGTGGAGGTGCTGGTCGGTGCGGCGCCGGCCGGCGCCCTGTTCCTCAAGGGCGATGCTTTGCGACTCGGTCAGGTGCTGACCAATTTGGCCAGCAATGCCATCAAGTTCACACCGGCGGGCGAGGTCGTGGTCCATGTCCAGCGCCTCGCAACGCCTGTGGCGCGAGGCAAGGACTGGATCCAGCTGGAATTCAGCGTCCAGGACAGCGGCATCGGCATCAGCCCGGACAAGCTGAACAGCATCTTCCACGCTTTCAGCCAAGCCGACAGCTCGACCACCCGGCGCTTCGGCGGCACCGGCCTGGGCCTGACCATCAGCCGCCAGCTGGCCGAGCTGATGGGCGGCAGCATCACCGTTCGCAGCGAGCTCGGGCGCGGCAGCACCTTCACCGTCACTCTGCCCTTCCAGCTGAGCGAGGTGGCTGAAAGTTCCCTGCCCGCCATGGTGCACCAGCGCGTGCTGATCGCCGACGACCATGCCGTGGCCCGCCAGGTGATGTGCAACACGGCGCAAAGCCTGGGCTGGTACGCCGACAGCGCCGACTCGGCCCAACAGGCCCTGCAGCTGCTGCAGGAGCGGGCGCCGCAACTGCCCTATGACGTGATCCTGCTCGACTGGCGCATGCCGGTGGTCGACGGCCTGGCCGCTGCGATGCAGATTCGCGAGCTGCAAGTGCAGGCGCATGAGGCCCAAGCCCATGAGCCTGGCCATCCAGATGATCCAGACGCGCCCATCATCATCATGGTCACCGCCTTTGACCGCGACCGCCTGCGCGACCAAGCCGGCAGCGAGCTCATCGACGCGGTGCTGACCAAGCCGGTCACCGCCTCGGGGCTCTACAACGCAGTGCTGGACGCCAAGAACCGCCGCGGCGCCCTGCTCGCCGGCAAGCCGGCCGCACCGCAGCTGCAGCGCCTGCAGGGCCTGCGCATCCTGCTGGCCGACGACAGCGAGATCAATCGCGACGTCGCCCAGGACATCCTGCGCGGCGAAGGCGCCATCGTCACCCAGGCGCTGGACGGCCTGGATGCGGTCACCCAGCTGCTGGGTCAGCCGGACAGCGTCGACGTGGTGCTGATGGATGTGCAGATGCCCGTGCTGGACGGCTACGCCGCCACCGAGAAGATCCGCGCCACGCCGCAGCTGCGGCACATGAAGGTGATCGCCTTGACCGCCGGGGCCTTCAGTCAGCAGCGCCAGGCCGCCCTGGACGCCGGCATGGACGCCTTCGTGGCCAAGCCTTTCAATGTCGACGAGCTGGTGGGCAAGATCAACCAGCTGATGGGCCGAGCCAGCGACGGCCAGAGCGGCGCGGCTGCGTCAGAGCGATCTGGTCCTGCGGCCGAGCCGCCCTCCAAGCAGCCCGGCTTTGATGCCGCCGTCGGCCAAAGCCGCTTCAAGGAGCCGGGACGCTTCCAAACCCTTTTGCGCCGCTTTCTCTCCGACACACAGCTGCGCCTCCATGCGCTGGACGACGCGGACCGTGCCGGATGGCGCCAGCTGGCCCATGCCAGCGGCACCCCCTCAGGCTACCTCGGCATGGCCGAACTGAGCGACCGTGCCGGCGCCTTGGAGCGGGTCTGCAGCGAGAACGCCAGCACGAACGCCAGCACGAACGCCAGCGATAAGGCCAGCGATAGGGCCAACGACGCTCCGGCCGACTATTCGGCCGAACTGCAGGCCTTCCGCCAGGCCTTTGAGACCGCCCGGGTAGCGGCGCAGGGCTACCTCGACACGCGGCAGCCCGCGTCCTGAGGGGCTGTTCAAGCCTGTCACCAAGGCTTCACATCGCCACGTGATGCTGGGCATGCGCCCGCTGGCTTGTCGCCGGCGGGCGCAGCCCTCCGCACTGCATCTCAACCGAGCGAACGGAAAGAAAGAAGCCCCATGAGCCAAGAACTGAAGCAAGACCTGCCCGTCGACGCCAGCACGGAACTGTTGGAGCAAGACTTCGAATCGGTGGCCGACTACCACCGCCTGGCGGCACGGCATTTCTCGGCCGCAGCCGATCACCACCTGGCCGCAGCAGCCGCCGACGACGAAGGCGACCATGAAGCCACCGGCCGCCATGCGCACCTGGCCTATCGCCATCAGCTGCACGGCGTGCAGTACGCCGAAGTGGCCGTGCTGGACAACGACGAGCTCGATGACGAGCACGACGAACTGGAAGAAGACCACGCCCAGTGAATCGAGCCAGCCCGCCTGAGCCGAGCCGCTCGGGCGCCTGAGCCCGCGGGACGAAAAAAAAGAAAGCAAGAAAGAAAGAACCTGCGAGTGCTTCCACATTGGCGGGGGAAGCACTCGCAGGCAAGGAGCAGCTTCATGCAGCGCGGGCTCGGTGTCATCCAGCACCCTGGCCCCCGCCCCGGCGCGACCGGCGCGCCTTCGGAGAACGGTCCCGAGTGAGCCCGCACACGAAGACCGGCCACACCGCACCGGTCAGCGCGCACACACCCTCCCTGGCCGACATATGGGCCACGATAGGCGCTCGAGCCACGTAACGCAATCGCGCCACGGCACCGGTTGACCCCGAGGGGTGGCGTGGCTGCTGAAGACCGGCAACACCGATGGCATGGGCTCGCTCGGCCAAGCCCTGTATTCCCGACGATTCCTGCGCTTGTTACCTTACTTAACATGGCGCGCCCAAAGTATGCGGTGGGGCCGACTCGGAACGCCGCGAAAGCCCCAATCGCCAAGGCCTGCGGAGCGAGGAACAATTGTCACAACCGCCATCGCGCCGCCCGCCCGTGCCTTACACAAGCTCACCGAAGTCCAACAAAAGCAAGGCCTGCGCTGCGCGCCTGCAGGGCAAGATGCGGCTCATGCTCGCTCTTGTCGCTTCCTTCGCCATGCTGCAGCCGCTGAGCGCCGCACCCACGGCGCCGGCCGCCAGTGCCTTGCAGTCCAACCAGGACCTGAACGTCCTGCACTGGTGGACCTCGGCCGGCGAGCGGGCCGCAGCGGACCTGGTGGCGGCCCGCATGGCCGAGCAGGGCTTGCGCTGGGTCGACGGCGCCGTGGCCGGCGGCGGCGGCGGCGGCGCCATCAAGGTGCTGAACGAGCGGACCCTGCGCGGCCAAGCGCCGCAGGTCGCACAGCTCAACGGCCAGGCCCTGCGCGAATGGGCAGAGCTGGGCCTGCTGCTGCGCCTGGACGGCGTGGCTCAGCGCCGCGACTGGCGCAGCACCCTCTTCCCCCAGGTCATGAGCCAGCTCAATGTGCGCGAACATGTGGTGGCCGCGCCCCTGGGCATCCACCGCATCAACAACCTCTACGTCAACCTGGCCCTGTTCCGCCAGCTCAAGATCGAGCCGCCCAGCGACTGGGCCGGCGTCATGCGTGCGGCCAGCGCCCTGCGCGCGGCCGGCATCACGCCCGTGGGCTTCAGCGACGAGCCCTGGCAGGTGGCCACGGTCTTCGAGGCCATGCTGCTCGGCGAGGCCGGCCCGGCGCTCTACCAGCGCATGGTGGTGCAGCGCGACCTGCAGGCCTTTGACGACCCGGCCCTGGAGCGCAGCTTCAAGCGCCTGCGCGAATGGCGCAATCTCGCCGCGCCGGTCAGCGCCGCCAGTGCCAACAGCAGCAACGGCAATCAGCTCGGCAACGCCAACCCTGGCGAGCGCCGCTGGACCGAGCTGGTGGCCGATTTCGCCGCCGGCCGCACGGCCATGCTGATCAGCGGCGACTGGGTGCGCGGTGAGCTCGGCGCGCTGGGCCAGGAAGGCGGGCGCGACTTCGAATGCAAGGCCGTGCCCGGCACGGCGCAAGCCCATCTCTTCAGCATCGACACCCTGGCCATGCTCGCCGGCGACGGCAGCAAGCAGCCGGCACAAGAGCGCATGGCCGAGCTGCTGGGCAATGCCACGCTGCAGATCAGCTACAACCGCATCAAGGGTTCGGTGCCGGTGCGGCGCGATGTGCCGGTCGACGAGCTGGACCTTTGTGCCCAACGCTCCTACCGATTGTTCGCCAACCCCAACACGCCGCGCGTGCCCAGCCTGGTGCACCGCATGGCCTTCGATGAAGTCGGCAAGAACGCCTTCATCGAAACCGTGCACCGCTTCGCCCTCGACCCCAACCAGACCCCTGCCGCCGCGCAGCGCCGCCTCCAGGCCCTGTTGCGCGCACTCGGCCCGCGCCCCCCGAAAGCCCTGCCATGACCCGCACCATCCTGCTCGTCGACGACGACCAGAAGATCCGCACCCTGCTCAAGACCTACCTCGAAAAGAACCAGTACGAGGTGCGCCTGGCCCACGACGGCGCCAGCTTCATGGCCGAGTTCGAGCGCTTCCGTGACGAGATCAGCCTGTGCATTCTCGACGTCATGCTGCCTGACACCGAGGGCTTCGCCCTGTGCCAGGCGGTGCGCCGCCGCTCCGACGTGCCCGTCATCATGCTGACCGCCAGCGCCGAGGAGACCGACCGCATCGTCGGCCTGGAGCTGGGGGCCGACGACTACATCGGTAAGCCTTTCAACCCGCGCGAGCTGCTGGCGCGCATCAAGGCCATCCACCGACGCAGCGGCCAGGAGCGCAACCAGACGCCGCGCTACTTCCGCTTCAACGGTTTCACCCTCGATGTGCTGGAGCGCAGCCTGATCGACCCCGAGGGCGCGGCCTCGGCCCTCTCGGGCATGGACTTCCAGCTGCTCAAGCTGCTGGTGGAGCACCCCGGCGAGGTGCTGGACCGCAGCCGCCTGGCCGAGGTGACGCGCGGCCGCGACCTCGGGCCACTGGACCGCTCGCTCGATGTGCAGGTCAGCCGCCTGCGCCAGCGCCTGCAAGATGACGGCAAGCAGCCGGCCCTGATCAAGACCGTTCGGGGCTCCGGTTATGTTTTTGCCACCACGGTCAACGCCTCGCATGCGCTATGAAGCCGCGGGGCTGAACGACACCCAGAGCTGGCCGCGCCGCAGCGTCGGCTTCTGGTTCGACAGCCTGCAGGGTCGCTTCACCCTGGCCATGCTGGCCGGCCTGTTGATCGTGCAGCTGCTGGTCAATCTGCTCTGGTACCGCCAGGTGGAGTTGCGCACCCGGCGCCAGGCCGAGCTGGCCGCCCACCATGTGGCCAGCGGCGTGCTGGGCGCGCTGCGGGCGCTGCGCGAGCTGCCGGCACCCTACCGACCGCTGGTGATCGAGCAGCTGCGCACCATGGGCGGCACGCGTTTCCTGGTCTTTCTCAACAAGGGCGAAGTGGCGACGCGAGCTCTGCCCGATCTGCCACTTGCACGCTCGGTGGAAGCCATCGTGCGCCAGGAGATCAGCGCCCAGCTGGCGCCTGGCACGCCCATTCGTGTCGCCCTGGCCTCGCCGCAAGGCCTCAAGGTGGCGCCCAGTGGCGCCCTGCTGGCCGACCTGCCCGACAGCTGGGTCGACCCCTCCCTGCTGGCCAGCGAGCGGCCGGCGCCTTTTTTGGTCATCCAGGTGGAGACAGAACCGGGGCAATGGGTCTACCTCAGCAGCGCCATGCCCGACCCCTACTTTCTGGAGCAGCTGGACTTCTTCACCTGGCAAAGGCTGGCCCCGCAGCTGCTGACCCTGTGCCTGGCCCTGATCCTGACCGTGATCGCCGCGCGCGCGCTGACCCGCCCGCTGCGCGGCCTGAGCCGGGCCGCCGCCCTGGTGGGCCACCGCACCACGCCGCAGCCGCTGCGCCTGAGCGGCACCTCGGAGGTGCGCCGCGCCATCCAGGCCTTCAACGACATGCAAGAACGCATCCGCCGCTACCTCAGCGACCGCGAACGCCTGTTCGCCTCCATCTCGCACGACCTGCGCACGCCCATCACCCGCTTGCGCCTGCGCAGCGAGCTGCTCGACGACCCCGCCGTGCAAGACGAGTTCCACGAGGACCTGGACGAGCTGGACATGATGGTCAAGACCGCGCTGCAAATCGTCAAGGACACCGACATCCACGAAAACCGCGCGCCCGTGCGCATCGACCTGGTGCTGCAGAAGATGGTGCGCGACGCGCGCATGACCGGCCAGCAAATCGAGCTGAAAGAGCTGCCCCTGACGGTGTTCGGCAAGCCCCTGGCACTCAAGCGTGCGCTCGGCAACTTGCTGGACAACGCCATGTTCTACGGCGCCGGCGCCCAGCAGCACCGCACCGAGCTGGAGATGGCCTCGGGCGAGCCCGGCAGCGCGGAAGAGGGTCAGGTCTTGCTGACCGTGCGCGACCACGGCCCCGGCGTACCCGAGAGCGCCCTGGCCAAGCTCGGCCAACCCTATACCCGGCTGGACCATGGCTCCAAGCTGCGCGGGGAAGGCCTGGGCCTGGGCCTGTCCATCGTGCGCGACATCGTCGCCGACCACGGCGGCAGCCTGCGCTTTCGCAACCATCCTCAAGGCGGCTTCGAAGTCCGCCTGGCCTTGCCCGGACATGAAGCCGCTGCCGCGCCGCGGCCTGAGCCCGCGCTCCCTTCTACGCCTTCCACTTCATGAGCACACCCTCGCCCGCTGCGACGCCCCATTTCGTCATCGTCGGCGGCGGCACCGCGGGCTGGATGACGGCCTGCTTGCTGGCGCGCCAGCTGGGCCCGGCCTGCCGCTACACCCTGGTCGAATCGAGCGAGATCGGCACCATCGGCGTGGGCGAAGGCTCCACGCCCTATCTGCGCGACTTCTTTCGCCAGCTCGGCCTGGAAGAGCGCGACTGGATGCCCGCCTGCCACGCCACCTACAAGGCCGGCATCCGCTTCCCCGACTGGTCCACGCAGCCGGGCTACGAAAGCTATGTCCACCCCTTCTTCAACGAAGCCGACCGTCCGCTCGGCCAGGCCTTCATCCAGCAGGCGAACCTGCGCCGCCGCGGCGAGGATGTGGACGCCAACCCGGCAGACTTTTTTCTCGCCGCTGAACTGGCGCGTCAGCGTCGCGCGCCTGTCTACAGCCAGCCCGAGCACCACCCGGCCACCGACTACGCCTACCACTTCGACTCCGGTCTGCTGGGCGCCTTTCTGAAACGCCATGCGCAAGAGCAGCTGGGCCTGCAGCACTGCGTGGACACCGTGGCCGCCGTGGAGCGCCACGCCGAAAGCGGGGACATCACGGCCCTGCGCTTGCAAGACAGCGGCCAGCGCCTGGAAGGCGATTTCTTCATCGACTGCAGCGGCTTTCGCGGTTTGCTGATCAACGAGGCTTTGGGCGAGCCCTTCATCCCCTGGGGCGACCGCTTGTTCAACGACCGCGCCATCGCCATCCCCACGCCGCTGGAGCCCGAGCAGGACATCCCGTCCGAGACCACCTCCACGGCCCTGGGCCACGGCTGGGCCTGGCAGATCCCACTGAGCAGCCGCTACGGCAACGGCTACGTCTACAGCTCTGGTTTCATCAGCGACGACGCGGCAGAAGCCGCCCTGCGCGCCCACCTGGGCTCGGCGGCCGAGGGCGCCAGCGCCCGGCGGCTCAAGATGCGCGTGGGCCGCGTGGCCCGACACTGGCGCCACAACTGCGTGGCCATCGGCCTGTCCCAGGGCTTCATCGAGCCCCTGGAAGCCACGGCGCTGATGCTGATTCAGTTCTCGGTGCAGCACCTGATCGAAGCGCTGCAATCGGGAGGCGGCAGCGGCACGATGGAAGACTTGCGCCAGCGCTACAACGCCCTGATCAACCAGATGTTCGACGGCGTGCTGGAGTATGTGCAGACGCATTACCTGCTCAACACCCGCGATGACAGCGACTACTGGCACGCCAACCGGGCGCTGAAGCCGTGCTCCGAGCGCCTGGCTGAGCTGCTAAGGGCCTGGGACCAAGGTGGCGACTTCGACGCCGTGTTGAGCCGGCATGAGGCCGCGCTGATGTATCAGCGCCCCTCCTGGTATTGCCTGCTTGCGGGCATGGGGAGGTTCCCGGCGAGCACGGCCACCAGTCTGGCACTGCCGGCACCGGCCATCGCGCTTAGCGGCCTGCAGGCCCGAGCTTCTTTGATGGACCAGACCCGAAGGTTCTTCATGCCGCATCGGGAGGCCCTGGCACGACTGGATCCGGGCCAAGGCCTCGGCCTGGACCTGGGCGCCAGCCTTGGCCTGAATCGGTAGAACGTAGGACATGCCGCCACCGTAAGCCCTGATGCGCACCTGCAGCCGCTAGCTGGCCTAACACCAGGAATTGCTGGCAACATACGCTCCGATTTCTGTTGCACCTGACCGCACGCGATTCCCCGCCCAGGCAATTTGTAACAAACGCCGCTTTTGACGCCGAAATTAATGACCCTGCACACGCCCTCGAATCGGCAAAAAATGCAAGCCTCACAAGAACTTGGCGTCACTTCCGCATGCCCTGTTATTGCGACGTCAGCCGTGATAAGTGGCGTTTGCTACCGATATACAACAAGTTAGACGTCACAAACACGACTTGAACGGTCTCTGATGTCACTGAACGCCTTCGGACTAAGTCGAGATATCCCCTCGGATGTGAAGCGCCTCGTCCGGCAAAAGTGTGGTTTCGGCTGCGTAATCTGTGGGCTTGGCATCGTCCAGTACGAGCACGTAGACCCAGAGTTCAAAGATGCCAAACAGCACGACCCAGAAGCAATTGCACTGCTGTGCCCACAGTGCCACGCCAAGGTGACCACAGGCATGTGGTCTAAGGCGCGGGTCAAACTTGCAATGCGCAGTCCAAAGTGCAAGCAAGTCGGGCACACCCGAGAGTTCTTCGATTTCATTGAGGGGCACCCCGAGCTTCAGTTCGGTGGGGTGCGCTTGAAAAACTGTCCGGTGCCAATCCAAGTTGGAGGCCATCCGCTCTTCAGCATTAAGCCTCCTGAGAACGACGGTGAGCCATTCTTGTTTTCAGGATTGTTCAGCGACCAAGCCGGGAACGTCAGTCTGGTAATTGAGGACAACGAATGGCGAGCAGCGACCACAGCATGGGATATTGAAGTCAAGGGCAAGAGCATCACAATTCGTGAGGCTCATTCGGTCATACATCTTGTCTTGCGCGTCGATCCACCAAAGGTACTTATTGTGGAGCGTCTGAACATGTCGTTTGCCGGTCTCCACTTCGAAGCAAACGGCAACTTCCTGCGAGTCAGGTTTCCAAATGGGGGAATCAACGAGTTCACATCCTGTCTCGCAGACAACTGCAGTGTCGGCATGGCCTTCTAGCGCTGGGGTCAAGTGACGTCTAACCCTTCAATCGAGAGGACGTGCCCAGGCAAGCCGGGTCACGCCTCTCATCTCAAACGTTGAGGCTGTAAAAAAACTCCCCACCGGGTCCTCCCT
>NZ_JAJIRR010000040.1:0-1391 GCF_025717595.1 Kinneretia sp. DJ1R-11
CAGCTCTTCCCACCCGGTGGCGGAGGCGGCAGCTGCGACCCGAGCCGGGCGAGCTGCCTGCCGCCCGGTGGCGGCGGTGGCGGCGGGGGAGGCCTGTGCACCCTGTTCCCGAACCGCCCCGAGTGCCAGCCCGGTGGTGGCGGCGGCGGCACCTGCACCGCCCCACCCGGCGGCAACCCCAGCTGCGGCGGCGCCGGCCCCGCCGGCCTCAGCGGCGGCGGCGCTGCGGGGGTGCAGCTCGGCGGCGGCAACCCCATCAACCTCGTCAACGGCAACAAGTACCAGGAAGAAACCGACCTCGCCGCCCTGCCCGGCGTGCTCGGCCTGGAACTCAAGCGCTACTACAACAGCCAGAGCAGCCATGCCGGCATCGTCGGCCCGCAATGGCGCCTGAGCTACGAGACCGTGCTCTACGACCTCGGCTCGCAGATCCAGATCCTGCAGGCCGACGGCCGCCGCATCACCCTCGCCAAAGGCCCCGGCGGCACACTCTGCACCAGCCCCCAGCTCAGCGACGGCCAGGTGCGCATCGAGCGCCGCGCCGACGGCCAGCCCGTCTACCACTGGCGCTGGCCCGACGGCCGAACGCTGAGCTTCCACGGCGGCAGCGGCGGTGGCCACCCCTTGCACACGGTGCGCGCCGCCAGCGGCGAGCAGCTGCAGCTGAGCTACAACCCTCTGGGTGACCTGATCGGCGTGCAAGACCCGCAGGGCCGCAAGCTCAGCCTCATCTACGGCCGCGCCGGCGCCGGCCAGCGCGCCCTGCTGCAGGCCGTGGACACCCCCACCGGCCGCATCGCCTACCAACACGACAAGCAAGGCCGCCTGCTGCAGGCCAGCTTCAGCGCCAAGAGCACGGGCGGCCTCGCCACCACCCCTGAGTTCACCCGGATCTACCACCACGAGGCCCAGCACAACGGCGGTCACAGCTTCGCCCTGACCGGCATCAGCCTGCAGACCCTGGACCCCAAGACCGGCCAGGCCCGCACCCAGCGCCTGTCCACCTATGCCTATGACCGCGAGGGCCGCGCGGTGCTCAGCAGCAAGGGCCTGCCCCTGCAGCTCGACGGCAAGGGCCAGCCCGTGCCCGACACCGGCATCGAGCAGATCAGCCTGCAGTTCGTTCAGAAGCCCCTGCCCACCGAAGGCAAGCCCGACCGCGAGGGCATCGTCCAGCCGCAGAACTTCGGCAAGACCCTGTTGACCAACAGCCTGGGCCAGCAAAGCACCCTGCTCAGCGCCATCGTCGGCGGCCAGTTCCGCCTGATCGAGCTGCGCGGCCCGGGCTGCAGCAGCTGCGGCCCGGCGAACATGCGCTATGGCTATGACAGCAGCGGCCGCCTGCTGCGCAGCACCCAGCTGGACGCGCAGGGCCAGCCCCTGCAGGCCGA
>NZ_JAJIRR010000041.1:0-1335 GCF_025717595.1 Kinneretia sp. DJ1R-11
TCCAAATTTCCATTCTACAAAGGGAGGTTACTCATGAGAAAAATTGCCTCTGCCGTCATGGCGGCAGCGCTTGTGTGCATCAACTGCACCGCAAGCGCAGCGTTCGTGGACCAGGATTTGACCGCTATTGGCGACGGCCTTCTAACTCTTGATACGTCGACCCAGCTTCAATGGCTCGACATCACCGCGACAAGCGGACTTACGTTCCGCGCTATCGAGCTGGGCGCAGGAGGCTGGGCTTCACGGGGATTTCGCGCCGCCACCCGGCCAGAACTCGAGCAGCTCTTCTCAAGCGTCGGCATAGTTGTTGGGCCACCGCGGACGCGATCCAATGCGCCAGGTGTGCTAACGCTGATGGAGCATCTTGGGTGCAATTTGTGCTACCTTGGATCTACCCTAATAGGCGGAAGCGTGCTGTATGGAGACGAAGCGCTGTCTGCCAATGGGCTACTTGGGCATGCCACCTTCTCAGTCGACGTCTACGGGGACGGATTCGCTTCTGCTGCCGGTACGTGGGCCGACGCATGGGATCTCGGTAGTTCGAACTTGACAACCATTCTCGTGAGGGCAGTTCCACAGCCTGTTCCCGAACCAAGCACGGCTGTGCTGCTCGGCGCCGGAATCATGATTGTAGGTGCGCTCAAGCGCGCGCGTAAGACGCCTGCGGCCTAACCCTTCGCTCAACCGGACCCGCAACGGCACGCCGCCTGCGGGCCTCATTTCATTCTGTCCCTTCGGCGTCCTGCCGTCGCGGGCCGGTTAGCTTCAACGTTAGGCGGCCGAAGATGCAACCTGATCCAGTGTTTGAAGAGTTCTTGCAACCCGCCACGCGAGCCAGGGCCACCACCGAGTTGGCTGCCAGAGGAGCCGAAGCCATTCCAGTGCTCAGGTCACTCTTCTCAGGTGAAGCGAAGAATGCCTTTGGTGTTCCCTACATCAAGCTCGGCACTCCGCTTGATTGCGCGCTTGTTGCAGCCGGTCGAATGGGCCCATTGTCAAAGCCGCTCGAACCGTACATCCGAGATGCTCTGTCTATCGGGTGCAACTATGCGGCTCACGCATTAGCGAGTATCGGAACACTTGAGGAAGCCACCATTTCAGCGCTGGCGACGCAGCTGAAAAATCCCTTGCTAATCTCAACCGACTCAGCCGTCACGTTAGCGCACTGTGGCCAGCTGAATCACCCTTCGGTCATTGAAGCAGTCAAGTCATCCCTCCAAGCGGAGCGAGCGGTGGCCGCCGCACTCAAGTTCAATGTGCCCACAAAGAGCTAGCCCCGTGGCGCGTCGTCCGCCTAACCCTTCAATCGAGAGGACGTCACCCGGCAAGCCGGGC
>NZ_JAJIRR010000042.1:0-1292 GCF_025717595.1 Kinneretia sp. DJ1R-11
ATGAAGATCAGCATTTTTGGATTGGGCTATGTGGGCGCGGTGTCGCTGGCCTGTTTGTCGCGAGACGGCCATGATGTGGTGGGCGTGGACATCGAGCCGGCCAAGCTGGACCTGATCAAGAACGGCAAGACGCCGGTGGTCGAGGAGGGCATGGTGGAGCTGATGGCGCAAGTCGCGGCCAGCGGCCATGTCAGCGTGACGACGGACGCGGTGCAAGCGGTGCTGAGCACTGAGATCTCGCTGGTCTGCGTGGGCACGCCCTCGGCGGCCAACGGCAGCCAGGACCAGGGCGCGGTGCTGCGCCTGGCCGAACAGATCGGTGAAGCGCTCAAGCAAAAGAGCGAGCCGCATGTGGTGGTGTTCCGCTCTACCCTGGTGCCGGGCACGGTGGAAGACGTGCTGCGCCCCATCATCGAGCGCGCCTCGGGCAAGCGCGACGGCGTGGACTTCCACCTGTGCTTCCAGCCCGAGTTCCTGCGCGAAGGCAGCTCCATCCGCGACTACGACAAGCCGCCCTTCACCATCGTCGGCGCCAACCACGATTACGCGGCCGAGCGGCTGCAAGCCTTGTTTGGCCATCTGCCCTGCAAATTCCTGAAGACCTCGGTGCGCGCGGCCGAGATGATGAAGTACTGCTGCAACAACTTCCACGCACTCAAGATCACCTTCGCCAACGAAACCGCGCGCCTGTGCGGCGCTTTGGGTGTGGACGCCTTCGAAGTGATGGACCTGGTCTGCCAGGACACGCAGCTCAACATTTCCAAGGCCTATCTGAAGCCTGGCTTCGCCTTCGGCGGTTCCTGCCTGCCCAAGGACCTGCGCGCGACCACCTACCTGGCCAAGACGCACGATCTGGAACTGCCCATGCTCTCGGGCATCCTGACCTCCAACCGCCAGCACCTGGACCAAGCGCTGGACAAGCTGCTGGCCCTGGGCAAGCGCAAGATCGGCTTCATCGGCCTGTCCTTCAAGACCGGCACGGACGATCTGCGCGAAAGCCCGCTGGTGACCTTGGCCGAGCAGTTGATCGGCAAGGGCATGCAGCTGTCGATTTATGACCCCGAGGTGCATCTGGCCAGCCTGCTGGGCGCGAACCGCAGCTTTGTGCAGAAGCACCTGCCGCACATCGGCGAGATGCTCAAGGGTGATCTGGCCGAGGTGGTGCAGGACAGCGAGGTGCTGGTGATGGGCCTGTCGGGCGCGGAGATCGCGGCGCAGGTGGCCGGGCTGGCGCGCGCCGACCAGGACCTGCTGGACCTGGTGAACCTGCCCAACAAGGCGGACTTCAAGGC
>NZ_JAJIRR010000043.1:0-1250 GCF_025717595.1 Kinneretia sp. DJ1R-11
GGAACTTGCACCGATTCAGTTGACACATGATTGCTGCCGCTGCTGTTGCTCGAATTTAACCGGGGATAGATAGCTCAGCGAGGAATGTAGCCGCTGCTGGTTGTAGAAGCCGATGTAGCTGCGCAGTGCGGTACGCAGTTGCTTGTCCGTCTCGAACGACATGCCATGCAATGACTCGGTCTTCATCGAGTGGAAGAACGACTCCATGTGCGCGTTGTCGTTCATTTTTCCGGGCCGGTTCATGCTCTGCTTGATGCCCAGCCGGTTCAGCTGCTCCCGATACTCGTACGCCGCATATTCGATGCCCCGATCGCTGTGGAAGATCAAACCCGGCGACGGCTGGCGCTTGCGCACGGCATGATTCAGAGCCTGACGCGTCAGCGCAGCATCGCGACGCCGGCTCAGGCTCCAGCCCACCAGCCGCCGGGAGTGTCGATCCATCACCGCCGCCATGTAGCGCCACTGGCCCGCCACTTTGAGGTACGTCACGTCACCGACCCAGGCCTGGTCTGCATCGCTCAGCGCCACGTCTCGCAGCGCATTGGGTACGCTGGCGAAGAACTTGCGTTGCCCCACCTTGGCACGCCGGTACAGCCGGGCGCTGCGCCCCTGCAGGCCCGCCTTGCGCATCAGACGCGCCACCCGACGGCGCCCCACCTGAACGCCCTGCTGCTTGAGCTGCTGCGCAATGCGCGGGCTGCCGTAGTAGCCTCGGCTTTGCTCGTGAACCAAGCGCACCTGCTCAATGAGTTGCTCGTCGCCGGCAGCTCTGACGCTGCGCTCACGCCGGCACCAGGCGTAGTAGCCTGCGCGGGTGACTTGGTACAGCTTGCACATCACTTGGATCGAGTGGGCTTGCCGGTTTGCCGCGATGAAGGCGAAGACTTCCGCTTTTGATCTGCTGCAAACCGGATGAATTTTTTTAGCAGATCGTGCTCCGTCTGCAAACGCTTGAACTGCTGCTCGACTTCGCGCAGCCGGCGCAGCTCCGCCACTGCTGCGGGTTCAACCGGCTCGATGGGGCCGGACAGCTCGCCATCACGCACTTGCTTTCGCCACTTGGACAGCATGAAGGGATGAATGCACAAGGACTCCGCCACGTCCTTGATCAGCACCCCTGGCTGCTCGCTCATCAGCACCGCCTTGAGCTTGAAACTCAGCTCGTAACGGTGAACTTTTCTTGGCCCTGCTGTTCCCATTGAACACTTCCTTCGTTAGGTGGAAGTGTCAACGAAACCGATTCAAGCTCC
>NZ_JAJIRR010000044.1:0-1225 GCF_025717595.1 Kinneretia sp. DJ1R-11
TGACCCGTCCTGAATTAGGTTGACACTAAGAACGGTTGAACAAGGCCGGCGTTAGCCGGCCATCGACGCCCGATGCACTGCATCGGGCGTCTGCATTTTCAGCGACAGATGAGGCCGCTCTTGGTTGTAGATCTGTATCGACTGACTCACCATGCGCCGGGCCTCAAGGAGGTCGGCCGGGCGGCTCAGCAAGAACTCGCCCTTGAGAATGCCGTTGACTCGTTCAGCCATGGCGTTCTGGTAGCAGTCATAGCCGTCCGTCATCGAGCATCGGACGCCGTGGCGCCGATGCAGGTCCTGGTAGTAGTTCGAGCAATATTGAAGGCCGCGATCCGAGTGATGCACGAGCTCCAACTGCGTCTTGCGGGCCTTGAGTGCCATCTTCATGGCCTGCGCGACCTCTTCGGTCTGCAGGCTCGCGTGCACGTGCCAGCCAACGATCTTGCGTGAATGTGCGTCGGTCACCAGACTCAGATAGACGAACTTGCCGTCTGTAGGCAGGTACGTGATGTCGGCCACCCAAAGTTGCTCGCTGCCCGTGACCTTGATCTGGTCGGGGCCCGCCTTGACCAGGTTCGGATGACGCCGGAAATGATGATGACTGTTCGTCGTCTTGTGATACGCCCGAGGCGTTCGCACCAGGTGTCTCGCGTTGCGCAGCACGTCAAACATCGCATCCCTGCCCAGCGTTGCTCCGCACTGCTCCAAAGATTCGCGCAGCATGTGGTGCAACTTGCGCGTCCCCACCTTCGGCTGTCGCATTCGCTGTTCGCTGACCAAGCGCACGACCGTCTCGGCTCGCTGTGCGCGTTCCGCGCTTCTTTGGCGACCTCGGTAGTGCGCCTGCCGGCTGATGCCTATGAATTGGCAAGCCATCGTCACGCTCAACCCTTTGACGAGGTCTTGCGCAATGACTTGCCCGCAGGCTTTTTTACGACACGCACGCCGTAGTCCTTCTTCAGCACGTCGATGACGGCTTCGAAGAACTGCGCTTTCTGTTCGGCCTGCTTCAGCTGCACCTGCAGCGCCTTGATTTGCTGCTCCGGCGTGAGTGGCGTCGGGTCTTTGTCGATGGGCATAGCCGCCGATGATGCCGCACGTCCCCAGCCCTGGCGACCGTACTTGCGCAACCACTTCAAAACGGTCGATCGACCCTGAATGCCGTACTTGTCCTGGGCCTGCCTGTACGTCAGCTCGCCCTTTTCGACCTGCTCGACCACCGCCA
>NZ_JAJIRR010000045.1:0-1168 GCF_025717595.1 Kinneretia sp. DJ1R-11
TTCAGTGCATCTGGATGGCGCCCTGGGCGCGGCCCTTGCCGGCGCGGGCCGGCGGGTTGCACATGCCGCAGACATAGTGACGGGCGATCTCATGCGGGTGCGTCACGAAATGACCGCCGCAGCTCGAGCACTTGGTCATGGTCAGCATGCCGTTGTCAATGAACTTCACCAGGCGCCAAGCACGCGTCACCGACAGCATGGCCTCCAGGCCTTGCGCCTGCGTCTGCTCCTGGTAGAGCTGGTAGGCCTTGATCACCGCATCGATCTCGTCCAGCTCCGACACCTTGTTCAGGTACTCGTGCACGTTCAGGAAGAGCGAGGCGTGGATATTGGGCTGCCAGGTCATGAACCAATCGGTCGAGAACGGCAGCTGGCCCTTGCTGGGGCTCTTGCCCGAGACTTCCTTGTACAGGCGCAGCAGGCGCTCATAGGACAGATCGGTCTCCGACTCCAGCACTTGCAGGCGCGCACCCAGATTGATCAGGGTCACCGCACGTTCAATTTGGCGGGCTTCGGTCAGGATGCTCTTGTTGCGCATGATGGAGTCTCTCGAAATTTGGTGTGTGTTTGCGGGGCCAGCGCCGGGCCGCTCCCAAGCGGCCCCGCCGACCGAATCAGCGACGGGCCCTGCCCGGCGACGATTCGAACCCTCTCGGAGGGTGCTGGCCTGTAACCAGGCCAGCGGGTGTAAGCGTTCAGGCGGCTTCTTGGTGGCGGCCGGCCATCAGAATCGATGCGTGGAGGCGACCGACGCCGTCGTTGGCGGCCGACTTGCTGTGGCTGGTCAACAAGCCCCAGACCAAGTCGTCGTCCATGCGGAAGCGGCACAGCAAGGTGTTGCCCGAGGCAATCTTCATCAGCTGCGCCGGGCTCAGCGTGCCAATCAGGGTGGCCGTGTCTTCCGAGATGCCCAGGCGATACAGCGCCTGCTCGCGGTCCGTTCGGATCAGGTTCTGCGCCAACATCAGGTAGGACAGATTGGCTTCACGGATCTCGGCGAGGATTTGGTCTGCGTTCATGTCTGGGCTCCGCTTCGGTTGCTTTTCAATTCAGGATTCGTCTCAACGTGAAACGAATTGTGAAGATCCAAACAAAGCCGCAACATCAGCCCAAATCCAGCTCTTGAGTCCCGGTTCTTCCCAGAACCTTGTCAGGCAAACTCTTACAA
>NZ_JAJIRR010000046.1:0-1163 GCF_025717595.1 Kinneretia sp. DJ1R-11
AGGATGGTGGCAACCACACCCGAACCCACGGTACGGCCACCTTCGCGGATAGCGAAGCGCAGACCGGTTTCCATGGCGATCGGAGCGATCAGCTTCACGGTGATGCCGACGTTGTCGCCAGGCATGACCATTTCCTTGTCCGCGGGCAGCTCAACAGCACCGGTCACGTCAGTCGTACGGAAGTAGAACTGGGGACGGTAGTTGTTGAAGAACGGAGTGTGACGGCCGCCCTCTTCCTTGCTCAGCACATAGACTTCAGCAGTGAAGTGCGTGTGCGGCTTGATCGAACCAGGCTTGCTCAGCACTTGGCCGCGCTCGACGTCTTCGCGCTTGGTGCCGCGCAGCAAGATACCGACGTTGTCGCCCGCTTGACCTTGATCCAACAGCTTGCGGAACATTTCCACGCCAGTCACGGTGGTCTTCTGCACGTCGCGGATACCGACGATTTCGATTTCTTCGCCGACCTTGATGATGCCGCGCTCAACGCGACCGGTCACCACGGTGCCACGACCCGAGATCGAGAACACGTCTTCCACCGGCAGCAGGAAGGCGCCGTCCACGGCACGCTCAGGCTGGGGGATGTAGGTGTCCAGGGCATCGGCCAAGCGCATGATGGCTTGCTCGCCCAGATCGCCAGTGTCGCCTTCCAGAGCCAGCTTGGCCGAACCCTTGATGATGGGGGTGTCGTCGCCGGGGAAGTCGTACTTGCTCAGCAGCTCGCGCACTTCCATTTCCACCAGTTCCAGCAGCTCGGCGTCATCCACCATGTCGCACTTGTTCAGGAACACGATGATGTACTTCACGCCCACTTGGCGAGCCAGCAGGATGTGCTCGCGGGTCTGGGGCATCGGGCCGTCAGCAGCCGAGCACACCAGGATCGCACCGTCCATCTGTGCGGCGCCGGTGATCATGTTCTTCACATAGTCAGCGTGGCCGGGGCAGTCAACGTGAGCGTAGTGGCGGTTGGCCGTTTCGTACTCAACGTGGGCGGTGTTGATCGTGATGCCGCGTGCCTTTTCTTCAGGCGCAGCGTCGATCTGGTCGTAGGCCTTGGCCTCGCCGCCGAACTTCTTCGACAGCACGGTTGCGATCGCAGCCGTCAGGGTCGTCTTGCCATGGTCCACGTGACCGATGGTGCCGACGTTGACGTGCGGCTTGGTGCG
>NZ_JAJIRR010000047.1:0-1130 GCF_025717595.1 Kinneretia sp. DJ1R-11
TCGTCGCGTGCCAGTTAGCTTCAACGTTATGCAGCAAGCTAAGCAACGCTTGAAGATACGTTTTCGGTCGGGCGTTCGCCTCGGCCACGCGGAGCAATCTGCCGTGATCCTCTCGGAGTCGGGCTGCAGTCGCTCCGGCCCAGCTTCCGGCCGCCGTGATCTTGCCGGTCTTGGCCAGGCTGATCGTTCTCCTTTCTTGGTTCGCCGCTACCTGCGCAGCGAGAACCGCGCTTGCCGCCTCAGCCGATCGCCTCATGGGTACAGCTCCAGTATGCTGCCTGCCACTTCCACCGCAGTGCCTTCGATTTGGCTCTGCATAACCGGTCGCTCGAGCCGATCGCCTGCGGCGTCGGCTCAGCTTCAACGTTCGGCGTCATGAACGAAGCAGCTCCTCCGCGCTTGGAACTGGCCCTCAAGCAGCACCTTGCACCGCTCCTGCGAAGCGACGGGTTTTCAGGAACCGGGCGCACCTTCCGCCGTGTGCGAGATGGGTGGATTCAGGTGATCGGGGTTCAAGGCTCCAGGCATGGCGGGCAGTTCGCGATCAATCTAGGTTTACAGCCCTTGTCTGTCGCTCATGTGCTCGGAGAGTTGCCAGATCCCAAGAAGATCACAGACTCGCTGTGTGAATTTCGGCGGCGGCTGACAGCCGATGGATCGGATCAATGGTGGTCGCATGGTCAGTCACAGGAGAGCATGAATCAGGCCGCCGAGCAGGCTGCCGCTGTGTACGTCACGGTCGGTCGGAAGCTCCTCGCATCTGTCAGCGGGCCGCAATCACCGTTTGAGCAAATCAGTCCTGAAGTCTTTGCGCGTAGCACGGAGTCCTTCGTCGGATTTGGCTCCACTCGGGTAAGAATGGCCCTGGTTCTGTCCCTCTTGCGTCGCAGCCAACATCGATTTTCTGAGTCGGCGGCATTTGCTGAGATTGGCTTGGGCGATGTCGGCTCAGCGGCCGGACTTCGGCCCAAGCTGGAAGAGCTGGCGGCGGGAAAATGACGCCGAACCAGTCGCTCGAGCTGACTCGCAACGGCTGGTCACTTCAGGCCCTCATTTCATTCTGGGCCTTGCGTGCCCAGCCGCTGCTCGCGGCTCAGCTTCAACGTTGAGGCTGTAAAAAAACTCCCCAC
>NZ_JAJIRR010000048.1:0-921 GCF_025717595.1 Kinneretia sp. DJ1R-11
TCGTCGCGTGCCAGTTAGCTTCAACGTTATGCAGCAAGCTAGTCAATGCTTGAATGTCCGTTTTCGGTCTGGCGATCGCCACGATTTGGCGAGGAAGCCTGCCGTGATTTGCTCGGTGTCGGGATACTCTCGCATGGCGCCAGCCTGCGGCCGCAGTGATCTTGCCGGCTTTGGTCAGTCTGCGCCTTCGCTTTTCGTGGTTCGCCGTCGACCCGCAGAAGAACAACGCGCTTGCCGCCTCAGCCGTTCGCCGCGTGGGTTCAGCTTCGGTATGCTGTCGGCCAGTTCCACCGCAGTGCCCTCGAAGTGGCTCTGCATAACCGGTCGCTCGAGCCGATCGCCTGCGGCTCCGGCTCAGCTTCAACGTTAGCGCGCATGCACTCATCTTTCTTCTCGGTTGACCAGGTTCCATACTCGGAGCTACTGGCGTCCCCTGTCTGGGAGTTCTTGCCGGAGGCGTCCCAAAACGACGAAACTTGGATTCAGCCGGTGCGCAGCCTGCCAGTGTTGTCGCTGTCGAGTCGTTTGGTAGCGAGTCCAGTGCGACTCGCAAATGGACGAACAGAGCTCGCAATCTTGGGGAACATTTCTCTCAGCGATTCAATGCTGAACGAACACTTCCTCACTCTGAGCATTGTCAAACCTAGCGGCGAGCGGTTTCATTTGGCTCGCTATCACGACATTGCTTACAACAGCTCAGGGCCTGACGCACTCGCAACCTTCGTTGGCTTGAAGGTCGATGACGTGTTTCCAATCGAATATGACATAGCAACGATTGCCTCAGGGGTTCCGTCCTGCCTTCGTGGCTCTCTTCATAGTCAGCCGAACGTGCGGCTATCGCGCGCCGAACTCATTGCCATGGCGATTTGAAAATGCGCTCTAACCGGTCGCTCGAGTGGACCTGGAGCTTGAATCGGTTTC
>NZ_JAJIRR010000049.1:0-886 GCF_025717595.1 Kinneretia sp. DJ1R-11
GTGTGGTTGGGGATTTCGGGTTATTGGACAACCTCGTTAGGGCGCCTCAACAGCGAGAATGGAGGTCACAAGTCTGCTAGAACCAGCCCGCTAGCAGCCTTCGTCGTCAAGGGCTACTCAAACAAACGTCAAGGAGGATCAATGAAGGTCTCAATTGCTAGAGCAGCATTCGCCGCGCTTGTCTGCGGCAGTGCCTCAATCTCTCATGCAGCACTGCCTCTCACCATCAATCCAACCAGCGATGGCTCGCTATACACGTGCTCCGGCTGCAATGTCGTGTCGGACGGGGCGTATGTCCTGGCGTCCGGCTACATACAGGGGGCAGTGAAGTTCTCCTCCGCCCCGATTACAGGACCGGTCACACAGGCAGTCTTGACGTTGAACCCATACGGATTGCCTCTCTGGGGAACGAATGTCGACGTCTACGGTTACGGGACCACCATTGGCCAACTGGACGTAACCGATGCCAACGCTGGAACGTTTCTCGGAACTCTTGTCCTGCCCTCCAACCTCGGGTACGGTCAAGACGCGTTCTTTGACGTCACTGCGTTTGTGGCCAACACTACCGCCCCCTTCCTTGCGTTCAACTTGCGCACCACCGGTACGGATGTATTCAGTTCCATGGAGTACAACTATGGTCATCCGTCCCAGTTGCTCGTAACCACTGCTGCTGTACCCGAACCTACCCAGGCAGCCCTATTGGCCGCCGGACTGTTCGCTGTCTATGGCCTTTCGCGCCGGCGGTTGACTCCCCCTCGAACCCCTCGACAAACGGCGCCCTAACCCTTCCATCGAGGGGACGTCCACAAGCAAGCTTCGCTTGCTTGCGGCCGCCCCTCATGTCAAACGTTGAGGCTGTAAAAAAACTCCCCACCGGGTCCACCCC
>NZ_JAJIRR010000005.1:0-315097 GCF_025717595.1 Kinneretia sp. DJ1R-11
GCCTGTCACCAATGTCGGGTAGTGGCCGACTGTGTGAACTGATCGAGCCAAGACGAATACCCGCAATGGGCACATTGCTGCCGAACGATCTAGGCGACTGAATGACCCGATCTGGCCTGAAGCGGACATAGCCTACCGCTAGCCAACTATGCAGCGGCTATGGCCGATGGTGCAACAGCAACTGTGCCCCTACGCCAGCTACACCCTTCCATTTGGATGTTGCAAGTCATATCGGGCTGAACTCATGCTGCCTCCGAGAATCCCTGCGACGCTCGATAGGAATGTGGTCAGCGCGATTTGAAATCGCCTTTGTAGTCCGACATTCCGATCAAGCCGCTTCAGCAAGGTGCCTGCATCGCAATGACTGGACTTGAACGGAGAAAGTGAATAGATAGCATGAACTGATGCATCCAAGACACCCAAGAATCCATCGAGGCGTAGAGATGGGGATAGCTGTATACGAGGCCTATCTCAATTTCTTAGACCGTATGGCCTGGTTGGCCCGCTGGTCTTTGCTCACGATTCCAGCAGCGCTTGCCTATGGCTACCTTAGAGGTTCTCCGGTTCCAGATTTCTGGTCCCAATGTGGATCGCTGCTCAGTGATGTGTCGCCTTGGGTCCGCGAACACAAGATGCTTGTGGCGGTTTGGATCGTTATTCCTTGCCTACTGGTCCGGCCTCTGATGGTGTTTCCTTCCATTTACGCGGCAGCCGTGGCCGCGGCCAACTTGGGTGCCGGGCATTGGGGGATTGCTTTGGGTGGATTTGCGCTGGCAACGGTGGTCTTCATTGCCACAGGGGCGACGATCGGTTGGGTGCATTGGAGGCTGATAGACCCATCTTTGCGCGCCATTGAAGAAGGGCTTTGGCGCCTGGAGCGGTGGGCCGCCGGCGCAGTCAAGCCGGGTGACACAAAAGAGATAGGGACGCGAGCGCTAGGGCCCGAATTGGCCGGCGATGAGCGCGTGGCTGAACCCGCGCTGAAGTTCCCGATAGCTCGACCTCGCTTCAGCTTTTCTGACCTCGCTGGCATGGCTTCAGCCAAATGCCGCCTACTTGACGCGGGGCACTCAGCCTTGTCCAGCGGCTTACAGGCTACGAATGGCATCTTGCTTTACAGCCGCCCCGGCAATGGCAAGACCGCGATTTCGGAGGCATTGGCAGGAGAGTTGGGTGTTGGTTTCATTTCGGTTTCAATCGCTGACATCGGTAGCAAGTGGGTGGGTCAGACGACCGAACAACTCGTTCAGGCCTTTCGAGATGCCGAGCGACAAGCCCCGTGTGTGCTCTTGATTGACGAGGTCGATTCAGTTATCAGCGATCGCAGCGATGGCTCGAGCCACGACGGTCAGCGTACGACCAATGCGTTCCTCACAGAGATGGTTCGGATTCGGGGTCGCGGCGTGGTAGTCATTGCTGCTACCAATTTCTTGGACCGCCTGGATGTAGCTGCGATTCGCGAGGGTAGGTTCGACTTCAAGATTGAACTTCCGCCGCCGGACTTGCCTGCTCGGATTGGCTTGTTGACGAACGGCCTGAAGCGAGAGGCGCCTTTCAGTTCAGTTTTGCCAACTGAGATTCGGGCGGCCGCTGAACGTTGGGTCGGTTTCTCAGCAGCGCGTCTTCTGGCTATTGCGCACCAGGCAGGAAAAGTGCTGCCTCCAACCGGAGGTGTCATTGACAGACACGACCTTGCGCGTGCGCTTCGAGAAGTCCAGGCGAAACGTTCAACATTTCCAGAATCGACCAAGTGCCTGGACGATCTGGCACTGGAGCCTGGCCATTCCGACACCCTTTTCGGCCTGGCCTGGCGCATGAAGGAGATCTTTGATGCCGAGGCCGTGGGGGCGACCGTTCCGGACGGCATCCTGTTCTATGGCCCGCCCGGTACAGGCAAAACTGAAGCAGCTCGCGCCCTGGCAAAGGAGACGGGGTGGGCCTTTTTCATCACGAATGGCTCTGAGTTGGCGTATGCCCCAAGCAAGATCGGTGAAATCTGCGCCCAAGCCGAGGATGCCAGGCCAGCGATCATCTTTATTGACGAAGCCGACGACATTCTTGCTGACCGGAAAATGGGCGGCGCTCGCGTAGCGACCAACACGCTCCTGACCGTAATGGATGGCGCTCACGGCAAGGCACCCGATGTGCTGTACATCGCGGCGACGAACCATCCGGAGATGCTAGATCCCGCGGTACTGCGCGGCGGACGCTTTACAGAGAAGGTTGGTTTCTTGCCGCCGCAGGGCGAAGCGTTGCGAGCGTTTGTCCATGGCTGGCTGGCTGACAAAGGTTGGGAAGTAGAGGGCGGTTTGGACCAAGCCGTGCTTTCAGTTCAAGGGTTGGCCGTTGCAAATGTCAAAGCGGTCTTGCAGGCGGCACTTAACTACACAGTGAACCGTTCGGTTCGTGCTCACCTGCCAGTGGTCAAGATGCTGGATGCCGAGGCTTTGGCAAATGGCTTTGCTACGGTCGCTCCTGTCACCGATCCGAACTGATCTCCCGAGCAGTGAAGGAGCGACGCTCACGAAGCATCGGCTGAACCCTGCGCTTGTGTTCAAAGTGGTGGGCCGCTGTGAGCCGCTATGTGCGCCAACGTTCGCAGTCCTCCGTGCACTTCCGCAACATTTGGTAGTACGGGTGGTGATACGGGATGGTATCCAATAAAGTAAGTAATTGATCTTTATATGAATTCCAATCCCTCCGACTCCGCCAACGCAAAGTCCTAGACCGTTCGTTAGGCAAAGATCAACCCGCCAAGTTTCTGACTTGGCGGGTTTTTTCTTGTCCGCTCGGATGTGTGCGTTCGTGTTGGTGCGCCAGAATCCGGGAGATACGGTAGTACCAATGGTCGTACGAATCGGTTTGCTGGTGCAAGACATGGGGACCGCATGCGGTTGCTGCAACTGCGGTCCAGGAAAGCCCTGACCCAAAGGACGCGACAGCCTTGAGCCTAGATGCCGAAAATCAAGTGACACGTGATCTCAGCTGACTCTGTGGCCTTCTACGACTCGCTGAATCGTTAGTGACATTCGAATTTTTGGGGACGAAACAAACGACATCCACATTGGTCGACCCTAAGCGGTCTCGGCTGCTCAGGACGAGGGAGCGAAGGCCGTTCCATTGGAAAAGGAGAGTTGGGAGAATGAAGAAGCCGGGTCTGGATTTGACCTTCAGGCATCGCAGTTCACGATGTCCCTTGCAAGCTGGCGGGCAGACCCGTTCAGCGGCACATCCTCGATCATCCTTTCGATGGGGCCTGCTCACGGGCAGCTTCGCGCTGATCTTGTTCACCTTGGCGGCTTGCAAGCCCAGCGCGGAGGAAGAAGCCAAGACTGCAGCCCGATTGAAGGCCGAAGCTGAACGGCAAGAAGAGCTTTGCCGTGACAGCGTGCATTGTGGTGACAAAAAGCCTGCGGGCCTGAAGGTCGACTACAACAAATACGCGCTTAGCAAGTGGAACAACCATTGGTTTTTGGTGCCGCGCGACTATGACGCGCACTTTGGCATGAAGTTTCGGTGGCCCAGCAAGACGACCAGCGGACGAGATCCGACCCAGCATGACCCCAATGACTGGGTGATTCAGCTGCAGATCCGTTCCCACGACATCGCTCAGGACCGTGGCTATGGCCGCATCCTCCTCGCCGAGCGAGACGGGCGCGTGAGCAATCGAGTGACGCTTAGACCCGGGCTGGACCGAATGGAATACCGTGAAGTCGATGATGAAACGGGTAAGCCCTCCAAGCACTTTGTGTTCACTGAGTATGTAGCGACTGATCGGCGCGACCCGGAAGGCCAGCCGCCTGTGCTCCGCTGCAAGATGGACCTCGCGGATCCTCAGAATGCTGTTGGCGGAGGTGGCTTCATATGGCGCGACGGCATTCTTGTGGGAATCCTGATTCGCGGCGGGAACATCTGTGAAGACTGGCCCGAGATCTACGACGAGGTGATCCGAGTTCTTGCGTTGACCAAGGCGGTGTGAGCCGGCAGTTGTTGTCTGGTGAGCTGGCCAAAGTCGCAAGTGCCTACGAAAGGCAAGTTACCGGGCTTCGCCTGCCGAATTTGCAGACTGAAAAGTCGAAGACAGACGCTGCAAAAATGCGAAACCCCTGATGAGCGAAAGCTGATCAGGGGTTTTTGCTTTGTGCGCTCGTTTTTCTCATTCATCTGAGCGCTGGGCGCAAAAGAAAAGCCCGGCCACCTTGCGGTGCCGGGCTGTGCTGATGGGCTAACGGTTTACGGAGACGTGGCTGCCGCAGCGCCCGCCTTGCCAACGCTTTCAGCGGCCTTGGGCTTGTAGGCCTCCGACACATCGCGCTTGCCGCGTTCCAGCCAGGGCACAGGTTGGTCCATCCAGCTGGGGCGCGGCGCGTTCAGCAGGTAGTGGTCGAAGAACTCGGTCATGTGCAGGCTGTAGTGCTTGATGTTGTCGCGCTCGCGCAGGCCGTGTTTCTCGCCGTTGTAGTTGAACCAGTAGGCTTCCTTGCCCAAGCGGCGCAGGGCGGTGAAGAACTCGATGGCCTGGTAGAAGGGCACGGCATCGTCCTCGTCGTTGTGCACGGTGAGGTAAGGCGTTTGCACCTTGTGGATCTGGAAGATGGGCGAGTTCTCCAGATAGAGCTGCGGCTTGTCCCAGGGCGTGGCGCCGATGCGGCTCTGGCCTTGCTCGTATTGCACCGCGCGGCTGATGCCGGTGCCCCAGCGGATGCCGCCGTAGCCGCTGACCATATTGGCCATGGACGCGCCGGCTTCCGCCGCGCGGAACATATTCGTGCGCGTCAGCATGTAGTTGATCTGGTAGGCGCCCCAGCTGTGGCCCTGGATGCCCACGCGCTTGGGGTCGGCATAGCCTTTTTTGATCAACTCGCGCACGGCCGGCAGCACCGTGTTCATGGCGCTCTGGCCCGGGTGGCCGACGCTGAACACCACATCGGGCCGCAGCACCAGATAGCCCTGGCTGGCATAGCGCGTCGGGTTGATGTTCTGGCCCGGCGCCGGTGCCACATGGTTGTGCAGCTTGTCCGTCATCTTTTCGTAGATGTAGACCATCACCGGGTACTTCTTGGCCGGGTCGAAGTTCGCCGGCTTGGTCAGCAAGGCTTGCAGCTTTTTGCCGTCGGCGCTGGTGTAATCCATCAACTCTTGCGTGCCCCAGAGGTAGTCAGCCTGCTGCGGGTTGGCCTGGCTGATCTTCTTCGGCGCGAGCAAGGCGGTGTTGCTGGCCCAGAGGTCGGGGAACTCGCTGAAGCTCTGCTGCGTGTAAAGCAGGGTGTCGGCTTGCTTGGCCTTGATCACCGTGCCCAGCAGCTTGTCGGCATGCAGCAGGCGCTGCGGCTGGCCGCCGGCCAGCGGCAGCTGGTAGAAGCCGGTGTCGCGCTTGAGCAGGTGGGTGGCGCCCAGCATCAGGCCGGCAGCGGGCAGGGGCTTGTGCTCGGGCTCTTCGCTGTCCAGCACGATTTGGCGCAGCTGCAGGCCGTTCTTGCGGCCCCAGCCCTGGCTGAGATTGCGAGCGTTCAGGTCATTCAGCTGCACGGCCCAGAGGTCGTAGCGGTCGTAGAGCACAACACTGGCATCACCCTCGGTCCAGCCCGCTGAGCCATACGGTTCGGCCGGCCCGGGCGTGTCGCGCTCTTCGTTGTCGAAGCGCACGCCGCTGCTCTTGCTGAGCTTGGAGGTCAGCGCATGCGCCTGGCCGCTGCGCGTGTCCCAGGCCCACCAGCCGCGGTCCTCGACCTGGTAGCCCAGCATATAGCGGCCGGTCGGCGAGAGCTTGGGCGTGAACTTGAGCTTGCGCGCCAGCAGCTTGGCCTCGCCGGTGTTCAGGTCCACGGCATAGGCGTCCTGCTTCTGGCCGGACCAGGATTCTTCGATCTGATAAGGCCGGTCGTTCAGGCCCAGGGCGATCTCGGCGTTGTCATTGATCACCACGGTGGGCAGCTCGGTGCGGGCCAGCTGCACCAGGCGCGGCGGCTTGTCGCTGCCCGCCGCCTGCAAGTGCAGTACGGCGCGGTAGCTGCGTTGGCGTTCCTTGTCGGCCTTGACCTTCTGCACCGACTGCAGCTCGGGGTCTTTCCAGTGCCAGAGGTCCACCTTGATCGGCTCGGGTGCGTCCTTGGGCTCGGGCTTGGGCACAGGCGCGGTGCCGAGGAACAGGCGCTGGCCGTCTTTGCTGAAGCTCAAGAGCCCATGCTCGCTCGGGCCCCAGCCGGCGGGCAGGCCGGCGGTTTCGGCACTGGCTACGGTGTGTGCGGCCTTCTGATCGGCGCGCCAGAGGAAGAGTTTGAATGGGGTCGGATCTTCCGCCTTGTCCTTTTTGTCCTCGGCTTTGGTGTCTGCTTTGGCGTCGCTCTTTTCTTCCGGTTTGGCGGCCTGCGCTGCCACATGGTCGCGGTTGCTCAGCCAGGCCAGCTGCTGGCTGCTGCGGTCAAAGGCCAGCTGCTTGTAGCTGCCAGCGCCGGCGAGCAGCGCTTGCGGCGTGGCGTTCTCCGCGCCCAGCTCCAGCAGGTAGACGCCTTCACGCGCTCGCGCCTTGGCCGTGGCGGCCGCGTCGGCCTTGCCTGAGGGCTCTTTCACGCTGACGGCATAGGCCAGTCGATCGCCCTTGCGCGACCAGACCAAATCGCTGGCTTCCTTGTCCAGGCTTTGGCGCTGGCCGGTGGCCGTGTTGATCAGCACCAGCTCGCTGCCGCTGTCTTTCTTTTTGCCGGTGGCGCTGTTCGTGGCTGCGGCAGTGGCGGTCTGGTCATCGGCCTCATCGGCCTTGGCCTTGGCGGCCTCGTCTTTCTTGGCGGCCTCTTTGACCGGCTCCAAGAGCAGGGCCAGTTGGGTGCCGCCTTCTTCGGCCCAGGCGAAGCGCTTGACGCGCTCCAGGCTCTCGGGCTTGCCGCTGCTCAGGTCCAGCCAGCCGGCGCCGGGCTTGGGCGCGTCCTCACCTTTTTTCTTGTCCTTCTTGGCTTTGTCCAGCTCGGCGCGGCTGGGCTGCACGGCGTAGGCAACAAAGCGGCCGTCGGCGCTGAAGACCGGCGCCGTGCCGCGCGGCACGCGCCATTCCTGGCCGTCCGTCAGGCGGCGTAGCACCAGCTCGCCGTCGCTTTCCTGTCCCACCAGGGCGTAGGCCGCCCATTGGCCGTCGCGGCTCAGGGCCGTGCCCTGGATGCTGCGCCAGCCGGCATAGGAGGCATGGTCGATCGCGCGCTGGGCGGGCTTGGCCTGGGCGCTGGCCAACAAGGGCGCCGAGACGGCGTTTGCTTCTTGCGCCAGCAAGTGCGGGCTGAAGCAGCTGCCCATTGCGAGCAGCAGCAGCGGCAGCGCGTGGGCGCGCCGAATAGGGGTCGTACCAGAAGAGCCGGACATTGCAGCGGTCCCCGCGGGGAATGGTCATCAAGCTGAGCTTTATAACCGTCCTGGCCGCAGTGCCGCCCGGTCGACTCACTCTTCCCGCGTCATACCGGGCAGTTCGCACAGGCTCAGGCTGTCAAGGTTGAGGCGCGCCACCACCCACCACATCCAGGCCGCCATGCCGAAGGTCGGCACGATCAGCAGCAGAGTCAGCCACCAA
Organism: Kinneretia sp. DJ1R-11; assembly: GCF_025717595.1. Lineage (NCBI taxonomy): Bacteria > Pseudomonadati > Pseudomonadota > Betaproteobacteria > Burkholderiales > Sphaerotilaceae > Roseateles > Kinneretia sp. DJ1R-11. The sequence continues at coordinate 7,556 of NZ_JAJIRR010000005.1, forward strand.
CCCGTGGTCATGAGCAGGCGCCAGTGCCGCTGCTGAGGTCGCGGCCTGGCGTGTGTTGCTCGCGTTCGACGTCCAGGGTGTCGGGTCGTTCGTCATGACGGCCTTGCGGCGGCAGCTGGCGTTCTTCATCGAAAGCGTGGTTGAGGTCGCCCACCCGCGCTTCGGCAGGGCTGGGTGGCAGTCGTTTGGGCAGGCTGAGGACGGGGCGGTTTTTCATGGCGGCTCGCTTTCATGGAGAGGGGTGTCCGCTGTTTATAGGTCCGGCCGGCGGCCCGGTCGGTTCGCCAGCGCACGAGCGTGGCCGGGCTTTGTGCGCTGGATAACAGACCAGCTGAGCGGTATGGCCCTAGTCTGCAAGCACCCCAACCCGATCCATTAAGGAGCCTCCATGAACTACGAAGAACGCGATCCCTACGGCATGTACAAGGGTATGAACACAGCCTCGCTGCGCAGCTCGGCTGCACTGGGCGATAGCAAGAGTCAGCATGGCGGCCCCGGCCCGCAGCTGATGGGTGCCGACACCTTGATCGGCAACGATGTGGTCAGCCTCAGTGACGACGATCTCGGCGACATCAAGGAGCTGATGCTGGACATGAAGAGCGGCCATGTCGCCTACGCGGTGCTGTCCTTTGGCGGCTTTCTGGGCCTGGGCGAAAAGCTCTTCGCCGTGCCCTGGAGTGCCTTGCGCCTGGACACCGTCAACAAGCGCTTCGTGCTCAACGTCGAGCGCGAGCGCCTGCAAGACGCCCCGGGCTTTGACAAAGACCAGTGGCCCGATATGGCTGACTCCGAGTGGGCCCGCGGCATTCACGCCTACTACGGCAGCAAGCCCTATGCGGACGCGCTGAATCATTGAGCACCACACCGGCGCCGCCGACTCCGCCCGAGTCGGCGGCGCCGCTGGCCGCCGGTTTCAACCCCGGCCTGGGTCGGCGCTTCTGGGTCATTGCCCGCCTGTTCTGGGTGGCCGAGGGCCGTTGGCGCTCTTTGGCCATGCTCGGTCTCTTGATCGCGCTCCTGCTGGCTCAGACCGCCTTCAATGTGCTGTTCAACCAGGAGACGGGCGAATTCACCTCGGCCTTGGCCGCCCGCGATGGGCCGCGCTTCTGGGCCACGATCTGGCGTTTTGCGGCCGTGTTGGCCGCGGCCGTGCCGGTCTACGGTTTCTACTATTTCGTGCGCGACAGCCTGGCCCTGCAATGGCGGCGTTGGCTGAGCGAGCATTTCTTGGGACGCTACTTCCAGGGGCGCGCCTACTACCGGCTTGGCATGGGTGCGGCCGGCATCGACAACCCCGACCAGCGCATCGCCGAGGACATCAATGCCTTCACCCAGCAGTCGCTGTTCTTTGCCATGGTGCTGCTGGGTGCCTTGCTGCAGCTGCTGGCTTTTGCCGGCGTGCTTTGGTCCATCTCGCGCGGCTTGGTCTACTTTCTGCTTGGCTATGCCCTGCTGGGCACGGTCTTCACCGGCGGCCTGTTCGGGCGCCGTCTGATCGGCCTGAACTTCGCGCAATTGCAGCGTGAGGCCGACTTCCGCTTTGCCCTGGTGCGCGTGCGCGAGTATGCCGAGCCGATTGCCTTCCACGAAGGCGAGGCACGCGAGCGCTCGGCCCTGCAGCGCGTGTTTGGCCGGCTCTATGACAACTACCGCCAGGTCTTGCGCTGGCAGCTGCGCCTCAATCTCTTCCAATATGGCCACAGCTTTCTGACCTTGCTGCTGCCCAGCGTCATCATTGCCGACGATGTGCTGGCCGGGCGGCTGGAGGTCGGGCGGGCGCTGCAGGCGGCCGGTGCGTTTGCGGCCATCCTCAGTGCCTTGACCCTGATCGTCGAGCACTTCGAAGGCCTGAGCCGCTTCTCTGCTGGCATCGAGCGCCTGCATGCCTTTTCTCTGGCGCTGGCCGAGCCGCCCCTGCCGGCCCTGCAGTGCATCAGCAGCCGGCCGGCCTTTCAGCTCGGCCTGCAAGACCTGACCCTGTTCACGCCGCGTCACGAGCATTTGCTGATCCAGTCCCTGAGTCTGCAGGTCGAGCCCGGCGCCGGCTTGCTGATTGCCGGCGCCAGCGGCTCGGGCAAAAGCTCGCTGCTGCGCGCCTTGGCCGGGTTGTGGACGACCGGCTCGGGCTGTGTGTTGCGCCCAGGCGGCGAGGACATGCTGTTCCTGCCTCAGCAGCCCTATCTGCCTTTGGGCGATTTGCGCAGCCAGCTGCTCTACCCGCAGGCCGAGCGTGACATCAGCGATGCCGAGCTGCTGTTGTGGCTGGAGCGGGTCAATCTGCCGCAGCTGGCCCAGCGTTTCGGCGGCTTGCAGGCGCAGATGGACTGGGCCCATGTGCTCTCGGTCGGCGAGCAGCAGCGTCTGGCCTTCGCCCGGGCGCTGCTGGCCAAGCCGCGCTACCTGCTGCTCGATGAATCGACCAGTGCGCTGGACCGCGGCAACGAGGCCTTGCTCTACGGCCAGCTGGCCGCTCTGGCCATCACACCGATCAGCGTCAGCCATCACGAGGCCTTGCTTGGCTTTCACAGCCAGGTGCTGGACCTGGCCGGCGAGGGCGGGGGGTGGCGGCTGAGTGCGGCGGCGGACTATCGGTGGGAGTGAGGGGAGGTGAATGGGTGAAGGGGTGAATGGTGAGTCGTGAATCGTGAATCGTGAATCGTGAATTGGGGCCGGTATGCTGATGCGCTGGCGGTATTTGTTATCTTGTCTCGTCTTGTCTGGAGTGCCTGTTTCGTGAATCCCAAGCTGCAGCAATACCTTCAACTTGCCGCTCTGGCTGTCGTGGTGGTCGGCTGCTTCCAGATCCTGCAGCCTTTCATTCCGGCTCTGCTGTTTTCGGCCGTGGCTTGCCTGTCCAGCTGGCCTTTGTATGCGCGGCTGCGCCGCCGCTTCGGTGGCCATGAGACGGCCGCGGCCTTGCTGATGACGAGCTTGCTGGTGGTGTTGGTGATCGGCCCCAGCAGCCTTTTGGCCCTGAGCCTGGCCGACGATGTCACCCATGGCGTGGAGTGGTTGCGGCATATGTTGGACGCCGGGCCCGTACAGCCCCCGGCCTGGCTGCGCGAGCTGCCCTTGATCGGCCAGCCCCTGGACAGTTACTGGCACCGCATTGCCGACAGCCGCGATGAGTTCGTGGCCCTGCTCAAAAGCTTGATCGAGCCGACCAAGACCGTGCTGCTGGTGGCCGGCCGGGCGGTGGCCTCGAGCCTGATCCAGATGCTGTTTGCGGCCTTTGTGCTGTTCTTTTTCTACCGTGACGGCGAGCGCCTGGTCGGCTCCCTGCGCGCCATGCTGCGCACCTTGGCTGGCGATCATGGCGAAGAGATTCTGGAGACCGTGGACCACACCGTGACCGGCGTCGTGCACGGCATCTTCGGCACGGCCCTGGCGCAAGCCGCGGTCGCCTTGGCCGGCTTCTGGATTGCCGGTGTTCCCGGCGCCCTGGCCCTGGCGGCGGCCACCTTTTTCTTCTCGATGGTGCCGGTCGGGCCGCCCTTGCTCTGGGGCGGCGCCACGATCTGGTTGTTCCAGCAGGGACAGACCGGCTGGGCCGTGTTCATGCTGCTCTGGGGCCTCTTGGCCATCAGCAGCATCGACAACGTGGTCAAGCCCTTGCTGATCAGCCGGCACAGCAGCCTGCCCATGCTGCTGATCGTGCTCGGCGTGTTCGGCGGCATCGCGGCCTTCGGCTTCATCGGCGTCTTCATCGGCCCGCCCATGCTGGCCGTGGGTCTGACCCTGGTGCAGATGTGGACCGCTCGTACGGCGGCGAACAAAGAAAAGCCGGATCAGATGTTGCTCTGATCCGGCTCGCAGCACAGGGCCCAAGGGGGGCTGGGTCCTGGCTGGCTTTACATGCCGTCGGGCACCTTGCCGTCGCTCTTGGGCTTGGGCGTGCTGAACCAGCCATCGGTGGCGCGGACTTCCCAGGCAGCCAGCTGCTTTTCGGCCTCGTCCTTGAGCAAGCCGTAGCGCTCCTGGATCAGCCCAGCCATCTGTTCGCGCCGACCGGCGACGATGTTGAGGTCGTCATCGCTGAGCTTGCCCCATTGCTCCTTGGCTTTGCCAGAAGCTTGTTTCCAATTGCCTTGAATGCGATCCCAGTTCATGAGGGGGTCCTTTGGGTGGTGGGTGATGGGTGATTGGTGAATCGTGAATCGTGAATGCGGATGGGGATGGGGATGGGGATGGGTGATGTGGGGTTCTGAGCCAATAGCTGCCCACGAATCACGATTCACGAATCGCGATTCACCGCGCCCCTTTGTCACGGCCGTACAGCGATCTCGTTCTTGACCGCCTTCACGCCGACCACTTTCCAGGCCAGCGTTTCGGCCGTGGTCTTTTCGCGGCCGCTCTTGGCGAAGCCGGACAGCATCACCGTGCCATTGAGCGTCTCCACGCTGATGGCCGAGGCGTCCACGTCCTTGTTGTCGACAAAGCGGCCCTTGACGGCCGTGGTGATGGCGCTGTCGTCCAGATAAGCGCCGACGGTTTCCTGGCCGCGGGTGACAGCGCAGCCGCTGCCGATGAGCAGCAGGCCGGCGCAGAGAACGGTTCCGCTGAGGGTGCGCAAGTTCTTCATGGGTGGCTTTCGTTGGGTGAAGGAATCGAGAGGTCCAGCTCAATGTAGGCAGCGGTTTGTGCCCTGCGAATAGGCCGGCAACTGAGGGCGCTGTAGGACGCAAGGCCGTCGCACCCACCGTCATGCCTGTGTTCTCTAACGCACCGACCGAGCGCATGGCAGCCGCCAGGCTTGCAGGTCTACGAAACCCTTGGAGACCGCATCATGTCGAAGTTCCTTGCAAGACCCGATTCGCTGCCCGGGTCCATCGGGCGAGCAGCTGCACCAGCGCGGAGCGCCCCGCGTTCGCCCTTGTTTTCAGCGACCTTGAGCCTGGCGCTGCTCGGCGCGAGCTTGCTGGGCGCTTGCGCCAGCATGCCGCCGCCGACCGAACAGATGGCCGTGTCGGCGGCTGCCCTGAACAGTGCCACGGCAGCCGGGGGTGTGCAGTGGGCACCGCAAGACATGCGCAGCGCCCAGGACAAGCTCGACCGCGCCCGCCTGGCCATGAACGACAAGGACTACGAACGCGCGCTCTGGCTGGCCCAGGACGCCCAGGCCAATGCCCAGCTGGCCGAGAAGAAGGCCGGTGCCGGCAAGGCGCGCAAGGCCGCCGAAGAGTTGGCCGAGTCCAGCCGCGTGCTCAGCGAAGAACTGAGCCGCAAGCGCCCATGAGGCCGGCGACCGCCTTGCCCTCTTTTCCCGCACTCGCGGCGCCGCGCTCCGGCCGGCCCTCCCTTCAATTTCGAAAGGCAGCTCCCATGAAGATCCCACGTCGTATCCATTCCTTGTCCCTGGTCAGCGCCGCGCTGCTGGCGGTCTCGGCCAGCCTGATCGGCTGCAGCAGCCTGCCCAGCAACAACGCCATGCTCGATGAAGCCCGCAGCGACTACCGCGCCGCCCAGGACAACCCGCAAACCCAGTCCATGGCAGCGGGCGAGATGAAGCTGGCCGCTGACGCCCTGGGCCGGGCCGATGCCGCCTGGGCTCAGCAGGACGAAGTGGCCAAGGTCAACCACCTGGCCTATCTGGCCAAGCAGCAGGTCGCCATCGCCCAAGAGGCGACCCGCCAGAAGGTGGCCGAGGCAGCCATCGGCAGCGCCAATGTGCGGCGCGACCAGATCCGTTTGCAGGCCCGCACCGAAGAGGCTGATCGGGCCGGCCGCAAGGCCGGCCAGGCGCAGGCTCAAGCGGCGCAATCGCAGCAGGACAGCATGAACGCGCAAGCGCAGACGGCGGCCGTGCAGCAGCAGGCCCAGATGCAGGCCGAGGAGGCGCGCATCCGCACCTACCAGCTGGAGACGCAAATCCGCGAGCTCAACGCCAAGCAGACCGAGCGCGGCCTGGTCATCACCATCGGCGATGTGCTGTTCGACACCAACCGCGCCGAGTTCAAGAGCGGCGCTCAGCGCAGCCTGGACAAGCTGGCCGGCTTTTTGAAGGCCTACCCGCAGCGCCGCGCCCAGATCGAGGGCTATACCGACAGCGTCGGCAGCGATGCCAGCAACGAGTCCTTGTCGTCGCGCCGCGCGGCCGCTGTGCGCAATGCTCTGATCGCTCAGGGCGTGGACGGCCAGCAGCTGCTCAGCCAGTCCTTCGGCGAATCGCATCCGGTGGCCAGCAATGACAATGCCGCCGGCCGCCAGCTGAACCGCCGTGTCGAGATCGTGCTGTCCGATGACAGCGGGGTGATCGCCGCACGTTGAGGGGCGAGCTCCGCAGGCATGACAAAAAAGCGGCCTCGGCCGCTTTTTTTCTTCTGGGTCTGTCTGTTTTCCTTGCAGTGAAAAGCTGCTCCAGCCCTCAGATCGGCAGCACGAAGTGCGCCTCCTGCGGCAGGCCCAGCCAGTCCAGCGTCTCGCCTGGCTGCAGCAGCCGGGCACCTTGGGCCTGGGCCAGCTCCTGGGCCGCCGCTTGGCCTCCACGCAGCAAGGTGAAGTGCATCAGGCGGCCATGGCGGCGCAGGCTCAACTCGGCGCGCGGCCAGGCCGCGGGCAGGCAGGGCTGCAGCATCAGGCTGCGGGCGCTCAGGCGCAGTCCGAATATGGACTCGACGGCCGCGCGATGCAGCCAGGCGGCCGAGCCGGTGTACCAGCTCCAACCGCCGCGCCCGGTGTAGGGCGGAGCGCTGTAGACATCGCCGGCCACGGCATAGGGCTCGGTGCCGTAGACCGGGCCTTGCCCGGGGTCGCTGGCCCGGTGGGCTGGGCACAGGTAGCGGAAGTAACGGTACACCTGCTCGCCGGCCGCATCGGCCTGTTGCCGCAGCGCCGCGGCCGCCTCGGGATCGCGTGCAGCGGCTTCGCGCAACTGCAGGGCCAAGCCGGCCTGTGCCATCAAGGCCCAGACGCCGGCGTGGGTGTACTGGCCGCCGTTCTCGCGCACGCCGGGCGGGTAGGCCTGGATGTAGCCTGGGTTGGGCGCGGGCTCGGCCTCGGTCTTGCTCTGGGTGGCTGACTCCGCGCTCGCGTCCTGGAACGGCGGGTCCAGCAGGCGTATCAGTCCCGCCTCGCCGTCCACCAGCAGCGCGTCCATGGAGGCCAGCGCTTCTTGCTGCCGCGCCAGCGGTGCCACGCCCGACAGCACGCTCCAGGCCTGCGCGATCAAATCGATGCGGGCCTGCGCATTGGCGTGGCTGCCCAGGGCCTGGCCCTCGTCGAAGAAAGCGCGCCGGTACCAGGCGCCGTCCCAGGCCTGGTCCAGCAGAGCGTGCCGCCAGCCCTCAGCGGCGCTGAGCCAGCGCTGCGCCCGCTCGTCCTGGCCGCGCTCGATCGCCAGCGGCGCGAAGTCGGCCACCAGGCGGCACAGAAACCAGCCCAGCCAGACCGACTCGCCGCGGCCTTGCGGGCCGACCAGGTTCATGCCGTCATTCCAGTCGCCCGTCCCGATCAGGGGCAGGCCATGGGCGCCGACACGCAGGCTGTGGTCGATGCACAGCGCCGCGTGTTCGTAGACGCTTGCGCTCTGGGAACTGATCCCCGGCCGGGCATAGCGGTCTTCGCCGGGCTCGGGGAGGGCCACGCCGTCGAGAAAGGGCAGCTCCTCCTTGAGCAGGCCGGCGTCGCCGCTGGCGCGCAGATGGTGCAGGCAGGCCAGGGGCAGCCAGAGCAGGTCGTCCGAGCAATGGGTGCGCACGCCGGCGCCCAGCGGCGCATGCCACCAGTGCTGGACATCGCCCTCGGCGAACTGGCGCCCGGCGGCCTCCAGGATCTGCGCCCGCAGCAGCTCGGGCGCTGCCCAGGCCAAGGCCATGGCGTCCTGCAGATGGTCGCGGAAGCCGCTGGCGCCGCCGGCCTGGTAGAAGCCCGCCTTGGCCCAGAGCCGGCAGGCCAGGGTCTGGTACAGCAGCCAGCGGTTGACCATGGCGTCGAACAAGGGGTCGGGCGTGCGCACCTCGGTGGCGCTCAGCAATTCATCCCAGCTGGCGCGGGCCGCTTGGAGCCGGGCGGCCGGTGGCTGCTGCAGGGCCTGAGCGAGCAGGGCTTGGGCCGCTGCCGGGCTGTCGGCGTGGCCGAGCAGAAAGCTGTGCTCGCAGCGCTGCCCGGCGGCCAGGGTCCAGCGGCGGCTGATCATGGCGCAGGGGTCCAGGCCGGCGCCGCTGACCTCGCCGCCATGGTCCGGGAGCTGCAGGCGGCCGCGGGCGTCGAAGAGTTCGCGCCGGTCGCAGGTCCAGTCCAGTCGTTCACCCTCAAAGCCTTGGCCCGCCACCCCGGCTGTCCCCGCCAGCTGTGGCAGCAGGGCCAGGAAGGCCGTGCTCTGGCCGAAGCCGGCCGAGGCTTCGGTCTGCGTGCACAAGAGGGCGGTGGCGCCGCCTTGCTGGAGATGGCTGCAGCGGCTGCTCATGCGCTCGCTGCGGCTGGCCCCCATCAGCCACTCCGTCAGGCCAATCAGGCGCAGATGGCGCTCGCGTTCGCCGCTGTTGTGCAGGCTGATCTGCAGCTGCTTGATCGCCAGGCGGCTGTCCACGCACCAGCGCAGGGTCCAGCTCAGGCTGCCGCGCTGCTGGCTGATCTTGCTCCAGCCCTGGCCGTGGCGCACCTGGGCCGGCCCGCCGTCGCCCCAGGCCGAGGGGCACAAGCTCCAGGTCTCCTGGCTGCGCTCGTCTTGCAGCAGGCACCATTCGGACGGCGTGTCGGCCACCGGGTCGTTGGACCAGGCCGTCAGCTGATGCAGGCGGCTGTTGACGGCCCAGCTGTAGCCGGCGCCGCTGTCGGAGACCTGGCAGCCGAAGCCGGCATTGGCCAGCACATTGATCCAGGGTCGATCGGGCCGCTGCCGGGGGCTGACCTCGAATTCAAAGTGACTGCCGTCGGCACTGAACTGGCCTGGTGCGGCCTGCTGCTGTGTCGGCATGGGGCGCAGCTGCACGCTCAGTGCTCCGCCGTCCTGGCGCAGTGCGCAGGCCGTCTCGAACTGTTCGGCCCAGGCCTGCACATGGTGGTGCAGGGGGCGGCCGTCGGCATCCAGGGTGATGCAGGCGAGGCTGCGCAGGCTGGCGAACTCGGCAGCGCTCAGTTCCTCGGCGCGCAGCAGATGAAAGCCGCTGCGGCTGGGCTGGCCTGGGGGCTGCTGCATTTGCGCTTGCGCACTGCACTCGGCCAGATGGCGCTCGCGCAAGGCCGCGATCTCGCGCTGCAAGCTCAGCTGGTAGGACGCAGCCTCGCCATTGACCACCACCAGATCACAGGCCACACCGGCCCAGGCCCAGATCCGCATGGCCTGCGCCAGGCTGCGCAGCAGGCCCAGTCCTTCGATCACGCCGGCTTGCACCAGCACGATGGGCTGGTCCCCGGAGATGCCGAAACGCCAGAGCAGGCTGCGGTCGCAGGCATCCGGGGCCGTGCCGGAGCCGGCAGCGCCCGCCTGGGCCAGATGCGGTCGGCTCAAACTCATCAGCAAGGCGGTGCTCAGGGTCTGGGCGGCGGCCAGATTGGCCGGGCTGATGCGCAGGCTGCGCAGACGGATGCCGGTCAACGTGGCCGACATCAGCGAGGCGCGCTGCACATGGGCGGCCTGGCGGTATTTGTCGATCACCGCATGGAGCAGGCCGGGCAGATGGCTGGCCGCCGTGGCAAAGGTCAGGGTCAGTTTCGCGCCTGGGGCAATGCGCAGCCGGGTGGCCAGCACGCAGACCGGATCGAGGCCGGTGTCCAGGGTCACCGACTCCCGGCCGCCGGGCACGGCACGCAGCTGCCCCAGCGGCTGGCTGGCGGGCCGCAGCCGCCCACGCCAGCGCTGGCGGTCGGTCTGCACGGCCAGGCCGAGCAGCGAGCCGCGTTCGGCTGGCGCGTCGCTGTCTTCGCTGAGCACCAGCTCGGTCAGGAAATGCGCCAGGTGCAGCTCCGGCTCGCCGGGCAGGCGTGCCTTGCGCTGCCAGAGCAGGGCTTGTTGCTGCGGGTTCCATTCGGCGCGCAAAAACAGGTTGCTGAAGGCCGGGTGGGCCTCGTCCGCGCGCGGCTCGGCCAGGGTCGGCTCGAAGGCCGAAATCAGCTCCAGCTCCAAGTCCTGCTCACCGAGGTTGTGCAGCTCCACCTGGCGGAACTCGATATCGTCTTCGGGGCTGATCCACACGGTCAGCTGGCTGCTTAGACCCGGCCAGCGCGCGCTCAGGCAGACCCGGTCCGGGTGAAAGCTGCAGCGGTAATGGGCGGCCGCATCGGGCGCCGGGTGCTGGGTCAGCGAGACCAGGCGCTGCGACGCCGCGGCGTCCAGGCCGCGCAGGAAGAAGAAGCTGCCGTACTCGTCGCGCAAGGCGTCGTCGCGGCGCCGGCTCAGGCCCATGGCGCCCAGGTTCGACGCACCCGCGCCGTTGGGGCGCAGGCTCAGCTGGTAGCGGCCGTTGGACAGCAGCTGGCTCGGCTCGATCGCCGCCATGCCCGGGTGGACCTCGCGCAGCAGGCCGCCCGCGCGGCGCTCGAAAACCTGGGCCGGCAGCAGCGCGGGCGCCTGGTAGAGGCGCGAAATCTCGCGCGGCGAGCGCTCATGCAGCAGCGAGGCCACCGCCTCCAACGGCGCGCAGGCCATGCCCCAACGCTGTACCTGGCCGGCCAGCAGCACATTGGCCAGGGCGGCGATGCTCATGCCCTGGTGGTGGGCCATGAAGGTGGCCACCGGCACATGGCCGGCCGGTCCGGCCTGGGGCAGGCCCGGACCTTGCTCCTGGCCCTGGCGGGCGGGGCTGAAGTCCAAGGCTTCGATGAAACCGTAGCGGCCGCGCGCCGCCAGCGCTTCCAGGCGTTCGAAGTTGCGGCAGGCTCGCTGCGGCTCCAGCTGCGCGGCCAGGGCGGTGGCGTAGGGCGCGATCACCAGCTCGTCGGGCGGCGTGCGACGCAGGCTCAGGCGTGGCACGCCCTGCGGCGCGTACTGGTAGGCCAGGCTGTGGTCGCGCCCGGCATAGGCCGACTCCGAAATGCCCCAGGGCAGGCCGGCCGCGGCCGTGAACGCGATCTGCTCTTCGATGGCGGCACGGCAGGCTTCGCGCAGGGCGCTGCCCACCGGCTCGTCCAGCATCAGGCTGGGCATCAGGTACTCGAACATGGAACCCGACCAGGAACGCAGGCCCGCGGCCAGGCCGACGGCGAAGAAAGGCCGGCCCAGCGCCGCCCAATGGCGCACCGGCACATCGCCCTTGGCCATGGCCCAGAGGCTGGTCAGGCGCGACTCCGAGGCCAGCAAGTCGTAGAAGCCGGCATCGAGTTCTTGCTCGGCGACGCGCAGACCGATGTGCAGCAAATGGCGCTTGGGGTGGTAGAGGAAGGCAAAGTCGGGCTCGCCGGCATGGGCCTCGCAGCGCTGCGCCAGGGCCAGCAGGCGGGCGCTGGCGGCTTGCTGCGCAGCGGGCAGGCAAACCGCCAGCTGGTCCTCCAGGGCCGAGCGCAAGGTGTTCAGGTGATCGATCAGCAGCCAGGCCAGGCGCTGGCGCGCCGAGCTTGGATCGATGCCTGGCCCGGGCCGGTTCAGCGCGTCCATGCCCTCGGCGGCCTCGCGCAGCAGCTGCTCAAAAGCTTGTGGCGCGCGGCGCGCTTCCTGCAAGGGGTCTTCGATCAGCAGCAGGCGCATCAAGCCCTGGTTGAGCATGATTTGTGGCTGCTCGGGCCACAGCGGTGCCAGCTCGCGCAGGCGCTGCAGCGAATCCTGTACCGCAGCGGCGGCCGGCTCGGCGGCATAGGGTGCCAGAGCCAGGGCGCGGCAGGCCTGGGCCACCGCCAGCAGGTGGCCGCATAGGTTGCCGCTGTCCACGGTGGAGACATAACGCGGCAGCAGGGCGGCGCCGGTTTCGGTGTCGTACCAGTTCAGCCAGTGGCCGCGGTGGCGCTCCAGCGTGCCCAGGCTGTCCAGCGTGGCCTGCAGGCGGCGCATCAATTCCTCCGTGCCGATCCAGCCGAACTGGCGTGCGCAGGCCACGCTGAGCAGATAGAGGCCGATATTGGTCGGCGAGCTGCGATGGGCCAGCATCTCCTGCGGCAGCATCTGCAGATTGTCGGGCGGCAGGTGGCGGTCTTGCGGGCCGACGCAGCGCTCGAAGAAGCGCCAGGTGTCGCGCGCGATGCCGCGCAAATAGGCGCGCTCTTGAAGGCTGACGCGCTCGGACCGGCGGCCGCCGATCAGGCCTTGCGGCCGGCTGGCCCAGCCGATCCAGAGCGGCGTGGCGGCCCAGAGCAGGCACAAGGCCGTGGCCAGAGCCGGCGCCTCGGTGCCGGCCAGCAAGAGGCCGGCCAGGGCCAGCAAGGCGCCCAGGCTGGCGCGGCGGTGGCGGGCGAACACGGCCGGCCAGCTGCGCGCGGCTGCCGCTTGAGCCGCTGCCGCGGTGGTCCATTGCAGCAGCAGCCGGTGGCTGTGGCCGCTGCGCCAGAGCGCGCGCACGATGGCGTCCAGGGCCAGGGCGCTTTGTTCCAGCAAGAGGGCCAGCTGCCACAAGCTGCCCAGCAGGGCGCGTGCCAGCTCGGTCAGACCGCGCAGCCAGAAATGGCCCGGCGCAAAACCGCCGTGGCTGGGCAGCAAGCCGGCCAAGGCGCCCAGCAAGGGCCCGGCGAGATGGGCGGCCAGCACCAGGGCCAGGGCCGGGCCCGGCGCCAGCCACAGGCCCGCGGGCAGGGCCAGGGACAGCAGCAAGAGCAGCAGGGAGGCGGGCGCCACCAGGGAGCGGCGCAGGTTGTCGAGCAGCTTCCAGCGGTTCAGCGCGCCCAGGCGCAGGGCCTGGCGGCTCCAGCGGCGCGGCAGCAGAAAAGGCAGCAGCTGCCAGTCGCCACGGATCCAGCGGTGCACGCGCGAGGCGGCCACATCGGCGTGAAACGGCGCGTCCTCGACCAGGCTGATGTCGCTGACGGCGGCGCAGCGGGCCAGGGCGCCTTCCAGCAGGTCATGGCTCAAGACCTGACCCTCGGGCAGGCGGCCGTTCAGCACCGCTTGCAGGGCCTGCACATGGAGCAGGCCCTTGCCGGTGAAGCTGCCTTCGTCGAACAGGTCTTGGTAGGTCTCGGAGCTGGCCGAACCATAGGGGTCGAGGCCGCATTGGCCGGCGAACAGCCAGTGGTAGGGCGTGAAGTCGCCGCGCGCCGGCAGCGGCGTGACCACCCGCGGTTGCAGGATGGCGTAGCCGGCCACCACCCGGCGCGGTCCGGTCTGGCCGGCCGCATCGGCCGGGCTCAGGCGTGGCTCGTTGCGAGGGTGTGCGGCCACGCCCACCAGCTCGCGCAGGCGGCCCGGTGGCATCTGGGTGTCGCTGTCCAGGGTCAGCAGATAGCGGGTGTGCGGTGCGGTCTGGGACAGCGGGCCCAGGTCGGCGAAAGCCAGGCCGCTGTTTTCGCCTTGCGCCAGCGCTTCCACCAACTGCTCCAGCTTGCCGCGCTTGCGCTCCCAGCCGATCCAGCGTTGCTCGCTGTCGCTGAAGCGGCGCTGCCGGTGCAGCAGCAGAAAGCGCGCCGGGGCGCCCGCGGCCACCGGTGTGGCCAGATTGAGGGCGCGGATCGCGGCCACGGCCGCGTCGAGCAGGGCTTGATCGCCGGGCAGACTGGCGCTGTCGGCATCGGCCCAGTCGCTGAGCAGGGCGAACTGGGCTTGTGCTTCCGGGTTGGCCAGCTGGTGCAGCTGCAGGCGGTGGGCCAATTCGGCAATGGTGGCGGCGTCGCTGAGCAGCACCGGCATCACCACCAGCACGCGCTGGGTCGGCGCAATGCCCTCGGCCAGGGCCAGGCGCGGCAGCTGGGCCGGCCGCAGCGATTCACTGAGCAGGCGGTTCATCAAGGCAAGCCAGGCTTCCGAGGCCGGCAGCAGCATCAGCGCCAGGCAGGCCGGCAGCCAGGGCCAGGGGGCCGCGGCCAGGGCGGGATCGAAGCGCGCCAGACCGGCCAGCAAAGCAGCGCAGCCCAGGCCCAAGCCGCCCAGATAAAGGACCAGGGCATGGCGGCGCAGGGCGGCCCGCCAACGCAGGCTGGCCGATTCCTGCAAGCCCAGGGCCTGCAGCAGGGCGGGGCGGCCTTCGCCCTGCAGCCAGTGGCCGGCGGTCTGGGCATGGGGCGGCACGGGCGCACCGCCGGCGTGCGGGCATAGCATCACGTCGATCAGCACCTGCGCCACGCCAAGCTCGCTGCGGCCGCAGCGCCGCGCCAGGGTCTCGATGCCGTGCAGGGTTTGGTCGCGGGTACGGCTGTGTTCGGCGGCAAAGCTGTCGCAGTTCAAGAGCAGCTGCATCAGCGGGCTGCTGCGCGCCACGATCTCGGGCCAGTCGGCCTCGCCGATCACACGCAGCGAGCTGACGGCATTGCTGACGCTGAGGTTGTCGGCGGTTTGCTCGGCGGCCTGTTGCAGCTGCGCGCCGGCCGGGTCGGGCAAGGCCTGCAGCAGCCAAGCGCGGCGCAGTTCGGCACCGGCCTGCTGCAAGGGCGTGTCCGCGACCGGGCCGTCGCTGCCGGTGCGGTGCAAAAGGCGCTGCGCCATCTGCGCCAGAAAGGCCTGGTCCAGGCCGCGTTGGCGCAGGCCGGCGAGCTGCTGGTCGAGCTCGGCCAGGCCCAGGCGCTCGATTCGGTCGCAGCATTGGTTGGCCAGCTCACGTGCGGCCTTCTGGCCGGCCACGCGTTCGGCCAGGCGGCGCAGGTTCTCGATCAAAACCACGCGCAGCGTGGTCGGCAGCGCCCACATCTCACCCAGATTGAGCGGCCGCACCTCTTGGTAGGCACACAGAAAGTGCACCAGCAGCTCTTCGTCAAAGGCACCGTCGGTGTGGGCCACAAAAGCCCAGGCCACCCCGTAGACGCGCGGCAGGCCGGCCAGGGGCGGGTCTTGCAGCACCGGCAGGGCGCGGAAATAGCGGCGCGGCAGGCCTTCGTGGACTTCCTTGAGCTGGGCCTCGATCAGATGGAAATTGTCCAGCAGCCATTCGGCGGCCGGGCTGATGTCAAAACCGGTGCTGGCTTGGGCGGCGAGAAAACGGTGGGCCCGGCGCAGGCTCGCGACATTGCTGCGCAGGCGCGGGAAGAAGGTCTGGCCGCGGCGCTGCTCGTGCACCGCGAGCACCCGGTGCGTGGCCGCCAGGCTGCGGCCATGCTGGGCAAAGCGCTGCTGGCCGAAGATTTCGGAACGTATCGGTGCCAGCACCGGGCCCTCTTGCGGGTCCAGCATGTCGTTGAGCAGAGCCGGTGCTTCCGGCTCGGCGGCGGTCAGGAAGAAGAAAGCCGGGCCGACATGCCGGGCCAGCCAGGTCCCGACGTTCAAGCGATGCAGTCGGCCCATGGTTCAGAGCAGGCACAAGGCCAAGAGACCGCCGGCCAGCAGCAGGACCAGAACGCTGGTGACCAGGTGCGCACCGACAAAGCTGCGCAGGGCATCGGCGCGGCAGCGCAGGGCGAACAAGGGGCCGCGCAGGCGCAGGCAGGCGATCAGGTGCTCGCCCAGGCCGCTGTGTGCGGCTGGCTCGGCTGAGCCCGATTCGGGTGCGAATGCGGCGGTGCTCCAGGGCCCGTTGGCGAAGGTCTTGCTGGGGTTCATGAGGAAGCTCCTTGTCTGCTCTTAGCGTAGAAACGCCGGGCGGCGCTGTCTGTCAGACAGTCCGGCCCGGCGCTGTAGGACAAGCCTTTGCGCTTCAGCGTTGCGCGCTGATTTCGGCTTGCACTTCGACCTCGACGCGGCGGTCCGCCTTCAGGCAGCTGATCAGGGCGGCGGTCTTGTTCTGACCCTTGCAGTCTTCCGGCCGGGTCACGGGCATGGACTCGCTCTTGCCGACCGCGCTGATCTTGTTGGCGGCGATGCCGCCGGTGTTGACCAGGTAGTTCTTGACCGCCTCAGCGCGCTGCTGTGACAGGGTCTGGTTGTATTCACTGCTGCCCAAGCGGTCGGTGTGGCCCTCCACCATGATCAGCTGGAAGTCCGTGCCCTTGAGCTCCTGGGCCAGGGCGTCCAGTGCCCGGGCGCCGGCCGGCTGGATGGCGGCCTCGTCGAAACTGAACAGCGACTCCGCCGAGTAGCTCATGCGGCGCGGCGGGATCGGAATGCCAGCCGCCGGCGGCGGCAGGGGCACGGGCACGATCTCGGGCATGGGCGCGGCCGGTGCTGGCGCGGCGGCCATCATCACCGGCTGCGCTTGCTGCACAGCGCTGACCCGCGGTGCCGGCGTGGGTGAGCGGCCAAAAGGGAAAACCAGGCTCAGCGACACCAGATTGACCGGGATGTGATAGCCCAGGCCGTTGCGAACCCGGTAGCGCTCGGCCTCGGCACGCAGGGCCATGCCGCCCATCTGGTATTGCAGGCCGGCACCAAGCTTGATGTTGGTGTCGCGCCGGCTGGGGTCGGAGGTGGCGAAGGCCGCCGCGCCCGAACCTTCGAAATGGGTGCGGGTGCGGTTGAACTGCGTGCCGATGCGGCCCAGCAGCGACCAGCTCTCGCTCATGGGCATGCTGCCGACCAAGTCAAGGTTGATGCCCTTCAAGTCAAAGCGCCCGGCGACCGCACCGGACGGTGTGGTCTGAGTGCCTACTTGGAAGCGCCCCAACTGGAAGTAGCCCGCTTCGATGGCCCAGTTGCGGTTCATCTGGTAGCCGAGAAAGGCCTTGTAGGCGGTGTCGCGTTCGTCGCGGCTGATGTCCTGGGCGCTGACGCCGGCTGGCAGAACGGCACTGATGGCCCGTTCAGCGTCCAGCTTGGCGCGTGACTGCCCGACGCCGAAGCCGCCGTAGACATAGGGCTCCTGGGCGAGCACCGAGCCGCACAGCAGCGGCATCACGCCGGCCATGCCCAGCCAAGCCAGGCGCTGCAGCGGGCGAGGCCGGGCGCTGAGTGAAGATGATGAAGAAGGCGATGAGGCCGGAGTCGGCGAGGTTTGGTGATTGGAACGCTTGTTCATGGTCATCCTTGTGAACGGCAATAGGACCGGATTCCCGATGAGCCCTGTGAGGTTCGGCCAGGGGCCGGTAGCGAACTTTCAGTTTCAGCGGACACAGCTGCCCCGGTCTGTGCGTTGGCGTACCGGCCGGGCGCTGTTGTTTTGCGGGCTCAGGGGCTGCGGCTGCGCTCGCTGAGGCCGCGCTGGCGCAGGTGGCTGCCCAAGGCGCGGTCCCAGAAGGTGGTGCTGACACCGTAGCAGCGGGCTTGGCCGGCCTGGTGGTGCAGGGCATGCCAGCGCTTGCGCCGCTCCATCCACATGCCGCGTGCCGGCCAGTGGTGGCTGGCGTGGTGGGCCATGGAGTAGATCAGGTAGCCGGCCAGCACTCCCATCATCAGCGGGCCGGCGCTTGCCGCGCCGAGCATGGCCCGCAGCGGCAGGTAGACCAGGGCTGTGAACAGAGCCAGACTGAGCCAGGTCGGCAGGCCCAGGTGCTCGCGCGGGTGGGCATGGTGCTCGCTGTGCCAGCCCTGGAAGGGCTGGATGCCATGTAGCACGAAGCGGTGGGTCAGGTATTCGATCAGCGACCACAAGGCCAGGCCCACAAGTGCCAGAACCAGCAGGCCGGCCGCCTCGCGCGGGGTCTGCGGCGGCGCCAGGCTGCTGCCCAGACCAAGTATCAGCAGGGCGTAGACCGCAAAGTCGAGGTAGCAGGCGCGCAAACTATGGCGCAGGGAGATCAGGGTCATGGGTGGCCTCGGGCAGCAGGAACAGACGCAGACCCAGCCGCACTCAGCGGGTCCGTGGAAAGTTCAAGGTAGGGGGGGGAGGGTCCAGGGTCTGTGCGCTGACGAACGCTGACGCCCTGCGGAACTAGGGCCATCTGGCGTGCCGCAGCACTTTTCAGGTATGTTCGCTAGCGAACAGACCCCGATACCGTGCAAACCTATAGTCAGATCGCCAAGGTCTTGTCAGGCCGGCAGGGAGGCTTCCCTCCCATTGAAGACAGTACAGGGAGTTTGTTAAATGGCGCACACCATCGATCCGAAGAAGAACCTCTTGCTTGCCGCTTTGCCCGATGCTGAGTGGCAGCGATGCCGCGGCTTTCTGGAGCCGGTGGAGATGCCGCTCGGCCAGGTCTTGTATGAGTCGGGCCGGCCGATGAGCCATGTCTACTTCCCTTGCAATTCCATCGTCTCGCTGCTGTTCGTGATGGAGAACGGCGCCTCGGCCGAGATCGCCGTGGTCGGCAAAGAGGGCCTCGTCGGCATCTCGCTCTTCATGGGGGGGGGCTCGACACCGAGTCGGGCCGTGGTGCAGAGCGCCGGCCAGGGCTATCGCATGCGCGCCAACGCCATGACCGAGGAGTTCAATCGCAGCGGCCCGCTGATGCACCTGCTGCTGCGCTACACCCAGGCCTTGATCACGCAGATGGCGCAGACCGCCGCCTGCAACCGCCACCACAGTCTCGATCAGCAGCTCTGCCGTTGGCTGCTCTTGAGCCTGGATCGCCTGCAGGGCGATGAGTTGATCATGACGCAGGAGCTGATCGCCAATATGCTGGGCGTGCGCCGCGAGGGCGTGACCGAGGCCGCGCTGAAGCTGCAGAAGCAGGGTCTGATCCGCTATGCCCGTGGCCATATCTCGGTGCTTGATCGCCTGGGCCTGGAAGCACGCAGCTGCGAGTGTTACGGCGTGGTGAAAAAAGAGTACGACCGACTGCTGCCGGACATGCTGGCGGTTTGAACTGCTGGTTTGCGCCGCGACCCGAACCGACCAGCAGGCGTCGTCTGTGTGTGCTGCCAGACAGTTAGCACCCGACGATGCCCTCATGCTTGGACCGCAAGCGCCTCCTGTCCTGAGGCGCACAAAGGATTCTGCAGTGAGCGAACTCCGAGTTTCACGCAGCACCCCGAGCGGTGCCAGCGGCAGAGCCCCTCCCTCCATGCCGGCCCTTGCAGCGGCGCTGCAAAATCGCCTGATCGCCGCCTTGCCGGCGGCGGCACGCAACAGCTTGCTGGCGCTCTGCGAGCCGGTACAGCTGAGCCTTTCTGAGACTTTGTGCGAGGCTGGCGAGGACACTCGCCATGTCTACTTCCCCACGGACGCCTTCATCTCCCTGCTGGCTCGCATCGACGAGCACCCGAGCCTGGAGATGGGCATGATCGGCCGCGAGGGCATGTTGGGCATTCAGCTGAGCTTGGGCGTCAACCGGGCGCCCTTGCGCGCCTTGGTGCAGGGCGACGGCCAGGCCTGGCGCTGTGCCGCACCGGTGTTTGTGGCCGAGCTGGCGCGCAGCAAGCCCTTGCAGGCGGTCTTGCAGCGCTATCTCTATGTGCGCCTGGCCCATCTGGCCTGTGCCGCCGGTTGTCTGCGTTTCCATCAGATCGGTCCGCGCCTGGCGCGCTGGTTGCTGATGAGCCAGGACCGCGCGCGCGCGCCGCAGCTGGCCGTCACCCATGAGTTCCTCGCCTATATGCTGGGGGTGCGCCGGGTCGGTGTGACCCAGGCGGCCGGCGCCATGCAGCGCAGCGGCCTGATCGAATACCACCGCGGCGAGCTGACCGTGCTGGACCGCAGCGGCCTGGAAGCCGCTGCCTGCAGTTGCTATGCCGCTGACCTTGAAAATTATGCCGATCAGTTCCCCAGCCCCCAGTTGCAGCCCACCTTGCGCAGGAGCGGCTTGAAGCGCGCGGCCTTTGTGCCGCGCCGGGTTGTGCATGGCCGCTGATTTTCGTCCCGCCCGGGCGGGCCAAACGCAGTCCCCGCCGCCGGGGGCAACCGAAACGCCGCTGTCAGAGCCGCAGCCGGCGGCCGGGGTCGAGGCGGGTGCCATGCTGGTGGCCCGCGGGCGTGGCGGCGTGGCCGTGCAGGACTGGGAGCTGCTCTTCACGGCCGTCAAGCACCGTCTGCAGAGCCTGGACGGCGCTGATCGCCCGTCCGGGCAATCGCCGCATGCTTGCGTGTCCGACTGCGTGGAGGCCCTGGATCAGCTTCAGCTGACTTTGCGTCATGAGCTGGAACGACGCGCACGCTTGGAGCAGGACGCCGAGCAGGCCTTGGGCGACTTGCAGCAGGTGCGGCAGGAACTGGATCATGCGCACCAAGCCGCACGCCAGGCCCAGGTGCTGGCACGCCGCGACAGCCTGACCGGCTTGCCCAACCGGCGCTACTTCCGCGAACGCTTGGCGATGAGCTTGACGCAGCTCGAGGGTGCCTTGCCAAGCAGCACGCAGCCGGGCAAAGAGACGGGGCTGGCCGTGCTGTTTCTCGATCTGGACGGTTTCAAGGCCATCAACGATGTGCTGGGCCATGCGGCCGGCGATGAGCTGCTCAAGATCGTCGCCCTGCGCCAGGCCCGGGCCTTGCGCTCGGGCGATTTGGTGGCGCGCTGGGGCGGTGACGAGTTTGCCTGCCTGCGCACCGAGGGTCTGGGCCGTGAGGCCCTGGAGCGCCTCGCCCGCAAGCTATTTGATGCCGTGTCGGCGCCGGTGCAACTGCAGGGTCAACTCGTGCAGATGCGCCCCAGCATTGGCATCGCATGCTGGCCTGCCGACGGCCGCAGCGCCGAAGCCCTGCTGCTGCAAGCGGACCGCGCCATGTACCAGGCCAAGCGCCTGCAATGCGGCTCGGTGTTTGCTGCGGACCTGTGCGACAGCGCACCGAGCGAAGAGGGGGGCGGGGGTATGTTGGGGGGAAGTGAGGAGTGAATGGTGAATGGTGAATGGTGAATGGTGAATGGTGAATGGTGAATGGTGAATGGTCTTGCCTCTCCCCAACCTAAGCCCGACTCACGACTCACGACTCACGACTCACGACTCACGATTCACGATTCACGATTCACCAATCCCACCACCACCCAAGGCCCCCATGTCCACCACCCAACTCCAAACCGCCCCCAATGCCCTGGCGCGCCGCAGTGGCGCGCTGAGAACACCGACCGATCTGCAGGCCAATGCCACGCGTGACATATCGGCCAGCCTGAACGGCATCTTGGCCGACGTCTTTGCGCTCTATATGAAGACCAAGAACTTCCACTGGCATATGAGCGGGCCGCATTTCCGCGACTACCACCTGATGCTGGACGATCAATCGGGCGAGTTGCTGGCCATGACCGACCCGCTGGCCGAACGCATCCGCAAGGTCGGCGGCTCGACCCTGCGTTCGATCGGCCATATCTCGCGCAGCCAGCGTCTGCTCGACAACGACGCCGCTTTCGTGGAGCCGGCCGATATGCTGGCCGAGCTCTGCGAGGACAACAAGACCTTGGCTCAAATGTTGCGCCAGGCCCATGGCTTGTGCGCCGAACACCGCGACTTGGCCACGGCCAGCTTGATCGAGGTCTGGATCGACGAGGGTGAGCGCCGCACCTGGTTCTTGTTCGAGTCGGGCCGCCCCAGCGACAGCAGCGGCCATTGAACCCACGGCCCTTCACCTGAGGAGCAGCTCATGAACGCAGCACGACCCGTCCGCCTGTGGCGCTGGGCAAGAATCCTGACCTTGATGTCGGCCGTCGCGGCGACGATCACTCCGGCGCTGGCCCAGCCCGGCAGCGAAAGGCGCGGCGCGCGCGAGCGCGATGCGCGCAGCCATGAGCAAGAACGCAGCTCGGACCGAGACCGCGATCGGGAGCGTGATCGGGAACTTGATCGTTACGGCGACCGCGGCCCGGAGCGCAACCGTTCGCCCTCGCGCGCCCAGGACGAGCGACACGGTGGCGGGCCCTACCGCGCTCCTGCCTACAATTATGGCCAGCGCCGGGCCGATGACCGGCGCGGTGGCGGGCCTGATCACGCCTATTACCGCGGCGGCCGTCTGCCTCCGGCCTACCGCGGCACGCGCTATGTGGTGGACGACTGGCGTGGCCACCGTCTGAGTGCGCCGCCACGCGGCTACCACTGGGTGCAATCGGGCGGTGACTACCTGCTGGTCGCTATTGCCACCGGGGTGATCCTGCAACTGCTGCTCAACGATTGAGCCGTGCTTTCCTGCGGGCTGCGGCGGCCTCAGCGCGGCCGGCGGCTTCTTGCTATGCTGCTCCGCGACCTCCAGCCTTTCTTGGAAAGCCCGCACCATGAGCTTGTACCGCCTGCATATCAATGGCCAGATCCGTCAGGTCGAGGCCGCACCCGATACACCTCTGCTCTGGGTCTTGCGTGACAGCCTGGACCTGGCCGGCACCAAATACGGCTGTGGCGTCGGCGCCTGCGGTGCCTGCACCGTGCAGCTCAACGGCGTGCCCATCCGGTCTTGCATGACCCCGGTGGCCACCGTCGGCCTCAAGAAAGTGCTGACCATTGAAGGCCTGGATGCCCAGGCCAGCCACCCTTTGCAACAGGCCTGGGTGGAGCTGGACGTGCCGCAATGCGGCTACTGCCAGGCCGGCCAGATCATGACGGCCGCCGCCTTGCTGAAAGAGAACCCCAGGCCGAGTGATGCCGACATCGACGGTGCCATGTCCGGCAACCTCTGCCGCTGTGCCACCTATCTGCGCATTCGCGCGGGCATCCACCGTGCCGCCGAGATTTCGGCCCAAGCTGCTGGCGTGCCGGTCAAGGCGCCCGTCTCCCGCAAGGCCAAGCCGCAAGCGAAGGAGGGCGTATGAACATGCCTGCGACAGTGAACCCCAGCCGCCGCCGTTTTCTCGGCCAGAGCGGCGCCGGCCTGGTGCTGGCGCTCAGCGGCTCGACCGTGGCCCTGGCTCAAAGCGCCAAGCCCGCAGCGGCCACGGCCTTCAAGCCCAGCGCCTTCATCAGCATCTCGCCCGAGGGCGTGGTGACGCTCATCTCCAAGCAGCCCGAGATCGGCCAGGGCATCAAGACTTCGCTGCCCATGGTGATCGCCGAAGAGCTGTCGGTGAACTGGCGCGATGTGAAGATCGTGCAAGGTGATCTGGACCCGGCCTACGGCAGCCAGGGCGCGGGCGGCTCCACTTCCACGCCCACCAATTACCAGGACTTCCTGCGCCTGGGCGCCACCGCCCGCACGCTCTTGGTTCAAGCGGCGGCGCAGCGCTGGGGCGTGCCGGTGGCGGACTGCCAGGCCCGCGACTCCTTCGTCCACCACCGACCCACAGGCCGCAAGCTGGGCTATGGCGAGCTGGCCAGCTTGGCCGCCACGCTGCCCCTGCCCGATGCTGCCAGCGTGCTGCTCAAGGACCCCAAGGACTACCAGCTGCTGGGCCAGCGCATCGGTGGCGTCGACAACGCTGTGCTGGTGCGCGGCGCGCCGCTGTTCGGCATCGACGTCAAGTTGCCCGGCATGCTCTACGCGGTGTACGAGAAATGCCCGGCCTTCGGCGGCAAGGTCGTCAGCGCCAATCTGGCCGCGGTCAAGGCGCTGCCCGGCGTGCGCGATGCCTTTGTGATCGAGGGCACCAGCAATCTCAACGGCCTGATGCCCGGCGTGGCCATCGTCGCGGATTCGACCTGGGCGGCCTTCAGCGCCCGCAAGCAGCTGCGCGTGCAGTGGGATGAGGGCGCCGTGGCCACGCAGAGCTGGGACGGCTTTGCCACCCAGGCTGCGGCCCTGCGCGGCAAGCCCGGCGCCAGCAACCTGCGCCGGGACGGTGATGTCGAGCAGGCCTTGCGGGCCAACGGCGCCAAGGTGGTGGAGGCCAGCTACAGCTACCCCTTCATCTCGCATGCCAGCATGGAGCCGCAGAACTGCACGGCCTGGTGGAAACCAGAGAGTTCCAGCCTGGAACTCTGGGCGCCAACCCAGAATCCGGCCTCGGGCCAGAATCTGGTGGCCAACACCCTGAACATTCCCAAGGAAAAGATCAGCCTGCACATCACTCGCAGCGGCGGTGGCTTCGGCCGGCGCCTGAGCTCGGACTTCATCGTCGAGGCGGCCGCCATCGCCCAGCGCGTGGCCGCGCCGGTCAAGCTCTGCTGGAGCCGTGAAGACGATCTGCGCCACGACCATTTCCGCCCGGGCGGCTTCCACCACCTGCGCGGCGCGGTCGATGCGCAAGGCCGGGTCAGCGCCTGGCACAACCACTTCGTCACATTCGCCAACCGGGTCCAGCGCGAGGGTCAGTCGGTGCTACAGCCGGGCAGTGGCGGGAGCCTGTCGGCCGACGAGTTCCCCGGCCGCTGGCTGCCCAATATCCTGCTGGAGCAAACCGCGCTGGAATGCGGCGTGCCCATGGGCCCTTGGCGGGCACCGGGCAGCTGTGTGTTCGCCTGGGTCTTCCACAGCTTCATCGACGAGCTGGCCCATGCGGCCGGACGCGACCCACTGGCGCTGCGCCTGGAGCTGCTCGGTGAGCGCGAGATCGTGCCGCCCAGCAATGAGCGTGGCCAGCCCTATCACGCCGGCCGCATGCGCGCCGTGCTGCTGGAGGTGGCGGCCAAGTCCGGCTGGGGCAAGAAGAAGTTCCCGCGCGGCCAGGGCCAGGGCATGGCCTTCCATTTCAGCCATCGCGGTTACATCGCCGAGGTGGCCGAGGTGACGGTCAGCAAGAGCGGCCAGCTCAAGGTGGACCGGGTGGTGGTGGTGTCCGACATCGGCCGCCAAATCGTCAACCTCAGCGGTGCCGAGAACCAGGTCGAGGGCTCGGTGCTGGACGGCCTGGGCACGCTGATGCATGCCCAGCTCGACCTGCAGGGCGGCCGCATCGTCCAAGGTAATCTGGGCGAATACCCGCTCTTGCGCATGCACGAGTCGCCAACCCGGGTCGATGTGCATTTCCTGCGCAGCGATCAGCCAGTCACCGGCCTCGGTGAGCCGGCCCTGCCGCCGCTGGCGCCGGCGGTTTGCAATGCCATCTTTGCCGCCACCGGCCACCGCGTGCGCCAGCTGCCGCTGAGCCTGAGCGACCTGAGCTGGAGTTGAAGGGCCTCTTCGTGCCTCGGGCTCAGCCGCGCGGCTGGAAGTCGGCGCAAGCGGCCGCCAGCTGCTCGTAGGCGGCGCGTACGGCCGGGCTGTCTGCCAGGGGCAGGCGCAGTTCCAGCTCGGCGTAAAGGTCGCCGGCCGGCAGGTTCAGATGGGCGGGCAGACCGCGGCCCTTGAGTCGCAGTTTCTGACCCGCACAGGCGCCGGCCGGCACCTGCAGTTCCAGGCGGCTTCCGCCCGGCGTGCGCAGCTGCACGGCCGCGCCCAGGGCGGCTTCCCAGGGCGCCAGCGCCAGGCTGACGAACACATCGCCGCTGGCGGCTGGGTCGCTGGACTTGCCCGCCGGGCTTGAGGCGCGGTCGAGCCGAAACGGCGGCTCGGCCCGCAGCTGCACGGTGATGTAGAGGTCTCCCGCGGCGCCGCCGCCCACGCCGGGGCCGCCCAGACCGGCCAGGCGCAGACGCTGGCCGCTGCGCAAGCCGGGCGGGATCTGCAAATCGACCGGGCAGTCCTGCAGATGGCGCCGGCCTTGGTCATCCAGGCGCGGCAGCTGCAGATTCAGGCGCCGGCTGGCGCCTGAATAGCTGTCCACCAGGGCGACCTCGGCCTCGGCATGCAAGTCCTCGCCCCGCAGCAGTGGCTCGCGGCTGGCCGCGCGCCAGCCCGTGTTGCCGCGCGCCTTGCGCAAGAGCTCGCCGAGTTCGCTGTCGGCCGCGAATTCGAAGCCTCGGTTCGCCTTGGCCGCCTTCTGTTGCTGCAGCTGGGCGTCATAGGCGGAGCGGCGTTCGCTGTCGATCAGCACCTCGTGGGCTTGCGCCACGGCCTTGAACTGCGCCTCGGTGTCGGCCCGGCTGACATCGGGGTGGAAGCGGCGTGCCAGCTTGCGGTAGGCCTGCTTGACCTCGGCCGCGCTGGCGCCATGCGCCACACCCAGGGTGGCGTAGTGGTCGGCTCCAACGGCGCCGCTGGGCTTGGCCTTGGCCCCGGTCTCGTGGTCTTGCGGTTTGGCGTTCAAAAGTTTGGGCTCGTGGCAAGAGGGCGGGGGCGCAGAAGAAAGTGATTGTGCGCCGAGCGGGGTGCGGCCTCTGTGCGACAGCGAACCGCGGTTTGAGCTGTGGCCCAAGTGTTGTGACACAAGCCGCTTGTGTGTTCGCCAACGCACCGAGTTTCGGGGCGGCTGCGCCTAATCTCGACGACGAGCGGCATGCCTTGCATGCCGCCCTGGCCCCTTCCGATTTTTGAACTGGAGTTCCCCATGAGTCTCTTTACCTTGCTGCTGATCATCCTGATCGTCATGCTCATCGGTGCCGTTCCGACTTGGCCACACAGCCGCGGCTGGGGTTATCTGCCCAGCGGTGGCCTGGGGCTGGTGCTGCTGGTGCTGATCGTGCTGATGTTGATGGGGCGACTCTAGGCCTCAGGCCCGGTGTCACGACCTGGTTTGATGGTTCCTTGGGAGAGGATGGCTATGCACAATATGGGTGGTAAATACCGGGCACCGCAAGGCGCGGAGGGTCCGTCGCTGGCGGCGGAGCGGGTCTTGCCCAATCGCTGGGCGCGCGCTTCGGCGCAGGCAACGCCGAGCCCCGCGCAGGTTCTTCCTTCAGCCACTGCGCCTTCGCTTGGGTCGGCCCAAGACGGTGTGAATGCCGTGCAGGCACGGCGTTTGGCCGCCGCTGCGGCCGATGTCTCGCTGGCAGACTGGAGCGTGCTGCTGGACGCCGTCAAGCTGCGCCTGCGCGCCAGTGTCGCGGGGCCCAGCGGACCGGCTGGCCTGGCCGAGCCGCTGCAGGCCGGCGCCGCCTCGCCGGCCGCCCCGTCGCCGCAGCTCCAGCGCACGGTGCTGGAGTGCGTGGACGCGCTCGATCAGCTGCAGAGCACCTTGCTCCACGAACTGGCGCGCCGCTTGCAGCTGGAGCTGCAGGTCTTTGATGCCCAAGTGGCCTTGGCCCAGGCTCGCTCCGAACTGGGCGCACGCCTGGGCGCGGCGGGTGCGGGTGCGCAGGCGGCCACGCCCATGGCGCCTCTGAGCGGCCCCGATGCCTTCAGCCGCAGCCGCCACCAGACCTTGCATGACAGCCTGACCGACTTGCCCAACCGTCGTTTCTTCTTGGAGCGGCTGGAGCATGGCCTGCAACACCTGCCGCGCCCGGATTCCTTGCTGGCCGTGTTCAGCATGAGCATCGATGGCTATGCCGCCATCGAGGCCGAACATGGGGCTGATCTGGCGCAAGCCTTGCTGAAGGTTGTGGCGGCGCGCTGGGGTCGGGTCTTGCGGGTCGAGGACATGTTGAGCCGCCTGGACGGCGCTGAGTTTGCCTGCCTGCGCCTGGCCCAGGGAGAGGATCCGGTCGCGTTGGCGGGGGTCTCGGCCAAGCTGGTCGAGGCCCTGGCCTTGCCCGTCAGCCTCGCACCGCTGAGCCTGCAGCTGCGCGTTCGCATCGGCATGGCCCAAGGCGGATCCGGCCAGGGCGGCGCTCTGGACTTGTTGGCGCGTGCGGTGCGGGCGAGGGGGAGGGAAAGTGAATCGTGAATGGTGAATCGTGAATCGTGAATGGTGAATGGTGAATACCGTCAGCCACGACTCACGACTCACGATTCACGATTCACGATTCACGATTCACGATTCACGATTCACGCCCCGGCAAAACCACCCGCAGCGTGCAGCCCTCTCCAGGCCTCGAGCGCAGGCTCAGCTGGCCTTGTTCGGCCTCGACGCGAAAGCGCATGCCGAGCAGGCCGTAGGCGGAGCCGGGGCGGGCGCTGCTGTCGAAGCCGCAGCCGTCGTCGCGCACGCAGAGCTCGGCGAAGTCCTGCCGCGCCGTGCAGCCGGGCACTGGGCCGGCTGTCATTTGCAGGCTGACCCAGACGCTGCGGGCCTGGGCGTGTTTGGCGATATTGGTCAGGGCTTCTTGCAGCGCCCGGTACAGCACCAGGGCGCTGGCTTCGCCCAGGCGCACCGGCCGCAGATCGCTGTGCACTTGCAGGCCGCTGCTGTCGGCGAACTCGTGGCAGAGGATGTCCAGGGCCGCCAGCAGGCCCAGATGGGCGAGGGCCGAGGGGCGCAGGTCTTCGATGATGCGCCGCTTCATGGCAATGCCGCTGTTGAGGGTGGCGACCAGATGCGCCAGGCGCTCCAAGGCCACGGTCGGCTCGGCCGGCAGGGCGCTCAAACGGGCCTTGATGCGAGCGGCATCGAGCTTGGCCGAGGTCAGCAGGGCACCGAGTTCGTCGTGCAGATCGCGGGCCAGGCGTTGGCGCTCGTCCTCGCGCGCGGTCTGCAGGTGCAGGGTCAGCTCGGCCAGCTGAACGGTGCGCTGGCGCACCAGTTCGTCGAGCTGCCGGTGCAGGCCGGCTTGCAGCTGGCGGCTGCGGCGCTGCTCCATGCGGCAGCTCTGGCGCCAGGCCGCGAGATGGGCCAGGCGGCGCAGCCGGCTCACGGCGGTGCCGCGCGAGCGGCCCGAAGTTTGGGGTTTGGTTTCAACATGACGATGACGATGAAGAAAAGGTCCAGCAAATGATTCGAATTGCACTTGTTGATGATCATGCGGTCGTGCGGGCCGGCTTGCGCCAGTATTTTTCGGAGCAGGCAGATTTCGCCGTGGTGGCCGAGGCGGCCAATGGCCGCGAGGCCCTGGCCATCGTGCGGCGTGGCGAGATCGACGTGATGCTGATGGACATTGCCATGCCGGACCAAAGCGGTGTCGATGCCCTGATCGCCATCCGCGCCCGTGCCCCGCATCTGCCGGTCTTGATGCTGAGCGGTTTTGCCGAGGCCCATTACGCCACCACCTTGCTGCGTCAGGGCGCCAGTGGCTATCTGAGCAAGGACTGCGAGCCCGAGCAGCTGGTCCAGGCGATCCGCACGGTCTGCCGCGGCCGCCGCTACATCAGCCCCGGTGTCGCCGAGCTGCTGGCCGGCCAGCTGGCCGATGCCCCTGGCCCGGGTGGCGCGCTGCCGGCGCATGAGCAGCTCTCCGAGCGCGAGTTGCAGGTCTTCTTGCGCCTGGCCGCCGGCGAGACGGTCGGGCATCTGGCCCTGGCCATGTCCCTGAGCGTCAAGACGGTCAGCACCTACCGCAGCCGGGTGATGGAAAAAATGTGCCTGGCCTCGAACAGCGACCTGACCTATTACGCACTCAAGCAAGGCTTGATCCGCTGACGCAATGAGCCGCTGATTCGTGGCGTTCTCAGTGCGGCCCCGGCAGGGTTTGGACCAGGCCTTCGCAGTACTGGATCAGGTCCTCGATCTCGCGCGATTTGTCGAAGATGCGGTCGGCGCCCAGCTCCAGGCAGCTGCGCCGGATGTCGGGCGTGGCGTAGTTGCTGAGCACCACCCAGTGGCGCCGCGGGTCAACTTGTGCGCGCAGATGTTGGGCAGCCCGCAGCACGCCCAGGCCCGAACCGCCCTTGAGGAAGATGTCGACGATCACCACGTCCACCGCATGGCCGGCCTGGCCCAGCCAGAGCAGGGCAGCGGCCTCGTTGTCGGCGGCGCCCAGCACTTGCAGGGGCAGCAGCTCTTCCAAGGTGGCGATCAGCTCCGCCTGGATCAGCGGGCTGTCTTCGACAAGATAGGCCTTCAGTGGGCGCATGGTGGGGCTCAGGGCAGGCACAGCCGGGGCTGCGTAGGCCGCCAAGGAGGCAGCGTGGGCTTGCAAGGCGTCCCGATTCAGCACTCCAGCGGGCCCGCAGCGGCCAGTGTGCCAGCCTCCCGAGGCGCCGCCCATCGGCAGCTGGAGGGCGCGCTTGTCGGACAAGGCCTACAAGGAAGCGCAGCGGCTAGCGGCTTAGATCGACGGCAGCGGCAGAGTTTGTAGGCAGCGGCCTACGCCGTCTCGCGGCCCTGTCCGCTGGGCGCTGCGGCCCCGGCCTCTCACACTGAGCCAGGGCCTCAAGAGCTGCCTGCCGATTCGGCCGGTGGCCGGCCCGAAACCCTGAGAAAGCCGCCGCCATGAAACTGCCCCGCCTCCTGCCTCTGTGTCCGCCACCCTCGGCTCTGCTGTGCAGCGCTGCGGCCCTGCTGTCCTGTCTGCCGGGCCTGGCCTGGGCGCAGCTGACCGCCTACGAACGGGAAGACTTCGGCGGCTCCTCCTTTGTGAGCCGGCGTGCCGTTCCCGATTTGCGCCTGCAGAACTTCAACGACCGTGCTTCCAGCGTCGTGGTTGCGAGCGAGCGCTGGGAGGTCTGCGAGGACCTGCGCTTCAGCGGCCGCTGTGTGGTGCTGCGGCCGGGCAAGTACGCTTCGCTGGCGGCCATGGGCCTGAACAATGAGATCTCGTCCTTGCGCCGCCTCGATGCCCGAGCGCGCGTGGATGAGGACCGTTATGCCCCCGAGCCCCTGATCGTGCGCGACTTCGGTCGCCAAGGCGAGGAGCGCCTGTTCGAGGCCGATGTCAGCTCCGTTCGCGCCGTGCTCGGCCCGCCGCAGCAACGCTGCTGGATGGAGCGTGAGCAGGTCTCGGTGGACAAGCGCGAGGCCAATGTGCCGGGCGCTCTGGCCGGCGCCCTGATCGGCGGCATTCTGGGCCACCAGATCGGCGGCGGTACGGGTCGCGACATCGCCACCGTCGGCGGCGTGGTGGCCGGCGCGGCCATCGGCTCCAAGACCGGCCGCGACGCGGGTGCGCCGCAGATCAGCAGCCGCGATGTGCAGCGCTGCCGCAACCTGCCCGCCGATGCCGACCGGCCCGCCTACTGGGATGTGAGCTACCAGTTCCGCGGCCGCCAGCACCGGGTGCAGATGACCACGCCGCCGGGCGACACCATCACCGTCAACCGCAACGGCGAGCCGCGCGGCTGAGGCTTCAGCCCATCAGTTTCATCTTCACCTTCACTCCGCTTCCCCCACCCACCCCAAGAGGTATTCCATGATTCAACGCCACACCCCCTTCCAGATGTCTCTGCTGACCCTGCTGCTGGCCGCTTTGCCGGTGGCCAGCGCCATGGCCATGAGCAAGGCCGAGCACAACGATGCCCGGACCCGCATCGATACCACGTACAAGGCCGACAAGGCCGCCTGCAACAGCCTGGCCAGCAATGCAAAGGACGTCTGCATCGAAGAAGCCAAGGCCAAGGAAAAAGTGGCCCTGGCCGAACAGGAGTTCGCCTACACCGGCAAGCTGGCCGATCAGCGCAAGGTCGGCGTCGCCAAGGCCGAGTCCACCTATGCCGTGGCCAAGGAACGCTGCGACGACAAGGCCGGCAATGACAAGGATGTCTGCGTCAAGGAGGCCAAGGCCGTCGAGACCAAGGCCCTGGCCGACCTGACCCTGGCCAAGAAGGTCGGCGAAGCCGTCACCGAAGCCAAGGACGAGAAGCGCGATGCGAACTACAAGGTGGCCACCGAAAAATGCGATGCCATGGCCGGCTCGGCCAAGGATGCTTGCGTGCTCGATGCCAAGATGAAGTACGGCAAGACCTGATCGTTCAGAGCAGGCCTCGCCAGACATCCGCCAGGGCCCGCACGGCCTGGCGGATGTCGGCCGTGGGCACGGTCGCGAAGCCCAGCACCAGGCCGGCCTGCGGGCTGTGCGTCGGCAGGCCGCCTATCTGCTGCAGGCAGCCCACTTCCACGCCGACGGCTTGGGCGCGCTGGCTCAGGCGCTGCTCCTCGGCGCGACTGGCCAAGGGCAGGAAGACCTGCAGGCCGGCTGGAACCGCCGGCAGCTGAAAGCGCGGGTGCAGCGGGGTCAGGTCTTGCGTCCAAGCCTCGATGAAAGCGTCGCGGCGTTCGCGCGCGGCCCGGCGCATGCGTCGCACATGGCGCAGGAAATGCCCTTCGGCCATGAAGTCGGCCAGCACCGCCTGGTCGGCAATGGCAGCCTGCCGGTCCAGCACCGAGCGCAGGCGTGCCAGGGTCGGCAGCCAGTGGGCCGGGGCCACCAGATAGCCCAGACGCAGACCCGGGAACAGCAGCTTGGAGAAGCTGCCGACATAGAGCGTGCGGCCGGCCTGGCCCGCTTCCAGCGAAGCCATGGGTGCCAGCGGCACGCCGCTGAAGCGGTACTCGCCGTCGTAGTCGTCCTCCAGCACATAGGCATCGTTGGCGCGCGCCCAGGCCAGCAACTCCAGGCGCCGCTGCAGGCTCATGACCACGCCGGTCGGGTATTGGTGCGAGGGCGTGGTGTAGACCAGGCGGACCGGCCCCAGGGCCCGCAAGGCGCCGACACGCAGGCCTTGCTCATCGAGCGGCACCGGCAGCACGCGCGCGCCGCCCAAGCCCAGGGCGGCCGCCGCCGCGCGGTAGCCGGGTGACTCCATGCCGACCCGGTCGCCCGGGCTTAGCAAGGCAAGGGCAGCGATGGCGATGGCCTGCTGCGAGCCTGCGGTCACCAGCACCTGCTCGGGCCGGCAGGGCAGTCCACGTGAATGGCTCAGGTAGGCGGCGATCAGCTCGCGCAGTCGCGGCAAGCCGGCGGGGTCGCCATAGCTGAGCGCCGCATCGGGGTCGGGGCGTGCCTGGCGGCGCCAGAAGCGCGCCTGCAGGCGCGACCACAGCGCATGCGGGAACAGGTCCAGCGCGGGCAGGCCGTGGCGAAAGGCCCGGCCTTGGCCGACTGTCGTGGCCGTGGGCTGGTAGTGCTGCAGCGCCTGCCAGAGTGGGGTTTCTGGTAGCTCG
This sequence comes from Kinneretia sp. DJ1R-11, assembly GCF_025717595.1. NCBI lineage: Bacteria > Pseudomonadati > Pseudomonadota > Betaproteobacteria > Burkholderiales > Sphaerotilaceae > Roseateles > Kinneretia sp. DJ1R-11. Next base: position 39,890 of record NZ_JAJIRR010000005.1, read on the forward strand.
ACAGGCGTGGGATCTGGCGCAGGGAGTGGCTTGGCTGGGCCGGCTTGCAGCAGTGGCACAGGCGTTTCGCTGGCGCTCAGCGTCTTCAAGGCGCTGACAAAGCTGCCGGCGCCCATGCGCGCTTCGATCAAGCCTTCGCTTTCCAGCTGCTCGTAGGCGCGCAGCACGCTGTTGCGCGAGACATCCAGCGCCTGGGCCAGGGCGCGTGTGGTGGGCAGGCGCGCACCATGACTCAGCTGACCTTGCAGGATGCGGGCCTTGATCTGGGCATGGATTTGCCGGCTCAGGCCGAGGCCGGGGCGCAACTGCATGCCGGCCGGGTCCAGCTCCAGTGCGGAGGGTGGGGCCAGCGTGGGCTCTGAAATTGGTTCCATCAAATCAAGTGAAAGTGGCTCTTTCATGGTACCAAGCGGGCGGCTATTCTTGCGGCCATGTACCAGAACCCATCTTTTCGCTGCGAAGATTTCGCCCAGGCACGCCGCTTCATGGCCGAGCAGCCCCTGGCCTTGTTGGTCGGCCCCGAAGCCGAGGGCCAGAGCTTCGGCAGCCACCTGCCCCTGAGCCTGCAAGGCGAGGACCCGGCGCTCTACCTGGAGGGCCATATGGCACGCGCCAACCCGCACTGGGCCTGGCTGAGCGGCTTGTCAGCCACCGGCCCCGAGGTGCTGGCGGTCTTCAGCGGCCCGGGCGCCTACGTTTCGCCCCAGCACTATGACGGCGTTCAGAACGTGCCGACCTGGAACTACATGGCCGTGCATGTCTATGGCCGCTTGGAACTGGTCGAAGGCGAGCTGGAGAAGGACCGCCTGCTCAAGCGCCTGATCGAGCAGCACGAGCCCGGCTATGCCGCGCAGTGGCGTGCGCTGCCCGAGGCTTACCAGAGCCGCATGCTGAAGGCCATCGTCGGCTTTCGTCTGCACATCGTGCGCTGGGAGGCCAAGTTCAAGCTGAGCCAGAACCGCAGCGCCGCCGAGCGCCAGCGTGTGCAGGCCGCTTTTGCCCAGGGCCAGCCGCGCGAGCAGGAGCTGGCGGCCTGGATGGCGCGCCTGGGTTTGTGATGCCCGGCCAGCGCAAAGATGAAGAAGAAGCGAGGAATGAAGTGAGTAGTGAATCGACGACGATGATGAAAGTCCAGCCCCTGACCCTGAAAGGCAGCTTGCTGCGCCTGGAACCCCTGAGCCTGACCCACCTGCCAGGCCTGTGTGCCGTCGGCTTGGATCCTGAGCTCTGGCAATGGGTACCGAGTCAGGTGCGCAGCGAGGCCGATATGCGGGCCTATGTGGAAACGGCTTTGGACGAGCAGGCACGCGGTGTCTCTCTGCCTTTTGCCATTGTGCTGAATGGTGGTGAGGCGGGTGGCGGGGAGAAGGACGACGGCGAGGGCGGGCGCGTCATCGGCTGCACCCGTTTCGGCAATATCTCGCCGCGCGACCACCGCCTGGAAATCGGCTGGACCTGGCTTGGCCGCGACTGGCAGCGCAGCGGCGCCAACACCGAGGCCAAGACCTTGCTCCTGACCCATGCCTTCGAAAGCCTGGGCGCCTGGCGGGTGGAACTCAAGACCGATGCGCTCAATGCCAAGTCCCGCGCAGCGATTGCCCGCATTGGCGCTCAGCAGGAAGGCATCTTGCGCCGCCACACCTTGACCGACACCGGCCGCGTGCGCGACACCGTCTACTTCTCGGTGCTCGACCACGAATGGCCGGCGGTGAAGGCCGGCCTGCTGGCGCGCAGACGCTGAAGCAGTAAAGAAAGGTGGTGGCCGGGGGCTTGCGGGCAAACCCCGGCCCGATGCGGCTGGGGCGGTGTTAGGGTGCGGCCTTCGCATTTTTCCAGCGCGTGGCCTCATGGCGGCGTGCACCCGCCATGAGCACCGCTGCCAAGATCCTGGTCGACCCGGACCGCAAGGCCCCGCATCCTGCCCTCTATATGTTCCTGATCGCGCCTTTTGGCGCGACCTCGGGCTACACCGCCGTTTGCGTGGCTTATCTGCTGACCCAGGCCCAGGTCGGCGCTGAAGCGGTGGCCGGCCTGCTGGCCCTGGCCTATCTGCCGCAGACCTGGAAGTTCCTCTGGGCCCCGGTGGTGGACCTGAGCCTCAGCCGCAAGACCTGGTACGGCATCGGCTTGGCCGGCATCGTGCTCGGCATCTTGCTGGTGGGCAGCAGCCCGCTGACCCAGGCGGCCATGTGGCCACTGACCCTGGCCGTGCTGCTGATGGGCACGGCCTCGACCTTTCTGGGCATGGCGGTGGACAGCCTGATGGCGCACCAGACGCCTGAGCACGCCAAGGGCAGGGCGGCCGGCTGGTTCCAGGCCGGCAATCTGGGCGGCGGCGGCCTGGGCGGCGGCGCGGCATTGTGGCTGGTGCAATCGGGCGGCCTGACGCCGCAGATGGGCGCCGCTGCCTTGGCCGGCCTGTGTCTGCTGTGTGCGCTGCCCATCCTCTGGGTCAGCGAAGGCGAGACGACGGCCGACAGCGTTCCGCCACCAAGCATCGCCCAGCGCCTGCGCGACACCGGCGCCGACCTATGGTCTGTGGTTCGTTCTCGCAACGGCGCCCTGGCCATGCTGCTGGTCTTTTTGCCCATGGGCACCGGCTCGATGGCAAATATGTACTCCATCATGGCGAGCGAGTGGCAGGCCTCGGCCAACACCGTGGCCCTGGTCACCGGCACGCTGAGCGGCCTGATCTCGGCCCTGGGCTGCCTGATCGGCGGCTACATCTGCGACCGCATGAACCGGCAGCTGGCCTATGTGCTCTTCGGCCTGCTGCTGGCCGGCGCCAGCCTGATCATGGCGCTGGCGCCGCATACCGAATGGCACTTCATCGTCTGGACCAGCGTCTATGCCTTGATCACCGGCCTGTGCTACGCCGGCTTCTCGGCCGTCACCCTGGAAGCCATCGGCAAGGGTGCCGCGGCCACCAAATACAACCTGATGGCCTCGCTGTCCAACACCCCGATCGGCTGGACCACCGCCTTGTATGGCTGGGTGTTCGCACAGGCCGGCGGCCGCCTGACCCTCTTGGTCGAACTGGCGCTGACGGTGCCGGCGGCGCTGCTGTTTGTGTGGGTGTTTCGCAGGGGGCGCGAGCGGGCTGCGGCTGCAAGCGGGGTCTGAGGCCGGGGCGAATGCTTGGTGGTGCCAGGGTCGCGGTCGGGTCGTTTCAGGCCTTGGACGCGGAGTGCGGGAGAAGGCGGAGTGAGCTCATCTTTCGGCAAGAGTCTGCTGCGGATTGTGGAAAGTCACGTTCAGGATTTGCGGCCTGTGGAGGCTCCAAACCGGTGATACAAACCTCGAACTTCAGCGGTTCGACGTGGGTCTTACCGTGGTCTGTTGAGTTGCCAAGATTGAACATGGGCTCAGTCGTGGCGATACGCAGCAGGCGAGTCTTATTAAAGCTCAGTCAGCCCTTTTATTCTGTGCCACTCACCACTCATAGGAGGAAAAATGGATCAAGACAACGCGCCTGTCGTTTCAAGTAACGCCAAGAGTCTTTGCGGTAAATCATGGACTGCGTATTTCAGCATCGGGCTGATCGCATTATTCGTACTACCTATCGCCGTTTCAGTCGCGTGGCAGGCATCATGGGTGGCCGGTATTGCTGTGCTAGTGCTCGTCTTAGCGGTTATCGCGTACAGAGTTTTGGTAATTCGTAGCTTCCACCTCTACTACGATGATGTCGGGGTTTGGGTGTACTCCGGGGTCCTTCCTTGGAGCAAGGGTGTTGCAGGTGTCAAATGGCGAGACCTTGACGAAGCTGTCTATTTTCAAACATTTTGGAGCTGGCTCTTCAAGTCTTACTCAATGCGCATTGGCCATCGCTTCACCAAGTCCAGCGAATTGTTCTTGAGTCATATGGCACGCGGCCACGAGTCAGTCATGGAAATAAATGGGCAACACCAAGAGCTTGTTCGTGCCAATGCCCTAGGGTAATTGTCAAGACCTGATACTTCTTGGGCGCTTGCATATTTAAACCTTTTTTCGAACAGCGTCGGGGCAAAGAGACGGTGCGGCTGTGAGTTTCTGGTTCTTGCTGGGTCTCGGTGATTGGCCGTTTTATAAGGAGCCATGATGTTGCGAAGATTCATGCTTTTGCTTGTCGCTGCTTTCGCGCCAGTCGTTTTTTCGCAGGAAATCAAGCAGCCCAATGTGCACTTGATATACATGGGTGGAAACGATTGCCCCTTTTGTGTGGCATGGGTAGCCACTGAGCTGCCGATTTTGGAGAAGTCTGATGAATTCACCAAAATTCAGTTTTCCAAAGTGGTGAAAGCCATCAAGTCACCTGTGCCTCCAAGATTCTTCCTGCCCAGCGAAGTCAAGCCCTTCAAAGAGAAACTTGACTATGCCAGCTCAGGAAGAAGTGGCTCTCCTCAGTTTGCCCTGATGGTGGACGGTGAGGTGTATGACTATTTCCACGGCACGCGTACAGTCAAGCAAATCGAAGACATACTTGTGTCGGTTCGCAATGGCACGACGTATCCATTTAAGAGATGCATCAAAGCTTCAGATGCATGGAAAAAATGTGAGATTGCCGGCTGACAGGCTTTTTGCAGATACGTCCAGGGTGCGGGCTTGGCGAATGGTCCGTGGCTGTTGAGCTTGACCTCGCAGCACACAATTTGCGTCATCAGTTTCGACTCGCGAAGCGGCCATAGATGCAGTGGCTCGCGAATCCTTGGACCGCCTCCTTAAACCACATCGTCGTTTGCCTGCGCCCCCATGAATTCAAGCCAAGCGCACTTTCCTTCGGTCGCACAGGCCGCCCTGCTTCTTCTTGCGAACTTCCTTTTGCAGTACGCCTTGCTGGCGCTTCTTTTCGACTTGCGCCACTTCGCCGGCCTGACCGAGGACCAGACTCAAGCGCTTGTCATGGTGCTGGCCAACGGCATCGTGCTTGTGTCTGCCATGCATTACAGCCGCATCCGCTACGGCGAGCTGATGCATGCAACGAAGTCATCGGTTTCGGCCACCTTGATGCTCTTGCTGCCACCCATCCTTTTGCTGGTTCCGCTGGTGCTGCTTCTGGATCACGCGCTGCTCACTGTCGTTGAGCAGGTACTGCCCCTGTCCCGCTGGGAGGAGCAGGCCTTCAGCAGCATGGTGGCTGGCAGCCTTCCGGCGGTCATTGCTACCTGCGTACTGGCACCCGTTCTGGAAGAAATGCTGTTCCGCGGCATCTTGCTGCGGGCGTTCTTGAACCAATACCCACGCTGGGCCGCGATTTTCTACTCCGCATTGCTGTTCGGTGCGGCGCATATGAACGTCTATCAGTTCTTGCTGGCGTTATGGCTGGGCGTTTTGCTCAGCTGGCTCTACGAGCGTTCGCGGTCACTTCTGCCTTGCATCGCTCTGCATGCAGCGGTCAACACCGCCGTCTATGTGCTGGAGCAAATGAAGGCCTCACAGAACCAGCCCTTCCTGGATGCGGCCGATGTTTCCACCTGGCTGGCTGCGCTAGCGGCCGCCGCGCTCGGGGCCTTTGTCTTGCGCCGGGTGCTGGTTGGCTCCAATCGCAGGACGGGCGAGGCGGTCTAGCCTGTCGGACTGCGCTGCGGGGCAGGCAGTTCCAACTTCAAGCCTCAGAGTCCCAGGGCAAGACCTGACCCTCCGCAGCCAGAGCCGCAGTCTCTTCAGAGCGTCAGCTTCAGGCTGTACGCCCCGGTGGTTCCGGCGCTGCGCAGCACCCGCAAGACCAGCACCACGGCCGTGCTGCCGGGGTTGCTGATGCGGATTTGCTGGCTGGCGCCGACGATGCCGTTGGACAGCAGCACTTGCTGGCCGCTGGCCGTGTAGACGCCGACGCCGAAGCCCGAGCCGGCATTGGCGGCGTTGAGTGTGGCGAGCAGGGTTTGGCCGGCCGGCAAGGTGAGCTTGAAATAGTCGTTGTCGCTGTTGCTGGCCATGCTGCCGCTGATCAACGCAGGCAGGCTGGCAACGGCCTGGGCGGTGGCGATGCTTTCGTTGGGCTCTTTGTCGCTCACATTGAGGAGGGCGGGCGTTGGCGCCGGGGACGGGGCAGGAACTGGAGCGGGAGCCGGGGCTGGGGCTGGGGCCGGGGCCGGGGCCGGGCTGACCGCGCCCTTGGTGGCCAGGGCCTGGTTGACGGCGGCCGTGGCGTCGACGATGCCCGCTCCGCAGCCGCTGCAGGCGGCCGGGAAGGCGCGGGCGCTGCTCTTCAGCAGGCTGGCGATCTGGTCGGGCGTCAGCGCCGGGTTGGCGGCGAGCATCAGCGCCACCACGCCGCTGACCACCGGGGTGGCCATGGAGGTGCCCATCATGCTGGCGTAGCTGTCGGCTCCGGGCGTGGTGCTGCCGGCGTTCCAGGTCGAGAGAATCGCGGCGCCGGTGTCGCCACCGGGGGCAGCCAGGGTGACCGAGTTGCCAAAGTTGGAATAGCTGGCGCGCGCGCCGGTCTTGCCGGTGGCGGCCACAACGATCACGCCTGTGCAATTGGCCGGCGACACGTTGGCAGCGTCCACTTTCTCGTTGCCGGCGGCCACCACCAACACGGCGCCCTTGGCGCGCGCAGTGTTGATCGCGTTCTGGGTGGTGATGCCGCAGGCGCCGGAGCCGCCCAGGGAGAGGTTGAGCACCTTGGCCGGGTTGGGGTTGAGCGGCAGGCCGCTGACGTTGCCGCCCACGGCCCAGACGATGGCGTCGGCGATGTCCGAGCTGTAGCCGCCGCAGCGACCCAGCACGCGCAGGGGCAGCACTTTGGCACCAAAGGCCACACCGGCCACGCCAATGCCGTTGCCACCGCTGGCGGCCGCGATGCCAGCCACATGGGTGCCATGCCAGGAACTGCTGCTGGCCTTGGATCCGCTGGCGCATTGGTTGGCGGTGGTGAAGTCACCCGGGTCGCTGGCATCGGCATCGCGGGCATCGCCGTCGCCTGCGAAGCTCAGGCCGGTGACAAAGTCGTAGCCCGGCAGCAAGCGGGCTGTCAGGTCGGCATGGGGGCGCACGCCGGTGTCCAACACGGCCACGGTGACGCCGCTGCCATTGACCTTGTCCCAAGCCGTCGTGGCGCGAATGCCGCCGACGGCATCGTTGAGGCTCCATTGCTGGGCCAGGAGGGCGTCGTTGGTTACGAGGCTGGGGTGGTGCAGTCGATCGGGTTCGGCGTATTCGATGGAGGCGTCGCCCATGCGCAGGCTGGCGGCCATGGCATTGGCTTCGCTGAGGCTGAGCGTGCGGTTCAGGGCAAAGACCTGGGCGCCATTGGCCATGCGGCGCAGATGCTGGATGCGCACACCCTGGCGGTTGGCCGCCACCTGCACGGCGGCCTGGGCCTGCACGCTCAGCTGGCCGTCGGCATTCAAGCCGAGGCTGCTGTCGCTTCGGTATTTGACGATCAGGCGGTCGGTGCGCTCGGGCAAGTCTCGCAGCGAGCGGGTTGGTTCGGGTTCGCGGGCGAAGGCGCTGCTGGCGCAGGCCAGGGACAGGGTGGCGAGGATGGCCGGAACAGCGGGGCGCAAGCGGGAAGCCGGGTACTGCATGGAATCACTGCCTCGATGGTGACGAGGCCAGGCCCCGAGAGCCGGGCTGCCTGGCAACCCCGCTACCGTGGCGCGCCGAGAGACAGCACGCTGTAGGCCGGAGGTTTTGCGTCCCTTGCTTTCACAAGGTTTGCGGGTGCTGGTAGCTTACGTGCGCTGGCGTACCAGGGCCAGTGCGGCCATGCTTGCCGCGTGCGCTGGTGCGAATTTGTAGGCAGTTGTGGGGGTTTTGAGCTGCGCCCTGGCCGCCATCCCAGGGTCAGGGCGCAACAGCCGTTGCGGCTGTGCCGGGTTTACATGCCGGCGTAATTCGGCCCGCCGCCGCCTTCCGGCGTCACCCAGACGATGTTTTGGCTCGGGTCCTTGATGTCGCAGGTCTTGCAGTGCACGCAGTTCTGGGCATTGATCTGCAGGCGGTCTTCGCCGGCATCGCTCTTGACGAACTCGTAGACGCCGGCCGGGCAGTAGCGGGCTTCCGGCCCGGCGAACTTGGCCAGGTTCAGCGACACCGGCACCGAGGCGTCCTTCAGCGTCAGGTGGGCGGGCTGGTTTTCTTCGTGGTTGGTGTTGGACACGAAGACCGAGGACAGGCGGTCAAAGGTCAGCTTGCCGTCCGGCTTGGGGTAGTCGATCTTGGCGCACTCGGCGGCCGGCTTGAGGTAGAGGTGGTCGGGCAGGGGGCGGTGGATGGTCCACGGCGGGCTCTTCAGGCCCAGCTTGGGCAGCAGCCATTGCTCGATGCCGGTCATCAGGGTGCCGACGGTGTTGCCCTTTTTGAACCACTGCTTGAAGTTGCGCGACTGGTTCAGCTCTTCATGGAGCCAGCTTTGCTCGAAAGCGGCGGGGTAGGCGCTCAGCTCGTCATGCTGGCGGCCGGCGGCCAGGGCTTCGAAGGCGGCTTCGGCGGCCAGCATGCCGGTCTTGATGGCGGCATGGCTGCCCTTGATGCGGGCGGCGTTCAGGTAGCCGGCATCGCAGCCGACCAGGGCTCCACCGGGGAACACGGTCTTGGGCAGGCTCAAGAGGCCGCCGGCCGTGATGGCGCGGGCGCCGTAGCCCAGGCGCTTGCCGCCTTCGATGTGCTTGCGGATGCTGGGGTGGGTCTTCCAGCGCTGCATCTCTTCAAAGGGCGAGAGCCAGGGGTTTTTGTAGTCCAGGCCGACCACATAGCCCAGGGTGACCTTGTTGCCCTCCAGGTGGTAGAGGAAGCCGCCGCCGTAGGTGTCGCCGTCCATGGGCCAGCCGGCGGTGTGCACCACCAGGCCGGGCTGCGCTTGCGCGGCCGGCACTTCCCAGAGTTCCTTGATGCCGATGGCGTAGCTTTGCGGGTCTTTGCCGGCGTCGAGCTGGAACTTGGCGATCAGCTGCTTGCCCAGATGGCCGCGGGCGCCTTCGGCAAAGATGGTGTACTTGCCCAGCAGCTCCATGCCGAGCTGGAAGTTCTCGGTCGGCTCGCCGTCCTTGCCCACGCCCAGATTGCCGGTGGCGATGCCGCGTACGCTGCCGTCTTCACCGTAGACCACTTCGGCGGCGGTGAAGCCGGGGAAGATCTCCACGCCCAGTCCCTCGGCCTGTTCGCCCAGCCATTTGGTGACGGCGCCCAGGGAGATGACGTAGTTGCCGTGGTTGTGGAAGCAGCCTGGGATCAGCCACTGCGGCGTGGCGGTGGCGCCGGTTTCGTTGAGGAAGAGCACCTCGTCGGCCTGCACCGCTTGGTTCAGCGGCGCGCCGAGCTCCTTCCAGTTGGGCAGCAGCTCGGTCAGCGCGCGCGGGTCCATGACGGCGCCCGAAAGGATGTGGGCGCCCGGCTCCGAGCCTTTTTCCAGCACCACGACCGACAGCTCCTGGCCTTTGGCCGCCGCCAGCTGCTTGAGCCGGATCGCGGTGGCCAGGCCGCCGGGGCCGCCGCCGACGATGACCACGTCGTATTCCATCGATTCACGCGGTCCGTACTGGCTCAGAAGATCTTGGTTTGTCGTCATGGTGTTCTTGTCCTGGCTGAAGCTGTTGAGCTGGCTTGTCTGCGCGGCATTCTATAAGGGGCTTTGATAAAACGAACGGTCGTGCTTTTCTTGCCGCTAGGTGCGGGGCTCTAGCGGGGCCGAAGGCGCTGCCGGCTTGTCAATCAGAACCCGGCGTGGCGCTCTGTTTTCGCATTCGGGCCCAGGGTCGCGTGCTACGCTTCCCCAGCAGTTTTCCCAGAGGATGACCATGAGTTACAGCATTGATTTGTCGGGCCGTGTGGCCCTGGTGACCGGCGCGTCCAGCGGCCTGGGCGCCCAGTTCGCCAAGACCCTGGCCCAGGCCGGCGCCTGCGTGGTCTTGGCCGGCCGCCGCACCGAGCGGCTCAAGACCTTGCGCAGCGAGATCGAGGGTTCGGGAGGCGATGCCCATGTGGTGACCCTGGATGTCACCGATCTGGACAGCATCAAATCGGCCGTGGCCCATGCCGAGACCGAAGTCGGCACCCTGGACATCCTGATCAACAACTCCGGCGTCAGCACCACCCAGCGCCTGACCGAGGTCACGCCCGACGACTACGACTTCGTCATGGACACCAATGTCCGCGGCGCCTTCTTCGTGGCGCAGGAGGTGGGCAAGCGCATGCTGGCCCGCGCCCAGGGCTCGGCGCCTGGCACCTTCATCGGCGGCCGCATCGTCAACATCGCCTCCATGGCCGGCCTGCGCGTGCTCAGCCAGATCGGCGTCTATTCCATGAGCAAGGCCGCGGTCATCCACATGACCCGCGCCATGGCGCTGGAGTGGGGCAAGTACGGCATCAATGTCAATGCCATCTGCCCCGGTTATATCGACACCGAGATCAACCACCACCACTGGGGCACCGAGCAGGGCAAGAAGCTGGTGGAGCTGCTGCCGCGCAAGCGTGTCGGCCAGCCCAAGGATCTGGACACCTCTCTGCTCATGCTCTGCGCCAACGAGAGCCATTTCATCAACGGGGCCATCATCCAGGCCGACGACGGCTTCGGGGTCTGAACATCCATGTCTTTGCGAACTTTGAGCGCTCTGGAGGCGCGTGTGCTGGCGGTGCTGGTGGAAAAAGAATCCACGGTGCCGGACAGTTATCCCCTGTCCCTCAACGCCCTGACCCTGGGCTGCAACCAGAAGACCGCGCGTGAACCGGTGATGAACGCCAGCGAGGCCGATGTGCTGCTGGCGCTGGAAGAACTCAAGGCCATGCACCTGGTCAACACCGTCAGCGGCAGCCGCGTCGTGCGCTTCGAGCACAACGGCGCACGCGGCCTGGGCGTACCGGGTGCCGGCCTGGCCTTGCTGACTTTGCTGATGTTGCGCGGCCCGCAGACCACGGCCGAGCTGCGCCTGCACACCGAGCGCCTGCACCGCTTTGCCGATGTGTCCTCGGTCGAGGGCTTTTTGGAAGAACTGGCCGAGGCCACCGAGCGGCGCCCGGCCTTTGTCGTCAAGCTGGCGCGTGCACCCGGTGCCCGAGAAGCGCGCTGGGCCCATCTGCTCAGCGGTGAGCCGGCGGCCGATGCTGGCGCTTATGCCGGCTCTTATGCCGGCCCGCCCGGCGCCAGCGCGGCGCAGGACGAAGACATCGCGTTTTTGCGCGCCGAACAGCAGCGCATGGGCAAGGAGCTGGAGCAACTCAAGGCCCTGGTTCAGCGCATGGCCGCTGAGCTGGGCATGGACGCCGGCGGGGCGATCTGAGAACGTTTCCGTCGATGAGCCGGGTTATCCCGGAGTGGCGGCTCGCCAGCGCTGGGCAGAATTCGCAGGCCCGATTGAGGGTTGAGATCGCGACCGGTGCTCAAGAGGCACGGTTCGACACCAGGGAGACCAAGTCCATGAAGCAAGAACAACGCCATTCCATCCTCGGCCTGCTGTCGGCCGCCGCCTGCCTCGCCCTGACGGCCTGTGCCAGCAGCCAGGCACCGGACGAGAAAGACGCAGCGTATGAGCGGCCCGAGTACACCACCGGCAGCAATCTGGCCCGCAAGGACCGCAATGCCCTGAACGTCAAGCTGGTGGACAAGGACGCCTTCCAGTCCAGCCTGTCGGGCAATTCGGGCACCGCGCAAGGCGGCAAGAACTGAGGGGGCTGCGCGGCCTTTGAGCTTGGAGGCTTAGAGGTCGCCCCAGCGCTTGATCATGGGCTGCCAGAGCTGATGGCCGGCCAGGCTGTTGCTCAGAAAGACCATGCCGCTGCCCTGTGAAGGGTTGAACTGGCAGAAAGCGCGAAAGCCGCTGCTGTTGGTGCCGGTGTGATAGGCCACCCTGCTGCCATCGGCCATGTGGTTGAGGATCCAGCCCAGACCCCAGTGAACCTTGACCGGCTGACCGTTCAAGCCTTCTGCACGCCCAGCGCGTTCCAGGGCTTGGCGATCGGTGGCAACGGCCTGTGCGGCCAGCATTTCGGTGCGCAGTTCGGCACTGAGCAGTCCCGGACCTGATTGCCTTGGGCGCAGCAAGTGGGCCAGAAAACGGCCGTAGTCGCCCGCCGTGGTGTAAAGGGTGTAGGCCGCATTGGCCCGTTCGTAACGGCTCCAGGGCAGGGCGCGGCCGTCTTCGGCGTGGCCGCGCGCTCGCTGAGCTTCTATCGCTAGATTCAGCACAAAGCTGCTTTGGCGCATGCCCAGGGGTTGAAACAGCTCGCGCTCGGCCGTTGTCTGCAAGGGCTCGCCCAGCAGATGCTCAAGCGCTCTTTGCAGATAAAAATAGCCTTCGCCCGAATATTGAAAGCCCTCGCCGGGTGCAAAGCTCAGGGGCAGGGGGCCGGTGTTCTCATCGCCCTCGCGCCAGTTCGGCAAGCCCGAGCTGTGGCTGAGCAGCTGGCGCGCGGTGATGCGCGCCTGCGCCGCTTGAGCCGGGCTGAAACGTTCGGGGTAGAAGTCCAGGATGGGCTGGTCCAAGCCCAGCCGGCCGCGCTGCACCTGTTGCAACAGCAGAAATGCAAACACCGGTTTGCTCATGGACGCGCATTCGAACACCGTGCTGGCGTCCACCGGCGCACCGTCCTCCGAGCGTTCGCGCCACCCCAGATGCCAGGCCTGGCTGGGTTCGCCGTGACGCAGCAGTTGCAAGGACAGGCCGGGCACGCCCAGGCGCTGCATGCTGGCCGGCAGCTGCTCGTTCAGCTCACGCTGGCGCTGCTCCAGGCGCTGCGCCATGTGCAGCGCCGACAGCGCAGCGTCGCTCTGGGCCCAGCTCAGCCCCGAGCCGGTCAATAGGGCGCCGGCTGCGCCACCCAGGCAATGCCGGCGCTTCATGGCTGTGCGACCTCGATCAGCGGAACTGGTACTGGGCGCTCAGGTAAGCGAAACGGCCGCGCGGGTCGGTGTAGCTCGGGTCATAGCCAGACAGGAAGAAGTAGGCCTGGTTGGAGTAGGGCGGGGTGGTGTTCAGCAGGTTCTTCACACCGGCGCGCAGGGTCAGGTCTTTCGTTGCGTTCCAGGCACCGGATAGGTCCCACAGCGAATAGGCCTTGACCTTGTTGGGCGCCACGATGGTGCCGGAATTGGTGTCGATGGCCGAGTTCTGGTCGGTGTAGGCGCTCGAGTAGGTGTTGCTCAAAGCCAGGCTGTAAGCGCCTTGCGACCAGTCCAGGGTCAGGCGATGGCGCCAGCGTTGCACCACGCCGTCGGTGACGAATTTGCCGAGGTTGCTGATGTAGTCGTCGCCGAAGCCGGTCTGCTTCTGCGACTTCAGCACCACGGTGCCGGCCAGGCGCACGCCGAACTCGCCGACGCTGCTCTTCAAACCCTTCAAGTCGATGCCGATGTCCAGGCCCGAGGCGCGCTGGCGACCCCGGTTTTCCTTGCGCAACTCGATGAAGCAGATGGTCGAGTCTTCAGGGTCATAGTCGCAGCCTGCCAGGCCTTCGTTCTCGTTCAGGCGGTGCACCAGGCTTTCGTACTTGGACAGGTTGCCGAGGATCACATCGTCACCGATGGTGCTGATCACGTTCTTCTTGGCAATATTCCAGTAGTCCAGGCTGACGGTCCACTGCGGATGCGGCTCGATGACGAGGCCAAAGCTGAACTGCTTGGAGGTCTCCGGCTTGAGCTTGGGATTGGCGTAGGTGCGGGTCTCCCAGAAGTCGGCGCAGGTGGAGAGGTCGTTGTCGTTTTCCTTCATGCAGACCGGGTCGGGCAGCACGGCGGTCTGGCCGGTCTTGACCGGGCGGTAGAGGTCGTTCAGCGAAGGCGCGCGGAAGCCGGTACCGGCCGATGCTCGCACCAGCAGCTGCTTGCTCGGTGAATAGCGCAGGCCGATCTTGGGGTTGGTGGTGGAGCCGACCACGTCGTAGTGGTCGTGGCGCAGGGCCAGTTGCACTTCCAGCTCTTTGCTGACGGGGGCGTTCAACTCGCCATAGACGGCCCAGACTTTGCGTGAGCTGTTGGTGAACTGGGCGTCGCCGGGTGTGCTGTCGCCGACGATGTTGTCGGAAAGCAGCAGGGCCGAGGCGGCCGAGCTGCCCTTTTCGCGCCGCACTTCGGCGCCGATGGCCAAGGCCATCTCACCGCCAGCCAGCTGGGTCAGGGCACGTGTGCCCTTGATGTCGAACACCTCCATCGTGCCCTTGGCGCTGCGCACTTCCTCATTGATCTGGTTGTTGCGCAGGAAGGCCAGGCCCTTGTCGCTTTGCAGGCCAAAGGGGTTGATGGTGCCGTCGGCAAAGGCAGCCATGGTCTTGTCGTAGAGCAGGTAGCCGGCCACATCACGGTCGGCCACCTTGTTGGTGCTGCGGTTGTAAGCCAAGTCGTAGTCCCAGCCGGCCGTGCTGCCGGTCAGACCCAGCACCACGCGCTGGCCCGTGCTGGTCAGCTCGCTGGCGCGTTTGCCGGCGTCGAGCAAGCGAGTGCGCACGGTGATGCTGCGGTCGTCAGGCAAGGCGTCAGCCAGGCCGGTGGCTGCCAGGGCCGGGATGCGGGCCACGTCGACTTCACCGTCGATACGATTGGAGGTGCCCACGTACCAGCTCTTGGAGCGAGTCAGCGCCGTTTCGACAAACACCTGGGTGCTGCTGTCGAGCTGGAACACGCCACGACCCAGGAAGCTGGCCTTGTCGGTCTTGGGGTAGAGCTCGATGTCACGCATGAAATCGTAGGTGCAGCCATCGACGCCGCCGATGCCCTCGGGCAGGTAAAGGGTGTGCGGTGGCTGGCAGCCCGGTGCGCTGAGATTGATGGTTCGGCCGCTGATGGTCTTGCCATTGATCTTGAAACCTTGATCTTGAAGGTAGTCCCGCTGATCGCGGCTCAGACGGATATTGGCTGGAAAACCGGCGGAGGACAGCAGGTGGGGCAGGCGTTCGGGGATCTTGAGGTCGGAGATGAACTGACGCTGCGAGGTGCTCAAGGCGTCGGTGCGCTGCAGGTCCAGCACACCGAAGAGATTGAAGCCGTCCCGACCGATATCGCCTGTGCCGCCGGCCAGCGAGGCACTGCGCTTGCCTGCGCCTCCTTCCTTGCTGGCACCGGCATAAGCGTCCAGTTGCACGCCCTGGTAGTCCTTGCGGGTGATGAAGTTGACGACGCCGCCGATGGCGTCGGTGCCGTAAATGGCCGAGGCGCCGTCCAGCAACACTTCCACACGCTGGATGGCGGCCATGGGGATGGTGTTCAGGTCCACGCCCGAGTCGTCACCGGGCGAGGCGAAGTTGGCCATGCGCCGGCCGTTCAGCAGCACCAGGGTGGAGGAGGTGCCCAGGCCACGCAGATTGGCCGAGTTGAAGCCCATCTGGTCCTTGAAGCCGCCGGTGCCGATGGACACGCCGTCAGTCAGGCTGTTGCTGGCAGCGCTGAGGCTGGCCACCAGTTCGGCTGCGGTGGTGATGCCGGCCTTGACGATGTCAGCCCGTGTGATCACCTGCACCGGCAGGGCAGTCTCTGACTCCAGGCGCTTGATGGCCGAGCCGGTCACTTCGACTCGGTTCAAGGTGCTGGGTGCTTCCTGGGCTTGAGCCAGGTTGCCGGCCAGGCCGGCGGCCGCCATCAGGGCTGCAAGGGCGGTGGCACGCAGAACGGGGGGGGGGCAAGCGCGGGGCTGGGTCATCTGTACTTCTCCCGGGGGTGTGAGGGGGCCGGCGCAGGCGCCGAGGCGCTGACAACCGGTCTTCCAATGAGGTTTCCGCGCCAGTCTAGGAAGCATGTGCCTGTCGGGCCATAGGGGATTCACGCTGCAGTCGCATCAGCGCAACTCAGGGTACCTATCTTTCGCTCAGCGTTCGCATAGCGTTCCAAGTGCCTTGGGCCTGGCCTCAGACTGACCGGTGCGGCGGCCCAGAGGCGGCCGTGCCATGATTCGTTCCGCCGTCGCATTTGTCGTCGTCTGTGTCGCCGCTGACTCCCTCCCTGTTAGCGGTGGCCAATCCACACAGTCTCCCAGGCCATGAACACCAAGCACGTTTCTGATTTTTTGATTTCCACCCTGGCAGCCGGTCTGCTGGTCACGGCGAGCCTGGGCGCCCAAGCCCAGGGTGGCACCGTGCACACCTTGAAGCCCGGCTCATTCGGCCCCGCCGGCACGGTGCTGGGTGCCACACCGCCGCCGCCGACCACGCCGGTCAAGGGCGTGCATGCGCCCTCGCCGGTGCCGGCCAAACCGGCCAGCTCGACGGCAGGCAACAATGCCGCGGCCGGCAATGCCTCAGGCCCCGGCCCGCTGGCCGCGGGCGAGGGCGCCATCAAGGGTTATGCCGTGCCCATCGGGGGGGCATTGAAGGCGGACAACGAAGACGTCTGGGGCCGCATCGTCCAACTGGCCGGCGGCAAGGGCGCGCGTTTTGTTGTCTTCGGCACGGCGGCCGAGGATCCCGAGGCCAGTGCCAAGACGGCGGTGGACATGCTGCAAAAACGCGGCGCCGTGGCCGAAGCCCTGCCGGTGGCGCCCAAGTTCAGCTGGGTGGACCTGAGCAAGGTGGTGCGCGACCCGTCCTTGATCGCCAAGGTCAAGAACGCCCGCGGTGTGTTTTTTACCGGCGGCTCGCAAGAGCGCATCGTTGACGTGCTGATGCCAGGCGGCCACAGCACGCCCATGCTGGAAGCCATCTGGGACGTGTACCGCCGCGGCGGCGTGGTGGCCGGCACCTCGGCGGGTGCCGCCATCATGAGCACGGTGATGTTCCGTGACGCGCCAAGCGTCATCAACATCATGAAAGGCAAGTGGGCCGAGGGCAAACAGATCGACCGCGGCCTGGGCTTTGTCGGGCCTGACCTGTTCGTGGACCAGCACTTCCTCAAGCGTGGCCGCTTCGGCCGCATGATCCCGCTGATGATGGCCAAGGGCTACAAGCTGGGCCTGGGCGTGGAGGAGAACTCGGCCGCTGTGGTGCATGGTGATGAAGTCGAGGTGATCGGCGACAAGGGCGCCTTGCTGGTGGACCTGACCGATGTGAAGACCGACCCGACCCTGGGCGCTTTCAATGTGACCAGCGCTCGCCTGAGCTATCTGGACCAGGGCGACCGTTACAACCTCAAGACCCGGCAGACCACGCCCGCGCCCATCAAGCTGCGCGGCGCCAAGCACGACCACATGGCGCCGGACTTCAAGCCCTACTTCACCGAAGAGCGCTTCGATCTGGACATGCTGGGCGACTCCACCATCGCCAATGCCATGACCTATCTGATCGACAGCAGCCGCAACGAGGTGCGCGGCCTGTCCTTCGACGTGCTGCCCAAGCCGGGAGACCCGGTGGCCGAGCTTGGTTTCTTGTTCCGCTTGTACAAGGGCAAGGGCAGTTATGGCTGGAGCACCGAGGAATGGGGCGGCGAGGAGTTCACCGTCGTCAACCTCTACCTCGACGTGACCCCGGTTCGCATGCCCCAGCCGCTGTACAGCCCCTGGCCAGGCCCGGACCGTGTCACTGGCCCGGCCCCCGAGCGGGGCGACGGGCCAAGCAAGTAAAAAGCAAGCCAGCCGCGATCAAAAAAAAGGGGCCGGGTGCGTGATGCACCCGGCCCTTTGCTTTCAGTCTTGCTGGCTTCAGCGGAAGCTGTAGTTCAGGCTCATGTAGAAGTTGCGGCCACGCGGGTCGGTGTAGGTCGGGTCATAGGTGGCGAGGAAGTAGTAGCCCTGGTTGGAGAAGGGCGGCTGCGTGTCCAGCAGGTTCTGGATGCCGGCGCGCAGCTTGAGCTGCTTGTTGATGCGCCAGGAGCCCGACAGATCCCACAACGAGTAGGCCTGCACGCTGCGGGCCGGCAGCAAGGCGCTGGTGTTGGGGTTGAAGGCGGTGTTGTGGTCGCGATAGCCCGAGTAATAGGTGTTGCCCAGGGTCAGGCCGTAAGGCCCCATATCCCAGTCGACCGACAGGCGGTGGCGCCACTTTTGGATCACCTGGTCGCTCAGGAACTGACCGGCGTTGTTCATGAAGGGCTCGCCCGCTCCGGGCTGGCGCTCGTACTTGAGCACATAGGTGCCGCTCAGCGAGGCGGTGAAGCGGCCCCAGCCTTCGGTCGCCTGGCGCAGGGTCATCTCCAGGTCCAGGCCCGAGGTGCGCAGCTCGCCCTGGTTGTCCTTCTTGAGCAGGATGGTGTCGATGAACTCGCCGAACTCGTCGCGCTTGACGAAGTCCTTGCCGTACTTGGGCAGGTTGCCCAGGATCACCTGTTCCGAGAGGTCGCTGATGACATCGGTCTTGCGGATCATCCAGTAGTCCAGGCTGGCGGTCGCGTCCTTGCTGGCCTCGAACACCACGCCGAAGGAGGCCTGTTTGGATTTCTCGGGCTTGAGCTTGGGGTTGCTGCGGCGCTCGACGCGCCATTGGTCCGTGCAGTCGGCCACCGAAAAGCCCTGGGCCACGCAGCCTGGGTCGGTCAGGAAGGCCGAGCTGCTGCCAAACGAGGTCGGGCGGGTCAGTTCGGTGATGGTGGGAGCCCGGAAGCCGGTGCCGGCCGAGCCGCGCAGCACCAGCTGCTTGCTCGGCTGCCAACGCACGCCGAGCTTGGGGTTCAGGGTGTCACCGACGCCGCTGTATTTGTCATAGCGCAGCGCGGCTTGCAGCTCCAGCGCTTTGCTCAGTGGTGCATTCAGCTCAGCAAACACGGCGCCGACCTTGCGGCTGTTGCTGCTGGCCACGGGCGCGTCACCGCGCGAGCTGCGGTCGCCCTGGATGTTGTTGGTCAGCAGCAGGGCCGAGGGGGTGAACTCGGTCACCTCGCGGCGCAGCTCGGCGCCCACGGCCAGGCCCAGGTCGCCGCCTTCCATGGTCAACAGGCTACCGCTCAGTTTGAAGTCCAGGGTGGTGGTCGTGCCCTTGGAGCGGCGCGATTCATCTTGCACGCGGATGCTGTTCAGCAAGTCCTTGCCGGCCTGTGGCGAAGGGCCGAAGGGGTTGATCTTGCCGGTGCGCACGCCGGCCACGAACTCGTTGTAAAGGAAGTAGCCGTCCTTGATGGCGTCGGTCGAGCGGTTGACGGCGCGGTTCAGGGCGATGTCATAGTCCCAGCCGCCGAACAGGGGCAGGCTGCCGCTGGCGCCCACCACCAGGCGTTCGGCCTCGCTGGTCACTTCGTTGCTTCGGTTGCCGGCTTCGCTGACGCGCTGGCGGACGTCCACATTGCCGCCGAAGGGCAGGGGCTTGCTCAGGAAGGGGTTGATGGCGCTGGTCGGCACCGCGGTGATTTCGATCGGGTTGGGGCTGGCCACGTACTGGGTCGTGGTTTTGCTCTTCAGCAGTTCAGCAAAGAGTTGGTGCTGCTCGTTCAGCTGAAAGACACCGCGGCCCAGGAAGGCCAGCTTTTCCGACTCGGGGTAGAGCTCGGTGTCCTGCATGTAGTCGAAGCTGCAGGCCTCGGACAGGTTGTCGGGCGCGTAGACCGTGGCCGGCGGATTGCAGGCCGGGGCCGAGAGGTTGATCGTGCGCTGGGTCAGCGGTTTGCCGTTGAAGTTGAAGCCGGCGGCATTGAGCGCATCGAGCTGCACCTTGCGTGCGGCTGCCCGGCTGGCCAGGCGGATGTTGCCGGGGTAGGTGCGGCTGCTCATGTAGAAGGGCAGGGTGCTGGCCAGCGGGCGCTCCTTCAGGAAGTCGCGCTCGCTGCTGCGCAGGGCGCCGAGTTTTTGCGCGTCGATCACGCCGAAGACATTGAAGCGGTCCTTGGCCAGGTCACCAAAGCCACCGCCCAGCGAGGCGGCCGTCTTCTCGGCGCCACCCTCTTGCGTGCGCGAGGCGTAGACGTTCACATCAGCACCGCGGTAGTCCTTGCGGGTGATGAAGTTGATGACGCCGCCGATGGCGTCGGTGCCGTAGATGGCCGAGGCGCCGTCCTTGAGGATCTCCACCCGCTCGATGGCGCCGGCCGGGATGTTGTTCAGGTCTACGCCTGAGTTGTCGCCGGGCGATGCGAAGTTGGCCATGCGTCGGCCGTTCAGCAGCACCAGGGTGCTGGAGACGCCGATGCCGCGCAGATTGGCGCCGTTGAAGCCGCGCTGGCCGCCGGTGCTGTCGGTGATGGAGGCGCCGTCTGTCAGGCCGGCGGCGTTGCCGCTGATGGACTTCATGATTTCGGCCGCCGTGGTGGCGCCGGTCTTGTCGATGTCGCTGCGCTTGAGGGTCTGCACCGGCAAGGCGGTCTCGCCCTCCAGGCGCTTGATGCTGGTGCCGGTGACTTCCACGCGCTCCAGTTTGGCTTCCTGGGCCTGGGCGGTGCTCAAGAGCTGGCTGCCGAGCAGCAGCATCGCGGCCTGGGCCAGGCGCTGGGTTTGAAATCGATGGGGGCTGCGGGGTTTGATCATGGCGGGGCCTTTTGGGGAGGGTGAACAGGTGAACAGGTGAATGGGTGAGTCGTTGGGTGACAGGTTGGAACGGACTCTAGAAGTGGCCCACATGACTTGCCTATGGGGTTTTGGCGCCTCGGTCGCTTGCGTGTAAATGCATGTCGCAAGCGCGCAAACCTCGATGAACAGGGGGCAAACGCGCTTGCATGGATGCGACACGCACTTGCGCTTTGCGTCCTTTGCAGGCGCTGCAGCGGGCCAACCCGCTGGTTTTGCGGCGCCCGCGCTGACAGACTGGCGCCATGCAAACCCCAAGCCACTCCATCGCACTGGGCCCTCGCGCCCCAGGCCGCCGTCGCTTTCTTCTGGCCTCGCTGTTGGCCAGCGCGGGCCTCTTCGCCATGCCCGGCCATGCACACGCGCAGACCTCAGTCGAAACTGCGCCGCGCGGTACGGCCATCGTCATCGGTGGCGCCCTGAAGTACGACAACGACGCGGTCTGGAAGCGCATCGTTGACGAGGCCGGCGGCCCCGGCGCGCGCTTCGCCGTGTTCGCCACGGCCGCCGCCAACCCCGAGCGCAGCGCCGGGCAAATCATCGAAGCCTTGCAGCGCCAGGGCGCACGCGCCGAGCACATCCCCGTGGCGCCGCGCCTGGCCGGCAGCGATGTGACTGCCTCGGTGCGCGACCCGGCCTTGCTGGCCAAGGTGAATGCGGCGCAAGGCGTGTTCTTCTCGGGCGGCGCGCAAGAGCTGATCGTCGACAGCCTGCAGCCCGGCGGCCAGCCCACGCCCATGCTCGATGCCATCTGGTCGCTTTACCGGCGCGGTGGCGTGGTGGCCGGCAGCAGCGCCGGCGCGGCCATCATGAGCAGCACCATGTTCCGCGACGCGCAGGACTCGCTCAAGGTGCTCAAAGGCCAGCTGCGCCGCGGCCAGGAGGTGGACCGCGGCCTGGGCTTTGTCGGCCCCCATCTCTTCATCGACCAGCATTTCCTCAAGCGTGGCCGCATCGGCCGCCTTCTGCCCCTGATGCAGGCCGAGGGCTATCGCCTGGGCCTGGGCGTGGAAGAGAACAGCGCGGCGGTGATCAAGGGCGAGTCGTTGGAGGTGATCGGCGCGCGCGGCGTGCTGCTGGTGGATTTGAGCGAGGCCAGCCGCGATGCGCGCCTGCCGGCCTTCAACATCCGCGGTGTGCGTCTGAGCTTTCTCGACCGCGGTGACCGCCATCACCTGGGCAGCGGCGAGACCACGCCCTCGGCCGCCAAGCGCGCCGGCCACAAGATCGACCCGCGCGCGCCGAACTTCAAACCCTTTTTCACCCAGCAGCCTTTCCTGATGGACATGTTGGGCGACAACACGATTGCCAACGCCATGGCCCAGCTGATCGACAGCCCCTTTCCGGACTTGCTGGGCCTGGCCTTTGCTGGGCCGCGCTCGGTGCCTGCATCGGCATCGGCAGCGAGCGCAACGGGCAGTGAGCCGGACAGCGAGCTGGGCTTTGAGTTCCGCCTCTACAAGGGCCCCGACAGCCTGGCCTGGTTCACCGGCACCATGGGCGGCGAGGACTACACCGTTCTGAATTTGCGCCTCGATGTGCTGCCAGTGCGGGTGCAGCAGCCCTTCTACAAGGCCATCAGCCCCATACCTTGAGCTGAGCCTGCACCGCCCCCGCGCGGACATTTCCCTTGGATCTTTCGATCTCGGCCCTGGGCTCTTGCCCAGCCGAGCTGGGCAGGGCTGTGCCAGCCCAACTCACCCAAGCACTTTCACATCTTCATCCACACCCTCATGCGCCGCCACGTTCATGCCCTACCGCCGGCCCATGCCGGCAGCGCCCGCCAGCTGCACAGCCTGCACTTCGGTGCGGGCCTCAGCGGCCGCAAGGTCTACATCCAGGCCTCGCTCCATGCCGACGAGGTGCCGCCCATGCTGGTGGCCCATCATCTGAAGGCCCTCCTGCTGGAGCTGGAAGCGGCCGGCCAGCTGCCCGGCGAGATCGTGCTGCTACCTCTGGCCAACCCCATCGGCCTGGCCCAGGAGCTGCAGGGCACGTCCTTCGGCCGCTTCGATCTCAGCACCGGCGTCAATTTCAACCGTGGCTATCAACACCTGACCCCGGCGCTGCTGCCGCGTCTGCAGGGGCAGCTGGGCGCCGATGCCGCGGCCAATGTGCGCACGGTGCGCGCGGCCGCCCAGGCCCTGCTGGCCGAGCAGCCCGCTGCCACCGAGACCGAGGCCCTCAAGCGCCTGCTGCAAAGCCTGGCCCTGGACGCCGATGTGGTGCTGGACCTGCACTGCGACAACCAGGCCGTGCTCCATGTCTACACCGGCACGCCCTTGGCCTCGGCCCTGGCGCCGCTGGCTGCACGCCTGGGTGCCCAGGCCTATCTGATCTCGCGCGAGTCGGGGGACGACCCGTTTGACGAATCCCTGGCCCGCCACTGGTGGGAGTTGGCCGAGCATTTCGGCCCGGCCACGCCTCTGCCCCTGGCTTGCCTGGCCGCCACGGTGGAGCTGCGCGGCGAGACCGAGGTTTCGCACGAGCTGGCCGCGGCCGATGCCGCCGCCCTGATCGAGTTCCTGCGCGACACCGGCGATGTGACGGACCGACCTCCTGCCGCGTTGGAGGGCCTCGCTTGCCCGGCCACGGCGCTCGAGGCGGTGGAGCCCATCGTCGCGCCCCATGCTGGCGTGCTGGTCTTCCTCAAGGCGCCCGGTGATCGCGTCGCCGCTGGCGAGGCCGTGGCCGAGCTGATCGATCCTTTGAGCGAGCAGCGCAGCCTGCTCTTTGCCCGCGCCGCGGGCCTGATGTTCGCCCGTGTGTCTCGGCGTTATGCCAGCGCCGGCATGCGGGTCTGCAAGGTCGCAGGCGCCATTCCATTTCGCAGCGGCAAGCTGCTTTCCATGTGAGCCCGGCCATGTCCATGCCCATCACCCCTGCGAACCCCGCAAGCACCACCGCCACCCCCGCCAAGCCTCTCAAGTTTCCCAACACCTTTGTCCTGCTGTTCGCCCTGCTGGCCCTGATCGCCCTGGCCACCTGGGTGCTGCCCGGCGGCCAGTACCAGACCGAGCTGGTTGATGGCAAAAAGGTGATCGTGGCCGATTCATTCCGCCACATCCCCAGCCAGCCGCAAGGCCTGGTGGCCTTGATGACGGCGCCGATCAAGGGTTTCGTTGAGGCGGCCCTGATCATCGGCTTTGTGCTCATCGTCGGCGGCGCGTTCTCGGTGCTTCAGCGCAGCGAGGCCATCGACGCGATGATCAAGTCCGTGGCCCGCGCCCATCGGCACTCGGCTCTGGTGCGCGCCGGCCTGATCCCCCTCTTCGTTGGCCTGTTCTCCCTGGGCGGCGCCACCTTCGGCATGGCCGAGGAGGCGATTCCCTTTGTGCTGATCTTCATCCCCCTGGCCTTGGCGCTGAAGTACGACAGCATCGTCGGCGTGGCGATTCCCTTCGTCGGCTCGCAGATCGGCTTTGCCACGGCCTTTCTCAACCCTTTCAATGTCGGTGTGGCCCAGAACATTGCCGGTGTGCCCATGTTCTCGGGCCTGGGCTACCGCCTGGTCTGCTGGCTGATCTTCACCACGGTGACCATCGCCTTTTTGATGTGGTACGCGGCCCGCGTGCAGCGCGATCCGCGCTTGAGCCCCTGCTACGAGCAAGACCTGGAGCGCCGCCGCCATCTGGACCTCAGCAGCTTCGAACAGTTCGAGGGCCTGCAGCCACGCCACAAATTGGTGCTGGGCCTGTTCGTTCTGAGCCTGCTGTCCATGATCGTCGGCGTGGTGCGCTTCGGTTGGTACATCGAGGAGATCGCGGCCCTGTTCCTGGTGATGGCCCTGGCCGTCGGCCTGGTGGCGCGGCTCTCGGCCGAAGACTTCGTTGCCGCCTTCATGCAAGGCGCCAAAGACCTGGTCAGCACTGCCCTGGTGATCGCCCTGGCCAAGGCCACCGTGGTGCTGATGCGCGACGGCCACATCATCGACACCGTGCTGCACAGCCTGGTGCCCCTGGTGGAATCGAGCAGCCCCATCTTCTCGGCGCAAAAGATGTTTTTGATCCAGTCAGTGATCAACTTCTTCATCCACTCCGGCACCGGCCAGGCGGCCCTGACCATGCCGGTGATGGCGCCGCTGGCCGATCTGGTGGGTGTGAGCCGGCAGACCGCCGTACTGGCTTTTCAGTTCGGTGAGTTGACCACGCCGGTCATCCCCACCTCGGGCATCACGGTCGGCGTGCTGGCCCTGGCCGGCATCCCCTGGACCAAATGGGCGCGCTGGATGATCCCTTTGCAGCTGGCCTATCTGGTGCTGGCCCTGGGTTTGTTGGCCCTGGCGAGTTCCATGTCATGGCAGTGAAGCAGGCTGCTTGATTGCCGGTCATGGCCTCAGGGCGCGGGCGGGCCGGTGACGAAGGCAGGCAGCAAGGCCGTGACCATGTGGATGCGCTGCTGCGACTGCGCCCACAAAGCGCCGCTGGCAAAGGCGGCTGGCCGGCCTTGCTTCGGGTCCAAGTGCAGCAGCAGCTCGCGCCCCACGTCTGCATCGTTGAACTGGCCCAGCAAGTCCTGCAACGCGCTGAGCTGCGTCGGCTGGCCGGCAATTCTTGCAATAGCAAAGGACTGGAAGAACCCATGCGCGTAACGAAGCTTTTTGACGGCAATGCGTAGCCGGTGCCACTCCTCTGCGCGGGCTGGGTCCGGCAAGCTCTGGATCTGCTGGCTCAGCTTCTGGCTGCGCAGCGTCAGCATCGCTTGTGCCGCATCCTCCAGCGGCATGCCCAGCTCCTCGGGCCTGGGCGATTCAGCGCGCCAGCCGCGCCGTTTGAGCCAGCGCTGCAGACCGATCAGCAAGCCCTGGTATCGCTCCGAGTCCAAGGCCTGCACGGCTTTGCGACGCCGCTTTTGGGCCAGACCCGCTGCGGCGTCTTGCAGCTTGCCCAGGTCCTCGACGCCGGCGCAGGCCAGCGCCAGGGCGGGCAAGGTCGTGTGGGCCAGGACCTCGGCATCGCGCACCGCGCCCAAGCGTTGGCCCAACCAGCGGAGATCATGGGCCAGAGCCTGCGGCAGAGGGATCCAGGGTTTGAACAGACTCAGGGCTGAACGCAGACGGCGCAATCCGACGCGGATCTGGTGCACAAACTCGGGGTCGCTGCTGAACTTCAGGCCGGCCTCATTGGCGCGAATCTGGCGCAAGCAGTGGCGTGCGATCAGGGCGAAACCGCCTTCCAGGTCGAGGCCGGCAGGCAGCACGAGGGGCCTGGCTTTGTTCGCTGATTTCGCTTGGGGCATGGAGCGTCCGAGGGGTGAGGCTTGCGCTGTGGGTGTGTCTCAGGCCAGGCTTGTCGCGCCGCGCGCAGCTCAGCCTGTCGCTGCTTTCGTTCTGAGGGCCAAACTTGGAAGGCAGGCCCAGAGTGTGCGCCATCGTGACACTTCACTCCGGCGCCGCTGCCAAGGCCCCGTGTTGGCTCGGATGTTCCAGCGTTCCCGGTGTGGCCAGCGAGATTTGCCATGCTGAGCTGCCTTACAGTCCAGGCGGTGAACAGCACTGCCTATTCCGCCTTGCCAGTCGAAGCCGGCGCCCCCACGGCGGCGCTGCGGCGCTGCGGCTTGCTCGTCATGCCCGGTGCTTCGCTGCTGGCCTTGGCCGGCGTGCTGGAGGCCTTGCAGGCGGCCAATGGCTTGCAGCCAGAGGCGCGCTATGAGGTTCAGCTGCTCTCTTTAGACGGTGCGCCTGCTGCCTGCTCCGGCCAGCTTTTGAGCCCGCAAGCCTGGGCGGCGGCGCTGCCCCTGCTGGCGCCCGAGCGAGCCTGGGATTTGCTGTTGGTGTTCAGCGGCGAGTCGCTGCCGGCCGATGCTGCGCTCTTGCTCGCGCTTCAGACCCAGGCTGCCTCGGGCGTGGCCCTGGCCGGTGTGGACGGCGGCAGCGCCTTGCTGGCCGAGGCCGGCCTGCTCAGCGGCCAGCGCGCCACGGTCAAAGGCGCCTGGATCGATGCCTTGCAAGAGGACTGGCCCGAGGTGGTCTGGAGCGACAAGGTCTGGGAGATGAACGCCGAGGCCAGCCGCATGAGCTGCGCCGGCGGCAGCGCCAGCCTCGACCTGATGGTCGCCTGGCTGGGCCGGCGCCACGGTGAGCGCTTCGCGCAAGACCTGACCCTGGCCCTGGGCCTGGAGCGCGCGCGTGGCCGCGACGAACGCCAGCGCCGCGCCGTGGCCGAACAGCGCGGCGGCAGCCCCAAGCTGGCCGAAGCCCTGAGCCTGATGGAGGCCAATCTGGCCGAGCCCCTGCCGACCGAGGAGGTGGCGCGTCTGGTGGGCGTGTCACGGCGCCAGCTGGAGCGTCTGTTCAAACAGCATCTCGACGCGCTGCCCTCGCGCTACTACCTGGAGCTGCGCCTGAACCGAGCGCGCCGCCTGCTGCAGCAGGGCAGCCAATCGATTCTGCAAATCGGCCTGAGCTGCGGCTTTTCCTCGGGCCCGCATTTTTCAAACGCCTACAAAGCCCATTTCGACAAGACGCCGCGCGATGAGCGCAGCCAGCGAGCCGCGGCCTGGCGCCGCCCGGCAGGAGAGAGCCCCCCATGAATGTCACTGAGCCGCACGATCTGCGCGAGCTTGTCTTGCGCCCGGTGGCGCTGTCCGACCTGGCGGCACTGGAGCGCATTGCCGCGGCCAGCGCGCATGGCATCGGCTCGCTGCCGCATGACCGTGAGCAGCTGCGCCAGCGCATCGCGCATTCGATCGAGTCCTTTGCCAGCGCCGACGATGCCAGCGGTGAAGAGCGCTATCTCTTTGTGCTGGAAGACCTGGCGCGCGCCCAGGTGGTCGGCTGCAGCGGCATCGCCGCCAGCGCTGGTTTTCACGACCGCTTCTACAGCTACCGCAATGAGTTCGTGGTCCACGCCAGCGCCGCCCTGGGCGTGAGCCGGCGCCTGCACACCTTGCATCTGTGCCACGACCTGACCGGCTACACCTTGCTGACCTCGTTCTACATCGACCCGGCCTATGCCGAAGGCCCGGCGCCGCAGCTGCTCTCGCGTGCCCGCTTGCTGTTCATCCTGCGCCATCTGGAACGCTTCAACGACCGCATCGCGGCTGAGAGCCCGGGCCTGGCCGACGAAGCCGGGCAAAGCCCTTTTTGGGACGCCGTGGGCCGGCGCTTCTTCGACATGGACTATCCGCAGGCCGAGGCCGTCACCGGCGGGCGCAGCAAGTCCTTCATCGCCGACCTGATGCCGCAGTCGCCCATCTATGTGCCCCTGCTGCCCGAGGCTGCGCAGTTCGCCATCGGCCAGCTGCACCCGGTGGGCGAGCTGCCGTTTTCCATCCTGCAGGACGAGGGCTTCGACGCCGACAGCTATATCGACATCTTCGACGGCGGCCCCACGGTCGAGGCCAGCCTGCATCTGCTGCGCAGCGTGCGCCACACCCGCGAGCTGGCCGTGCAAGCCGATGCCATGGCCCTGGGCCAGCCGGTCTGGCACCTGGCCGTCAACAGCGCCCGGCCCGGCTTTCGTGCCGTGCTGGCCGAGCTGCCGCCGGCCGCCCAGGCCCTGGCGCCCGGGCATGAAGTCGTGCAACGCCTGGGCCTGAACGAGGGCCAAAGCCTGTGGGTGACGCCGCTGCAGCCCGACGCCCTGGAAAGGAGCCGGTCATGACCGAGATCGGAAGCTTGCGTTCCTGGCGACCCGAAGACGCGGCCCAGATTCGGGCGGCCGGTTGGCGCAACCAGACCGGTGCCACCCTGCAGCTGGACGCACCGGCCGAGCAATGGCTGCTGCTGGCGGACCCGTCAGACGACCGGCCCCTGGCCTGCTTGCGCCTGGTCGAACGCCTGGGTTTGGCGCCCCTGCCGCGCTACAGCTACCACCTGGGCCAGATCGTCCATGCCGCCTCCGAATTGGGCTTGTTCCGCGCCCAGCCGACCTTGCTGCTGGGCAATGACCACACGGGCGAGAGCGAGCTGGCCGATCTGGCCTGCGCGTCGGAGCTGGACGCTTCGCAACAGCAGGCCGCCCTGGTGCAGCTCATCGACGCCGCACTCCAGCGCATCTCCGCCCAGCGTGATCGTTATGGCCGCCAGCTGGTGCTGGAGCTGGCCGGCCCGCGCGATGCGTCGGGCGCCTCACCCTTCTGGCTGGGCCTGGGCGCGAACTTCTACAGCGGCGACCCAGTGGCCGCTGAGGTGCAGCTGGGCGAGGCGTGGCGCAGCCACCTCGCCGCGCTGCTGCCACGGCAGACCTTGTACCTGTCCTTCCTGAGCGCCGAGGCGCAGGCTGCGGTGGGGCAGGTGGGGGCCAGCGGCTTGGTTGCAGAGGCCGCTGCCGCCTCGCTGGGCTTTGCCGATTCCAGCCATGTGCGGATTGATGATGGCGGGCCGGTGTGGGGGTTGCGGCTGGCCTGAGGGAAGGGTGGACGGGGCGTGTCGCCTACGCCGTCGAGTGCGGCTGCCCCCTGACCGGGACTGTTGTCTGCATGGTGTGCGTGCAGGGAGCGGCGGGCAGGGACGCAAAGGAGCCGGTCGGCCTTCAGTCGTCAGTGGCAGCAATGTGCCCACAGCAGTCACCTGAAACAAGCGCCAGGGCAGCCTCAGGGTAGCCCAATACCTCCTCGGTTTTGAATTTGCCCAATGCATTCGCGCCGGGAGCCCTTGAATACCCATGCTTCTATGCCCGGCTCTAGGGTCCGATGCTGGGAGTCATTCGGTTGAACCTACTATCGGAAGAAGCAAGCCCAGCAGAACGGTCGATGCAAGCAAGAATGGACTTGAACAATAGGGCGTAGTTTCAATTTCAAAGCATAGGCGACCGGAGTTTCCTGTGACAACCTACACAGAGACCCGATATGTCCTCGCATTTACCTTCTTTGATTGAACGCTCTAACTGGCTGAAGGCGCAATGGCATCTCTACGGGGAAGCACCTTGCTCAGCTGAAGCTCTGATCGAACCCGCCCTGCGCTTGTATGAAGATCAGGTGCTGATGGAACGGCCCAGCGAATTCGGGGTATTGCTGACGCTGTTCCTCTGTGAATTGTTGCAGCAGGTCCACCGCCGCGAGGAAGTGGCCACGCTTGTAGAGCGAGCACTGGCTTGGGCCGGGCTTGACATTTCCAGGCGGGAGAAGGTTGCCCTCTTGAGTTGGCAATGCCGTATGCATTCATTCTTTCAGCGTCAGGAAGAAGCTTTGACCTCCCTGGCGCAATTGAGCGAACTGACGCGAAACGAAAATGACCCACTGCTGTTGGCGCAGCACCGCCGCGTCTTGGCTATGTCACTCTTTGCGCAGCGTGAATACCGACACTCGATTGAGCTGTACCGAGAAACCATTGAGCTGTACCGTCTCTCAGGCGATGTGTGCGGATGGATTGGCCTTTTCACGCTGATTGCCCAACTCCATCGTAGATTGGGCGAGCGCGATGCAATGCTTGCGGCCTATATCGACTGCGTCGCCGGGGCTGTCGCACAACGTCGTTGGGTCGAGGCGAGCAATGCCAGCACCGGAGTCGCAGAGGAGTATGCCGAACGCGGTGAGCATGCGCTCGCCGAGCGGGCGTTGAAGGATGCCCGCGACCTCGCTGGCCGAGCCAGCACGCTTCCAGTTTGGATGGAGTTGGAACTTTGCGCCACCGAGGCCGTTCTTTGTGCGCTCAAAGAGGATAAGGCTGGCGCAGTCGTTTTAATGCGTAAAGCCATCGAATCCGGCAAGGCTCTCGGGTGGCGCGACATGTCCCAACGCCTGCGTCAAATCGTGCCCTGGCTATTGGAATTGCGGCAGGGCGAGGAAGCGGTAGCGGCACTGGAGCGCGCCCATGGCTTGGAGTTGGAGGCTGCGCATGAGGTCGGGCGCAAACACATGGCCATCCAGCTCAGGCTGCTGGAAGTAGACCATGCCAAAGCCGAGCAAGCTCGCAGTGCGACTCACGCAAGCGAATTGGCTGCTCGAAACCAAGCGCTGGAGCAGGCGCTGGCTAAACAATATGAATTGCAGACCGAGTTGATCGAGGCCAGCAAACTGGCCACACTGGGCAGCTTGCTGGCAGGCATGTCGCATGAGCTCAACACGCCTTTGGGCACCACGCTGGTCGCCGTCAGCACCTTGGCTGATATGAGCCGACAGCTTGGCAACCAAGTGCGCCAGGGAACAATCTCGCGCAAGGGCTTTGAGCGTGACATTGGCGCCTGCGAGCAGGGCGCCGAACTCGCTCGGCGCAGTGTCGAGAGCGCGATCAAATTGATTGAAAGCTACCAGCAGCTCAATGCAACGCACAGCCACGAACATTGGGTCGAAGTGCAACTGGACGAAGTGATCCGGGCGACATGGGACCGCAGCATTGATCCGCGCAGCCCATTGCGCATAGAAGTCGATGCAAACCTGTGCGTATCGGTACACCTTGAGGCCTTCACTGAAGTGCTAAGGCAACTGCTTCAGAACGTCGAGCGGCATGCCTACGCCGTCGATGAGCCTGGTGTGGTGCAGGTGCAAGCCTGCGTTGATGGTGAGCAAATTCTGCTGACGGTTAGCGACACCGGCAGGGGCATAGACCCCGAACTGTTGCCGCGTGTTTTCGACCCGTACGTCACCAGCCAATTTGGCAAGGGACGCAGCGGTCTTGGCCTGTTTGTAGCCAGAGCGGCAGCAGGTCAAAAGATGCTCGGCAAGCTGCGTGTGCAAAGCGAACTTGGTTTGGGCAGCCGATTTGAACTCGTCTGGCCCTCCACACCGGCAAGCCTGTAAGTTTGTCTCAAATACGGTGAAGAAAAATGGGGCCGGCTCATTTCAAAGGACCAGAGTTGGGCATATCCAAACCCTGTTTACTTTTTCGCCTGGAAAGCTTGGAATAGCAAAGGGTTGGACCCGGTGTGGCGGAAGTCAGCAATGGGCACCTTGCTGCCGCTCAATCTGGGCGCCTGAATGACCGGACCTGGCCTGCGGATCACCTGGGTTAGTACATGGGATTCGCAAAGACGATGGAACCGCCCGCCGGGTGAACCGCATGCGCTATCCAGGCCACAGGGCTGAGCAATTTCTGTGTGGTTCGAGCAATGCGGGGCGCTGCAGGCCGGAGTCGCATAGAGCCAAGTCCTGAATCGGCAAGCGTTTCGAGCCCAACGCTTCATCCCCGTGTTTCGACGCTCCGTCCGCAGCGCCCGCCGCCGCAGCGCGTAGCACTGGCGGCTTGGGCGCCAACTGCCTACAGTCCGCCCACGATCTTCCCTGCCACCGAACTTCGGGCTTCCGCTTCATGAATTCCTTTTCCTCATCCTCCGCCACCACCGGGCGCCAGCGCGCAAGCCGTACCTTCTCTCTCGTCCCTGGCGCAGCCTTGCTGGTTCTGCTGACCGGCCTCGGCCTCACGGCGTTTGCCCAAGCCCAGCCCCAAGCGCCGAGCGCAGCCCCGGCTGCCATGAGCGAACAGATGCTCGACGTCGGCGGCCGCAAGCTGCACGCCATTCGCATGGGTGATGAAAAGGCGCAGGCCACTGTCGTGTTCGAGTCGGGCTTCAGCATGGACCTGAGCGCCTGGCGGCGGGTGGCGCCGCAGCTGGCGCCGCGGGCCAAGGTTCTCATCTACTCGCGTGCCGGCTATGGCCAGAGCGAGCCCAGCCCGGCGCCGGTCAGCCTGCAGCAATCGGGCCGTGATCTGTCGGCCGTGCTCAAAGCGGCGCAGCTGCCGCCGCCCTATGTGCTGGTCGGTCATTCCTACGGCGCCTTCTTGATTCGCGATTTCGCCAGCCGCCACCCGGAGCAGATTGCCGGTTTGGTTTTTGTGGATCCGGCGCATGAACGCTATGACCAGGTGCTCAAGCCGCTGGACGCCGCCCGCCTGGCCGCCGAACAAGCGCATTTGCAGCAGGGCGCGCCCGAGCGCTTCCGCGCCGACGAGCGCTACATCCAGTCCATCATGGATGCCGGCAAGCTGCCCGATGCGGGCGGTCCTTTGCCCGATGTGCCAGCCGTGGTGCTGACGTCCACGCGCCGCTATGCCAAGCCCGAGGTGCTTTTGCACACCCCCGCCGGCATGGCCGCCTGGCGCCAGTTGCACAGCGATTTCTTCGCCCAGTTCAGCAATGGCGCCCATGTGCTGACCCCGGTCAGCGGTCACCACATCCAGTTCGACGAGCCGCATCTCGTGGTGGCGGCGGTGGACCAGGTCATCCGCCTGAGCCAGGAGCAGGCGCAGCGCCGCGCGCTGGAAGCCGCGCGAGCCAAGCTGGGCGGCGACCTGCAGGCTGCGGCTGCGGCCGCTGATCCGCAAGCCGCAGTAGACCAGGCGATCCGTGCGCCGGGCCTGAGCGAAGCCGATGTCAACAACGCCGGCTACGCCATCCTCGGCGATGGCAAGCAGGCGCCTCGCGCGCAGCTGGCGGCCCTGGTGCTCGGCGCCAATGCGCGGCTCTACCCCAAGTCAGACAACGCCGCCGACAGCCACGGCGAGGTCTTGCTCAAGCTGGGCCGTCGCGCCGAAGCGCGCGCCGAGTTCGCTCGCGCCCTGAGCCTGGCCGAGGCCGCCGGCCGCAGCCCCCGCGTGCTTGACAGCTACCGCAAGCATCTGGCCGAAGCCGCCGAGCTTGCTGCCAAGCCCTGAGCGTTCAGCTCACAGACCCAGCAAGAAGCTCCCATCCGGCGCCGGCAAGTCCGGCCCGCTGAGGCGATACAGCGGCCGCTCAGCCCGGTCGTACCAGAGCTGCAGCTCTGTCCCCTCCACACGCAGCAGCGCAAAGCCGTCGCCTGGAAAATCCTGCCATGCGCTGACGCGGCAGCGCAAGACTTGACCCTCGACGGGGCCGGGGAAGGTGAACTCGTCGGGCTCGGCCAGGGCCTCGACATCAGTGACGGCAAAAGGCCAGGGGGCGTAAAGGGCCGAGCTGTGGATGCTGTGCAGGCGGATGGGCTGGCCCTTGGCTTGCCCGTTTTCGTCCAGCGCGCAGATCTCGGCGCTGACGAAACCTGAGCGGTGCTCGTCGCCGGAGAGAAATACCACGCCATCGGCCTGCTGGGCCCAGAGCTCGGCCAGCAAAGACTTCAGGCTGGCTGGGTAGCCGCACCAGGCGTCGGAGTGCAGGGCGCTGGCCGCATGCTCCTGGCAGGCGCGGCGGCGCGGCAGCAGCAGGGACCCGGTCAGCACCAGGCGGGGGCGCTCGCGATGGCTGCGCAGCCAGTGCGCAAATGCCGCTTCCTGCTCCCGGCTGAAGATGTGTGCCTCGCGCCAGTTGCCGCTGTGCCGGGGTTCACGCTCGCTGCGGGTGTCGCCGATGAAAAACGCAGCGCCGCGCCAGACGAAGTCGTGCCAGAAATGTTGGAGCAGACCCGGGCGTTCGGTCTCGTCACCGGGTTCCCAGCGCGCCGCCCAGGCGGCTGCCACGGCACTCTCGAAAAAGGGGCCGCGGCGCAGGCCGCCGGGCGCTTGGGGGTCAGCGATGGGCTCCCAGTTGTCTTCGATCTCGTGGTCGTCGGGTGCGTGAACGATGCGCGCCAAGCTGGACGGCAGATGCCGAACCAGGCCGGCCTTGAATTGCTGGTAGGGCTTGGCATAACGCTCGATGCGCGTGCCTGCATCGGCCAGACCGCCGCTGGCATCGGCATAGATTTGATCGCCGGCCAGCAGCAGCAGGGACAGCTCAGCCCCGCGCGCATGGCCGCGGCTGTAGGCCAGCAATCGGGCCTGCGAGGCCTGGGCCGGGCCGGCCAGCTCGGGCGGCGTGTCGGCCGGGCGGCTGGGGTCGAGCACGCCGGGCGGGTATTGGCAAGCGGCTAGCACCAAGCTCAGGGCCTGGCCTGGGCGGGCCTGCTCGGGTTGGGTGTCTGGCCGCTGCAGCAGGGCGTGGCGCCAGCTCAGCGGCGGCTGGGCCAGGGCGTCGCGCAGGGCGTCTTCCAGGCCCGGCGGCGGC
Organism: Kinneretia sp. DJ1R-11; assembly: GCF_025717595.1. NCBI lineage: Bacteria > Pseudomonadati > Pseudomonadota > Betaproteobacteria > Burkholderiales > Sphaerotilaceae > Roseateles > Kinneretia sp. DJ1R-11. Next base: position 73,986 of record NZ_JAJIRR010000005.1, read on the forward strand.
CGCTCGCCCTCGCGGTGCGGCGTGCGCGCATCGGCGTAGACGAAGAGGCAGAGCAGGGCGGCGTCCACATCGTGCAGGCCCTCGAAGAAGTCCATGGGAAGGGCGTGGCGCAGCGGCTCGCCGGGCAGGGGCTCGCGCGTGCCGTCGCCGGCTGGCTTCTCAAATGCTTGCAGCCGCGCCTGGCTGGCCAGCGGCGCATCGGGCTGCAGCGGCTGCCAGTGATCGGCACCCACGCGCCGCATCGGCAGCCAGGCCCAGAGCCGCGGCCAGCCCAGCTCGGGCTGCAGGGCGGTCAAGACCAGGGCCAGGTCTTGCGCGGCTGGCGCGTCGGTGTCGGGCAGGGCGCCAGGCGCTGCACGGTGGCGCACTTCCAAGCGGTGCAGGGGCGGGTGGGCGCTGCGCAGTTCCGGGTCGAGGCTCTGGGCTTTGGCGGGAGTGAGACGCAGGGGCATCACGACAAGCCCTCCTTCAGGAAGCCGATGATGTGGGGAAAGACGCGCTGCTCGATGTGGCGGCCGATCAAGCAGTCCTGGTGGCCGTGCTCGGCGATCACCCGGAAGCGGTAGCGGCCTGGCGCCACCTGTTCATAGAGATCGGCCGTCAGCTCGGCGCTCTCGGCCTGGCAAAGGCCGTTGTCCTGGCCGTGGATGGACAGCACCGGGAACTGCTGCAAGTGGGCCAGGGTCTTGGCCATGTCGTCGAGGTAGAGGCTGGCGCCGCTCCAGTCGGTGATCTCGTTGCTGCGTGCGAAGTTGATGGCCTGCGCCACGGTGTCCATGTTCAGCGGGCCGAAATGGTCGTCGATGAAATCGAAGACGGGCTGACCGACATTGCCGATGGCAAAGTCGCGCCCGTAGAGCAGGTCCATGCGGTGGCGGGTGGCCGTCCAGGGCGTTTTGCGCAGGCTGGGGAAGGGCGGGTTCTCGATGTCGAACTCAGCCTCCGGGTAGGGCAGGCTGGACAACAGACGGTCGATCAGCTGGTCTGTCAGGCCCGCCGGTTCGCTCGGGCGGAAGCTGTAGTCATCCATCGGAAGATAGGGCCGGATGTACTGCATCAAATGCGCCCGCAAGCTGTTGGTGGGCGAGAAGATCATCTTGGGCGTGACCTGCGAGATCACCAGCCGGCGGATCAGCCCGCCGGCCATCAGCTTTTGGCGCAGGGGGTAGAAGTGCTCGAAGGGCTGGGCTTGAGGCTGCAGCAAGGCCATATGCAGCATCACCGAGCCCATGCAGTGCGCCAGCACGTCGATCTGGGGCTTGCCGCTGGCACGCAGCACATGGTCCACCGCCACCGGGATGTCGTTGAGCGCGCATTCCTCGAAGGTCCAGGGCAGGCAGGCCGAGGGCATGCCGGCGCTGGTGCGCATGTCGGCGATCCAGATGTCGAAGCCGGCGTCCCACAAGAGCTGGGCCGGGCCCGGCTGCACCGAGTGGTGCGCAAAGGTCGTGCCGCTGGCGCTGTAGCCGTGCAACATCAGCACCGGCTGGCCATGGCCGCCCGCTCGCGCGCGGTAGCGGGTCAGGCGCAGATGCACGGGTTGATCGTCGTCCTTTGCCTTGCGCGCTTGTACCGGCTGGCGCGACAGGCCGGCTTCGCCGCGCCGGCCCACGGCCAGCTCGCAGATCTCGGGCGCTGGCAGGCCTGGCACCTCGGCCGGCAGGCGCTGGGGCTCGCGCGGTGGCGCGGCGTCGGGCTTGCGGAAGCTCCAGACATGCACGCCCACCAGCAGACGCAGCACATAGCTGAGCAGGGAGCCGACATCGCGCATGGCGCTGGCCAGGTCCTGCTGCTGGGTGATGCGCAGCAGGGGCTGGCCTTGGCGGGCCAGGTAGAAGAGATCCAGGTCCATCTGCGGCGTGCCGCCGTCCAGGCCTTGCAGCGGCGGCGCCTCCAGCACCATGCGGCTGAGCTGAGTCCAGGGGTTGGCGCGCCGGGTGTAGCTGATGCGCTTCACGCCGTGCAGGGGCTGGGCATAGAGCGGCTGCAACCAGGCAGGCAAGACCTGACCCTGCTCGGGTGCCTGGATGCGCACCTGGTACTCCATCAAACGCACTTGGCCGCCATGGCTGGCCAGGGCCATGGCATTGCGGACCCGGTCGCCCAGTGGACTGGAGCGGGCCCCCATGCGTGGCTTGGTCGCTTCGCTCTGTTGGGCCAAGTCCATCAGCGCAAACATGCTGTCGCGCCAGCCGCGGTTCATGAACCAGGCTCTCAGCGCGCTGCAGCGGCGCTGGCGATGGCTGCTGCGGGCGCGGTGGAACACCTGCAGCTGCGCTTGTTCCAGCGGCGCCAGCCAGCGCGCATCGCGGTCCTCGCGCTCGGCATGCATCCAGAGCTTGGCGCCCTGGCGCTGCGGGTCGGCGCTGACGATCATGGGCCGGCCCGGTGAGTCGGGGTCGGCTGCGGTGTCGAAGAGGCGCAGGCGGCTTGTGCTGCCGGGGCCGCTTTGCAAGCGTCGCTGTGGGCCGGGCTGCAGCAGGTCTTGCAGGGCCACTGGCTCGAAGACAAAGCTCAGTTCCAGGTATTTGAGCTCACCGCCCGGCGCGCCGGGCAGACGCACATAGCCGCCCATGCGTTCGCGGAACTCGGCCAGGGTGGGCTTGCTCTGCGGCGCTTGCTCGGGCTTGATCACTCGGTAGACCGGCCGTGGGGCCAGGTCTTGCCCTATCTCTTGCCCCATGCGTGGGCCGCGCTCGACCAAGCCCCAGCGCTGGCGCAAGCTGGCCAGGGCGCGCAGGCTCAGCGCCGTGATGGTCAGGGCCGGGTTGATGCCCACGGCGGCCGGCACGATGGCGCCGTCCAGCACGGCCAGGCCTGGGTGCACGGCCTCGCCGAAGCGGCCGCTGAAGACCTGGCCCCATTCATTGACCACGCCGCGGCTGGCTTCGTCGCCCATGGCGCAGCCGCCCAGCGGGTGCACGGTCAGCATGGGGCCGAGCTGGTCATTGATCAGAAAGCTCATCTCGGCCGGCAGCAGCCGCCACATGGGGTTGGCCAGCAGGCGTGCGCCCTGGCGAGCCAAACGCAGGTTCAGCCAGTCGTGGCGGGCCTGCACGGCGGGGTCCTTGCGCGCCTCGGGCCAGTGCACGCTGAGGGTGCCGGGCTCGGGTGTTTGCTTTGTCGTGTCCTTCGGGCTTTGCAAGCGGCCGATGGCCGCATCCAGGCCCATCAAGGCCACCGGCAACATGCGCGGCCGCCGCGCCACAGGGATGGCATAGGGGTCCTCGAAGCTGAGGCTGCTGCCATGCTCGCTGTGGTCCGGCCGGGCCAGGCCGTGCAGGGTCTCGGCCATGGCGAAGCTTTCTTCAAACGCCCAGCGCATCGGCCCGGGAATGGCCAGGTCCTCGACCACAAAGCCGCCCGCCTCGCGCACATCAATCAAGCCGGTGATGGTGGGGCCGACATCGCGCTGGGCTGGCGCCTGGTCTTCGTCCGCCAGGGCGTTCAGATCGCACGGCGAATCGATCGCCAGGGCCAGCACATCGCCATTGCCGCTGAACTGCTCGCCTAAACGGTCGGACAAGCTCAGGCCTTGCTCGCGCGAGCGCATCAGGATTTCGGTCGAACCCAGGCTGCCCGCGGCCAGCACCACATGCCGGGCGCGCAGCTGCAGATCGCTTGGCTCTCGGGCGTTCAGCTTTTCGTCGGTGTGGGACAGGTGCACGGTCCAGACGGGCTCATCTCCCGCGCTGCGCTCGAGATAGCGCACCGTGGCACCCGTCACCAAGCGCACGCCCTGGGCTTGGGCCTGGCGCAGCAAATTGGTGTCCAGCGATTCCTTGGCGCCCTGGTTGCAGCCGGTGGCGCAGTCGCCGCAGGCGATGCAGCGTTCCAGCGGCAGGCCGGCGGCGCTGCGCGGCGCAGCCTCCAGGGCCACGGTGATGGGAACCTGGCGAGCGGGCACGGCTCCCTCGGCCCCCAGCTGGACCAGAAAGTCGGCGCGGCGCGGTCTGTGGCCGCTCAGGCGGGCGATGGTGTTGGGCTGGCCTTGCGCATCGAGGCTGCCCAGGGCGCGGCCGGCCTGCTCGTACCAGGCCTGCATCTGGCCCGGGTCCCGGCGCAGGGCTTGGGGCCAGCGCTCGCCCTCGAACACCGAGGGCAGGGCCGGCTCCATCACTCCGGCATTGATCAGCGAGCCGCCACCCAGGCCATTGGCCAGGGCCACGCACATATCGGGCCCAAGCCGAAAGTCGAACAAGGCCTTGCGGTAGCCCTTGACCTCGGCGCTGCCCGAAGTGGAGAAACGGACATGGCCGGGCAGGTCCGCCATGCGGCGCGGAAAAGCGCCGGGCAGGTACTCCTGGCCGCGTTCGAGCACGGCGATGCGCAGGGCTTGATCCGGCTGACCCTCGGCTGCCACGCAGCGCGACAGGTACTCGGCCGCGGCGGCTCCGCCGTAGCCACTGCCGATGATCAGGATGTCGAAATCCAGCACGCGGCCTGGCCCAGCCTCCGGCGCATCATCAGCGGCGCTGTCCGTCTGATCCTGGCGTTCGCTCAGCAGCACTTCCAGGCCGATGGAGATGTCGCGGGTGGCGCGGCGCGGCGCTGGGGCTGCGGCAGGGGATGCAGACGTGGAGGCCGGAGTGCTCATGATGGACAGGGTCTCGCGGAGAACAGCCGCGCAGCATAGCGGCCCCTGTGCGGCAGGCTTGTGAATGGAAACCCGCTTGTATTCGTCGCTGCATTCATCCCTCGCCCAGGGGCAACGATCACAAGTGCCGGAGCCCGGCAGGCGTGGTGCTCGTCCCTATTGTCCAATGGGCTTCCTGCCGTTTGCCACGGCCTTGACCAGCCCGACAGGACGAGTGAGCTTAGCTGTATGAAATCTGTTCGCCTTCCCACTTGGTTGCTCGGCCTGATACTGAGCACTTGCCTGTTCTTCCTTCTGTTCGTGCTTGCCGCCCGCCCGGCACAGGCGCAGCAGCCGGTGACGGCCCAGGCCGATCACGAGCTGCTCTTGCGCAGCGACGATGCCCACCTGGCGGCCAACAAGCGCCGGGTCTACGATTTCTGGCGCGAGGTCTTCGAAGCGGGTCAACTGGAGCGCGCCGAGCAGTACCTGGCCGAGGGCTATATCCAGCACAACCCCAATGTGCCGAGCGGCCGCGCTGGCTTTGTCGAGTTCTTTCGCAAATTCAGCAAACCGCGGCCGGTGGCTGCACACGTCGAGGCGCCGCTGGTGGCCATCATGGCCGAGGGCGATCTGGTGAACCTGGTGTTTGTCTCCGTGCACCCCGACCCCAAAGCGCCGGGCCAGACCTACACCAGCACCTGGTTTGATCTGTTCCGCCTCGATGCCCAGGGCCGCATCGTCGAGCATTGGGATCCGGACACCCGGCGCTGAGCCTCGGCGCGGGGTGGTAGCCTTGCCTCGGTGAGAATCGGGCCCGCGCTGGGCTGCCATGGTGGCAGCCCCTTGCGTCATCGACTTCATCCGCGGAGTGGGCTGGCCATGCAGGTTTCTAAGTTTTCGCCTCCACATTCGGGGCCCGGCCAGAGCACCTCGGACATTCGCCTGGCCACGCCGGCCGACCGCCTGCCGCTGGCGCGCATGCTGGAGCTCTACCAGTACGAGTTGTCCGACATCTGGGACCAGGACCTCGATGCCCATGGCGAATACGGCTATGAGCTGGACCGCTTCTGGCGCGACCCGGCCTGCCATGCCTTTGTGGCCACGGTGGCCGGCTGCTATGCCGGCCTGGCCCTGGTCGATGGCTCCAGCCGGCTCGGCAGCGCCGTCCCGGGTGGCCACTGGATGAATCAGTTCTTTGTCTTGAAGAAATACCGGCGCTTGGGCCTGGGCCGGCAAATGGCGCGCGCGGTGTTCGAGGCGCTGCCAGGGCCTTGGGAAGTCGGGCAGATGAGCCTGAACTACGCCGCCCAGGGTTTCTGGCGCCAGGTGGTCGCCGAAGTTTCGGGTGGCCAGTACCAGGAGCATGTGCTGCGCAGCGGGCCTTGGCAGGGGGTGGTGCAGGTGTTTGAAAGCGGTGTGCGCAGGGCGTCTTCGGCCTGAGCCGCTTCTGCGAAACTGGCTCGCATGCGCCCGAGGCGCTTGCCTTTCAAACTGCCTTTTCGATGTTCACCATGACCGATTCTTCGCCTTCCTCCGAATCTGCCGCACGTCAGCCCCACCAGGACTGGGCCCAGTTTGAACAGCATGCCGCTGGCGTGGTCAGCGCCCTGCGCGACTACAGCCGTGCGGTGGACGCCTCTGGCCTGGACAAGGGCCTGGTCGAGCTGCTCAAGCTGCGCGCCTCGCAGATCAATGGCTGCGCCTTCTGCCTGCAGTTCCATCTGAACCTGGCCCGCAAGCTGCGGGTGCCACAGGCGCAGCTGGATCAGCTGGCCGCCTGGCGCGATTCGTCTCTTTTCAGCGCTCGTGAGCGCGCCGCCCTGGCCTGGACCGAAGCTTTGACGCGCATGGCCGCGGCGCCGGTTGAAGCCGGCCTGTATGCGCAGCTGCAGACTCAGTTCAGCGACGTCGAGATTGCCAATCTGACGGCCGCCATCGGCGCCATCAATGCCTGGAATCGCATTGCCGGGGCCTTGCGCTTCACGCCGCCTGCCGCCTGAGCCGAGGCCATGAGCGCGCCCGCGCCGCAGTTCTTCGCCACGGCCGCGGACTTCCGCGCCTGGCTGGACGCGCATGCGGCCAGCGCCAGCGAGCTGCGGGTTGGTTTCTACAAGCGCGACAGCGGCCTGCCCAGCATGAGCTGGCCGGAATCGGTGGACGAGGCCTTGTGCCATGGCTGGATCGACGGCGTGCGCCAGAACATTGATGCGCAGTCCTACCAGATCCGCTTCACGCCGCGCCGGCCCGGATCGATCTGGAGCGCGATCAATCTGGCCAAGATGCAGCGGCTGCTGGACCAGGGCCGGGTCCATGCCGCCGGCGTGCAGGCTTTTGCCCAGCGGCGCGAAGAACGCACGGCCATCTATGCCTACGAGCAAAGTGAGCCGGCGCAGCTGAGCGAAGAGGAGCTGCGACGCTTTCAAGAGTCCGAGGCTGCCTGGCGTTACTGGGCCGGCTCGCCGCCAGGTTATCGGCGCCAGCAGCTGTACCATGTCTGCAGCGCCAAGCGCCCCGCCACCCGGGCCGCGCGCCTGGCCCACTTGATCGGCCTGTGCGCGCAAGGCCTGCGCTGGGAACGATGAGCGGCCCCAGCACGGTAGGCCGCTTGCAGGCCCTGGCGCTGGCGTTGATCCGGGCCTACCAGAGCTACCTTTCACCCTACAAAGGCTTCGCCTGTGCTTACCGCCTGCACTGCGGCCGCGCGGGCTGCTCGGCCCTCGGCTACCGTGCGATCCGTGGTCAGGGTCTGTGGCGGGGCCTCGGCGTCTTGCGCCTGCGCCTGCGCCGCTGTGGCGAGGTGCACCGGCGTTGCCGGCAGCGCCCCTTGCCTGGATTCGGCGGCTTGGCGGCGCAGCGCGGCTTTTGTGACCTGGGCTGCGACGCCCCGGACTGCAGCGCCTGTGATGCGCCCGATCTGCGCAGCTTCAGCCGACTGATTGACAGCGCCAGTTGCTGCGATTGCTGCAGCTGTGACTGGCCGACTCGGCGCCAGAACAAGCTCCATCCCATGCCCAGTAAAAAAACGCGCCGCCGCGAGAGCGTGCCTTGGCCGGAGCAGCGGCGCTGAAGCTGCCGGCCGGGAAGCCGCCGATCCGCTGCCTCTGGTTCAGTGCGGCGAAGCCGGGTCGGCGCTGCTGACCACCCGGTTGCGCCCGCTCGACTTGGCGCGGTAGAGCGCCTGGTCGGCTGCGTCCACCAGGCGCAGGGCCTGGGCTTGCGGCTCATCGGCGGCGCTGTCGGCGGCCAGCATGGCCAGGCCCACCGACACGGTGGCCGGGATGAATTCGCCGCTGGGCAGCAGCAGGGCGCGGGCGGCGATGCTGGCGCGTATGCGCTCGGCAATCTCGCGCGCGGCTTGCGCCGGGGCTTGCGGCAGCAGCACCACGAACTCCTCGCCGCCGAAGCGGGCAATCGTGTCGCCCAGGCGCAGCTGCGACTGGATCAGGTGGCCGATGCTGCGCAGCACTTCGTCTCCGGCGGGGTGGCCGTGGCGGTCGTTGATCAACTTGAAATGATCGAGGTCCAGGAACAGGCAGGCCAGTTCGTGGCGGTAGCGGCGCGCTTGGGCGATCTCGATCAGGCAGCGGTGTTCGAAGTAGCGGCGGTTGTGCACGCCGGTCAACATATCGGTCAGGCCGGCCAGCTTGAGCCGCTCCTGGTTGAGCGCGCTGTCCAGGCAGACCGAGACGATGGCGCACAGGCGCTCCAGCAGCTGGGTGCCGGCGCCGCGCTCGTAGCGGGCCGGGTCGCTGCTGCCAAAGTGCAGGCTGCCGATCAACTCGCCATGTCGGGCCAGCGGCAGCAGGGCCACCGAGGCCAGGGTCTGGCTGCGGGAAACATGAGGCGTGCCGAACAGGGGCCGGTGGCGCAGCTCGTCGAAGGCCCCCAGCCAGGGTTTGTTCAGCTGGCCTTGAAACAGCGGCGCGATCGGCGCGATCGTCGGCAGCAGGGTCAGGCCGTCGAGCAGGGCCGGCTCCTGCCCTTGGGCGCTGGCCGGGCCCTCGTGGCGGTGGCGCTCGGCGTCCAGCATGCGGCAGGCTTCCTCGTCACGGTCCAGCAGCACCATGGACACGGCGTCGATGCCGAAGGCCTGGCGGTAGTCATTGAGCAGCAAGCTGAGCAGCTCAGCCATGGAGCGCGCGCCGATCAGGCGGTGCTCCAGCTGGTCGAAGCGACGGATCTTCTCTTCGTTGTTGCGGGCCTCGCGCAACAGGCTTTCCAGCTGTCGGCGCAGGGCCTGGTTCTCTGCCTGAAGGTCTGCCTGGAGTTCGCTGTCCATCGATTCGCTGCTGGGGGTGGGCCGCTGTGGCCCTCACTGTAGCCGCTCCGCGCAAAGGAGCGGTTCAGTTTCAGGACTGTTGCAGCAGCGCCAGCTGGTCTTTCAAGCGCAGCACCTCGTCCTTGAGCTGCTTGTTCTCGGCCGTCAGCTCGGCCACGGTGTCCTGCAAGAGCTTGAGCTGGGCTTCGCGGTTGCGCAGGTCGGCGTCACTGGCGCTGTCCTCGCCGGCAGTGCTGGCTGCACCCTCGGTTCCCTCGGCGCTGGCCTCGGCCTTGGGCGCGCGGCCACCGCTCTTGCCCTCGCGCACGCGCTTGGCGGCCTGCTGCAGCTCCTTCTTGCCGCCGGCCACGGCGGCGATCTGCTCCTCGGGGGCCAGGCTGGCCACGGCGGCCGCCGCATTGATGGAGATGGTGCCGGCCTTGACCGCCTCGACCAGCTCGGGCGCGGCGCTTTTCTGGATCTTCTCGATCTGCACCACGGTGTTGCTGCTGATGCGCGCGGCCTTGGCGATGGCCTCGCGGCTGGTCAGCGGCTCGGGCGGGGGCAGGGCGCTGCTGTCGGGGCCGGTGGGCGAGCCGTCGGCCAGCTCGGCCGGGAACTCGACCGCGCCGCCCGCGCCGGCTTCGGCCAGGCGAGCCACGGCTTCCTTGGCGCGGGCCGAGACGATCTCCTTCTTGCGCAGGGCCAGGATGCCGCGCTGGAAGTCCGAGACGCTGCGCCGACCCAGGTGCTGGTCGATCATCCACAGATGCACGTCCTCCATGGACTTGAAGCGCGTGTTCTGCATGGTCTGGAAGGGCAGACCGTGCTTTTGGCAGATGCCGTAGCGGTTGTGCCCGTCGACCAGGATCTCGCCCCAGAGCACCAGCGCGTCGCGGCAGCCCTCGGCCAGGATGCTGCGCTCCAGCGCCTGGTGTTCTTCAGGGGTCAGCGGGTCGATGTAGGCGCGCAGTTCGTCGAGGACGGTGATGTTCATGGGGAGCAATTCTTCGGGGGCAGGCAAATCGGAGCAGGGCCGGTATTCTAGGTTGCCTGCCGTTTCGCCTCAGGCGCTTGCCCGCTGCTCGCGTTCCCGGCTGTCGAGCAGCAGCAGGCGGTCCTCGATGAAGTCTTTTTCGATCTGCTGGCGTTCCATTTCGCCCTGCAGCTTGGTCAGCTGGCGCTCGACACGCTGCAAGGCCGCTTCATCTTTGGCGCCGCGCGCCTGTTCCTCTTGCAGCCGGGCCTGCAGCGCTTGCAGCTCCTGCAGGCGCTCTTGCTGTTCGCGCAGGCCGAGGCCGCCGCGTCGGTTCGCCTGTTGCTGTTGCTGTTGCTGTTGCAGGGCCGCGGCCAGCTGGGCTTGCAGGCGGCGGCGCTGGCTGAGCACGCGATCGAGTTCGATCTCATGCAGGCGCTGCCACTCGGCGAAGGCCGCGGGCGACAGCTGCTGCATGGCCTCGGGCGGGCGAAGCCGGGCCAGATCGGGTTCGGGGCCCAGGGCCTCGTCGTCTGCGGCGGCCCCGGCGTGCATCTCGGCGCGGCCGCGCCAGCTGTCCTCGGGCCCCTCGCGCTGCCACAAGCGCATGCGCTCGGCGCGCTCCATCAGCCGCTCCAGATTGCGCGCCACGGCCTTGAGCTCGCGGCCGCTTTCGCGGTGGTCGTTGAGGGCGCGGCTGAGAAAGCTCTGGCGCTCGGCTTCGTGGGCATTCATGCGCAGATAGCTGCCCACCGATACGACGATGAACACCGCATTGGCGACCAGCACGCCGACGCTGGCCAGGTCTTCGATCACGAGTGCCATGGCGGGTGCGCTCTCTTTGCCTGGCCCGGGCTCAGGCGAGCAAGAAGCTCAGGCGGCCGTCGCCATGGGGCGCTTGGGCCGGCACGCGCAGCACAAAGTCGCTGCGGCCCTTGTGGGTCTCCAGCAAGCTGGCCAGCTTGTCCAGGGGCTGGCTGCTCAGGCGGGTCGTGCTCAGGCTGGGCGCATCGCTGGGGCTGCGTTTCTTGATCAGGGGCGCCATCTGACGCATGAAGTGGCTGGCCAGCTCGAACTGGCGGGCATTGGGCTTGCCCTGCTCATGCGCGGTCTGCATCTCCTTGGGGCTGCTGCCCGCCGCCAGTCCGCCGATCAAGCAGCAGGCAGCCAGGTCCAGCAGGCCCACGGCATAGACACCTTTGCGGCCCACGCTGCCGTACAGGGCCACCAACTGCGGGCCGGGGAGCACAAAACCTTGCTGCCGCAGCTCGAGTGGCTGCTGGTGGCGGGCCAGCTCGAAGCCGCGCATGCCCAGATGGGCGAACAAGGTCTGCTGGGCCAGGGCCAGGGATTCGATGGCCGGCGGCTCGCCGGTGGCGGGCGCTGCGGATGCTGCCGCGGCCGCGGCCGGCGGCGGGGCCGCGGCCGGGACCTGCACGCCGCTGCGCCCCAGCCCCAGGGCCACGGCGCTGCGCAAGGCCTGGTCGTCGAAGGGCTTGTGCAAAAGGAAGAGGGCGCCGTTGCTGCGCGCCTGGGTCTGGCAATCGCTGGCGCGGTCGGTGGTGACAAAGCCCACGGCCACATCATGAAAGCCGGTCTGCCTCAGGGTCTGCAGCATCTCGATGCCGGACACCCCCGGCATATGCCAGTCCGACAGGACCAGGTCGGGCCGGAAGGCAGCCACCTTGTCCAGGGCCTCGGCGCCGTCGCGGGCGGTCTGGATTTGCAGCTCGCCCAGCTCCTCGCATTCGAGAGCGCGGCGAATGATGGCCTGGATCGCGCGACTGTCGTCGACGATCAGCAGTTTCTTGCCGCCCGTATGGCTGTTGCCCTGGCTCTGGCCGGTGTGCGCGTGCGCAGTCATCGACGTCCCTCTCGGCCGGGGCACTGTGGCGCACCCTCGGCTTGCATGTCTTGAGCTCCCTGGGCCGTGCCTTGTGGCCGGTCCGTTTGCCCTTGACTGCAGGGCTTGTTGGATGCGGAGTGTCGTCGCGGCCGTGCGCCGGCAATGCGCCGAACAAGGGTGTGAAACCGGCTCAGATCTGGCGTGGCGGCGCGTTCCGGGCGAGCAGCGAATCAAACCAGGTCGCGCCGCTCGGGCGCTGGCCCATTTCTGGACCGGGCGCTTGTTGCGGGCAACGCACAATCAGGCCATGGCAGGGGCAAGCACGAACCAAGGAGGCGGTGCGATGGAGGACTTGGGGCAGGTGGACGCCGTGGTGGTCGGCGCCGGCGTGATCGGTCTGGCGGCTGCGCGGGCCCTGGCCTTGCGCGGCCTGGAAACCCTGGTGCTGGAGCGCAGTGGGCAGATCGGCAGCGGCATCAGCTCGCGCAGCAGCGAGGTCATCCACGCCGGCCTTTACTACCCGACCGGTTCTCTCAAGGCCCAGCTCTGCGTGCGCGGCAAGGCCTTGCTGTACGACTACTGCCGCAGCCGCAGCGTCGCGCACCGGGCTTGCGGCAAGCTGCTGGTGGCCAGCGATCCGGCGCAGCTGCCCCAGCTGCAGGCTCTGGCCGCGCAGGCCGAAGCCAATGGCGTGCTCGACCTGCAATGGCTCAGCGGTGCCCAGGCCCAAGCCCTGGAACCGGCGCTGCGCTGCCATGCGGCCCTGCTGTCGCCGAACACCGGCATCGTCGACAGCCATGGCCTGATGCTGGCCTTGCAGGGTGATCTGGAGGCCGCCGGTGGCCAGGTGGTCTTGAACAGCCAGGTCACGGCGCTGCGCCGCCCGGCCAGCGCGGCGGCGCCGTGGCGGCTGGAGGTGCAGACGGACGCGGGCCCGGTCGCCCTGGCGGCCGCGCGCGTGATCAATGCGGCCGGCCTCTGGGCCGCCGAGTTGGCGCAGCAGACGCAAGACTTGACCCCCGCCCACCGGCCCGGGCTGCGCTATTGCAAGGGCAGCTACTTTGCCCTCAGCGGCCGGGCGCCGTTTCGCCACCTGATTTACCCCATGCCCCAGGTCGGCGGCCTGGGCGTGCACCTGACCCTGGACCTGGCGGGCCAGGCCCGCTTCGGGCCCGATGTGGAGTGGCTGGCGCCCGGGCTGAGCCCGGAGCAGCTGGACTACCGCGTGGATGCGCAGCGAGCGCCGGCCTTTGCGGCCGAGGTTCGCCGTTACTGGCCCGACCTGCCCGAGGGCGCCCTGCAGCCGGCCTACAGCGGTGTGCGACCCAAGCTCAGCGGCCCGGGTGAGGCGGCGGCCGACTTCCGCATTGAGGGGCCGGCCGAGCATGGTCTGCCCGGCCTGGTGCAGCTGCTGGGCATGGAGTCACCTGGTCTGAGCAGCTGCCTGGCTGTGGCGCAAAGGGCCAGCGAACTGCTCAGCTGAGCGCAGGGCCGCGGGGAGCCAGCGTACATTCAAGGCTTCGGGGAGCAACGATGCCGGATTCAGATACGGGCTCAGTTCATTGGCGGCAGGCCCTGGGCGCCTGGGCGGGCCGCTGGCTGCGGCGCTTGCCGAGCTGGGCCTTGCTCAGCCGCCAGCAGGTACGGGCCCGCAAGCAGGCGGAGATGGCGCTGCGCGAGAGCGAGTTGCGCTTGGCCTTGCTGGTGCGCGCCGCGAACGTGGGCCTCTGGGACTGGGACTTGCGCCGCCAGGAGGTCTATTTCTCGCCCGAATGGAAACAGCAGCTCGGCTATGCCGACCATGAGCTGCCCAATCTCGTTGAAACCTGGCGTGAGCGACTGCATCCCGATGATGTCGTCGCCACCGTGCAATCCGTCGAAGACCGCGTGGCCGGCCTGCCCGGCCCCGAGGACCGCGAGTTCCGCCTGCGCCACCGCGACGGCAGCTGGCGCTGGATCTATTCACGCGCCGAGGTGACGCGCGACGCCCAGGGTCAGGCCTTGCGCATGATGGGCAGCCACATCGACATCACCCGGCTCAAGACCTCGGAGCAGGCCTTGATGGACAGCGAGCAGTTGTTCAAGAGCGCCTTCGAATCCTCGGCCGTGGGCATGAGCCTGGTCAGCTGCGAGGGCGACTGGCTGATGGTCAACGCGCGCGCCTGCTCCATGTTCGGCTACAGCGAGGCCGAGCTGCTGCGCAAGAGCTTTGCCGACATCACCCACCCTGAAGACCTGGCCGATGACCTGCACCAGATGGCCCGCACCGTGCAGGGTGCGCTGTCGGCCTATTCCCTGGTCAAGCGCTATCTGCACAAGGACGGGCACATCGTCTGGGGCTTGCTGACCGTGGCGCCGGTGCTCGATGCAGCGGGCCAGGCGCGCTGCCTGGTCACCCAGGTCTGCGACATCACCGAGCAAAAGCTGGCCGAGCAGGCCGTGCTGGACAGCCAAGCCCGCCTCAACGAGGCCGCCGAACATCTGCGCGCGATTCTCGACAATATGGTGGACGGCGTGCTCACCTTTGATGAGCATGGCCGCATCGAATCTTTCAGCCGCACGGCCGCTGACATCTTCGGCCAGGCGCCCGAGCAGATGATCGGGCAGCCGCTGCAGTGCCTGTTCCCGGCGGGCCCGAAGCAGGCGAGCTCGGCCGAGCTGATCCAGGCCTTGCTGGCCGGCTCGGTGCAAGCCGGCCAGCAAGGCCTGGCGCGTGAGATGACGGGCTTGCGCCTCAATGGCGAGCAGTTCCCGCTGCAGCTCTCGCTGTCGGAGATCCACCGCGCCGGCCGGCGCACCTTTGTCGCCCTGGTGCGTGACATCACGCTGGAACGTCAGCGCACCGAGGAAATTCACCGTTTGGCTTTCTTCGACCCGCTGACCGGCCTGCCCAACCGCCGGCTCTTGCTGGATCGCCTCAAGCAGGCCATGGCCGCCTCGGCACGCAGCAGCCAGCATGGCGCGCTGATGTTCCTGGACCTCGACCATTTCAAGCTGCTCAACGACACCCGCGGCCACGAGGTCGGCGACCTTCTGTTGCAGCAAGTGGCCACGCGCCTGGCCGCCTGTGTCGCCGTCGGCGACAGCGTCGGCCGGCTCGGTGGCGATGAGTTCGTGCTCCTGCTCGACGCCCGCTGCGCCCTGGCGCAGGAAGCGGCCGGCCTGGCCGAACAGGTGGCCGCCCGCGTCCTCGCGGCCCTGGCCCAGCCCTATATCCTGCGCGGGCAGAGCTACAGCTGCACGCCCAGCATCGGCATCGTGCTTTTCATGCAGGGCGACACCAGCGTCGAGGAACTGCTGCGCAAGGCCGATATGGCCATGTACCAGGCCAAGGCGGCCGGGCGCAACACCGCGCGCTTCTACGACCCCGAGATGCAGGCCGCCGCCGAGGCCCGCAACGAGCTGGAGGCCGATCTGCGCCGCGCCCTGCAGGCCGAGGAGTTCGAGCTGCACTACCAGCTGCAGTTTGATGCCCAGTCACGTGTGCTCGGCGCCGAGGCCCTGGTGCGCTGGCGCCATCCGCAGCGCGGCCTGGTGGCGCCGGTCCAGTTCATTGCCGTGGCCGAGGAATCGGCGCTGATCCTGCCGCTGGGCGAATGGGTCTTGGGCGCAGCCTGCCACCAGCTGCGGGCCTGGGCGGGGCAGCCGGCGATGGCGGGTTGGAGCCTGGCCGTCAATGTCAGCGCCCGCCAGTTCGCGCAGGCCGATTTCGTGACCAGCGTGCTCGATGCCCTGCAGCGCAGTGGCGCCGACCCGTTCCGGCTCAAGCTCGAGCTGACCGAGAGCATGCTGGTCGGTGACGTCGACGATGTGGTGGCCAAGATGCGGGCGCTCAAGGACCGCGGTGTCGGCTTTGCGCTCGACGACTTCGGCACCGGCTATTCCTCGCTGTCCTACCTCAAGCGCCTGCCGCTGGACCAGCTCAAGATCGACCGCAGCTTTGTGGCCGACCTCTTGACCGACGGTCACGATGCGGCGATCGCCCGCACCATCCTGGCGCTCGGCGAGAGCCTGGGTCTACAAGTGGTGGCCGAGGGTGTGGAGACGGCCGGACAGCATCAGCAGCTTCTGGCCCTCGGTTGCCAGGCCTTCCAGGGCTACTGGTTCGGCCGCCCGCTGCCGGCCGATCAGCTGCTGCCGGAAGCGCAGCTTTCGAGCGATTGAGGCGGGGCGACGGGCGGGGCTAGGGGCGGGGACTCTGGCTGCGGAAGCGCTCGCGACCCCGATCCTGCCGCCTCGGCCGCCCAGTCCCATTGCCCCTGCTGCAGCAGCTGGTGCGGGCGGAAATCGGCCTTGTAGGCCATCTTGCCGCTCTCGGCGATCCAGTAGCCCAGGTAGAGGTGGGCCAGCTGCAGATCGCGCGTCTGCTGGATCTGCCAGAGCACGTTGTAGGTGCCGTAGCTGCAGTGTTCCTCGGGCTCGTAGAAGGTGTAGACGGCCGAGAGCCCGTCGTTGAGGATGTCCAGGATGGACACCATCTTGAGCACCATCTCGCCATCGGCACGGCGTTCGCGGAACTCGACCAGGCGCGAGTTGATGCGGCTTTGCAGCAGGAACTGGCTGTACTGCTCGACGCTGTCGTGGTCCATGCCGCCGCCTGAGTGGCGCGCGGCCTGGTAGCGCAGGTAAAGCTCGTAATGCTCCTGGCTGTAGCCCAGGCGCATGACCTTGGCCTGCAGGTGTTGGTGCTGGCGCTGGGCGCGGCGCTGGCTGCGGCTGGGCTTGAAGCTGGTCACCGGGATGCGCATGGGCACGCAGGCCTTGCAGCCATCGCACAAAGGCCGGTAGGTGAACAGGCCGCTGCGCCGAAAGCCCGCGGCCACCAGGGTGGAGTAGGCGTCGGCGTGGATCAGATGGCTGGGCGTGGCCACCTGGGAGCGTGCCTGGCGGTCGGCCAGGTAGCTGCAGGGGTAGGCGGCCGTGGCGTAGAACTGCAGCTGGGCCAGCGGGAGCTCTTTCAGATGGGTCACGGTCTTCAGCTCAGTGGCGTCTAGAAAGTTGGTGGGAAAAGAAGGGGGGCGGTGAGGGTCAGAGGTCCAGCCCGGCATCGCGGTCGAAGGCCGGGCCCAGCTGCGCCCACAGCGCCGGATGATAGGTCCAATCCTGCGGCGTTGGCCGCTGCAGGGCTTGCTGGATGTGGGCCTCGAACTGCTGACGCGGCACTTCGGCGGCGCCCAGCGAGGCCAGGTGGCGGGTGTTTTGCTGGCAGTCGATCCAGGGGATGCCATGCCGGCGGCACAGGCAGATCAGGGCGGCCAGGGCGATCTTGGAGGCATCCGTGCGGCGCATGAACATCGATTCCCCGAAAAACATGCCGCCGAGGTTGACGCCGTAGAGCCCGCCCGCCAGTTCGCCGTCCATCCAGGTCTCGATGCTGTGCACGGCGCCTTGCGCCCGCGACCAGGCCAGATAGGCGGCTTGCATCTCGGGCAGGATCCAGGTGCCGCTCTGGCCCTCGCGCGGCGCCTGGGCGCAGGCGCGCAGCACCTCGGGCAGGGCGCTGTCCACCCGGATCTCGCAGCCCGGCGTGCGGATGAAGTGCTGCAAGGTCTTGCGCAGCGAGCGCGAGAGCTTGAAGTGGGCGGTTTGCAGCACCATGCGCGGGTCCGGCGCCCACCACAGCGGCGGCTGGTTCGGGCCAAACCAGGGAAAGATGCCGCGCGCGTAGGCGGCGGCCAGGCGCTCGGGGCTGAGGTCGCCGCCGGCGGCCAGCAGCCCTGGGGCGTCGGACTCAGGCCCCAGCGCGCGCTGCGTCGGGGGAAAGTCCAGGGTGCGTTCGTCCAGCCAATCGATCATGGCTTCATGGTAGCGTGCCACCATGATTACCGTTTATGGCATCCCCAACTGCGACACCGTCAAACGCGCCCGCACCTGGCTGCAAGAACAGCCCGGTCTGACGTTTGAATTCCATGACTTCAAGAAAGCCGGCGTCCCCGCCGACCAGCTGCCCCTCTGGATGGCGGCCCTGGGCTGGGACAAGGTGATCAACCGCGCCGGCACCACCTGGCGCAAGCTCGACGAGGCAAGCAAAGCCGCCGTCGTCGACGCCACCAGCGCCACCCAACTCGCCCTGGCCCAGCCCAGCGTCATCAAGCGCCCGCTGGTGCGCTGGGCGGATGGCAGCTTCACGGTGGGGTTTGGGGTGGAGGTGTTTGGGGAGAAGGTGGTGGGGGGAGGGTGATTGAGAGTTTCCTGGTTGCCCTCTTGGGCTGGACGATTTTCTGCTGCGAGCCGCTGAAATGGCTCGCTACGCCGATCAAGCGCTCGCGCCGACTACAAGATGTTGCAGTGCTCGCGAGGGGTACAGCCCACGGGCGACACAATCGTGATCAGACGCCGAAAAGTTCGGCTTTCAGACAACCGTTCACCGGTGGACCTTGAAACTCTCCGATGCAGCCTTTCACACGCATTGACTGGTGAGTGTGGCAGGTTGTTTTGGTTTGTTGGACCGCCTCATTAGCCATCCAAGCCGATGAAGATATCTCTGCTTTCACGAGTCACGCTTGCCAGTCTCGCGGCTGCTCTAGCCGCTACCTTGGTGCTTAGTGCTGCATCTAGCAGCATCGGCATTTCTCTGTACCAGTTCGTGATTTGGGGCCTCAGTTCGGCCCTTGCGCTTTCGGTGCCCGCTAGGTTGTTAATGCGGTCCTGCGGAGAAAAGTTCGACGCGTTTGGGTATGGTTTAGGGACGATGGACGATTCCTATGACCGTCATGGCCTAAAGGGTCAATTGACTCTGGTGGTAGTTGGCGCCTGTTTCTTTTCCTTGGGTGTCGGGCTCTTCTCTGCAACATTGCTCTTTGTGGCAAGTTACTTTGGCTGACGCATAACTTGCTTGGCCTGCAGAGGCTTCACTTCATGCCAAGCTTAAATTGGAACCACACGGTCAGGGTTGAATCGCTTTCGGTCGTTTGCCGCAGGCCCGACCCTCCTGAAATGGGTGTTTGCCTGGGCAGTTTGTAGTGGATCGGCACCGCGCGGTGCGCTTGGGTGGCGAGGTCGCTATAAAGTCAAGCGAGGTTCACCACACCACATCCGTTTCACTTCAGGGCCTATTCATGCGTACTTCCATCTTGATGGTCGGTCTGGCAGCCTCAGTGCTGATCGCCTGCTCAACCGTTCAGCCACCCTCCAAGCCACAGCCCTTGGAGCTGGTCGGTACCTGGAAGGTCGACCTTCGCCCCACACCGGATGCAGACCCCTACTTTCAGGAGTTCGTGGTCACCAAGGTGGAAGGCAAGACTTTCAGCGGGACGTTTTACGGCTCACCCATCAGCCAAGGACGTTTGAACAGCGACTGGGGCGCCGTGCGAATCGCGTTTGTCACCGCCGATGGCTCCGGCCCCTACAACCACTCCGCGGTGCTGTCGGGCGGGCGCCTGGAAGGGCTGACCCATTCCACCGGGCGAGACTTTCTGTCGTATTGGTCCGCGAGCAAGCAATAAGTAAACAAGTGGTGCGCTGCGTAGTCGTCTTCAGCGGGCACGCCGTGAGGCTTGCCCGGCTTCCCGCTGGCGTGGCGCGGGGCCGCTCGCGGTTTTTTGCTCATTCTGGTCTGCGGAAAATCAGGGCTGCACAGGCCTGAAGGTTCAGTCCGAATCACCGGCTCAGCCGCAGCCTCCGTCCCATCCACTCATTCATCGCCCGCGCTCATCTCTGGTGCGCTGCCGCCCCGAAATGACGCTTGGCGCCTCCATTTGGTGCGCACTCTGCGGGCTTGGCCTGCGCCAATTTGGGCACTGTTCTTGCTGATCTGGTGCGTCTGGCCCTCCGATGGTGCGAAAGAGGCCAGGTCAAGAGACAAGCAAGCAATCCAGCAAGCAAGCAAGCAGAACAACCCCAACCCAGCCAGCCCGATGGACTCTTCCTCCCTTTCTTCACTCAAGCAGGGCGCAGACGCCCTTTTCATCTTGCTCGGCGCCATCATGGTGCTGGCCATGCACGCGGGCTTTGCCTTTCTGGAACTGGGCACGGTGCGCAAGAAGAACCAGGTCAATGCCCTGGTCAAGATCCTGGTGGATTTCGCGGTGTCCACGGTGGCTTACTTTCTGGTGGGCTACACCGTGGCCTACGGCGTGCACTTCTTCACCGGGGCCGAAAGCCTGGCGGCGCGCAATGGCTATGAGTTGGTGAAGTTCTTCTTCCTGCTGACCTTTGCAGCGGCGATTCCGGCCATCATCAGCGGCGGCATTGCCGAGCGGGCCCGCTTCGGCCCGCAGCTGGCGGCCACGGCCGTGATCGTGGGCCTGATCTACCCGCTGTTCGAGGGCCTAGTCTGGAATCAGGGCTTTGGTTTCCAGGCTTGGCTCAAAGCCCAATTCGGCGCCGAGTTCCATGACTTTGCCGGCTCGGTGGTCGTGCACGCGGTGGGCGGCTGGATCGCGCTGGCCGCCGTGCTCTTGCTCGGCCCTCGCATGAACCGCTACCGCAAGGACGGCGCCATCAGCGCGCATCCGCCGTCCAGCATTCCCTTTCTGGCCCTGGGCGCCTGGGTGCTGGCGGTGGGCTGGTTCGGCTTCAATGTGATGAGCGCGCAGACCCTGGACAAGATCTCGGGCCTGGTTGCTGTCAATTCGCTGATGGCCATGGTCGGCGGCACCCTGGCCGCCGTGCTGGCCGGCCGCAATGACCCTGGCTTTGCCTACAACGGCCCGCTGGCCGGCTTGGTGGCCGTGTGCGCGGGCTCGGACGTGATGCACCCGCATGGCGCGCTGATCACGGGCGCGGTGGCCGGCTACATCTTCGTCAAGATGTTCACCCTGACGCAGAACCGCTGGAAGATCGACGATGTGCTGGGCGTGTGGCCTCTGCACGGCCTCTGCGGTGCCTGGGGCGGCATTGCCTGCGGCATCTTCGGCAGCCAGGCCGGCGGCGGCGTGGGCGGTGTGAGTTTCTGGTCGCAGCTGATCGGCACCCTGGCCGGCGTGGCCTGGGCCTTGGCCGGCGGCCTTGTGGTCTACGGCCTGCTCAAGCGCTTTGTCGGCCTGCGTCTGAGCCAGGAAGAAGAGTTCGACGGTGCCGATCTTTCTATACACAAAATCGGTGCCACGCCGGAGCGCGAGGTCAGCTGGTAAGCTCAGGCTCAGCCTTGCAATTTGGCTTCGGCTCTTGCCTTCCACCGCCTTCGGGCGGTGGCGGCGTTTTGGGCTCAGGCTCTACTTTTTTCAGCACCTCATTCGCGATGTTCACTGGCATTGTTCAAGCCGTGGCCCAGGTGGCCGCCCTGCAAGACCGGCCCGGTCTGCGCAGCTTCACCCTGCAGTTCCCGCCCGGCTTCTGCCAAGGCCTGGAGATCGGCGCCAGCGTGGCCTCGGACGGCGTCTGCCTGACGGTGACGGCGCTCGACGAGGCGGCTGATCGCGCCGACTTCGATGTGATGCAGCAGAGCCTGAACCTCACCACGCTGGGCGCGCTGCAGTCGGGCAGCCGGCTCAATGTCGAGCGCGCCGCGCGCGACGGCGCCGAGATCGGCGGCCACCCGCTGTCCGGCCATGTCGATTTCATGGCCACGGTGCAGGCCATCCGCCAGCCCGAGAACAACCATGTCATCCGCATCGGCGTGCCCGCGCCCTGGATGCGCTACATCTTCGCCAAGGGTTACATCGCAGTGAACGGCGCCAGCCTGACCGTGGCCGAAGCCGGCCGTGAGCGCGACGGCTCGGGCTGGTTCGAGGTCTGGCTGATCCCCGAAACCCTGCGAATGACCACCTTCGCAGAGAAGGGTGTGGGCGCAGCCCTGCACATCGAGATCGAGCGCCAGACCCAGGTCATGGTGGACACAGTGCGCGCCGCTGTGGATGAACGTTTGGGGCCGCTGCTGCCGGCGCTGGAGGCTTGGATGGCCTCGCAAGGGCAGAGCCTGGATGGGGTCTTGGGCGGCGGCACGAGCAAGGCTTGAGCACGGAGTTCGGATCGCTGCGCCGCGAATCTGTATCGCAAGGGAAGGGTATCGCCATGGCCAAGTTGAGCAAGACCCGCTGCGTGCTGGCGGTGCCCGAGCTCGCGACCTCGCTCGCCTACTACCGCGATCAACTCGGCATGGAATTGGAGTTCGAAGCGCCTGGCTGGGCTTTTCTGGCGCGCGGCGCCTTTGCCGTGATGCTGGGCGATTGCCCCGACGCGCTGGCGCCCGCCGCCACTGGCGACCACGCCTATTTCGCCTACGTCACGGTCGAGGATGTGGACGCGCTTTATGCCGAGTACCGGGCCCGCCGGCTGGACTTCATCAAGCTGCTGCGTGATGAGCCCTGGGGCATGCGCGAGTTTGGCTTGTGCACCGTCGACGGCCATCGCCTGATGTTTGGCCAGGAGTTGGGCTGAAAGCACTGCCAGCTCGGAGTGGCTTCGTTGTCAGGCGCGGATGGCAAGACTCAGCGATGTCGCTCAGATGATCCCAGTTCAGCGACAGCCAAGGCCACTAGAAATCGTCTTCAAACTGTCCTTCGATGGGCATCGTCATCGTTAGCACTTGACCACCCTCGCCGCCGCCCCACTGGTCTGATCGCAGGTACTCACGTCCCAAGGGCTCACGAGGCAGTCCATCAGATTCTTCGGCCATTGAGTTCAGGACATTCTCGCCTTCCCAATCGACTGTGCCTTCAGGCGTGGTCCTTGCATCAGCCATGGCCATTCGTTCAAAGTCATCGAGCGCGGATCGAAAGCAGACAAGGAACTGCAACAGGCCCTCAGCTTCGTCATCCATTGCTATGGGCTCAGCGTCACGGGAGGCCATTGCTTCTAGGAACAGCAGCAGGCTCTCTACGCCTGTGTTTGACATTTCACCGACAGTTGCAATGTTGCGTTCAGTCCAGACACCACCGACATAGGTCAGTTGCTGCCCGGGAAGCTGTGCAAGCATTGTCATCTTGCCTTGCAACGCAACCTTGGCACCTTCAACTGCGGTGCCATAGTCGCTGATCATCGATTCCCTAAGCATCAACAATTCGTCTATCAGCGATTCGACGAGCTTTTGACCGCCGATCAACCATTTCAAGTATCGGCCTCGGGCGGAAATCGAGGCAGTGCTCCTTGGAAAGCGGCCTTCGACCTCGTCGTATTCAGCGTGGTGCTCCGCGATCCTCTCGTCGGGTAGCTCCATTCTGATGTCAGCCAGTGTTCCGACGACATTGATCGACTGGCCAGTCAGGGCGTGGTAGTGACGAGATACTTCCAAAGTGAGCGGTCCGGTCGCGCAGCCGAAAAGGATGATCTGGCCGTGCCAGCGCTCGGATTTGGGGATCATGAACGCCACATTGGCCAGTTCGCGAGGCCCGAGCTGGGCTTGGGAATCGTACGGTGCATCCGGTGCGTGATCGGCATTGAGATAGGTCCCATGCCCTTCCAGGACAATGGCTTCATCATCACCGATGGCAGCGTGCTCGGGCTGATAGTCATTCAGACCGTCGACAGTTCTTTCCCCTGGTCTTGGCACCCTCGCCGCTCGCACGTTGTTCATGATCGGATCGTTTGCGTGGTTCAGTTTGATGCGGATTCTTTGTATCGGTGCGGTAGTGGTATCGGGTGCCACTTGTCCTAGCAGGGGCGCGCTTTGATGTACCGCTGCGCTGGACGATGCTTTTGCGCCCATCGCGTCAGCTTCCAGTTCTAAGGCTTTGTCTTCATTGATGGGAACGCCACCTTTTAGCTGAGAGGTGGGCCTCACCCGTCCTTGAGCTTGCTGCACCACATGCCATGCTTCGTGTGGGAGATGCTGCTGCTGCCCCGGCCCAAGGTGGATGTCCTGACCTTGAGCATAGGCATGAGCCTGCATGGCTGCCGGCTTGCTGGAGTTGCGATGTACACGCACGTCGGCCATGTCCAGGCCTGACAGCGACTCAATGCCCTGGCGCAAGCCTTGGGGCAGGCCGCCTTGCGCCGGCGTGGCGGGCGCAGCCGCAGCCTGCAGCTGCGCCATTTGCCAGCCTTGCTTCAACTGCCTCGGGCTGTCGGACCAGGCGGGCAGGGCGCTGACGCCGCTCAGGGTGATGCTGGAGTCGGCATCGGCGGCTGGCGAGCGCTGGGGGCCGGTCGGCTCGGTAGCGCGGAGTTGGCGAGGGGCGGTGCTCATCGTTTGGGCTCCAGGGGCGGTACTCAGTGTTAGTCGGCAGCGTAAGGGGGCTAGTCGAAGGCATAGCTAGGGAAGCTCTGCATAAATCGGGGCGAGACGATGTAGTGCGGATCGGGATGGGCTGCAAGGCGCAGTTTGAAGCCAATAGCCGTAGCTATTGGCGAGAAGTGCAACGCCGCAGACCGCCCGAGTCCGCGCTAGCAGGGGCCGGGCTAATTTCTGCAGAGCTTCCCTAGTCTTCGGTGCTTGGCATGCAATAGCGAGTTAGGAGTTGATGGGCAGCCTAAGCCCTCGTGGCAACTTGATCGACCGCGCGGGTCAAGCGATCCGCATCGCAAAAGGGCATGTGACACGGTGTCTGGATGAGTGGCTATGGCGGTGATGCTGCAATGTTCATACCTTTCATCCACTTGAAGACGGCACCGACCGGGGTTTCGGGCGCAAGCCTAGGGACATTGTTCCTGACGAATTGCTGTTGCGTGTCGAAGTTATCTATTGCCTTGCAATGTCCAAGCAGGAACTGCTGCAAGGAGTCAGGAATGACGAACTCCATCCTGAATCCGGCCATGTGATTGGCGGGCAGAACCGCCTGCTTGCTTGCCTCTCGGACCAGCGCGATGTAAGGAACCATGTGTGGGTTCAGTTTGATCTCGGCATTGGCTCCCACACGCAAGATGTAGTCGTACTCAACGATGAGTCGCCGTAAACCCGGATCGTTTTGCCACCATCTGACATTCTCAAAGCCGGGGCTAGCGCTGCGGTCCAGTCGGCGCAGTTGGCCCAGCAAGTCCTTGGGCATATAGACGGCGAAGCGAATCGAGGTCTTGTTGGGGAGGTGATAGGGAAACTCCTTGTCGTCCGTGGTGTAGAAGCCCTCGCCATCCTGATTCACGCCACCCACGGCGCTTTCCTTGCCCGAGAGTTCCTCGCTGATTTGGATTCCGCTGGCTTGGATGAGCGCCTCTAGTTCGGGGCTGGTGTAGTGGTAGCCGATTCGTTCGGCGTCCGCCGGCGCCTTGTCTAAGATCGCGCCACCGTATCGGGGTGCATCGATGGCTTGGCGCTGCTCCAATGCTTGCTCGCCCATGGATCCAGACTTGGGCTGCTGGTCTTCCCAGTCATAGATATCGTTCATATGGATATCGAGACGGTCCGCGAGCCAATCGTAGAGATTGACCTCGTCATTGCTCCATGCGATTTGTTCGAACTCGTCCAGAAGCATGGGGAACTTGGCCTGGACGAATCTTGCTGCGAGTTCGACGGCCGATGCTGGTGGACCTGTAAAGTAACCTTGCAGAACCTCTGACTCACCCAGAGCGAGCCTGCTTGTCGCGGCTCTTCGCTGCAAGGCCACCATCGGCGCCTTGCTTCCCATCGTGTCTGCTTCACGTTCGAGAGCCGTCTCGGTGTTGACGGGCGTCCCTTGGCGATGGCTCGTCGGCCGCACCCGCCCCTGCGCCTGCTGCACCACATGCCAAGCCTCATGAGGCAGATGCTTCTCCTGCCCCGGCCCCAGGTGAATGTCCTGACCCTGCGCATAGGCATGGGCTTGCAGCGCTGCCGGTTTGCTGGAGTTGCGATGCACGCGCACGCCGGACATGTCCAGGCCCGACATCGACTCAATGCCCTGGCGCAGGCCTTGGGGCAGGCCGCCTTGGGCTGGCGTGGCGGACGACGACGCCGCCGCCTGCAGTTGTGTGAGCTGTGCGCCTTGCTTCAACTGCCGCGGGCTGTCGGACCAGGCGGGCAGGGCGTTGCCGGCGCTCTGGGCGAGGCCGGTGTCGACATCGGCGGCAGGGGCGTGCAGCGGGCCTGCCGGCTCACTGGCGCGAAGTTGACGCGGGGCGTTGCTGCTCATGCTCGGAGCTCCTGGTCATGGGGTGAGGTGACCGTGCGGACTGGCTATTTGCCGCCGCCCTTGGCAATCGAGTTCGCCACATTGGCCTGCATCAGGCGGTCACGCTTGCGGTTCTTGGCGGCGCTTTTGCGTGGGTCTTCGGTGCGCGCCTTGCCCGGTTGGTGCGAGGTGGTCTTGCCGTTCGCTCCGGTCTTGGAATGGGAGGCGCCGCGCGAATGGCCCTTGGTCTTGCGCTCGAGTTGCGCGATCTGTGCGCCCTGAGCCAGCTGCCTCGGGCTGCTGGCGTCGGCGGCGAACCCGCCCGCATGGGCAGCGGCGGCCTGCAGCGGCGCAGCCGCGCGGACCGGGCTGCTGAGTCTTTGTTTGCCTGGGTTTGTCATGGTTTCTCCACCTGGGTTCTTCGCATCGCCAACACCGCCCAGATCGTCACGGCGACGAGCAGGGTCCAAAGCAGGAATGGGCTCTCGCGCAGGGGCTTGAGGCCGGGGTCGAAGGCGAACAGCAGGCTGCCAACGGACAGCGGCGGCAGGGCGCCCAGCGGCATGTAGCGGCCCCAGCGGGCCCGCCAGGTGCAGTTCAGGATCAGGGCCACAGCGCAAGCGGCGCCGATCAGCAAGAGCAGCTCGAAGATGGCCCGCAGCGGCCAGCGGTGTTCGCAGACCCAGCCGCGCAGGGCCAGCTTGAAGTCGCTGATCGAGCCAGTCAGAAAGGCGGTGTCGAAGTTCTGGCTGAAATCGACCGGTGTCGAGACTTCCTTGATGGGCAGGGGCCAGAAGGCGACCCCGCCGTAGTTGTCGTCGAAGTAGATCAGGTCGTCGGCGAACTGCTGGCCGCCTTTGCTGCGTGGCGAAACCAGGGGGATCAGCTTGCGCAGAAAGATGCGGCGGTCGCCGCCTTTGATGGCGGTCGATTGATCCAGCTTGACGCGCAAGGCCTTTTTGCTGTCGCCGCTGGGCTCGGACAACAGCACGATGAAGCGCAGCGTCACGTTGGTGTTGCTCTTGTACTCGGCCGTGTCCGAGTGGATGCGGCCGCGCAGCAGCGTCGGCTCCTCGGCCTGGCGCAGGTAGTCGAACAGATTGTTCAGCTCGAAGGCACCGGGGCGGGCCAGCTCGCGGTCGCTGATGACCAGGTTCAGGGTGTAGTCACGCGAACCCTGGCGCAGGGCCACGATCAGCGCTTCGACCAGCTTTTTGTAATAGGCATCGAAGCGGCCGCGCCAGACCAGGTCTTCGCGCGGTGGCAGCTCGTCCAGGAACAGGGTCAGGCCGTCGCCCATGCGCGTGGCATGGCCGAGGCCGGGCAGCACGCCGTAGAGGCGCGAGCGCCAGTCGTTCAGCGGTCGGTCAATCACGGCCATAGCGCGGCCGGGCGCCTCGCGAATCATGCGTTCGATGGTGTTGCTGCGCTCGTTGCTGTCGGCGTTCTTCAGGAACAGCCAGTCATTGCGGTACAGGGTCAGGTCCAGCGCGGTGCCGTGAACCCGGGCCTGCCGGACGAAATCGGTGGCGCCTTGCATGGCATGCTCGGGCACGGCGAGGCTGCCGTCGTCGTTGATGGCCAGGCCGAACACGCTGATCCGGTGCAGGCGGCTGAAATCGACTTGCTGGGCCTTGTCGCTAGACCACCATTCGGGGAAAAAGCCGTAGATCTGGCTGCCGATCTCGTCCTGCACGCAGCCGCAGCCCGCTCCGTCCCAATTGATCTTCTTGTCGAAGCTGAGCGGGTATTTGCGGCCGCTGCGTTCGACCAGCCAGGCCCGCAGCTCCGGCGGCATGATGGTCGGGGCCAACTCCTGCCAGCTGATGTCGGTGGTGGCGGCTTTGCGGCTGGCGGCGGCCAGGGCTTTGGCCGGCTCGGCGGCCACCCAGGCCCTGTGTTTCTGAGCTTCCTCCAGGCGTTGCGGCCAGTTGTTGGGCGGGCAGGCCCGGGCGAACTCGGCCGCGGGTGGCGGCTTGATGCCCTGCTTGCTGGCACTGACGCGCGTCAGCTCCGCCACAAATTGGCAGAGCTGGGCATCGAGCGCCGCCTCGAACAGCTGCCGATTCGGGAATTCGACCTGGATCAGGGGCGTCAGCAGCTGCTTGAGCTGCTCAATTTGCGGTTCGGTGAGCGGCCCCGGGGCAGGCGGGCCGGTATCGGCAGCGGGCGCAGATGCGGCGGCTGCGACCGGTGCTGGTGCCGCAGCGGCCTCCACCCGCATGCCGTCGCCCCCCCCGGCGTCTTCGCTGGGCTTGGCGGCCTCCAGCTTCAGCTGTTCCTCTTCCTCCGGGCTGGGTGTGGGCAGCAGCAGGTCCAGCGTTGCTTGGGCCAGCTTGAAGACTTCGACCTGGGGCCGGCGCGGCGCAGGCACCTTGGCCTGGGCATCGTTGAGCGAGAGTGCCTTCAAGGCGGCGGGGCTGGACGCGGAAGCAGCAGAGGCGGCCGCTGCCGGCTTGCTTGCTTGCGTGGGCGCAGTGATGACGCTCAGGATGTAGCTTTGCTGACCCTGGCGCTGCTGGGCGTCGCTGACGCTGATGTTCAGCGGATGGCGCTGTGCGTTGAGGCCGATGCCGGACAGCAGGCCTTGCTCGTCCAGCTTGATGCCTTCGGGCAGCGTGCCGCCCGTCAGCCGGTAGCGGTAGGGCGGCTGGCCGCCGCTGGCTTTCAAGACGTGCTTGTAGGCCTTGCCGACGACGGCGGCGGGCAGGCGCACGGGGGGCAGGTCCAGCTGCAGTGCCGGCTGTCCGGCGCAGCAGCAGTTCGCTTCCGGGCTGCTGGCCTTGCACTGGGCGCTGGCCTCGGCGGGCAGTGGCTGGCTGTGGCTCTCGGCTTGCGGGCTGACCGGGCTGCTGGTGGCGGCGCCGTCCGCGGCGCTGGCCGGCTTGGCGGCAGCGGCCGGGGTGTTGCTTTCGGCCTCGGTGGCCAAGCGTGCAGCGCTGCCCAGGCAGCACAGGCCCAGCAGTGCCGCCCCGAGCAGGCGCAGGCCGCGGCGTGCCGTGGCCGGGAACGTGGCCTTGGCCGGGGCATTCAGGTGGGCGGGGTTCACAGCGTTCTTCCTTCCTTGCGAAGTTCCTTGGCCAGACCGGTGCGCAGCTCGCTGGCCCGCACCTGCTGGCGGCCTTGGCGCATGGCGCTCAAGGCGGCGTGGCGGATCACATTGGCGATCGAGCCGCCGGAGAGTTCATAGCGCTGGGCGATCTCGTCCAGGCGCACATCGGGGGCCAGGTGTTGCCCGGCCAGCATGCCGCGCCACAGGCGCAGGCGTTGCTCGGGGTCGGGCATGGGGAAATAGACCATGGACTGAAAGCGTCGCGAGAAGGCTTCGTCGAGGTTGCCGCGCAGATTGCTGGCCAAGATGACGACGCCGGGGAAGTCTTCCACCCGCTGCAGCAGGTAGGCGATTTCCTGATTCGCGTGGTGGTCGTTGGCATTGCTGGCGGCGCTGCGCTTGCCGAACAAGGCGTCGGCTTCGTCAAAGAACAGCACCCAGTTGCGGGTCTCGGCCTGGTCAAACACGCGGGCCAGGTTCTTCTCGGTCTCGCCGATGTACTTGGACACCACCATGGACAGGTCGATGCGGTAGACGTCGAGCTTCGCCTGCTGGCCGATCAGCGTGGCGGTGAGTGTCTTGCCGGTGCCCGGTGGCCCATAGAACAGGGTGCGGTAGCCGGGTTTGAGGCTGCGCGCCAGGCCCCAGTCCTGCATCAGCGTGCGGCCATGTGTCAGCCAGGCGCTGAGCTGGCGGATGTCGTCGAGCACCTCGGGCGCCAGCACCAGATCGTCCCACGTCAGGCTGCTGTGGATCAGCTTGGCCGGGAACTGGGCGTTGTAGTCCGGCTTGTGCCAGACGCCGGTGCTGAGCCTTTGCAGCGCCTCGGGGCTGGCGGCCAGCAAGCCGCTGAGCTGGGGCTCGCCGGCCGGGGGCGGCTCCAGGCGCAGCAGGCCGCGGCGGGCAAAGCCATGGCCGGGGTCGAAGAGGGCCAGCAGGGCAAAGCGCCGGGCCAGCGATTCGCCCGCGATCAGGAAGGCCGCCGTCTCGCCGGTGGGCATAAAGCCGCCATGGTTCTGGCTCTTGATGCCGCCGAACTCGGTGAAGCCACGCTCCAGGTTCTGATTGCGCATGAACAGCAGGTCGAGTGCGGCCGGGCGCAGATGGGGCACCAGGGCCAGGGCGAGCAGCAGGCGCTCCTCGCTGCTCAGGGCCGGCAGGCCTTGCAGCTCGGCCAACTCGGCGTGCACGCGGGCCAGCTCGCTGTCCGCCGGCAGGGTCGGCGCGGGCTCGCCCAGCACTAGCGGGGTCTGCTTGAAGAACTGGTCCAAGCGCTGCGCGAGCAGCGTGTCCAGCCAGTCCAGTTCCATGCTCAGAGCTTGAGCATGGGCGGTGTCAGCGCCATTCCACATGCAGCACTCCTTGCATCCAGGGCAGTTTGATGATCGAAAAGCCCCAGGGCAGGCGGTCAAGCAGCATGTCGAAAGCACGGGGCTGCACCTTCAGCCGCCAGGGTGCGGGTTCGCCGTGCTCGGCGCGCTGGCGTTCGAGCCGACCCTCACGCTGCAGAAAGCTCTCGCGCAGGCCGGCGACCGAGGTGTTCCCGATGGCCTTCCAATGGCTGATGACCGCGGTCAGCAAGTCGTTCAGCAGCGCCTGCTCTTGGGCCGTCAGTGGATCGCAGGCCGGCAGCAGGTCGGTGGGCGCGAGGCCGCAAAGCAGCTTGGACAGCGGCCACAGCGGCTCGCTGCTGGGCGCATCACCGCGCACCAAGGCTTGAAGGCACAGGACGGCACGCGCTTGGGCCGGGGCATCGACGAATTGCCCGCCTTCGGTCAAGCCCAGGTGTTTGAACAGCCGCTCGGCATAGGCGGCCAGCAGCACCTGGCCGGCGTCCTCGACCCAGATCGGCGCGGCCAAGGGGCCCGGCGGCGCCGTGGCAGGCGCAGGCCTTGCCGGCGGGGCTGGGCGCACGGGCGCTGTTGCGCTCGCCTTGGCGCTGATGGCCGTGGCGCTTGAACTTTGAATCTGCTTCGCAGCTCCGGCCTGGCCTTCGCTGCCTGAAAGGGCCGCTTCGCTTCGAGGTCGAGCGCGCTGATGGCCCCGCCCGGCCTCTTTCAGATGGCGACGAAAGCCTGCCGCGTCTGGGCCGCCGGCGAGCACAAACAGATGCTCGCAAAGCAGGGGCCAGAGCGGATCCGTGGCCGGTACAGCGGTGGCGCTTGGAGCGACTGCTGGAACAGCGTCGCGAGCCAATTCTGGCGCGCGTGCTGCCGCTTCTGCGCGCATCGTCGCCATGCTGTCCTTCAAGGACGTCGCCGCTGCAGAACCGAATTGGGCTGCCAGCCATTGCCAGCGCTGAGCGGGCTCAAACTGGGCGCACCACTGCTGGCAGGCTGCCGGCTGCTCCAGCAATTCGGCCAGGCGCAGGCGCTGTGCCGCGCCATAGGCCTTGCTCTGGCATTGCAGCCACAGCTGCTGCAGCTGGCTTTCAAGCCGGAGTTTCGGGTCGGCAGTGGCCTCCGTTTCCTGCGCTGCGTTCGTCTGGACGCTGCTGTCGTGCAGCTGCTGCCAGCGGCGCCGCCAATGGGCTTCCAGGCTGGCGGGCTGGATCGGGGCCACAGTGGCTGTGGGCGCTGCTGCCTCGCTCAGCGCCTCAGCCTCCTGCCAAAGCCAGCGGCGCAAGGCCACAGTCGGCCAGGGCGGTGCTGCCGCTTCGTCCGAAGGCTGGGTCTTGGGTGCTTGCCAGCGCGCGATCAGCGCCGGCAACCAGGGCAGGGCCTGCAGACGGCTCAGCGGCGTTGTGGAGTTAGGGCCGTCGGAAGCCAGGGGCAAGCTGGCCGCGGCTTGCAAGGCCGGCCCGGCCGCGCGCTTGAACCGATCGCGCGCTTGAGGTGCTGGCGTGTCAGCGTCACCCGAACCTTGCCAGCGCGCCCAGGCGCCTTGCCAGAGGCTCAGCCAGGCGCTGTGCGTGGCCGGCAGGCGCCCATGCTCCAGCAGGTGGGCCAGGCTGGCTTCCATGAGGAGCGATTGCATGGCGCTGAGCCCCGGTCGTTCGGCCGCCGGGCAGGCCTTGAGCAGCTGCAGTGCGGTCTGGCGCAAAGAGTCGGCCCATTGCGGCGGGGCTGGCCGCGTGAGTGGCTCCGGGCCCGCGAGTGCCTCGTCAGCGCGGGGCCTGCCAGTCGGCCGAATTGCTCCTGCTGGGCCGGCCAGCAGGGCCAGCAGGGGCCAGCTGTGCTCGACCGGCAGGGCCAGGCTCCAGGCGCGCCGGCCGCTGCGTGGGCGCAGCTGTTCCAGCAAGGCCTGGCGCAAGGCGGCGGGGGCCTGCCGGTGCAGCTCGGCCAGGTTGCGGCCGATGTGGGCCGAGCTGCCTGCCGACGGCCGCCCCGTGGCCCAGGCCTGAACCTGCTCTTGCATGCGGCGCAAGGCGGCCTGGCCCAGGCGCGAGGGCGGCCGGCCGGGCCCGCTGGCCGAGGCGCCTGAGTCAGCGTCCGCCTGCGTCTGTGCGTCGACCTGGTCCGGGTCGCCCAACAGGGCCGCGAGCATGGCGGCTGCGAGCTCCGAGCCTGCTGGGCGGGGCAAGACCTGACCCCGCAGCGCCCGCCGCAGCGACATCCAGCCGGGGCCCAAGAGTTCGGCATGGCTCGCTTGCAGGGCTGCCAGCAGGCGCCGCTGGCGGGCGCCGCCGAGGGCACCGCCACTCAAGCCCCAGAGCGCATGCAGGCCGGCGACGCGCAGCCGCTGTTGCAGGCTTTGCACCTGGTAGGCACTGAGGCGGCCGCGCCGCTGCAGCGGCAGCAGCCAGTTGTCGTCCAAAAGCAGCATGGCCTCGGCCAGCTCGCGGTGGCGCACGCTCAGCAAGGCCTGCAGGCCGGCATGCGGTGCAATCAGGCTCAGTCGGGCCAGCACAGGCTCGGGCGGCATCAGCTGCTGCAGGGCTTGCCACAGCCGTGGCCCATGGTGCAGGGCCAGGCGCTCCAGCCAGCCGGCGAGGTCGCGCGCCGAGCGCAGCGGCATGCCCCAGGGCAGCAGGCCATGCTGCAGAAAGTGCAGGAATTGCCCGAGCTCATGGCCGGCGCTGCTCAGCCGGCGGGTCGGCTCGCTGTCCAGGCTGCTGTCGGCCCACGGTGCGAGCGCGGCCCTGGGCGGGATTTGCTCGCTCAGCCTGGCCAGGCTGCGCTGCAGCGCCAGGTCGAATTGGCGCAGCCATTGGCTGGGGCTGTCCTGGATGCGCAGGCGGCCGATGTCGACCTCCAGGCAATCCAGGGCCCAGACCTCGCCCGGCGGGCTGAGGGCATCGAAGCGCTCCGCCATGCGGGGCAGTGCGTGCTTGTGGATGAACTCGCTCAGGCGATCTTGCTGCGCATGGGCCAAGCGTGCATGGCTGAATCGGGCCTCCCAGCTGAGCGTCTCGATGCGATGGCTGTGGTTCATGGCGGGCCCGTGTCGCTTCAGTGGCTGACCCAGAAGGGCTGCAAAAAGACGCTCAGGGCCGCGGCACAGGCGCTGAGCTGGGAGCCGGTGTCTTCGCCCTTGTTCACCTTGGCGAGTTCATGGCTCTTGCCCGTCTGCGGCTTCAGCTGGGCACTGCAATGCGCGCGGCGCGCGTCCAGCCAGTCCTCGTAGAGCTGCTCGAAGCGCTCCATCTCTTGGGCGTCAAGAAACAGGCTGCGGCTTTCCAAATGGGCCGGGGCCGCCATCAACAAGGCCTCCTGACAGAGCGATTGAAAGCGCGGGTCGGCGCCGCGAGCCGTCCAGCCGGGCAGGATCAGGCTGATCTTCTGACGGTGAAAGGCGGCCAAGGTGGCAGCTGCTTGGCCCGCGGGCCGCAGCAGCAGGTGTTCGACCAGATGCAGGCCTTCGGCGTGGCGCTGCAGCGCGCAGGCCAGCAGATGGAGATCGGTGGCCAGCTGCAGCGCCTGCGCCTCCGAGGCGACCCGGGCCAAGGTCCAGCGCTGATCACGGCGCTCGCCACCCAGGCAGAGGCAGAGCTGAGACGGCTGGCGTCGCAAGATGAAGCGATCGGCTTGAACGGCGCTGCGTAGCAGGGCCGGCGGCAGGGCCTGGCGCAAGCCGGGCAGACGGCTGCGCAGCATTTGCCACAACTCGCGCAGCTCGGCACCCCGGCGCGGTGGCCGGCTGCCCGGCAGCAGATGCAGCGCCTGGTATTCACCGTCAGCCGCCAGAGCGGGCACCTCGCCCTCGGGCCGCCGGTCTTCGGGCAGCAGCTGCAGTTCGAGCACGCGCAGCGTCTGTGTCAGGCGACGCGGGAACGGGTGGGCCATGCCCAGCTGCAGGGCCAGTCGCTCCGCCAAGGCGCAGCGATTCTTGCGCTTACCGAGCAGGGCTTTGCTGTAGTCGAAGGCCGCGTGGCGGTCGCGGGTGCGGGCCAGCAGCTGGCGGGCATAGCGCTGCTTGCAGCGCAGCAGGTGGCCTTGCCAACTGGGCCCCGACCAGTAGCAGGGCAGGCTTTGCAGAGCCTGGAAGTCCAGCTGCTCCCCGTGCAGGGCGAGCAATTGATCGAGCACGCGGGAGCGCCGTTCGACGGCCTCGTCGGCCGCAGCGAACACATCGCGTTCGATCTGCTCGCGTGGCTGCAGGTACAGGCCCTCCTGAGCTGCCGGCGATTGCGGCCGCGCGGCGGTGGCGTGCGGGTCGAGGGCCACGGCTTCGAGCGCGGACAGCTGGGCATTGCCGGGCAAGTCCCACCAGTAGCTGGGCCCCTTGGCGTGACCGATGTCGAACAGCTCGCCGAGATGCTGGCGCTGGGCCCGGCTGTGGGCCAGCCACTGCTCCATCAGGCTCAGATAGGCCTGCCATTGCTGCTGCTGGCCGCGGCCGCCGGCCTGCAGCTCCAGGCTGGCGCCCTGTCGACCCGGCTGGCGGTAGACCTCGGGCAGGTGGCTGCTGGCGGGCACATAGGCGGCGGCTTCGGCTTCACTGGGCTCACGCGCGGCCCGCGTCGGCGCGGCCGGGAGGCCTGGCAGGGCTTGGCGGCGCGGCGTGCGGCGCACGTCCTCCAGCTGTTGCCACAGCTGCTGCAAAGGCAGCTGATCGTTGCTGCCCTGACCGCTGACGTTCCAGCCTTCCAAATCCTGGGCCGAGGCCGGCCAGGCCAGGCGCAGCGCCCAGCCTGGGCCGCGCATGGGCAGGCTGTCGGGGTCCTGCAGCAGCGCCGGCGGCGGGGCTCCGTCCTCCAGGCCGAAGTCCTGCCTGTTGAGCTCGCTGTGCTCGCGCAGCTCGGCGCTTTCTTCCAGGCGCAACTCATCGATGTCGGCCAGGCCGGGAATCTCGCGCAGGTAGAGGGTCAGGTCATTGAACTTCAGCTCCTCGGCCTGACAGCGTTCGAGTTCCACGCTGTTGACCCAGCCCTGGCTCATCAGTGGGCCGCTGTGCTCGGCGTCGGGCAGCTCATCGAGCGCGTGGCGCAGCGGCCGGGCGGCGATGTAGTCGTCGCAGCGGGCCAGCAGCTCGGCCAGCAGCTCGGCCAGATCGCGCCGGCCGTCGCTGCGCACGCGGCAGCGCAGCCGGACCCAACGTGGTTTGAGCAATTGCTGTGCGTCCAGCAGGTCCTCGCCCAGATTGCGCTGGGCCCAGTAGCTGCGGGTCTGCGCCAGGGCTTGCTCGCGATCGTCCTGGTCGGCCACTTGGGCCTGGCGCGAGAGATGCCAGAGCCCGCTGCGGCGTCCGTGCCGGTCGCGCAGCGGCGTCATGCGCAGATGGCGGGCTTCGGGCCAGAGGTCGTAGAGCCAGCGCTGGTAGTCGCTGGCGCTGGTCGGCCGGCATGGCAGGGCCTCGCGCGGGCCGTAGAGCGCGTGGCGGGCCAACGCGTTCGGGCTGATGGCCGACAGGTCGGCGGGGCGGCCCGGCTCCTTGTCGATGCCCGGGTCCAGGTCCGGCAGCAGACCGAGCAGTTCGGGCACGCTTTGCCGGCTGGCGTAGATGTCTTCGCTGAGTCCGAAGCAGAAGGCCTCGAGCAGGGTCACGCCGGGGTCATGCAGATTGAAGTCGGTCCACTGCGAGCGGCTGGCGCCCTGGGCCAGTTGAATCACCGCCTCGCGCAGGGCATCAAAGCCCAAAGGGTCGCGCTGCTCACGGCTGCTGGGCAGGCGCGGCAGGCGCTGCGGTGCCTCCAGGGCCCGCTCTTGCGGCAACACGCCCTGGGCCGGCGGGGCCAGGGCTTGCAGCAGTGGCGGCGGCATGCTCATGGCTTGTCCTGTGCTGTGTCCGCCTCAGCGTCGCTGCTGTCTTTGGGCTGCTTGCACTGGGCCATCTCTTGATCGAACCAGAGTTGGGTCAGCTGCACCTGGATGACCTGGTCCGGGCCGAAGTCGCAGCCGGTGCGGATCTGCAGGCTGTAGCTGCCACCGCGGCCGCTGCCGCCATGCCAACGCAGCTCTAGACGGTCGCAGCGCCGGCCCCACCAGGCTTGCGTCTGGCGGATGCCGCGGCGGCGGCGCCACCAGGCCAGCAGGCCGAAGCTGGGGTTGAAGGCGCTCAGCGCGATCGCGTGCAGCAGGCCGAAGTGGCCCTTGCCCTGCGAGCCGCCCGCTCCGGCGACGACTTCAAAGCCCTGGCAGCCTTGCAGGCCGCCGATCACCTCATGCCATTGGCCATCGGCGGCGATGCGTGTGGCGGTGGCGTGGCGACCGCGCCGCCCGGTGCTGGCGATGACACCGGCCACCTCGAGCGTGTCGCGCGGGTCCCCACAGGCAATGCCGACCCGACCCCGGCGGTTGTCCAGATCCACCTCGCCGTCCTTGGGCTGGCGCAGGCCGGGCTTGGGCGACTCGGGCGCCGTCAGCCCGAGCAAGGGCTTTGCTTGGTCGCCGCTGCTGAATTGCAGGCGGTCGGTGGCGGGGCTCAGGGCGACGCGCCAGAGCGCAGTCTCCGGGAACTGATCGCGATAGAAGCTCAGCAGGGCATGGTGGCCGACCGGTGCATAAATCTCCTCGCCATTGGCCGGCGTCTTGCGGAAGCCCTCGTCGCTCATATTGAGCATGGAATCGATCAGCGCTGCGAAGTCATGCTCGGTCGGCAGGGCGCCGTCACTGAACAGCTTCTTCAGGGTCTTGCGGTTTTCCAGCTGCTTCATGCCTGTGCCCCGCCAATGATGAAGCTGCTGCCGAGCGCCAACCGCGCCAAGCCGGTGGTTCGTGGCGCCGTGCGTGGCACGCTATCGCTGAGTTCAAGCAGGTGCTTGCGTGTCGGCAGGGCCAAGCTCCAGGGCTTGGAGGGCCGGATCAGATTCGGGTTCGAGCCGCGCGCGCTGTCCGCCAGGCGGTAGCGGCCGCGGTCGTTGCGAATGATGTGCAGCAGCGAGACCTCGCCGACGCTGTCGACCCCGGCCTGGGCGCGCAGATGGGCTTCGATCTCGTCGGCGCGCACCTGCCAGTCAAAGCGCGTGGTGATGCCACCGGGGCGCCAGGGCGAGAGGTAGTCGCGCAAGGCCTGATGCAGCTGGCGCAGGCGCTCGCCGGCCGCCACGCCGGCCTTGAGCTTGAGGCGGCAGCGCACCTGGATGCGGTCGTAGACGGCATTGCGCACCAGCAGGGGCAGGTCCGGCACGGCGCGCTGGCGCAGGAAGGCGGTGATTTCATCCAGGATGGCGGCATCCAGGCGCGGCGCTTCGGTGCCGTCGATCTCGCGCCCTGGCGGCAGCGCCGGCACGACCACCACCAGCACTTGCTGCCGACCTTGCCCCTGGGCGCCCAAGGGCAGGCATTTCAGTTTCTGCACCTGGGGAAACTCCTGCAGCACCAGGCGCTCGATGTCCCAGGGCGTCAGCGCGCGGTCGCGGTGGCGCAGGCGCTCGGCCACGCGGGTGCGCAGCTGGGCTTCGTCCTCGGCCTCGCGCAGGTCGAAGGAGGGCAGGGGCTGGCGCACGCTGGCCAGGCCGGCAATGGCCGGCTGGGTCGCGTGGATGCTTTGGGCGGGCAGCTCCACGGCCATGCCGGCCGCATGGCTGGTCACCCGGCGGGCGCTGATGGCCTGGGCCCACAGGCCTTGCATGGGGGCGAGCCGGCCCAGCTCGCCGCTGGCTGTGAGGCGCAGCCACAGCAGAGGGCCGCCCGGTGCCGCCGACAGCTCCGGGCAGTCGGCGCTCATGCCCTCGGGCAGGTCCAGCACCATGATGCCGGTTCGCAGCAGGCCTTGAGTCTCGTCCAGCAGCAGGCGGTAGGGTTCCAGTTCGCGCCATTGCTGGCCGCACCAGGCTGCCCAGCTCAGCTGAGGCCGCGGGCGCCCCAGTGATTCGGCGGCGCTTTCCGCCTGCAGCTGGAACAGCAGGCTCAGGCTGCCCGCGCTCGCCGTGCCACTCAGGCCGATATAGAGCTGGGCGCCGCAGGGCCAATGCGCGAGCAGGTGGTAGCGCTGATCGGCGCCACCGCGCTGCAGCGCTTGCAGGCCGAAGGGGCAGAGCTGCAGCAGCTGGCTGGCATGGCTCTGACCCGGCAAGGTGCCGCGGTCCTGGCGTGCGGCGATGTGCTCCTCGGCGGCATAGCTGAGGCTGATTTTTTCCAGGCGCGGTGTGTAGGGTTCCTGGGGCAGGGGGAGCTGGTCCTCGGCCCGCTTGATGCGGCTGTTCTGGGTCAGGCGTTCGCTGAGCAGGCGCGGATAGAGGGTGTGGCCGAAGGCGCTTTCGGCGCCTTGCAGCTGCAGGCGGAAGAAGCCCTGGCGGCTGCTCAGGGTGTAGTCGGCCGCGGCCCCGGGCACGCTGAGCGGCTGGTGCAGCCTCTGCAGCTCCTTGCCGTCCAGGTTCAGGGTTTGCTCAGGGCCGCGCTCGGCGAACAAGCGCAGCAGTTCGCCGCCCTCCTGCCAGTGGCCGCCGGACAACAAGGCCGGCCGCACCACATAGCTGGCCTCATCCCAGCGGCGCTGCGCGCGCTCGCCGCGCGCCATGGCGCTGCCGCTGCCGGCGGCGTCCGCATAGGCCGCGTAATGTGCGGCCATGCCCTGGCTGGGCAGGCCGGCCCATTGCAGCTGCAGGCTCAGCTCGCTGATGGGCTTGGCACTCAGTTCGGCGTTGGAGAACATCAGGTAGGAAGAGCGGTCGGGCAGGGGGCCGAAGGGCAGAAAAGGCTTGCTGGCGTCCAGCCGACCGAGCTGGTTGTAGAGCGTCATTTCGCGCACGCCGCTGACACGCACCTGCAGCCGGGCGGACTCCAGGGCCAGCTGTTGCAGCAGGCTGCAGCCGAACACCCGCGTCTGGCCCGACATGCGCAGCTGCAGCACCGGCAGGGCCGGCCAGCCGGCGCCGTGCAGGGCCGGCGTGCAGGCCTGCACCGGCGGCGCGCCCGCGCCGAGCGAGATGCGCAGCTGCAGCCGGCCGCCTGCGTCCTTGGGCCGCTCGCTGCGCAGGTCGACGCGTTGGGCATAGACCTCGGAGACAGCCAGCCAGCCTTGTTGGCTGCTCAGTTGCGCCAACCACAGACCGCGAAACACGCGGTCGAAGATCAGCGAACGCTCCATGGGCTGGCTGCCGTAGATCAGGGACAAGGGGTTGTCGACCTGCACCGTGGGGCCGGCGTTGTCGCCCAGCACGCGCTGGGCATGGCGGCGCAGGGCCCGCAGGTCCAGCGCACTCAGATCCTCCTGGCCCACACTGAGCCAGACGACGAACAGGCGGCCAATGCGGGGCCGCAAGGTATCGGGCTTGTGGCTTTCCAGGCACAGGGCCAGCAGGAAGCTGAGCCAGGCGCCGGTGACGGTCTTGGGCTTCTCGCGGCTTGCGTTCAAGGCGGCCTGGCGCCGGCCATGGCGTGCGGTTCGGCGGCCGAGCTCGCGCAGGCGCTGTGCGTGCAAGTCGGTTTGCTCGGCCTGGCTGGGGGCGCTGGGCAGGGGCAGGCCTTCGAACAGGGCCAGGCGTTCAAAGATGCGCTGCCAGTGCGCCTGATGAATCTCCAGTGTCGCGTTCGCGGCGATCTCTTCGCCGACGGCCTGCTGCAAGAGGCTGTCCTGCCCCAGGGGATGGCTCAGCTGCAGCTCCAGCGTGATCTCGCGCTCACCTTCGCGCAGTTGCAGCAGCGGCGAGGCCAGGGCCAAGCCCTGGCGTGCCTCGCCGAAACCGATGCAAGGACCGCCGCCCAGCAGGGGCCAGGCGCGTGCGCGCGGCAGTGCGGCCTGCTCGGGCGTGGGGGCGGACAGCTGCAATGCATGGGCCTCGGTGGCGAAGGCGAATTGGTGCTCGGGTGAGATGCGGGCGTCGCTGTGCAGGCGCAGCGACAGCAGCTGCTCGACCTTCAGCGTGCTCAGCAGCAGCTCCTGTTCGGCGCGGTAGTGCAGGGCCTGGCCTCGCTCGTTCTTGCCGCCAATCAGCAGGCAGCCTTGCGGCAGCAGCACGGGCCGGGCGTGGCGCGGGTCCCGCTCGAGCAGCACATGGACGCGATCGGCGCGGGCCACGGCCGGCTGGAAGCCCAGGCTGTCGCGGTAGTAGAACTGGGTCAGGCGGTCGGTGAAGCGGTCCAGCGGCGAGCGGCTGAGCTGCAGCAGCTGGATGAAGGCCAGCAGTGCTCCCATGGCAGGGTCATGGTCACCTTGCTGCAAGCTGGCCGGCAGCAGCTCGGCGGCCAGCAGGGCCAGCTGGCGGCGCGTCCGGCACAGGCCCAACCAGAACTGGCGCAGGGCGCGGGCCAGGGCGCTGGTGCTCAAGGTGGGGCCGGAGGCCGAGGTGCTGGAGGCCTTGGTGCTGGGGCCCATCCGCGCGCCCAAGAGCGGCAGCGGGGCCTCGCCGCCGACGCCGAAATGGGGTTGCAGCTGGACCTGCAGGCGGCCCAGATCGCCGTCGAGCTGGGATTGCAAGAGCTGCAACAAGCGGTCTGCGGCCGGGCTGGCGCCGGGCTCGGTGGCCTGGGCCTTGGCGTGCAGCTCCATGCGCGCGCACCAACGCTCCAGCTGCTCGGCCAGGCGGCGGCAGTAGTGCCATTGCTGCCGCTCCGACAGACGCGGCCAGACGCCCATCACCCGGGCTTCTTCAGCAATCCCGGGCGAGCTGGCCAGTTCGGCCAGGAGCAGGCTGAGATCCTGATCCAGCACCTCGCCCCAATGACCTTGGTGCAGGGCCATGTCGTCGACAAAGCGCAGCTGGCGCGCCAGCTCCAGGGTCAGGCGCAGCCGGGTCGCCAGGTCCAGCTCGTCGGGGCGCAGGAACGGCGGCGACAGCGCCGGGTCGAGCGGCGGCGCCAGGCGTTCGTTCTGTTGGGTTCCGGGGTGCATGTTGGGGCCTTGCTGCTCAGCCTGCGCTGACCGGGTTGCTGGCTTGATCGAGATAGA
Organism: Kinneretia sp. DJ1R-11; assembly: GCF_025717595.1. Taxonomy (NCBI): domain Bacteria; kingdom Pseudomonadati; phylum Pseudomonadota; class Betaproteobacteria; order Burkholderiales; family Sphaerotilaceae; genus Roseateles; species Kinneretia sp. DJ1R-11. The sequence goes on from NZ_JAJIRR010000005.1 coordinate 114,811, forward strand.
GCGGGTAGACCAGGTTGTGGCGGGTGTTGGTGCTGCGGATGCGGTAGTCCAGCAGCACTTGCAAGCAGCCCCAGTCCTCGCTGGAGATATGGGCCTCGATCTGCAGCACCTCGACGCGCGGTTCGAAGAACAGGACGGCCTTCTTGAGCATGTCCTTGAGCTCCGTCAGCAATTGCTCGCTGGCGCCTTCGAAGACCAGGCGGTGCAGGGTGGTGCCATACGCGGCTTGCATCACGCGTTCGCCGCAGCGGGTCGCCAGCAGCAGGCGCAAGCTCTCCTCGATGTCGATCTCGTTCTCCACCATGACCAGGCGCTTGCTGCCATCAAAGCGCGGCGGGAAGCTCCAGCCTCGACCGAGAAAACTCATGGCTAGCCTCCGATGATGACGGTGAAACAGCCGAGGACGATGGCGCCGCCATGTGCGGTCGTGTCGCCGATGCGGGCCGCCGGCTTGCCGCCGATCAGCACGGTGGCCGAGCCTTTGACGATGGCATCCGGTGGCCCGACACAGACCGCGTTGTCGCCAACCACGGCAGCCGGCAGTTTGCCGATCAGCACCGTCGGCACGCCGGGGCCGATGACCGGGCCGCCGACATGAGGAATCGGCGGCAAGCCCGGTGTGACCATGGGGCAGGTGTGCATGTCGGTGAGGCGGGCGGCGGGTGGCATGGTGTCGGGCGCTCTTTTCGGGCTTCAGTTGATCATCACCATCGCGCCCTTGACCGTCGTCTGGCCGGAGGCGCTGAGTTCCGCCGTGGCGCTGCCTTTGCCGCTGAAACCGACCTTGGCCTCGCAGGCGATGTTCAGACCGGCAGCCTTGACGTCGGCTTTGGACGTGATGGAAATCGCATTGACGGCGTCCAAAGTGATGCCGCCTTTGGCGGTCAGCTTGATGTCCTTGGGGCTGTCCAGGGCGATGCCACTCTCACTGAGCTTGATGCTGTTGCCGTTCTGGTCCTGGATCAGGATGCTCTTGTCCTTGTCGTCCAGTACCAGCTTGTTGTTGGCCGGCGTGGTGACGGTGATGATCTTGTCTTCTTCGTTGAACTCGATCTTGTGCTTGCAGCGGGTGACGATGGCCTTGGTGTTGTTGGCCGCCTCCAGCACATAGGGGCTGACTTGCTTGCTGCTGTAGAGGCTGCCCAGAATGACCGGGCTGCTGGGGTCGCCGTTCAGATAACCGACCAGGACCTCGTCGCCCACCTCGGGCAAGAAGAAGGCGCCAAAGCTGTTGGACGCGTGGAACTGCAGCAGCCTGGCCCAGATGCCTTCGGTGGCATTGCTCAGGCTGGGCAGCTTGATCTGGATGCGGCTTTCGCCGGCGGGGTCGGCGTCGAGCTTCATGACCACGCCGATCTGCAGGCCGCTGACACCGGGCAGCTGGCCGCTGGCCAAGGGGGCCACGACATCGGGGCGCTCGACATGCCAGCTCGGATCGAGCCCGAACTCGGCCTCGCTGACCCAGTTGCCGTCGACCATCTCGTGCTGCACGGCGCTGACGTAGACATCTCCGTTGAAGCGCGTGCCCACGCCGGCCAAGGTGATCAGCGTTCCAGGCAGAGCGACGGCCGTGCCTTGAAAACTCATGCGGCCGCGCACACGCGCCAGGCCGGCTTTGAGCTGCACGGCCTTGGCCCAGCTGTCGAGCAGGGCGCTGTCGCTGCTGGCGGGGCTTTGCAGCAGCAAGGTCTCGGGCGAGGCCACGGCGGCCAAGCTGGCACTGTCCAGATCGCCTTGGCTGTTCAGCGTAGGCGGTGTGGCCGATGCCCCTTGAACCAGGGCTTGTTGTGCAGGGTCCCAGCCTTGGGCCTGGACGGCCGTCCACTGGCTGCGGGCGTCGATGTCAGCGTGCAGCTCGAACAGGTTGTCACCCCAGGTCAGGGTCAGCACCGGTGATCCGCTCACTTCAGGCGCTTTGACGCTGACGCTGCCGGCCGCGGCGTTCACCACCAGGCCCAGCAGCTCGGCACGCGCCAGCATGAAGTCCCAGTCGCTGCAGTAGTACTGCACCAGCTCTTTGTGGGTGATGGCGGTGCTGTCGACCGTGGCCGTCAGACCGGCTGCACTGATCAAGCTGGAGATGATGGCGCTGTCGGTCTGATCGACATAGTTCGCGCTCTTGCGTCCCAAGGTCATTTTGCATGCCTTGTCGCGGCATTCGACCAGCAGCCGGCTGTAGTTGTTGCCGGTGATCTTGTAGCCATGGCGCACGACGATGCCGCTGAACACCAGCGCATCATCATTGGCATAGCCGGCGCGGATCTCGATCTGGGCGCCGGGCTTGAACAGGGCCCCGTCGCTGAGCGGGCTTTTGTTCTGGGGCATGTCGCCATCGGCGATCACGAGGCGGGCCCAGGGCACGGCATTGAGCGCATGGCGGATGCTGCAGCTGATGATGGCCAGGTCTTCCTGTTCCTGGCCGTCGCAGCTGACGATCAGGCGCAGCACGCCGTCGTTGGAATCGCTGTCACTCATGGCGCCCCCATCAGCCCAGCGGCGGAAAGTGCAGGCGCAGGCCGGGCTTCAGTCGGCGGAACTCGCGCAGACCATTGAAGCGGGCCACCTCGGTGTAGTAGCGGCTGTCGCCATAGATGCGCTGGCACAGCAGGGGCAGGGTGTCGCCCTCCCGCACCTCGACCGAATGGCTCAGGTCGGGGCTGGAGCGATTGGCCGCCAAGCGCCCCAGCTGCTGCGAGACAAAGCCCAGCAAGACCAACTCGGATTTGGCCCGCAGCGGCGCGCCGCTGGGCTTGAACAAGTTGTAGGCGGTCGAGATGCTCTGTAGCCGCCCGTAGAAGATCAGGGTGCCCCAAAGCAGCTGCACATGGTTGGGCTCGTGCTTGCCGCCGTTGTAGGTGTAGATGATCTTGCCCAGGGCATCGAGCTGGTCGGCCACCTCGCGCGGGGCGCTGGAGCCCAGGGGCAGAGGCACCACACCGGTGCCGTCGAAGACCACCGAGAAGCTGATCTTGTCGGGGTTGATGGCGCTGAATTTGACCGGATTGCTGGACTGGCCGAGGCTGCGCTTGGTGTTGTAGCAAATCGTGCGCTCGTGGCTGAATTCTGAGGGGTTGATCACCAGCTTGTACTGGCTGCCCGAGTCGACCGTGACGATGCCGGTCTTGTCATCGATCTCGCAGCGCGTGATGGACAGGGCCTGCTTGGTGCCGGACAGGGACAGCGCGGAGGAGAGCACGGACATGGTGGGTCTGCGCCTCGGTTTCAGCGCTCGCGCAGCGCTTGCAGCTGCGCCAGCAGCCAGACCCGGCATTCCGCCAGGATCTCTTCCTTCAACTGCTCGCGGTCCTCGCAGTCCTCGCCCGCACCACCAGCACCGCAGCCGCCGGCCGCGGACTTGGCCGCAGCGCTGGAGCGGGTGGAAGGGCTGGCCTCGTCGTCCGACGCATCGTCGCTGACGGTGGACTTGAGCAGCAGTTGTCGGACTTCCAGCGTCATAGCAGTCGCATGCTCGTGGTGTAGGCCAGCTCGATCTGCTCGATGGCCAACTCGTTCTTGGTGGAGGAGAACGCTTCGATCTCCCAGCTGACCGGGTAGGCGTTGTCGAGCAGCCAGGCCCGCAGGGGCAGGCCATCGGCACCTTTCAGCCGCACCAGCACCGGCATGGTCAGGATGGGGCGCGTCAAGCCGCCTTCCAGTGTTTCCTTGCACCACAGCATCAACGGTGAAGTGACCGTCGCCACGCCGCGCTTGAGGCTCAAGCGACCTTGCTTGGTGCCCAGAGGCAGCTGGTGGCTGAAGCGGTTCTCACCGCCTTCGCGCAGCTCCTCGGTCTCCATGCTTTGCGTCAGCCCCGACACCTCTTGGAAGGAACTGTCGAAGGGCAGGGGCAGGGCGCCCACATTGACCGAGAAATGAAAGGCCACAGGCGGCGCCTGCAGCATTTCGAGCGCCTGGTTCAGGGTCGATGTAAGGGCGCTCATGGGCCTCAGCCGTTGGCGATGGTCAGGCCTTCGTGGGCGATCTCGATGGTCTCGACCGCCACTTCATTGCCCTCGGACTTCAGATCGGTGCCGGTGACCTTGGTCGGCCAGGCGTTCGTCAGCGTCCACACCATGGTGGGCTTGCCTTCTTCGTCAAGCAGGCTGATGGTCACCGGCACGCGCTTGATGGTGTTCATCTTGATCTGGTTGAACCAGTCCCAGAACTTGTTGTCCGACTTGAAGACGCCTTTCTTCATCGTGACATTGCCGTACTTTTTCAAGCCCGGCATCTTGATCGCCGAGAACACCGGGCTGTCGCCGTGTCGGTACTCGATCGGTTGGGCTTCGACATCGAGGCCGGAGACCTCTTCGAAGGACATCACCGCCGAATCCCACTTCACCTGGAAGTGGAATTTGGGCAGTGGCCAGACATTGGTGGATTGCTTGGAGCCGTCGTCAGCCATGGTGTTTCTCCGTTAACTCAATTGCTGTTCGTGTAGTTCCGCTAAGAGGCCATGAGGCTGGGTACTTCCGTAGCGAGCGGCTGCCAGGCGAGGCGGACGGAGCGCAGGAACCGGAACGTACGAGCTGTACGTGAGGATTCCGAGCATCCGGCCAACGACGCATGGCGGTCGCGCAGTAGAAAGGACACTGCCTCTCAGGACTTGGGCATTTGCTGCTGGAAGGTGATCTCGATGAACTCGGCCGGGCGCACCATGGCGACCAGCACGGTGACGCGCAAGATGCCTTCGAGCACGTCGTTGGGCGTCATGGTTTCACCCAGCCCCACATGAACGCTGAACGCGTCTTCGGGCACCGCACCCATCAGGCCGCCGCGCTTCCAGACACTGGTCAAGAAGTTGGCCACCATGCTCTTGATGGTGACCCAGGTGTTGGCGGTGTTGGGCTCGAAGACCATGGCCTTGGCGGCCAGGCGGCAGCTTTCCTCCAGCATGATCATGGTGCGCCGGACATTGATGTAGCGCCAATCGAGGCTGTTGCCGTCCAGCGTGCGCGCGCCCCAGACCAGCACGCCTTCGCCGATGAAGCTGCGGATGGCATTGATGGACTTGCCCTGGGCACTGACGTTCAGGTCTTCCTGCTGCTCGTGCGAGATGCTCACGGTCGGTGAGATGACGCCATTGAGGCTGACATTGGCCGGTGCCTTCCAGACGCCTCGGGTGTTGTCCACCATGGTGTAGATGCCAGCCATGGCACTGCTGGGCGGCAGCACATTGAGCTGGCGGCGCACCTCGGTCAGCACCGCCTTGTAGACATTGCTGACGCTGAGCAAGGTCTTGTTCAGCAGATCGCGCCGCGCCTTCACGCCGGCTTCCAGGGCCTCGCTGCCGAGCGGGTTGTCGACGGCTTTCTTGGCATCGGCATCGCCGGCTGGCTTGGGCGCAGGCGCGGGGTTGGCCTCGTCAAAGGCTTTCAACGCTTCGCTGACTTCCTCGTCGCTCTTGCCGGCCGCCTTGGCTTCGGCCTCCACCTTGGCGCGTGCCTCGCTGCGCTCTTTCTCTGCCTTGGCGGCAGCAGCGTCGGCGGGTGCGGGTGCCGGGGCTGGCGCGGCCTGGGGTGCGGGGTGGTCCTTGTCAAAGGCAGCCAATGCCGCAGCAGTCTCCTCGGCGGTCTTGTTTGCGGCCTTGGCATCGGCCTCCACCTTGGCGCGTGCCTCGCTGCGCTCTTTCTCTGCCTTGGCGGCAGCAGCGTCGGCGGGTGCGGGTGCCGGGGCTGGCGCGGCCGGGGGTGCGGGGTGGTCCTTGTCAAAGGCAGCCAATGCCGCAGCAGTCTCCTCGGCGGTCTTGTTTGCGGCCTTGGCATCGGCCTCCACCTTGGCGCGTGCCTCGCTGCGCTCCTTCTCTGCCTTGGCGGCAGCAGCGTCGGCGGGCGCTGGCGCTGGTGCAGCCTGGGGTGCGGGGTTGGCCTTGTCAAAAGTGGCCAAGGCCGCAGCGATCTCCTCGGCGGTCTTGTTCGCGGCCTTGGCATCGGCCTCGACCTTGGCGCGCGCCTCGGTTCGGGCTTTGGCTGCGGCCTCGGCTGTCGCTTTGGCCTTGGCCGCCGCAGCGGCTGCCACCTTGGCCGCCGCCTCGTCACGCTGCTTGCGAGCCTCGTCGATGACGACGGGTGTGAAGTCGGTCTTCAGCTTGGCCACTTCGTCCCACAAGGATTGCTGCTTGGGCTTGCTGTCGTCCGGGCGCGCCGCGGGCAGATTGAGTTCGGCACGCAGCAGGGTGCTGAGCAGATCCAGGCTGTCGCTGTCGATGTTCTGGTAGTCGATCTCTTTCTCGCTCACCACCGAGGTGTTGAGCCAGGGGTAGTAGGCGCTGGCGAAGTCGAGGAAGTTGATGCCCAGGCTGTCGCGGAATTTCGCGACCGGATCGCCGGGCGGGTACTCGCGCGGTTTGTCACCGTTGTAGACGTCAAGAATGGCCACGCGGTTCTTCATCTCGTAGCCGCAGTGGTTCAGCATGGCTTGCTGAATGTCCTTGCAGGTGTTGGCGTCCTCGAAGCGCACGGCCTCAGGGGCCAGCACCATGGTGGGCTCCTGCTCCTTCTTCAAGGCATCGATGCCTTTTTGAAACAGCTCCGGGTCGAGTTCCTGCTTGTAGCTGCCGATGGACACCACATAGCAGCGCCCGCCACCGTTCTGGAAGAAGTGCCGCAGGGCGCTGTAGAGGCCGAAGTCCCCGCCCTTGACACCCTTGACCTGGGCCAGTTTGTAGCCCTTTTTGCTGGTGGGCGTGTCGGGCTCGCTCAAGGCCTGGAACTGCGCATTCAGCGGGTCGCTTTCCTCGCTCAGCTCAAAGCGAGGCTTTGGCGGGCCACCGAAGTACTGGTGGTACTCGGCCATGGAGCTGATCGGCCAGGGCCGCAGCGACAAGGGCGTGTTGTGGTTGTCGGCAAACTCGGTGTGGCCGACAAAGGCCGGCACCGCCGTGGCCACCTCGACCACGGAGTTGGGAAAGGCGTTTTTCTCGACGATATAGACGCCCGGCGTCTTCATTACAGCCATCTCGATTCTCCTGGTTGAGTCGTCATCGGGTGAGGAAGATTTCGGTCACCCATTGCGTGCTGCCGGCGCGAACTTCGCGTCGAAGGCTGCCTGGGGCACCATGGGGAAGCGCGTCCATCAGGACACGCGCGGGGGTGCTGCCGGCGTCGCTCAAGGCGACCCGGCGGCTGCTGCGCTCGGCCAGCGGCAAGGCCTCGGGGCTGCGGAACACCCAGGCGAGGCGTCCGTCAGGCAGGGTTTCCTGGGCGGCGTCGCGCTGGAAGCGCAGGGCTTCGCTGCCTTCTGAGAGGGACGACAGGGCCGGACTCATGCTCAGCATCAGGTCATCGATCTGGCCGCTGGCACAGAGCTCGGCCCAGTCGCCCAGCAGCAGGTATTTCCATGGGCAGCGGCGGCTGGCGATGCGCAGCAGTTCGCGACGACCCAGGCCGGCGCACCAGGTCTCGCAGTCCTGGTCCAGGGCAGAATGGGGTGTCAGCGGCAGGAGCAGGTGGCGTGCTGCGTGTTCGTCGCTGGCCAAAGCGAACAGCGGCGCGCCGCCGTCCAGGCGCCAAGAGAGCAGGTAGTCGCAGCCCTCGTCGCGCTGCGCCTGCCAGAGCTGGGGCAGGGCGCTTTGAGCGCCGATCAGGCTGAGGCCGCCGGCGTCGCTGCGCAAGAGCAGGCCATGTTGGCGGCACAGATCGCGGGTGGCCTGGCTGGGCGTCAGGCTCAGACCCCTCAAGGCGCTGGCGCCGTAGTCATGCTGCAAGCCGACGCTCAGCAGCAGCTGGAACTGCTCCGCCGCACGCGGCTCGCGCAGGCGCTGGCGGCCATGATCGGTGGCGGCGTCGCTGCTCAAGCTGAGGCTCATGACAAACCCCGTACATCGCTGACGCGGATCGGCGTGTCGCGGCCGACGATCTGCTCGCCGTCCACGCTGACCATGCGCACCCGGTACAGCACCGAGGGCAGGTAGCGGCCGCTGTGAATGCCCCAGAGGCTGTGCATCTCCGAGCTGCTGAGGTTCTCGATATTGAGAATCAGCCGCTCCAGCCTTGCATCGAGGTTGGGCGCATTGTGGTGATCGATGACCGGCGTGGCCTGAAAGTAGCCGATGGCGCCGGACAGGAACTTCAGCGCCTCGGGGTAGTTGGCGCCGCTGAAATTGGCCGCGCACATCATCAGCAGATTCAGGAACACCGGCTCCTGCTGGCGCAGCTCGCTGCTCATGCCGCGCGTGGGCGTGGCGCGATGGGCCATGGTGTCGCGTTCCACGCCGGCCAGAAAGATCACCAGCTTGTTGGCGACGATGGGCACCGCGCTGCCGTTCTGCTCATGCAGATTCGACAGCACCGCCAGGTCCTCGCTGACCTGGAAACGCTGGCGCAGATGCTGGTTCAGCTGACCGGCAATCTGTGTCAGTGCGGCATCGATCATGGTGCGTCCAGGCCAGGCGGCGCCCCCATGGCACCGGTTGGAAGAAGGGTAGTGCCGCGGCCTCGGCGCCACCATCGGAGCGCAGCTGATTTGCCATCAGACTTTTGCCGATCGGGCAAACCCTGTCTGAGATGCAGGCAGGCGCGCAGCCATGGGGTCAGGTCTTGCCTGCTGCGGGTTTGTGCCTAGGAATATTGCTGATCACTTGTCAGCAAGGCCGGCGCCTTGTGAGTCTCGACCCGGCGCCCCGACCCGGTGCTTCAAGCCCGGCTGCGCATCACATCGAGCGTGCTCAGCCCTTCGCGCAGCGCAAAGCGCGTCAGCTCGGCGATGCCCTGGATTTGCAGCTTGGCAAAGACATGCTCGCGATGGGTGGCCACAGTCTTGGCGCTGAGGTGCAGCTGGGAGGCAATTTCCTGGGCGGAGTAGCCTTCCGAAAACAGCTGCACCATTTCGCGCTCGCGCGGTGTCAGCCGGGCGGAGATCGAGTGGCTGTGGCCGGCCGACTCGGGCTCAGCCTCGGATGCGCTGCGGTGCTGAAGCATCTCGCCCACCAGCTCGCCGCTGAGGAAGAGCTGATTGGCCATCACGCGCCTGACGCCACGCGCGAGTTCGTCAAAAGAGTTCTCCTTGAGCACATAGCCGTTGGCGCCGGCCTCGAGGGCAGCGGCCACCTGCTGGGTCTCGGCATGCACGGACAGGCAGATCAGCTTGCAGGACAAGGGTTCGGCGCGAATGCGGCGGATCGCCTCGATGCCGTTCATGCGCGGCATGGCGACATCCAGAATCACCACATCGGGGTTGTGCGTGCGGGCCAGCCGGACCAGCTCCATGCCGTCGCGAGCTTGTGCCACGACCTCAATGTCGACTTCGCGTTCCAGCAGTGCCACCAGGCCTTCGCGAACCAGGTGGTGGTCATCGGCAATGATCACGCGAACTCTCATGATGAGCTCCAGGTGATGCGGGCTTGCACCTGGCTGGCCGCCTGGCGCCAGCGCAGGCGTGCACCGATGCTGTGCAAGCGGGTGTGCGTGAGGCTCAGGCCGCGGCCGGAGGACATCCAGGCCTCGGCTCGTTTGCCGACGCTGCCGCTGGCATTGCTGACGGTGATCGCCAGGCGGTTCGCGCAGGCGGACACGCGCGTCTCGATCGCCCCGTCGCCTCCATGCTTGCAGGCATTGACCAGCAACTCGCGCGTGGCGCTCAGCAGCACCTGATGGGTTTCGGGCTTCAGCTCAGGCACCACGCCCTCGTTCACAAAGTGCAGCTGGCGGCTGCCTTCTTGCTCTTGCCGCAGTGTGTCCATGGCCACACGCAGGGCAGCGGCCAGGTCCTGCCCTGCGCCTGCGGTGGGCAGGCCTTGCAGCAGCTGCCGCGAGGCTTGCAGGGCCTGGCGCACTGCGCTGCGTGCGCTCTTGAGCGCACTGAGATCGCCGCGCCCCTGAGCCTCGTCGAGGCGAAGCAAGGCAAAGGCCAAGGACTGCGACAGCTCATCATGGAGATGGCGTGCCAGCTCCGACACCTTGGGGCAGAACGGAGTCGGGCAGGTGGCCGTGGCGAGATACGTCATTTCCGGTTCCCTGATCAGAGGCACATTGCAGGAGCCGGCGGATGCTATGTCCGCTGCTGACCCGGGGTCAATCTGTAAGCTATTGCGATCCTTGGGATGCGGACGCCATGTCGGCTTCTTTAACGCGATCTCGTTGGGTCCCTCAGCTGGCCAGCAAACCCCTCAGTACATAGGGAAGAATGCCGCCATGTCGGTAGTAGCTGACCTCGATCGGCGTGTCGATTCGAAGCAGCACTGTGCATATGCACACATCACCGCTGCTGCTGTGAATGCGCAGCTGCACCGGGCGTTGGGGAAGCAACTCGCCTTCGATCACGAGGTCGATCAACTCGTCGCCGCGCAGGCCCAGGCTTTGCCAGCTGTCGCCGGGCATGAACTGCAGGGGCAGCACACCCATGCCGACCAGATTGGCGCGGTGGATGCGTTCGAAGGAGCGCGCCACCACGGCTTTGATGCCCAGCAGAGCCGTGCCCTTGGCGGCCCAATCGCGGCTGGAGCCGGTGCCGTACTCCTCGCCGGCGAAGATCACCGTGGGCACGCCGGCCTTCAGATAGCTCATGGCCGCGTCGTAGATGGGGTGTGCTTCGCCACTGGGTTGCAGCAGGGTCAGGCCGCCTTCGACGCGCTGGCCGTCAGGCCCTGGCGGCAGCATCAGGTTCTTGATGCGCACATTGGCAAAGGTGCCACGCATCATCACCTCATGGTGCCCGCGCCGGCTTCCGTAACTGTTGAAGTCAACGGCCTTGATGCCTTGCTCCTGCAGGTAGAGCCCGGCCGGCGAACTCGCCTTGATGGAACCCGCCGGCGAGATGTGGTCGGTGGTGATGGAGTCGCCGAACAAGGCCATGATGCGGGCGCCCTGGATGCTGGCCTGCCCGTCGGACACCTCGGGCGCCGGCAGGGCGAAGCCGGTGAAGAAGGGCGGGCGCGCGATATAGCTGCTGGCCGGCCAGTTGTAGCTGTCGCCTACAACGCCTTCGATCTGCTTCCAGAGCTTGCCGGGCTTGCTCTGGACCTGCTCGTAGTTGCGACGGAAGGCCTTGGGGTTCATGGCCTGGCTGAGCAGGGCTTGCACTTCTTCACTGTGCGGCCAGATGTCGCCGAGGAAGATGTCGCGGCCTTCGCTGTTGCGGCCCACCGGTTCGGTCATCAGGTCCACCTGCACATTGCCGGCCAGCGCGTAGGCCAGCACCAAGGGCGGTGAGGCCAGGAAGTTGGCCTTGAGGTTGGGGTGGATGCGGGCCTCGAAATTGCGGTTGCCCGAGAGCACGGCGGCGCAGATCAGCTGATTGGCGGTGATGGTTTCGTTGATCTCGGCCGTCAGGTCGCCGGCATTGCCGATGCAGGTGGTGCAGCCATAGGCCGCCACATTGAAGCCCAGCTGTTCCAGATAGGGCAGCAGACCGGTCACTTGCAGGTACTCGGTGACGATGCGCGAGCCCGGCGCCAGCGAGGTCTTGATGTGGGCCGGCACGCGCAGGCCGGCTTCCACGGCCTTCTTGGCCAGCAGGCCGGCGGCCAGCATGACGCTGGGGTTGGAGGTGTTGGTGCAGGAGGTGATGGCGGCGATCAGCACATCGCCGTTGCGCAGGGCCAGGCCGCTGCGGGCGGGGAAGCTCTGCGTGAGTTTCTCGGCCGGCTGGTTGAAACCGCTGGCGCTGTCCGTCGAGCTGAAGAGTTCGGCAAAGCGCCGGCTCAGATGGGTGATCTCGATGCGGTCCTGCGGCCGCTTGGGGCCGGCCAGCGAGGGCGTGACCTGGCCCAGATCGAGCACGATGCGGCGGGTGTATTCGATCTGCTGCAGCTGCGGCGAGGCCTCGGGCGTGCCCGGGATGCCGAACAGGCCCTGGGCGCGGAAGTAAGCCTCGAAGGCGGCGATCTCGCGGCCGGTGCGGCCGGTGCCGCGGAAGTAGTCCAGGGTCTTTTCGTCCACCGGGAAGAAGCCCATGGTGGCGCCGTACTCGGGTGCCATATTGGCGATGGTGGCCCGGTCGGGCACGCTCAGGCGGGCCACGCCGGGGCCGTAGAACTCGACGAACTGGCCGACCACTTTTTCGCGCCGCAGGATCTCGGTGACGCTGAGCACCAGGTCGGTGGCGGTGACGCCTTCGCGCAGCTCGCCGCGCAGCTCGAAGCCGACCACATCGGGCGTCAGCACATAGACCGGTTGGCCCAGCATGGCGGCTTCCGCCTCGATGCCGCCCACGCCCCAGCCGACCACGCCGATGCCGTTGATCATGGTGGTGTGGCTGTCGGTGCCGACCAGGCTGTCGGGGTAGTAGAGCTTGGCGCCATCGGCGTCCTTGGGGCCGCTCTTGTGCACGCCGCGGGCCAGGTATTCCAGGTTCACCTGGTGGACGATGCCGAAGCCGGGCGGCACGACGCGGAAGGTGTCAAAGGCCTGCATGCCCCACTTCATGAACTGGTAGCGCTCGCGGTTGCGCTGGAATTCCAGCTTCATGTTCAGGTCGAGCGCATCGGCGCTGCCGTAGTGGTCGATCATGACCGAGTGGTCCACCACCAGGTCCACTGGCACCAGTGGCTCGATGTTCTTGGCCGGCAGGCCGAGGCCGGTGGCGACATCGCGCATGGCGGCCAGGTCGGCCAGCAGGGGCACGCCGGTGAAATCCTGCAGCACCACGCGGGCCACGGGGAAGGGGATTTCCAGGCTGCGCGGCTCGGTCGACACCGGCTGCCACTGCGCCAGCTGGGCCACATGCTCGGGCGTCACACCCGGCTCGCCGCAGTGGCGCAGCAGGGACTCCAGCATGATGCGCAGGCTCACCGGCAGGCGGTCGATCTGTGGGAATTGCTCGGCCAGGGCCGGCAGGGAGTAGAGCCGGCCGCTGCGCGCCTTGCCGAACTGGAAGTGGCGCACCGTGCTGGCGAAGGGGTGAGTCGTTGCAGAGTGGACGTTCGGGTCAGATTCGGTCATCGCAGCCTCCTTGGGAAGATGGTTGGATTGTGGGCTCGATTGATGACAGGGCGCAGCGTCTTCAGTCTCGCCATGCCTGGTGCGCTGGCGTACAGACGGTCGCCCGGGCTGTCGCCACGCTGAGCCCATGAGCACACCTGCGTTTTTCCATAGCGACTCCGGTTGCGTGCGCTTCTGGGTCGAGGTCGCCGGCGTCGAGGTGGGCGCCAGCGTCAGCCGCGAGGCCTTGCATCACCGCTACCAGGCCCATCGGGTCGATGACGAGCCCCTGGCTACCTATCTGAGCCATATTCCCGAGTTGCAGGCTGCCGTGCACCGCCGCCTAGCCTTGGGCTCGCGCCCGCCGGTCTTTCTGCGCGAAGCCGACCTGCGCGAGTTGCCGGCACCCTGATCTCGCTGCGGTGCTGCGGCGGCTTGAACGACGCTTGCTGCTGCTGTTTTGGCGCTGACATTCGTTTTGCGCATAAGCAAGGTCGAAATCTTTGCTTCGCTCGGAGCCGCGGTTTTTCTACAGTGGCCTGATCCGCAAACCTTCGGCTTTCCCGCTGCACCTGCCATGACCTTGTTTCGCCGTTCCTTCAACGCACTGAGCCTGGCTGCATTGGGCTTGCTGTCCATTCCTGCTCAGGCACAGACGACTCTGCTCAATGTCTCCTACGACCCGACCCGCGAGCTCTACCAGGAGTTCAATGCGGCCTTCGCCAAGCAATGGAAGGCCAAGACCGGCGAGACGGTGACGATCAAGCAATCCCATGGCGGCTCGGGCAAGCAGGCGCGCTCGGTGATCGACGGCCTGGAGGCCGACGTCGTCACCTTGGCCCTGGCCTATGACATCGATGCCATGCACGATGCTGCCAAACTGGTCCCGGTGGACTGGCAGAAGCGCCTGCCCAACAATGCCAGCCCCTACACCTCGACCATCGTGTTCCTCGTGCGCAAGGGCAACCCCAAGCGCATCAACAACTGGCCCGATCTGGCTCGCAGCGGTGTGGATGTGATCACCCCCAACCCCAAGACTTCGGGCGGCGCCCGCTGGAACTATCTGGCCGCCTGGGGCTTTGCGCTCAAGCAGCCGGGCGGCAATGCCGAATCGGCCAAGGCTTTCGTCAAGCGCATCTACGCCAACACCAAGGTGCTGGACTCCGGCGCGCGCGGCTCAACCACCACCTTTGTCGAACGCGGCATTGGTGATGTGCTGATCGCCTGGGAGAACGAGGCTTATCTGGCCGTCAAGGAGCTGGGCCCGGACAAGTTCGAGATCGTCACGCCCAGCCTCTCGGTGCTGGCTGAGCCACCGGTTTCTGTAGTTGACAAGAACGTCGACAAGAAGGGCACGCGCAAGCAGGCCCAGGCCTATTTGGACTACCTCTACAGCCCGGAGGGCCAGGAAATCGCCGCCAAGAATTACTACCGCCCGCGTGACGCCAAGGTGGCCGCCAAGTACGCCAAGCAGTTCGCCAAGGTCAACCTTTTCACCATCGACGAGCTCTTCGGCGGCTGGCGCACGGCCCAGAAGACCCACTTTGATGACGGCGGCGTGTTCGACCAGATCTTCACGCCGGGGCGTTGAGACCTTAGGTTCCTAGGCTGCTAGCGGCACGAAGCGGAAATTCAATTGCAACCACAGAGGCACGGAGGCACAGAGCAAAAACCAATTCGGCTTTGTATTTCTCTGTGCCTCTGTGCCTCCGTGGTTGCCTTTTGTATTCGGCTGCTTTGTGCCGCAAGCAGTACCTGTCTTCACGTTGATCCCGCAGGCAGAAAACCCCGCCTGGGCTGTTTGCTCAGGCGGGGTTTTGTCGTGGTCGCAAGAACGCTCAAGCCAGGTTGCGCAGCTCTCGCAGGGCGACGGACAGCATGGCCAGGTCCACACCCTTGGCTTCGCTGAGCTCGGCCAGCAGGCGTTGAGCGCGTTCCAGCGCGGCCTGGTTGCTTTGCTCCCAGGCGCTCAGCTTTTGCTCACCGGCATGGCTCAGCACATCGTGGGCGATCTGGCGTTGCAGGCCGGCCAGGTCGTCGCCGAGCGCAGCCTTGGCTTGCGTCTGCCAGTAGCTGTCGGTCGGGAGGGCGTCGATCTGCTGGCGCAGGCGGGCCAGGCCCAGGCGTTCGCCCAGGCTGGCATGCACATCGGCCACTTCGCCCAGGGGCTGCTGGGTGGCGTCGGCAATCTCGGCAATGTCCAGGGCGGCGAACAAGGCCTCGGCCGTGATCACGGCTTGCGCCAACTCGCTCGGCACACCGGCGGCCACCCAGGCTTCGGCACGCGGCGACTGCAGGGCCTGGGCTTGCACCCGGGCACGCAAGGCATCCACGGCCGGTGTGAAGCGCTGGAACACCTGCTCCATGGGCTCGGCCAGGCGGCGTGAGCGCAGGAACCAGGTGGTGGCATGGCTGCCCAAGCGGCCCAGTTCGTTGATCAGCTCCGCCTGCACCGCATCGGGCACCTTGTTGTCCAGGGCCTCGATCTGCAGCCACAGCGGCACGAAGCCGAAGACCTCGCGGGTGGCCAGGTAGGCCCGCACGATCTGCGCGGGCTTGGCGCCGGTCGATTCGCTGAGGCGGTGCACAAAGGTCGCGCCCACGCGGTTGAGCATGCTGTTCAGCACATGGGTGACGATGATCTCGCGCTTGAGCGGGTGGCGCGGAATCAGGGCCGCGAACTTCTCGCGCAGCAGGGGCGGGAAGTAGCGCGCCAGGGCGCTGCCGATCCAGGCGTCCTCGGGCAGGTCCGAACTCATCAGCTGGTCGGACAGCCACATCTTGCTGTAGGCCAGCAGGACGGCCATTTCCGGGCTGGTCAGGCCGATGCCGCGGGCCTTGCGTTCCTTGATCTCGTCGTCGGTGGGCAGGAACTCGATGGCCCGGTTGAGCTGACCATTGCGTTCCAGATAGCGGATGAAGCGCGTCTGCGAATCAATCAGGCTGACGCCCTGACGGCCTGCGATGGACAGCGCTTGCGTCTGGAAATAGTTGTCGCGCAGCACCAGGGCGGCGACATCGTCGGTCATCTGCGGCAGCAGGGCATTGCGCTGCTTGGCCGTCATCTCGCCGTCGCCGGTGGCCAGGCCCAGCAAGATCTTGATGTTGACCTCATGGTCCGAGGTGTCCACGCCGGCCGAGTTGTCGATCGCATCGGTATTGATGCGCACACCGTGCAGCGCCGCCTCGACCCGGCCGCGTTGGGTGCAGCCGAGATTGCCACCTTCGGCCACCACCTTGCAGCGCAAGTCGGCGCCGTTGATGCGCAAGGCGTCGTTGGCGCGGTCGCCGACATCGGCATGGCTCTCGCCACTGCTCTTGATGTAGGTGCCGATGCCGCCGTTGTAGAGCAGGTCCACGGGCGCCTTGAGGATGGCGCTGAGCAGCTCGGTGGGCGCCAGGCGCTCGGCCTCGATGCCCAGCACGGCGCGGGCGTGCGGCGAGATCGGGATCGACTTTTCCGAGCGGGCCCAGACACCGCCGCCGTCCGAGATCAGGCTGGCGTCATAGTCGGCCCAGCTGGAGCGCGGCAGCTTGAACAGGCGGTCGCGCTCGGCAAAGCTCTTGGCCGCATCGGGATTCGGGTCGATGAAGACATGGCGGTGGTCGAAGGCGGCCACCAGGCGGATGTGCGACGACAGCAGCATGCCGTTGCCGAACACATCGCCCGACATATCGCCCACGCCGACCACGGTGAACTCCTGGCTCTGCGTGTCCAGGCCCATCTCGCGGAAATGGCGCTTGACCGATTCCCAGGCCCCGCGGGCAGTGATGCCCATGGCCTTGTGGTCATAGCCGATCGAGCCGCCCGAGGCAAAGGCGTCGCCCAGCCAATGGCCGTACTCGGCGCTGACCGCGTTGGCGTAGTCGGAGAAGGTGGCCGTTCCCTTGTCGGCGGCAACCACGAGGTAGGGGTCATCCTCGTCCATGCGCACCACCTGGGGCGGTGGCACGACCTGACCCCCGGCGTAGTTGTCGGTCAGGTCGAGCAGGGCGCGCAGATAGTCCTGGTAGCAGGCCACGCCTTCCTTCATGAAGGCCTCGCGGTCGCTGGACGGCGGCGCCTTCTTCAGCACAAAGCCGCCCTTGCTGCCCACCGGCACGATGACGGTGTTCTTGACCATCTGCGCCTTCACCAGGCCCAGCACCTCGGTGCGGAAATCTTCCGGCCGGTCGGACCAGCGCAGGCCGCCGCGGGCGACCTTGCCGCCGCGCAGGTGGATGCCTTCAAAGCGCGGCGAGTAGGCAAAGATCTCGTACAGCGGCCGCGGCTCGGGCAGGCCCGGCACCTTGGCCGAGTCCAGCTTGAAGCTGACGAAGCTGCGGCGTGCGCCCGGTGCGCCCGAGTGGCCGATGCCGGTGCGCCAGAAATTGGTGCGCAGCGTGGCCAGGATCAGGGCCAGCAGCTGGCGCAGCACGCGGTCTTCCTGCAGATTGGAGACCTTCTCGAGAGCCTTCTCGATGCCGTTGACCTGGGCTGTGGCGCCAGCGTCGTCATGGGCCTCGGGGTCGAAGCGCAGCTTGAACAGGCCCACCAACATGCGGGCGATGCGCGGGTGCGCGGCCAGGGTGGCCTCGATGCTGGCCTGGGAGAGCGCAAAGCCAATCTGGCGCAGGTATTTGGCGTAGGCACGCAGCACCACGATCTCGTCGTGGCCCAGGCCGGCGCGCAAGACCAGACGGTTGAAATCGTCGTTCTCGACCTCGCCGCGGAAGACCCGGGCGAAGGTGTCCTCAAACAGCTTGGACAGGGCCTCGGGGTCGATCTCTTCGGACACCGCAGCCTGCAGCTGGAAGTCGTGCAGGGACACGCTGTCGGCGCCGTCGCCGGCGTCGGCGGACGCTGCGTCAACGATGCGGTGGTTGTGTTCGCCCAGCACGCGCACGCCCATGTGTTCGAGCATGGGCAGGCTGTCCGACAGCACCACGGCGCCGCCGCGGCGGTAGACCTTGAAGCCCAGGCTGCCGGCCTCGCCACCCAAGGGGCGGTAGAGGGCCAGGGCCAGCGGGTTGTCGCCATTGAGGCCGGCGATCTTCAGCACATCGGGCACGGCGGCGCGGGCGCTGACGCGCTCGCGGTAGCCGGCCGGGAAACCGGCGCCCCAGCGCTTGAAGAGCTCCAGGCCGCGCGCCTCGCCTTCGGCGTCGATCAGGGCGTCGCGCAAATCGTCGTCCCAGCGGCGGGCGGCGGCGGTCAGCTTGGCCTCGATGTCACGGCGCTCGTACAAGGGCACCTGGCCCGGCGTGGTGCGCACGGTGAAGTGGATGCGGGCCAGCACGGCGTCGCTGAGTTGCACATCGAACTCGGCGCTGGTGCCGCTGAAGACCTGCATCAGGATGCGCTGGAACTTGATGCGCATGTCTGTGGAGTAGGCCTCGCGCGGCACATAGACCAGGCAGCTGAAGAAGCGCTCGAAGGGGTCGCGGCAGACGAACAGGCGCAAGCGCTGGCGCTCGCCCAGGGCGAGGATGCCCAGGGCGGTTTCGTAGAGCTCGTCGTCGGAGATCTGGTAGAGGTCGTCGCGCGGGTAGGTCTCCAGGATGTGCTGCAAGGCCTTGGCCAGATGGCCGCCCGGCGGCAGACCGGCGCGCGTGGTGATGGCGCCGACACGGCTGCGCAGGATGGGCGTTTCCGACACCCGTGCGCTGTAGGCGGTGGAGGTGAAGAGTCCGATGAAGCGGTGCTCGCCGATCACCTCGCCGGCGGCGTTGTAGCGCTTGACGCCGACGTAATCGGTGTAGCCGGCGCGGTGCACGGTGGAGCGGGTGTTGGCCTTGGTGACCATGACGGTCGGTTCGGGCGCGCGTGCCATGGCGCGGGCATTGGCCGGCAGCAGCGAGAAGCTGCTGGAGAGTTTTTCCTCGGCGGTCTCGCGCAGCAGGCCCAGGCCGCTGCCGGGCTGCAGGCTCAGCGCTTCCTTGCCTTCATCGAAGACCAGGTCGTGGCAGCGGTAGCCGAGCAGGGTCATGTGGTCGTCGGCCAGCCAGTCCAGGAAGGCCACGCTTTCCTGAATATGGGCGGCGCGCAGGCTGGCCGGCGCCACGCGCACTTCCTCGATCACCTGGCGCAGGCGCGCCACCATGGGCTTCCAGTCTTCCACGGCGGTGCGCACATCGGCCAGCACACGCTCGAGGCCGGCCACCAGTTCCTGGCGCTGCTGCACGTCGATGATGCGGTCCACCTCGATATGCATCCAGGACTCACGGGCTCCGCCGGTCTCGCCCTCGCGGCGCGGACCGATGGCCTTGAGCTGGCCCTGGCTGTCGCGCTCGACGGCAAAGATGGGGTGGATGATCAGGTGCAGGGTCAGGCCTTGCCGGTTGATCTCCATGGTCGTGGTGTCGACCAGAAAGGGCATGTCGTCATTGACGATGTCGATGACCGAGTGGCGCGAGGCCCAGCCATGTTCGGCGACCGAGGGGCTCTGCACCCGCACCAGGGTCTGGCCGGGCAGGCGCTTGGCGCCGAACTGCAGATGCGAAAGCAGGGCGCCGAGCAGGTCCTCGGGCGTGCGGGCAAGCAGGTCTTCGGGGTCGAGGCGGGCGAAATACTCGCGGCCGAAACTCTCGATCAAGCCCTTTTGCTCGGCGGCCAACGGGCGGCTGGCGGCCAGGGCCAGCACGGTGTCGATGCGTTCGCTTTGCAGCGCTTCTTGGGGGTCGGTCATTGCTCTTGTCTCCTTGGAAGGATGCTTGTGTGTCCAGTGTGCCCGGGCATTGCGACAGCCATTTAACCAGCAAGCGAGGCTTCTCGGTTTGAGAAGACGCAGGGTCAGGCCTTGCCGGCTCAGACGGACTTCATGTTTTTCGGCGTCTCGCTGGAAAACTGCAGCCCGGCCAGCCAGTCGCTGACCTTGCGCTCCAGCAGCTCCAGAGGCAGGGCGCCGCTGTCCAGCAGCATGTCGTGGAAGGCGCGCAGATCGAAGTGTTCGCCCAGCGCCCGCTCGGCCCGGGCGCGCAGGGCCAGCATGTGCAGCTGGCCGATCTTGTAGGACAGGGCCTGGCCGGGCCAGCCGATGTAGCGGTCCACCTCGTTGACGATGTCCAGCTCGCTCTTGGGCGCATGGTGGCGGAAGTAGTCGATGGCCTGCTCGCGGCTCCAGCCCATGGCGTGCAGGCCGGTGTCCAGCACCAGGCGCACAGCGCGCCACATGTCGTAGCTGAGCTGGCCGAAGCGCGAATACGGGTCTTGGTAGAGCCCCAGCTCATAGCCCAGGCGCTCGCTGTACAGCGCCCAGCCTTCCAAGTAGGCGTTGTAGCCGGCAAAGCGGCGGAACTTGGGCAGCTCACCCAGCTCCTGCGCCAGGGCCAGTTGCAGGTGATGGCCGGGCATGGCCTCGTGGCTGGTCAGCACCTCGATCTCGAACTTGGGCCGCATCTCGGGCCGGTAGAGGTTGACGTAGAAGTAGCCGGCGCGGCGGCCGTCATCGGACGGGGCGCTGTAGTAGGCCGCCGTGGTGTTGGGCGCGCTGCTCATGGGAATGGGCCGTACACCGTAAGGCATGCGCGGCAACTTGCCGAAGAGCTTGGGCAGCTCGGGCTCGATCTTTTTGGCCGCCATCACATAGGCGCAGAAGAGCTCGTCTTCGCTCTGGCAGTAGTGGCGCGGGTCGCTGCGCAGCTGCTCGAAGAACTCGGGCTGGCTGCCCTCGAAACCCAGCTCGTCCATCACCGCCTGCATCTCACTCTGGATGCGCGCCACCTCGGCCAGGCCGATGGCGTGGATGTCCTCGGCGCTCAGCGTGGTGCTGGTGTGGAAGGCGATGCGGTTGGCGTAGTAGGCCTCGCCGTCCGGGCTGTCCCAGATGCCCACGCTCTCGCGGCAGGCGGGCAGATAGCGCTCGGCAAACAGGCTGCGAAAGCGCTGGTAGGCCGGCAGCACCGACTCCGAGATCACCTGGAGCGCTTCGGCTTGCAGGGCCTCGGCCTCCTCGGGCGCGATGCGTGCCGGCAGCTGGCGGAAGGCGCTGAAAAACGGGCTCAGCTCGGGCTCGCTGACGCACTGGCCGTCCAGCTGGGGCAGCACGCGTTCCATCAAGAGACGGGGCTGGGTGCGGCCGCTGGTGGCGGCGCGCTCCAGCAGCTCGCCGTACTGCTGCAGATAGGCCGGCAGGCCTCGCAGGCGCTGCAGCCAGACCTCGAAGTCGGCCGCCGCGTCCAGCGGCATCAGCTCGGCCACTTCGTTGAGGGCCTGCGGCCCTTCGCGGGCGGAGATCGCCCAGGCGAGCGGCTGGAAGGGCAGGACATCGAGCCGGGCACTCAGCTCATGGCGGAACAGCTGGGCGTTGAGCCGTTCGTCCTCCGGCAGGCCGGCCGCCTCGATGGCATCGAGCTCGGCCAGGGCCGCGCGGTTGGCGGCCTCGCTGCGCGCCTGCGCCTCCTCGGACAGATCGGGCCAGAGCGCGTTGTAGCGAGGGTCGCCGATATAGCTGGCCTGCAGCGGATTCTCGGCCAGCTCGCGTTCCCAGCAGCGCTCGAACAGGGCATGCAGGCGTTCTTTCAGGAGGGCGGTGTTGCTGGGCGTGTTGGGCATGACGGGGCGGGCATGGCGTGGTGATGCGGCATCGTATGCCAGGCCCGCGCTGCGCCTGGCTTGCAGAACTTTGCAAAGCAGACAAAGAGCCGGGGCCGTCCCGGCCCGATGATGGGCGCCTGAACCCGGCTTGTCGCAGGAGTGCTTTGCAGATGATCACGAGACGAACTGGATTGAGCGGCGGCTTGATGGCGCTGAGTGGACTGGGCGGACTTCTAGGCGGGCAGGGGCCAGTCCTTGCTCAGCCCCAGCGGCCCGCGGCCGGCCCCATGAGCGCAGAAGAGCGCGCCTGGCATGCCTTGTCGCGCCTGAGCTATGGGCCGCGTTCGGCCGAGCTGCAGGACCTACAGCGTCTGGGCCCCCAGGCTTGGCTGGAGCAATTCCTGGCCAGCCAGCTGCGTGGAAGCGCCGGGGGTCAGGTCTTGCCCGATGCCGTGCTGACCCGGCTCCAAGGGCTGGAGACACTGGGGCTGAGCCAGGCGCAGCTCTTCGATCGTTACCAAGAAGCAAGGCGACTGGCTCGCTTGCAAGCTGCGGCTTCGGCCGGCAGCGCGCCCGCAGCCGAGCAGGCTTCCCGCCGCGAGTTGGTCCGCCCCATCCTGGCACAGGCGGCCGAGCAACGCCTGCTGCGTGCCCTGCACAGCTCGGCCCAGCTGGAAGAGCAGCTGCTGGAGTTCTGGTTCAACCACTTCAATGTCTTCGCCGGCAAGGGCCCGGTGGCGGCCTTGGTCGGTAGCTATGAGCGCGAGGCGGTACGCCCGCATCTCTGGGGCCGCTTCCGCCAGATGCTGGGTGCCACGGCCAAGCACCCGGCCATGCTGTTCTACCTGGACAACGCCCAGAGCGTCGCGCCGGGTTTCCGCCCGCCCGCTCGTCTGGCTGACGAACAAGTGGCGCGGCCGCGCGGGCTCAATGAAAACTATGCCCGCGAGCTGATGGAGCTGCACACCCTGGGCGTGGACGGCGGCTACAGCCAGGCAGACGTCACCGAGCTGGCGCGCATGCTGACCGGCTGGACGGTCGATGTGCGTGGGCCGCAAGGGCGAGGCACGGGCGAGCTGTTCGAGTTCGCCGCACGCCGCCATGACACCGGCCCCAAACAGTGGTTGGGCCGGCCGGTCACGGCGCGCGGCCAGGCCGAGGGCGAATGGGCGCTCGATGTGCTGGCAAGCCACCCGGCCACGGCCCGCCATCTGAGCCGCAAACTGGCCCAGGCCTTTGTGGCCGACGAGCCACCCGAGGCCTTGGTCGCCGAGCTCAGTGCCAAGTTCCTGAGCAGCGGCGGCGATCTGCGGGCCTGGGTGCAGACCTTGCTGAGCAGCGAGCATTTCTGGCAGCGCGAGCATCTGCACAGCAAGTTCAAGACCCCCTATCAGTACCTGCTCTCGACCCTGCGCGTGCTCGACGCGCAGCCGCAGGATGTGCAGCCCTTGCTTGGCGCGCTGGCCCAGGCCGGCATGCCGCTGTACGGTGCGGCCACGCCGGACGGGTACAAGAATGTTGCCTCGGCCTGGTTGAATCCGGAGGCCCTGTCCCAGCGCATCCAGTGGCTGAGCCGCTTGAACGAACGCACGGCCGGCGTGGACCGTTCAGCGCGGCGCGGCCCGGTTTTGCTGCGCAGCCTGGGCCCCTGGCTTGGTGAAGCCACACGCACCGTGGTCGCGGCCGAGCCGGCCGAGATGCAGCTTGCCCTCTTGCTGGGCAGCCCGGACTTCATGCGCCGCTGAACGCGCCTCTCGATTCACTTGCCATCTCCAGGAGTTGCTGTCCATGACCATGTCCATGCTTTCACGTCGTCGCTGGGTCTTGAATCACGGTCTGGCCGGTCTGGCCCTGGGCTTGCCCGCCTGGGCCCAAGCCGGGCCGGGGCAGGGCAGCGCCGCGCCGCGCCGCAAACTGGTCGTGATCCTGCTGCGCGGCGCGGTGGACGGGCTGAGCGTGCTGGCGCCCTGGGGCGACCCCGCCTATGCCGTGGCGCGGCCCAGTCTGGCCTTGGCCAAGCCCGGCGCGGAAGGCGGTGCGCTGCGTCTGGATTCGCTGTTCGGTCTGCATCCGGCCCTGGCGCGCCTGATGCCGCTCTGGACACAGGGCAGCTTGAGCTTTGTGCACGCCAGCGGCTCACCCGACCCGACGCGCTCGCATTTCGATGCGCAGGACTATCTCGAGGCCGGCACGCCCGGCCGCAAGAGCACGCCGGACGGCTGGATGAACCGCCTGGTCGCCCAGCTGCCCGGCAGCGCCGGCCCGACCCGGGCGCTGAATATGGGCACCACGCCGCCGCGCATCCTGGCCGGGCCGGCGGCGGTGGCCACACTGGGCCTGGGCCCGCGCGCGCTTGAGCGCAAAGCCATTGACCAGCCGGCTCTGCAAGCCGGTCTGGCCAAGCTCTACGCCGCTGACCCGAGCCTGGCGCGCACCTTTCAGAACACCACCGAGGGGCGCAGCCAGATGCAGCGCAGCCTGGCGAGTGATAGCGAGCCTGCCATGGCGGCTTCGGCTGCGGCCATGACGTCGCCCGCGCCCAGCGCCGAGAGCGCCGACCGCGGCGCCGCTTCGGCCCGCAGCTTCGCCGCCGATGCCCGGCGCTTGGGTCAACTGGTCGGCCGCGACCCGCAGACCCAGCTGGCCTTCACCTCGGTCGGCGGCTGGGACACCCATGTCAACCAGGGCGCTGCTCAGGGCCAGCTGGCCAACAAGCTGGCCAGCTTGGGCGAGGGCCTGGAGGCGCTGGCCCAAGGCCTGGGCGAGAGCTGGCGCGACACCGTGGTCGTGGTGCTCAGCGAATTCGGCCGCACCGTGCGCGAGAACGGCACCGGCGGAACCGACCACGGCCGTGGCAACGTCATGTGGTTGCTGGGCGGTGCTGTGGCGGGGGGGCAGGTGTTGGGCGAATGGCCGGGCTTGGAGACGTCAGCCCTGGTCGAAGGCCGGGACCTGGCGGTGAGCACCGATTTCCGCGCCGTGCTGGCGCCTGTGCTGCAGCGTCATCTCGGTGTGTCGGACGCCGGCCTGGCGCAGGTGTTTCCGAACTGGGCTGCGACGGTGAGCGGCAAGCCGCTGGCCTTGCTGAGGGCCTGATCCGCTGAGGGGCTAAGGCCCGCCGCACACTCAAGGTCTCAAGGCCTGGACGACCCGGTTGCGCCCCAGGCTCTTGGCCTCGTACATGGCCCGGTCAGCGGCCTTGAAGAGATCGGCGATGCGGCTGTCGGCCTGCGGCACCCGGCAGGCACAGCCGATGCTGACCGTCACCCATGGCCCGGCAGAAGACGCCGGGTGGGGCAGTTGGCGGGCCAGCAGCGCTGTGCGCAAGGCCTCGCCCCAGCGGACCGCCAGTGCGGCATCGCCGGGCAGGATCACGGCGAATTCCTCGCCGCCATAGCGCGCGGCCAGGGTGCCTGTGGGTGCATCGGCCTGTCCGGCCTGCGCCTGCAGCAGCTGCCCCAGCTCCTGCAGGCAGTGGTCGCCGGCCTGGTGCCCCAGGCTGTCGTTGTATTGCTTGAAATGGTCGACATCGAGCAGCAGCAAGCTCAGAGGCGTCTGCCTCTGCGTCGCCTGCCGCCACGCCAGCTCCAGACAGCTGTCGAAATGCCGGCGGTTGGCCAGATGGGTCAGGGCGTCGACCTCGGCGAGGCGGCGCAAGCTCTGCTCGGAACGCTTGTACTGGCTGATGTCGTGGCACAGCGCGATCTGCAAATCGGCTTGGCCGGGCAGGGGGCTCAGATTCAACTCGATGTGCAGGCAGTCCCCGCCGCGTTTGAGTGCTTGCAGTTCCTGACGACCCGCCTGCAAGCGCAGGCCCTGCTCCTCCAGCTCATCCTGCTGCTCTTGGCGCAGCAGCTGGTGCAGGGACTGGCCGCACAGCTGGCCGGGTGCGTAGCCGAAGAGATGCTCGGCGGCCGGATTGGCCTTGTGGATCCGCATGTGCCCGTCGATCAGCAGCAGGCCCTCGGCCATGTGGTTGACGATGGCGCGCATGCGTTCGGCCTGCTGGCGCTGGATCTGCAGATGCTGGCGCAGCTGCAGCTGGGCGTCGATGCGGGCCAGCGCTTCCTCGACGCGCACGGGCTTGTTGATGTAGTCGGCCGCGCCCAGGCTGAAGCCTTCCACCACATCGCAGCTGTCGGTGCGGGCGCTGACAAAGATCAGGGGGATGTCACGGCTGTGTGCCGCCGCCTTGAATCGGCGGCAGGTTTCGAAACCGTCCATCTCGGGCATGCAGACATCGAGCAGGATCAGGTCCAGTGGCACCTGGGCAGCAATGTCCAAGCCGCCTTGGCCCGAGGTGGCGGCAAAGATCTGGTGGCCCCGGGGCTTGAGCAGTGTGCGCAGCACGCCGATATTGGCCGGCGTGTCGTCGACGATCAGCAGGGAGCAAGCCTGGGGCTGGCGAGCGCAGAGGCCGAAGAGTTCGGCCTCGCCTGCCGTCGCGCCGCCATGATCGGGAAGGGCGCTCATGCAGGCAACTCGGCGGCCTGGACAGTCTGCAACTCACGTTGCAGGCTGGCCATATCGTATTGACGCAGGCCCGCCAGCAGGCGTTCACCCAGAGCTTGCTCGGCCGGGCTGGCCTGAAGCAGGCATTCGATGCCTCGCTCCAGTTCGCTGATCCAGCCGGTCTGCACGGCGGCTTGCAGCTGGGCCAGCAAGGCTGCAGAGACGGAGATGGGCACCAGCTCTTGCTTTTGCTGACTGTCGCTGGCCGTGTTGCCGCCGGCGAACAGCGGCCCCAGATGTCGGCGCAGCAGCTGGTGGACGGTCTCGAACAGAAAGGGCTTGCCGATGAAATCATCGAAGCCGGCGCTCATATAGGTCTCGCGCTCATGGCTCAGGGCCGAGGCCGTCAGCGCCACGACCACCGGCTGTGGTCGTGGCAGCTCGCTGCGCAGGCGCTTGAGGGTGGCCATGCCGTCCAGCACCGGCATGCGGATGTCCAGGAAGACAATGTCGAAGCGCTGGTCCTGCAGCAGCTGCAGAGCTTGCAGCCCGTTCTCGGCCTGCTGGACCTGGGCGCCCAGTCCCTGCAACATGCGCGTCAGCACATCCCGGTTGGCCTCGATGTCGTCGACCACCAGCGCACTCAATGCCCGCCCTTCGCTGAGACTGAGCAGGGCGCCGAAACCGCTGTCCTGCAAGAGGCTGCCGCCATCGCTGCGGGCCAGCTGCAGGCAGAAGCTGAAGCGCGAGCCCTGGCCTTCGCGGGACTGAAGCTGCAGCCGGCCGCCCATCAACTCGACCTGGCGGGAGGAAATCGCGAGACCCAGGCCGGTGCCGCCGCGCTGCTCGCCGGCCTCGGCCTGGTGAAAAGGCGCGAACACCAGCGCCTGCTGGGCTTCGGGAATGCCCAGTCCGGTGTCGCTGACCTCGAACTCCAGGCGCAGGCTGGGCGTGTCGGGCGCCGCTTCACCCAGCACCCGAATGCGCAACAGCACTTCGCCGCAGTCGGTGAACTTGACGGCATTGCTGAGCAGATTGAGCAAGACCTGGCGCAGCTTGCCGGCGTCGCCGCGCAGCACGCAAGGCGTGGGCAGCTGCAGTTCGCAACGCCAGCCGATGCCGCGCTGAGCGCAGCGCAGGGCGAACAGATCACCCATCTCGCTGGCCAGTGCGCCCAGGTCCATCTCGACCGAATCGAGACTCATGCCGCCAGCTTCAATCTTGGACAGATCGAGGATGTCATTGATGAGGGTCAGCAGATGGGCGCCGGCTTTTTCGATCGGAACGACGATGCTGCGCAAGCTCTGGGGCAGCTGAGGGTCTCGGCTCAGCAGTTGCGCGTAGCCGAGCACCGCATTCAAGGGCGTGCGGATCTCATGCGACATATTGGCCAGGAAAATGGACTTGGCATGGTTGGCCGCCTCGGCCACCTGCTTGGCCTCTTCCAGCTCATTGGTGCGGCGTTGCACGCGCAGTTCCAGATCGTGGTTGAGCTCCAGGATCTGCTGGCGCGCCAGTCGGGCTTCGGTGACGTCGGTGGCCACGGCGACGCTGTGGGTGTGATGGCCGTGTTCATCCAAAAATGGCACGACTGTGGTCTCCGCCCAGCGCTGGGTGCCGTCGGGCTGCACATGGCTGAGCTCGCCTTGCCAGACCCGGCCTTCGGCCAGACATTGACCCAGGCTCAGGCCTGCGCGGCCCAAGGTGGTGGCACGTTCCAGCAGGGGTGCATGGTGGCTGTTGAGCAGAGTTTCGGACGATGCACAGGCGAGGCGGCAGAACTTGTCGTTGACGGTGCGCAGACGGCCGTCCCGTTCGGTCACGGCGACGATGGCATGCTCGTTGAGCGCCAGCTCCAGGTTCTGCACCGTCTTCAGCGAGGCGCGCAGGGCGGCCTGCTGTTCGGCCATGGCGCGCAGATTGTCATAGGCGCGCAAGGCGCAGACCACGGTGGAGAAGAGCTTGGCTCCGGTCAGCTCGGCCTTGTTCTTGTAGTCGTCGATGTCGTAGTCGACGATCACCTGCTGCTGCGGCGCCAGGCCGGGCTGGCCGGTTCGCAGCACGATGCGTGCGAGGTGGTTGTTCAGGTCCTCGCGGATGGTGCGCACCAAGCGCAGGCCGGCGTCTTCGGTTTCCATGACCACATCGAGCAGGACCAGGGCGATGTCCGGCGTACTGGACAGAAGTGCGCAGGCCTCGGCGGCGCTGTGGGCGCTGAGAAACTGGAAGGGCCGGCCGCGAAAGCGCAGCAGGCCCAAGGCGAGCAATGTGGCCTGATGGATGCCGTCATCGTCATCGACGATCAGGATGCGCCAAGGTGGCAGGGCTGGCGCTTGAAGACATGATGCTGGGCTTTTCCCGGTCTCCGTTGTCACGAACAAATCGTCGTCGGCGAAGGTTTGCAGCTCATCGCCCTGTCGGCCCGCCCCGGCGGGTCGTTCGCTCGTGTCCGATGCTGCGCTTGAAAGTCGCGTCATGTCCATGCACTCCCTGTGCTGTTGCTATGTGCCGCCGGGGTCTTTGCCGCCTGGCGAGCAGGTGCGTACTGGCGGGCGCGAGATGACATCGCGACTGCCGGTGCGGTGGGCCGAATTTCAGGGTGGCCTGGCTTGGCGTTGCTGGGTTCGGCGCCGCCAGCCGCTGGGTTTGGCACTCATGCCGTGTTCTCGGGCTGCTGCAGCAAGGCGATGCTGCTGGGCTCGCCATTCAGGAGTGGCGGCAGCGTCAAGAATTGGGGCTGCAGCTGCAGGCTGCTCAGAGGACGACAGAGCAGCTCGGCGGCACTGTGGCCCAGCTGCTGTTGCAGGGCCGGGTTGCTGTAGCGGATGCAGCCTTGCGGGTCGAGCAGGAGCAGCCCTTCTCGCATGCCCTCGACCAGGGTCTGCAGCTGCAGCTGCTCGGCTCGCTCCTGTTGACGGCAGCGGCGCAGCGCCAGCTGGGTACGCACGCGGGCCAGCACTTCTTCGACCCGTATCGGCTTGGCAATGTAGTCGGCCGCACCCGCCTGAAAGCCGGCCACGACCTGTTCTGCATCGTTGCAGGCGGTGATGAAGATCACGGGCGCGTCAGCCAGCTGCGGGCGGGCTTTCAGTTCTCGGCAGGTGGCAAAGCCATCCAGTCCAGGCATCATGACATCGAGCAAGACCAAATCGGGCTTGATGCGCTCGGCCAAGTCCAGCGCCTGCAGGCCCGAACTGGCGGCGTAAACACGGTGTCCCAAGGGCTGAAGCATCGCGTGCAGCAAGCCGATATTGGGCGGCGTGTCGTCGACGATGAGGATGGCTGCGGGCACGCAAGCCCCCGAATCGGCTGCGGAAGCGTCTGAATCCATGGCTTCACTCCTGCGCTGTCCCGTCAAGACCAGCCGCGCTGGCAGGGGACTGGGGAATTATGTTCCGGCAAGCCGTGGGCCTGCCTAGCGCGTGAACCCTGATGTGGGCTCCGGCGCGTCTGTGACAATTGCCAAAAAGGCGGTGCGACAGGGCCGCTTTCATGAAGGACAAGGCAAACGATGAACGCAGGCGATGCAGTGGGTGCGGAGGGCGAGGTGGCAGAGCCGGCTCAACAGTCTGGAGGCTTGGACCAGGCCCGGCGGCGACTGCTCAAGCTCGGTCCGGTGGCTGGCATGGGCCTTGGCTTCGGCCTGGGGATGGCCAGGCCGGTCTCGGCCGCGGGGCTGCTGCGGGTGCGCCATGAGCTGCCGCTGGAGAGCGACGGTTCGATGTCTTACAGCCTGGCCGTGCTGAACCTGCTGCTCGGCAAGACCGAAGCCAGCCACGGCCCCTTCCAGCTGGAGGCCATGCCGCCGCGCGAAAACCTCACGCAAAGCCGGCAAATGCTGGATCTGCGCATCGGCACGCTCGATGTCATGGCCACCATGACTTCCAAGGCGCGCGATGCCGACGGTATTCCGGTTCATACCTGCATGCGGCGCGGTCTCAATGGTTTGCGCTTGCCGATTGCGCTGGCCAGCCGTCGCCGTGAACTGGAAGCGGTGCGGGACGTGGAAGTGGCCCGGCGCCTGCGTATAGGCCAGGTTGCGCACTGGCCCGACGCTGCGGTGCTCAAGTCCAATGGCTGGAACATGCTGCCGATACCGCGCTTGCGCGTGTTCGAAGGCATGTTGCAGCGGGAACGTTTTGATTTGTTCGCGTTGGCGGCCGATGAGGCTTACGGCATCGTCAATGCGCTACCGGGTTTGGTGGTGCTCAGCGACTGGTTGATCGCCTATCCCTCGACCTACAGCTTCATCGTCAACCACGCACGGCCCGAGCTGGCCGAGCGCCTGCGCCATGGCTGGCGCACCGTGCAGGCCGATGGCAGCTTCGAGGCTCTGCATGAAAAGTTCAATGGCGCGGAGTTGGCCCAGGCCCGGCTGGCTTCGCGGCATTGGTTCCATCTGGCCAATCCGGAACTGCCCCAGGCCGCCTTGCGTCAAGACGGCAGGCTCTGGCATCCGCTGGTGAGGCAGCGGGTGATTGCGCCGCTGCTGCGCTGAGCACGCAGCGGCTTGCTGAGCCGGCTGCCGCCGGCGCTGCTCACTCGAAACGATCCAGCACGGCGCCCGAGCTGGCGCTGGAGGCGTTCTTGGCGAACTTGGCCAGCACGCCGCGGGTGTAGCGCGGTGCAGGCTTGACCCAGGCGGCCTTGCGGCGGGCCAGTTCATCGGCATCGACATGCAGCTCCAGCTTCAACTCGTGCGCGTCGATGGTGATGCGATCTCCCTCGTGCACCAGGGCGATCACGCCGCCCTCGTAGGCCTCGGGCGCCACATGGCCGACCACCATGCCCCAGGTGCCGCCGGAGAAGCGGCCGTCGGTGATCAGACCCACGCTTTCGCCCAAGCCTTGGCCGATCAGGGCGCCGGTGGGGGCCAGCATTTCGGGCATGCCGGGGCCGCCCTTGGGGCCGAGGTAGCGCAGGACCATGATGTCGCCGGCCGCGATCTTGCCGGCCATGATGGCGGCCAGGGCCGATTGCTCGTCCTCGAACACCCGGGCTGGGCCGGTCATCACGGGGCTCTTCAGCCCGGTGATCTTGGCCACGCAGCCTTCGGGCGAAAGATTGCCGCGCAGGATAGCCAGATGGCCTTGGGCATACATGGGCTGGTCCACCCGGCGGATGACCTCTTGCGTGGTCGAGAGCTCGGGCACTTCGGCCAGGTTCTCGGCCACGGTCTTGCCGGTGATGGTGATGCAGTCGCCATGCAGCAGGCCAGCTTGCAGCAGCACCTTCATCACAGCGGGAATGCCGCCGGCCTTGTGCAGGTCTACGGCCAGAAAGCGGCCGCTGGGCTTGAGGTCGCAGAGCACCGGAATCTTCTTGCGCATGCGTTCGAAGTCATCGATCGTCCAGTCCACCTCGGCCGCGTGCGCAATCGCCAGGAAGTGCAGCACGGCGTTGGTCGAGCCACCGGTGGCCATGATCACTGCCACGGCGTTCTCGATGGCCTTCTTGGTGACGATGTCGCGCGGTTTCAGGTCGGCCTTGACGGCCTCGACCAGCACGGCGGCGGCTTTCTTGGTGTTCTCGACCACCTCGTCTTCGACGTTGGACATGGACGAGGAGTAGGGCAGGCTCATGCCCAGGGCTTCAAAGGCCGAGCTCATGGTGTTGGCCGTGTACATGCCGCCGCAGGAGCCGCTGCCGGGGATGGCGCGCTTCTCGATCTGGCAGAAGTCCTCTTCGCTCATCTTGCCGGCGCTGAATTGGCCCACGGCTTCGAAGACCGAGACGATGTTCAGGTCCTGGCCCTTGTAGTGGCCCGGCTTGATGGTGCCGCCGTAGATGTAGATGGCCGGCACATTGGCGCGCAGCATGCCCATCATGCCGCCCGGCATGTTCTTGTCGCAGCCGCCGATCACCATCACGCCGTCCAGCCATTGGCCGCCCACGCAGGTTTCCACGCAGTCGGAGATCACCTCGCGCGAGACCAGGCTGTACTTCATGCCCTCGGTGCCCATGGCCATGCCGTCACTGATGGTGGGCGTGCCGAAGATCTGCGGGTTGGCGCCGGCTTCTTTCAGGCCGATCACGGCCGCGTCGGCCAGCTTCTGCAGGCCAGAGTTGCAGGGCGTGATGGTCGAGTGGCCGTTGGCCACGCCGATCATGGGCTTGCCGAAATCCGTCTCCTGATAGCCCATGCCGTAATACATGGAGCGATTGGGTGCGCGGGCCACGCCTTCCGTGATGTTTTTGGAGCGGCGGTCAAAGCGGATGGGCTGGCTGTCTTGGCTCATGGTGTGGTGTCTCCTGCTGGGGTGGCTTCAGTATCTCGGACGGCCGATTGGTTTTCAATTATATTATTCAGATTGAATTAATACGCTGGATGAATCAATGAGCTTGGATCTGCGCAGCCTGCGCCAGTTTGTTGCCGTGGCCGAAGAGCTGCATTTCGGCCGCGCCGCCGAGCGCCTGCACATGACCCAGCCGCCGCTGACCCAGGCCATCCAGAAGCTGGAGGCCGAGTTGGGCGCCAGCCTCTTCATCCGTAGCAGCCGCTCGGTGGGCCTAAGCCCCGCCGGCTCGGCCCTGCTGCCGGTGGCGCAAGCTTTGCTGACTCAGGCCGCCGAGTTGCCGGCCCTGGCCCAGGCGGCGGCGCATGGTTCGGCCGGGCGTCTGCGCCTGGCTTTCGTCTCCACCGTGGGCTATGGCGAGCTGCCGCGCTGGCTCAAGGGCTTTCGCGAGCAGGTGCCCGATGTGGCGCTGAGCCTGCGCGAGGCCACGCTGGATGTTCAGCTGCAAGCCTTCGATGCCGGCGAGATCGATGCTGGCTTTGTGCTCCATGCCCTGGGCGCGACGCCGCCAGGTTTCGAGTCGCTGCAAGTCGCCGACGAGCCGCTGCTGCTGGCACTGAGTGCCGATTCGCCCCTGGCGCGCCGCGAGCAGCTGCCCCTGGCCGAGGTGTTGGACCTGCCATTGGTGATGTTTCCGCGCGCCATTGCGCCCTCGCTCTTTGATGCCATCGTCATGGTCTACCGGGCGCAGGCTTGCGAGCCTCGCATCGAGCAAGAGGCCATCCAGATGCAGACCATCGTCAATCTGGTATCGGCCGGCATTGGCGCGGCCTGGGTGCCGGCCAGCATGCAGGGCTTTCAGCGCCCTGGCGTGGTCTATCGCGCCGTGCAGGCGCCGGCCGGCCTGCAGCCGCCGATGCCGCGCGGCGAGACCCGGCTGATCTGGCGGCGCGATGCAGCGCCGGCCGTCTGGCGTTTTATCGAGCATGTGGCGGCTCAGCTGCCCGCTGGCCTGTTGCCGCAGCAAGTGTCGAAAGCCACCTTCCGTCCTCGGTGAATACCCCGCCAACCTCGGCCGCTCCCGCTCGTTCTAATGCGCAGGCCCCAACAGGAGAGACCCCGTGAAGCGTGTGAAGACTGTTCGATATGGCTTTTTGGCC
Source organism: Kinneretia sp. DJ1R-11 (assembly GCF_025717595.1). NCBI lineage: Bacteria > Pseudomonadati > Pseudomonadota > Betaproteobacteria > Burkholderiales > Sphaerotilaceae > Roseateles > Kinneretia sp. DJ1R-11. The sequence goes on from NZ_JAJIRR010000005.1 coordinate 148,031, forward strand.
CTGAGCCTGGGGCTCAGCCTCGGCCTGGCCCAGGCCGAGGTGCTGAAAGACCCGCAGTGGCGTGACTGGTTGGAAGCCGGCAAGAGCACGGAGCTGGAGCAGGCCGCCCAGGCCCGGCTCAAGGCCGAGCCCGAAGACAGCCAGGCCGTGCTGGCTCTTGGCCTGCTGGCCCTGGAGGCGGGCGACCCCAAGCGCGTGGAGTCGGCCATCAAGCCGGTGCAAGCCTGCGCCGATCGTCAGCCGGCCCAGGCCGCATGCTTTTATGTGCTGGGCTCGCTGCAGGGCGTGCAGGCCATGAGCGGCGGCATGATGAAAGCCATCAGCCTCAGCGGCAAGATCAAGGACAACCTCAGCCGAGCCGTTGAGCTGGACCCGCTGCTCTTTGATGCGCGCGACGCTCTGCAGCAGTTCTATCTGATGGCGCCCGGCATTGCCGGTGGCAGCGTCAGCAAAGCCCGTGAGTTGGCGGCCGCCGCTCAGGCCCGCCAGCCCGAGCATGCGAAGCTGCTGCGCGCCCGCGTGGAGATCAAGGAAGAGCGCTGGGCCGAGGCCGAGCGCGAGCTCAGCGCCATCAAGCCCGGCGAGGACAAGGACTTGCTCAGCGGCCAACGCGCCGGCCTCTACCAACTGGCCATCCAGCTGTTCTCTGAGAAACAGTACGCCAAAGCGAAGCCTCTTTTTGAGCGCCTGCAGCGCGACTTCCCGGCTCATGCGGCCGGCCATTACGGCATGGGCCGTCTGCTCGGCGAAACGGGCCAGATCGACGAAGCCATCAAGTCCTTGGAGCGTGCCCGCACGGCCGAGGGTGCCGACCGCTATCCCGTCGACCATCGCCTCGGCTTTGCCCTGCTGGCCAAGGGCGACAAGGCCCAGGGCAAGGCGGTGTTGGAGCGCTTCCTTAGCAATAAGAAAGCCAACCCGCGCAACCAGGACGAAGTGCGCAAGCGCCTGGCCGAACTCGGTTGATCAGGGCCGCGCTCAGCGCGGCAGGGCTTGCGCCGCTGCCAGGCCGACTCTGGCTGCTTGGTTGGCCGGGAAGGCCTGCAAGTCGGCTTCAAAGGCTGCAATGGCGGCTGCCCGCTCCCGTGTGCGCAAGAGCATTTGACCCAAGCCGCGCTGTGCGCTGGCAGCCCAGAGCGGTGGCTCGCTGGGGCTCATGTCGGCTTCCAGGCGCAGCGCTTCGCGCAGCGTGGCCAATGCTGCCGGGGCGTCGCCGCGGCTCCAGGCCTGCTCGGCTTGCAAGGGCGCCAGTAACAGGGTGGCGAAGGCGACCCGGGCCGGTTTGCGCTCCTGAGAGCTGCGCGACTCCTCATCGAGATGGTGCTCCAGCAGTGCCACATCGGCGCGCGCGTCCGCCAGCAGGCCCAGACGCAGGCGAGCCAAGCCGCGGGCATGGGCCAACAGGGGCGGGCTGACACCGTCGCTCTTCGGGCGGGCGAGGATGTCGCGCCAACGCTCGAAATGCACCAGGGTCAACCAGGGCAGGCCGCGCAGAAAGTCACCCCATTCTCCGTCTGGCGCTTCGGCCGCCAGCTGTTCGGCCATGGCCAAGGAGGTCTTGAGGTCACCACCGAGCTGCGCGGCAATCCACAGGAATCGCTGGTTGTGCGGGTTCCAGTTGATGCCGGCCGTGAAGCCCTGCGTCTGCAGCTGCCGGTCCAGTTGGGCTTGCGCTGCCAGCCCACGCTGGTTGGCCTGCACGGCTTCCGCATAACGCCCCAGCTTGACGAGCAGGTGCGAGCTCATGTGCTGCAGATGAGGCGAGGCCGGGGCCAGATGCTGCAGGTTCTGCACCGCGTTGATGGCACGTGGCGCGTCGGCGCTCGAGTCGGCGGCATGGCTCAGGTAGTGAATCAGTCCCGTGTGCTGCGGATGCAGGGCCACGCCCTGGAGCAAGCGGCTGCTCAGGCCCGCCCAGAGTGCGTCCAGGCCGGACGGTTCGGGGTGGATGACGAACAAGGCCTCGGCCCACCAGGCGAGCAGCTCCGGGTCTTTGGGGAACATCTCGCTGAGGATGCGCATGCGTCGCTCAAACACCCGGTCCAGCGGGTGAACCTGGCGGGACTCCGTCGTGTCCGGTCCGCAGGCCTCGAGCACGGCCAGGGTGGCGGCCGGCAACTTGGCGACATCGCCTTCCTGCAGACGCTCCAGCATGGCCTCGGCCAGGGCTCGCTCCAGCGGCGCTTCGCGATGGGCCAGCGAGAGCTGCTGGGCCAGGCGTGCATAGCGCCGTGCTTCGCCGAGATCGCCGCGGACGCGGCTGTTGTAGCTCGGGCCATGCTGCCAGGCCAGACCCCAGGCGCACATGCTGCAGCGCGGGTCAGCGGCCAAGGCCGCCGAGAAGGCCCGGCGAGCCTCGATCTCATCGAAGGCGAAGGCCTGCTGCAATCCTTGGTTGAACCAGGCTTGTGCCAGAGGCGAACTGCTGACGATGCGGCGTTGTGTGGCGTCGCCAAAGCCGAGCAGGCGTGGAGCGCTGGCGGTCGCCAGTGATTCCGAGGGCGGTGCGGTGCTGGCCGCCAGTTGCAGGCTCAGGCCCAGAACCAGGCCGAGCTGTAGGCCGCCTTGCAGCAGCGGCTGCCGCCGCCAGCCCCTGGGGTTGGTGGCGGTGGCCAAGCAAGGAGCGGGCAGGGCGGACATGGCCGGCAGTATCGCGTGAACTCAACGGTATGGAGGAGGGGTACAAGCACTGGGCCGAGCGTCCTGCAGGCGCCGCTGGCTATGATGCCGGCCTGATGTGCCGCTGCTCTTCGTGGCGGCCTGCGCCCGCTTTTTGCCTCACCGTTCAGGATTGCCGCCATGTGGGTTCATCCCCAGTTCGACCCGATTGCCCTCCGTCTCGGCCCCGTGGCCATCCACTGGTACGGGCTGATGTACCTGGCCGCCTTCGGCATGTTCCTGTTCCTGGCTGGGCGACGGGTGCAGCAGGCGCCCTATGCACAGGCGGGCTGGAGTCGGCGCGATGTCGATGACTTGCTGTTCTTCGGCGTGCTGGGCGTGGTGCTGGGCGGGCGCCTGGGCTATGTGCTGTTCTACAAGCCCGACTACTACATCGACCATTTGCTTGAAGTGTTCGCGGTCTGGAAGGGCGGTATGGCTTTTCACGGCGGCTTGCTCGGTGTGATCGTCGCCATGGCGGTGTTTGCCAAATTGCGCGGCCGCAGCTTCTTCGAGGTGACCGACCTGATCGCGCCCTGCGTGCCCACCGGCCTGGCCGCTGGCCGACTTGGCAACTTCATCAATGGCGAGCTCTGGGGCCGTTTTGCAGACCCCAGCTTGCCTTGGGCCATGGTGTTTCCGCAATCGGGCTCGCCCGAGCCGCGCCACCCGTCACAGCTTTACCAATTGCTCGGTGAAGGCCTGTTCCTCTTTGTCTTGCTGTGGCTCTACACCCGGCGGCCGCGTCTGACGGGCCAGGTCTCGGGCCTCTTCCTGATCGGCTACGGCGCGCAACGCTTTGTCACCGAGTTCTTCCGCCAGCCCGACGACTTCCTCGGCCTGCGGGCCCTGCAACTGAGTCAGGGACAATGGCTGAGCCTGCCCATGATCGCGGCCGGGCTGGCGATCTGGCTCTGGGCCAGCCGCCGCCATGCGGCCTGAGCGATGCGCGCTCTGTTTCCTTGTCCTCCCCGAGCTGACTGACTACGAATGCGTCAAATTTTCTTCGACACCGAAACCACCGGCCTGCAGGCCGAGGGCGGTGACCGTGTGATTGAAGTCGGCTGCGTTGAGATGATCAACCGCCAGCTGACCGGCAACAACCTCCACCTCTACATCAACCCCGAGCGAGCCAGCCATGAGGACGCGCTGCGCGTCCACGGCCTGACCGAGGCCTTCCTGGCCGACAAGCCCAAGTTCGCCGAAGTCGCCGAGGAGCTGCTCGAGTTCCTGGCCGGCGCCGAGCTGGTCATTCACAACGCCCCGTTCGACATCGGTTTCGTCAATGCCGAGCTCAAGCGGCTGCGCAAGCCGCCCATCACCGACATCGTCGGCGGCGTACGCGACACGCTCTTGATGGCGCGCGAGATGTTCCCGGGCAAGGCCAATTCCTTGGACGCCCTGTGCCGTCGTCTGGAAGTGGACAACTCGGGCCGGACTCTGCACGGCGCCTTGTTGGACGCGGAGCTCCTGGCCGACGTCTACATCAATATGACCCGCGGCCAGGATGCGCTGCTGATCGACGACGCCGGCAGCGACAGCAATTCGGCTGAGTTCAAGCTGGCGGCGGTGGACCTGCGCAGCTTCCAGCTGCCGGTGCTGCGCGCCGACGAGGTCGAGCTCGCTGCCCACACCAAAGTGCTGGGCGAGCTGGACAAGAGCAGCGGCGGCAAGCGGGTCTGGCAGGACGGGGCTTGACCGAGTTGCTGCGAAGTTTTTGAGTAAATTCTTGCGGCACTCAAAAACTCATGGCATAATCGTGGGCTTCCCGGTTAGCGAAGTTTGCAAGTCGAAAGACGAGTGAGCCGAGTGAGTCAAAAGACGCGACCAAGACAACCGGGCGGTTAGCTCAGTGGTAGAGCACTGCCTTCACACGGCAGGGGTCGCAGGTTCGAACCCTGCACCGCCCACCAGGACTGCACCTTGAGTGCAAAAAGCTCCAGCAATCGAACTGGGGCGCTCTGGAAATTGGCAGTCGCGTCGAGATCGTAGAAATACCCGGTACCAGTTACCGGGCGGTTAGCTCAGTGGTAGAGCACTGCCTTCACACGGCAGGGGTCGCAGGTTCGAACCCTGCACCGCCCACCAAGGCTGAAAGCCCCGCAAGTCATGCGCTTGCGGGGCTTTTTCTTTGCCCCAGCGTTGCGATGGCTTGAGCTGCTGTCGGCCGCTCGGCGTAGAGCGGATAGAGCGGATAGAGTGGAGGTTTTCAACGCAGCGGCCCTGGGCGAGGGGAGACGAGTGAAGCCTCAGAAGAACATGATGATCAAGCGCAGAGTTTGTTTGACGGCCGGAGCCCGAGTGGCCGCTTTGCTCTTGGGTGGCGGTGCCTTGCCTGAATGGGCATGCGCGCAAGCCCCAAGTCCAGTTGCAGCTCGAGTCGCATTCGATGCCAAGACCCTGAATGAAGCCGTGGCGGCCTTGGGTTATGCGGCGCCGGTCGAGAGCCGTGATGTGAGCATCCAGGCGCCGGACATTGCCGAGGATGGTGCTTCGGTGCTCGTGACGGCCGCTTGCAGCCAGGCGGGTGTCAAGCAGATCATGTTCTTGCTCGACAGCGCACCGACGGCCTTGGCCGCCGTGTTCAATTTGGGTGCGGATATTGAGGCCGAGGTGTCTACACGCTTGCGGCTGGCGCGCAGTTCGGTGGTGTTCGCCGTGGCCATCACACAGGACAAGAAGGTCTTGTTTGCGCAAAAGGAAGTCAAGGTCGCCATGGGTGCTTGCGGTGCCGATGCGAAACCTGCCCGAGGTTTGCGGGCGGATGGTGTCAGCAGTACGCCGGTCCGGTGCTGAGATCAGGAGAAACAGTTCCATGGCAAATCCGATTCGAATCCGCCTGCGATTGAGTGGCGACAAGCTCGCCGTGCGAGTGGCGATCACGCATGAAATGGAAAGTGGCCTGCGCTTGGATGCTGCCGGCAAGACCATCGCGGCACGCTATATCCAGTCCGTGAGGACCGAGCTGAATGGCAAGGAAGTTCTGAGCGTGGACGTGGGTCCGAACGTGGCCAGAAATCCCAGTTTGGAGTTTTCCCTGAAGGGCGCCAAGTCGGGTGATACCGTGAAGGTGTCTTGGACGGACAACCAGGGCGGCACGCGCAGCGACACGGCTGCGGTGGCGTGACCGCTGTTTTGCCTTTGCAGCCTTAGGCGACTGGCCGCAAACGCCACGCTCACCCAGGGGGTCAGATCTTGCTGCCGGCGAGAAGCGTTGTGGCATGGCGTTGGCAAACTCGCGCCAGGCATGCGCTCGTCGCGTTTGAAACGACATCTCTGTGTGGTCGGTCTGGACAGGCGCAGGCAGCCTTGGCATGCTGGCTTGGCCCGTGATTGAGCAGCCCCCGCTTGATCGGCATCCCTTGCAATTCTGACTCTGAGGACATTCCATGCTTCGTCGCAGTGCCGAGTGGTTTGACGCGCAGTACAACAACCGCGCCCGGGTCGCTGAGAGCGCGGTGCTGCTGGATCGATGGAGCCGGGCTTCGAAGCTGGTCCGGGAGCAGGCGCTCTGCGAACTCGACATTGCCTATGGCGATGCGCCCTCGGAGCGCCTGGATGTGTTTCCGACAGCCACCGCTCAGGCGCCGGTGCTGGTGTTTCTACATGGCGGCTACTGGCGCGCACTCGACAAGTCGGACCATTCCTTTGTCGCCAGTGCCTTCACGGATGAAGGGGCCATGGTGGTGGTTCCCAACTACGCTTTGTGTCCCTCGGTCGGCATGGAGCGCATCCCTTTGCAACTGGTGCAGGCCCTGGCCTGGGTGTGGCGCCATGCAGCCGATCACGGCGGCGACCCCAATCGCATCGTCCTTGTCGGCCATTCGGCGGGTGGTCATCTGGCCAGCATGCTGAGCTGCTGCGACTGGAAAGCAGTTGCGCCCGATCTTCCTCGCCATCTGGTCAAGGGCGTTCTGTCGATTTCAGGCGTGCATGATCTGGCGCCCTTGCGCCAGACTTCCTTCCTACAGTCTGACCTCAAGCTCGATGCTGAGTCGGTGCGGCGATTGAGCCCGGTTCAGTTCCCTGCGCCCGACACGCCGCTCTACGCCATCTGCGGCGGCGCCGAAAGTGAAGAGTTTCGTCGTCAGAATCGCTTGATACGTCAGGCCTGGGGGCGGCGTGCGGTGCCGATTTGTGAAGAGATCGCCGGCTGTAATCACTTCGACATCCTTCATGATTTGGCAGATCCTCAGGGCCGCAGCCACCAACTGGCGCGCAAGCTGCTCGATCTGCGTTGGTACAGCGCTTTGCTTTGACGCGGCTGAGGCCGCGCTACCATGGGCGTGCTGCAGCTTGGCCGTAACTGGGGCTGAACGAGCAGCATCGACAGGGACGGATCAGGGATGAGGACCAGGCCATGAGCATCAGCGCGGAAAGTCTCCTCAGTCTGGAGGACTACGGCGAATACCGGCGGGCCCATCAAGCCGAGATCCAGGAGTACCGGCGCCGTCGCTCGGTGCTGCTGGGCGAACACATGAGCTTGCAGTTCGAGAGCGAACAGACCTTGCGTTACCAGCTGCAGGAGGTCTTGCTGGCCGAGCGCCTGGTAGAGCCCGAGGATATTCAGCGTGAGCTGAGCCTCTATGCGCGCCTGCTGCCCAGCGGCAGCAATTGGCGGGCCAGCTTGTTGATCGAGTTCACCGACCCCCAGCAGCGCGAGGTCGAATTGCCGGCGCTGCAGGGCGCTGAGCAGCGCTTTTTTGTCGAGGTGCAAGGCATGGAGCGCGTCTATGCTCTGGCCAATGAGGATCTACCGCCCGCGGCGCCCGGAGCTGCCCCGGACAAGCCCTCAGCCGTGCATTTCCTGCGCTTCGAGTTCAGCCCCGAGCAGCGCGATGCCCTGCGTATTGGCACACCGGCCAATATTGGCTGCGAGCATCCCGCCTATCCGGTTGACGAACCGATTCCCGCGTCCACCTTGAGCAGCCTGGTCGGTGACTTTCAGGACACCGCCATATAGCGGCCGGGTCGGTGATTGATGGCCAGGGCGGCATTGATGGCCACCATGCCCAGCAAGGACATGCCGACACGCTCAGGTGCAACAAAGCCCAGGGCACACAGCAGGATCACTCCGTCCAGCCCCGCCTGCACATAGCCGGCCCGCCAGCCGCGCTTTTCTTGCAGATACAGCACCAACACATTGAGCCCGCCCAGCGAGGCGCGGTGGCGAAAGAGGATGAGCATGCCAGCGCCGATCAAGAGGCCGCCAGCCACGGCTGCGAACCAGGCGTTCAGCTCCGCGAACTGCAGCCAGCGTGGCAGCACCTCGGCCAACACGGCCATCAGGCTGACGGCCGCGATGGTCTTGAGCGTGAAGGGCAGGCCCATGCGCCTGTAGGCCAGCCAGTAAAACGGCAGGTTGATGCAGAAGAACAAGGCGCCGAAAGACAGGCCCAGGCTGTAGTGCAGCAAAAAGGCGATGCCCACGGTGCCGCCGGTTAGCATGCCGGCCTGCTTGAACAAGGCCACGCCCAGGGCCACGAACAAGGTGCCGGTGACGATGGCCTGCACGTCCTCCAGCAGCGAATGCTTGAAAGTCCGGCTCAGGGTTTCGCGCAAGCTCATCCGACGATGCCCGACATGAAGTACTTGATCACGCCCTTGGCCAGAAAACCGACCAGGCCGAAGCCCAGGCCGAGCAGCAGGATGAAGGTGCCGAAGCGGCCCGCCTTGGACTCGCGGGCCAGCTGCAGGATGATGAACACCATATAGGCCATGAAGCCGCCCACGCCCCAGGTGAGGCCAAACTGGGCGAGTTCCTGTTCGCTGTATCCAAACATCCTGGTGTCTTTCGGTCCGATCTGGGCGTCTGTGTTCGGCGGCTGTGCTTGGCTTATGTTGCGGCGCGTTCGTTCAGTCGTTGATGCTGACCAGATCGCGGTAGGCATGCCAGCTGGCATGGCCCAGCAAGGGCACGACCAGCACCAGGCCGACCATGAAGCTGGCCATGCCCAGCAGGGTCAGCAACATGATGATGGCGGCCCACAAGGCCACCGGCGCGGGGTATTCCATGACCACGCGCCAGCTGGTGAAGACGGCGCCCAGCACGCCGATGTCGCGGTCCAGCAGCAGGGGCACGGCGACCAGGGTGGAGGCAAACACCGGCGCGGCCAGCAAGGCGCCCAGGGCCAGCCAGGCTTCGAAGAGGTAAGAGTCTTCGTTCAGCACCACATGGCGGATGAAATCGATGGGCTCGCGGATGGCATGGCCGCTGAAGCCGGTGATCAGCGAGGCGGAGGTCATGACCCAGCCGGTGCCGGCAAAGGCCAGCAACACGCCGAACACCACCAGGCGCCCGTCGCGTGGCCACCAGGTGTGCAGCACGGTGTGCAGGGTGGGCGTGCGGCCCAGCTCCAGATCACGGCTGATCACATAGAGGCCGGTGGCCAGGATGGGTGCCACCAGCAGGAATCCGCTGAAGGCCCCGGCCAGCAGCCAGAAATGGTGGCGCGCCAGCAGCACGATCAGGCTGCCGGCCAAGGCCATGGCCAGACCATGGGCCAGCGAGGCACCGGGGCAGCGCCACATATCGCGCCAGCCGCGCGCCAGCCAGCCCAGGGGGCGCAGGGCGGGGATGGGCTTCACGCCAAACTTGCGTGATTGGGCCAGGGCTTTTTCGGTGTCCAGGAAGGGCATGGGCGGGGTCAGGTCTCAGCAGCAATGGTGCCATGCTCGCACGGCCTTGTCCTTGATGCCCATCAAGACAAACACGGGTGGGCTGCTGGATGGCGCCCGCGCTGCACTCTACTCAGGCGGGCAGGCTCACTGCATCGAGCAATTCACTCTCTATTTGAAGCTGAGCGCGGTTCTGCTGCAGCGCAGGCCCATCGACCAAGAAGGTGTCTTCCACCCGCTCGCCCAAGGTGGAAATCTTGGCCAGTTGCAAATTGATGCCATGGCGGGCCAGCACGCGGGCAATCGCGTAAAGCAGGCCGGCGCGGTCGCTGGTGCTGATGGACAGCAGCCAGGCCTGGCCGCGCTCGTCCGGGCGCAGGGCGATGCGCGGTGTGTAGGGGAAGCTCTTGACTCGACGCGAGAGCCGGCCGCGGCGCGGCTCCGGCAGCGGGCCTTGGGCCAGCAGGGCTTGGCTCAGCTTGGTTTCAACCAGGGAGACCAGGTCTCGGTGGTGCAGTTCCAGATCGGGGCTGATGACCTGGAAAGTGTCCAGGGCGAAGCCACGCCGCGTGGTGTGCACCTTGGCATCGAGGATGTTGAAGCCGGCGCCGTCGAAATAGCCGCAGATGCGGGCGAACAGGTCCTGGCGGTCCGGCGAGTAGACCAGCACCTGCAGGCCTTCGCCAATCGGCGAGGGCCGGGCCTGGACCACCGGCGTGGCAGTCTGCACATGGCGCCAGAGCGAGCGCGCATGCCAGGCCAGCTCGCCCGCCTCGTGGCGGGCGAAGTAGCTGATGGCCAGGGTGTCCCAGAGCGCGGTCTCGGTGCCGGGCAGCATGGAGTGCAGGGCCAGGGTGTGGCGCGCTTCGTTCTTGCGGGCCTCGATGTCGGCGGCCAGATTGGGCTGGGCGCCGCCCAGGGCGCGCAGGGCCAGGCGGTAGAGGTCTTCCAGCAGCTTGCCCTTCCAGGCATTCCAGACCTTGGGGCTGGTGCCGCGGATGTCGGCCACGGTCAGTAGGTAGAGCGCTGTCAGGTGGCGGGCATCGCCGACGGTGGCGACATAACGCTGGATCACTTCGGGTTCGGACAGGTCTTCCTTCTGCGCCACACGCGAATGGGTCAGATGGTGCTGAACCAGGAAGACGACCAGTTCACTGTCCTCTTTGCTCAGGCCATGGTCGCGGCAGAAGCGCCGCGCGTCATCACCACCGAGCTCGGAATGGTCGCCGCCGCGGCCCTTGGCCACATCGTGGAAGAGTGCGGCGATATAGAGCAGCTCGGGCTTGTCCCACTGCGCCGCCAGCTGCGAGCAGAAGGCGTACTCGTGCGCATGCTCGGGGATGAAGAAGCGCCGTACATTGCGCAGCACCATCAAGATGTGCTGGTCCACGGTGTAGACGTGGAACAGGTCGTGCTGCATCTGGCCGACGATGCCGCGGAACACCCAGAGGTAGCGCCCCAGCACCGAGGTCTGGTTCATCAGCCGGAAGGCGTGGGTCTGGCCCTCGGGTTGGCGCAGGATCTGCATGAAGGTGGCGCGGTTCACCGGGTCACGGCGGAAGGCCGCGTCCATTTGCGCGCGGGCGTTGTAGAGCGCGCGCAAGGTGCGGGCCGACAAGCCCTTGATGCCGGGCGTCTGCTGGTAGACCAGAAAGGTGCGCAGGATGGCATGCGGCTCGCGCTCGTAAAGCTCGTCGCTGGCCACCTCCAGCATGCCGGCGCGGTCCAGGAACTGCTGCTCATGGCCTGGAATGGGGCGCATCAGACCTTGCTGGGAGCCGTTGATCTGTTCTTCCAGGTTCAGCAAGAGGATCTGGTTCAGCTGGGTCACGGCCTTGGCCGCCCAGTAGAAACGCCGCATCAGCACTTCCGAGGCGCGCTGGGCCTTGCTGGACTGGTAGCCGAAGCTCTCGGCCACGGCGGTCTGCAGGTCGAAGACCAGGCGGTCTTCGCGTCGGCCGGCCACGGCATGCAGGCGGGCCCGGATCAGCTTGAGCAGGCCTTCGTTGCGCTGCAGTTGGCGGCTCTCGAAGGCCGTGATCAGGCCACGTGCGGCCAGGGCTTTCCAAGTATGGCCCAGGCCGGCGGCGCGGGCGATCCAGATCAGCACCTGCAGATCGCGCAGGCCGCCCGGGCTTTCCTTGCAATTCGGTTCCAGCGAGTAGGGCGTGTCCTCGAATTTCGTGTGCCGCTGTCGGGCCTCCAGCGTCTTGGCGCGCAAGAAAGCGCTGACGTCGAGATGCGCATGCTGGCCTTGCACCATCTGCTTGAACAGCGCGCGTGCGCCGGCCAGCGGCCGGGCTTCCAGCAGGGCGGTCTGCACCGTCACATCGGCGGATGCTTCCTGCAGGCATTCACCAAGGGTGCGCACCGAGGAGCCCAGCTCCAGGCCGATGTCCCAGCAGGCGGTGATGAAGGCTTCGATGCTTTGCTTGACGGCGCCGGGCTGGTGCGATTCGACCCCGTCCGGCAGCAAGAGCAGCACATCGACATCGGAGTAGGGGAAGAGCTCGCCGCGGCCATAACCGCCCACGGCCACCAGACAGAAACCGGGCGGCATCTCGGCCTGGGCCCAGAGCTGCTGCAGCACACCGTCGACATGGCGGGCCAGCTGGCGCAGCAGACGCTCGGCGGCGCGCTGGGTCGGCGGCGCGGCGCGGAACGCTTCGATCAGCGCCTGCTTGCCGCCCTTGAGCTGCTGGCGCAGCTCCGTGATGCTGCTGGCCATGGCGGCGCCTCTCAGGTGCAGGTGCTGGTGATGAAGGCGGGCAGGGCGGGGCTGCCCTCGGACAGAGTGAAGACCTCGTAGCCGGTCTCGGTGACCATCAGCGTGTGTTCCCACTGGGCCGACAGCGAGCGGTCCTTGGTGACGATGGTCCAGCCATCGCCGGTTTCCTTGATCTCGCGCCGGCCGGCGTTGATCATGGGCTCAATCGTGAAGACCATGCCGGGTACCAGCTCCTCCAGCGTGCCGGGGCGGCCGTAGTGCAGCACCTGCGGCTCTTCATGGAAGACCTGGCCGATGCCGTGGCCACAGAACTCGCGCACGATGGAGAAACCGTTGCTCTCAGCAAAGCTCTGGATGGCATGGCCGATGTCACCCAGGCGCGCGCCCGGCTTGACCTTGGCAATGCCCTTCCACATGGCCTCGTAGGTGAAGGCACACAGGCGCTTGGCAGCGATCGAGCCCTCGCCAACCACAAACATGCGGCTGGTGTCGCCGTGCCAGCCGTCCTTGATCACGGTGACATCGATGTTGACGATGTCGCCGTTCTTCAGTGCTCGGTCATTGGGAATGCCGTGGCAGACCTGGTGGTTGGTCGAGGTGCAGATGGACTTGGGGTAGGGGATGTAGCCGGCCGGCGTGTAGTTCAGCGGCGCGGGAATCGCTTGCTGGACATTGACGATGTAGTCATGCGCCAGCTTGTCGAGTTGCTCGGTGGTGATGCCCGGTTTGACATGCAGGGTCAGCATGTCCAGCACCTCGGAGGCCAGGCGCCCGGCAATGCGCAAGGCCGGGATGTCGGCGCCGGATTTGATCGTGATCGTCATGTGGGGATTTTAGGGGCTGCGCCCGGGGCTTTGCTTCCGACGCTGCAAACCCCCGGGTCGTCACAGACCTCAGTCCTTCCAGACGATGATGCCGAAGTAGGAGGTCACCAGGACCAGCACGCCGAAGACGATGCGGTAATAGGCGAAGGGCACGAAGCTGTGGCTGGAGATGTAGCGCAGCAACCAGCGCACGCAGACCCAGGCGCTGAGGAAGGAGAACAGCAGACCGACGCCGAACATGGGCACGTCGGCCATGCTCAACAGGGCACGCTCCTTGAACAGGCTGTAGGCGCCGGCACCGATCAAGGTCGGGATGGCCAGGAAGAAGGAAAAGTCGGTCGCGGCCTTGCGCGACAGGCCCATCAGCATGCCGCCAATGATGGTGGAGCCCGAACGGCTGGTGCCAGGCACCATGGCCAGACACTGGATCAGGCCGACTTTGAGCGCGTCCAGCGGCGTCATATCGTCCACATGGGCGATGCGCACCGTGGCTTGTTGGCGGCGTTCGGCCCAGAGGATGATGAAGCCGCCGATGATGAAGGTGCTGGCGACCACGGTCGGCGTGAACAGATGGGCCTTGATGGCCTTGCCAAACAGCAGGCCCAGGATCACCGCTGGCAAAAAGCCGATGGCCACATTGAGGGTGAAGCGGCGTGCGCGCGCGTCCGATCCCAGGCCGGTGGCCACTTCACGCAAGCGCTGCCAGTAAACCAGGATGACGGCGAAGATCGCGCCGGTTTGGATGGCGATGTCGAAGACCTTGCTCTTGGCATCATCGAAGCCGAGCAGGGCGCCGGTCAGGATCAGGTGTCCGGTGGACGAGATGGGCAGGAACTCGGTCAGCCCCTCGACGATGCCCATGATGGCGGCCTTGATCAGCAATACGATGTCCACGCAGGGCACTCCCTCTCAGTTTTGAAATGGCCGCGATGATAGCCCGCGCGCGTTTCGGCACTTTGGGCGGCTTGGTCGAGCCGGCATAAGATTCTTTACCTGCTGGCCGTGCGAGCCGGCCCCACAATCGGGGCCGTCGCTGCCAGCGCACCCGGCTCCTGCTGGGTATGCTGCGGCCCGGCCATCGCCAGCTGTATGAGTGGCCGAAATTGCAATGCTGTTCACGCGGCCGCTGCCGCGTCTTGCCTGAGAGTGTTCCGCGCATGAAGCCTTGGATGAAGATTGCTGTGCCCTTGCTGGGCTTGATCGTTCTGCTCGCCCTGGGCGGCAAATGGATGCAGAGCCGTAAGCCCGGCGCTGCGGTCAGCGCAGCGGGCGCAACAGCCGCCAAGACGCCCCCGGCGCTCGTGCTGACCGAGATGGACCTGCTGCAGGTGCAAAAACAGCGTTTTTCCCAAACCCTGGAACTCAGCGGCAGCCTGAAGGCGCGCGAGTCGGTGCTGATCAAGGCCAAGGTGGCGGGCGAGTTGCTGCGGCTGGATGTGCGCGAAGGCGACACCGTGCGAGCTGGCCAGGCCCTGGGCCAGATCGACCCGGTCGAGGTGGACCTGCGCCTGCGCCAAGCCCAGGAGAATGCCGCAGCGGCCAAGTCCCAGCTGGACATCGCCCAGCGCAATCTGGACAACAACCGTGCCCTGGTCGCCCAGGGCTTCATCTCCTCCACGGCCATGGAGACCGCCAGCGCCAGCGCTGCCGGTGCCCGTGCGACTCTGCAGGCGGCCGAAGCCGCGGTCGGCCTGGCGCGCAAAGCCAAGTCCGATGCCCAGCTGATCGCGCCGATTGCCGGCCAGGTGGCGCAGCGCCTGGCCCAGCCCGGAGAGCGCTTGGCCCTGGACGGCCGGGTGCTGGAGATCGTCAATCTGAGCCAGCTGGAGCTGGAAGCGGCCGTGGCGCCGGAGCTCAGTGTCGGGCTCAAGCCCGGTGCCCTGGCCCAGTTGCAGATCGAAGGTCTTGCCGAGCCGGTGCCGGCCACGGTGGCGCGCATCAACCCGGCCACGCAGAGCGGCTCGCGCGCGGTCATGGTCTATTTGCGCTTGGACGGCCGACCGGGCCTGCGCCAGGGCATGTTCGCTCGCGGCCGCATCTTGCTGGTGGAGCGTGAGGCCCTGGTGGCTCCGGCCTCCAGTCTGCGTTTGGACAAGGCCAAACCCTATGTTTTGCAAGTGATCGACGGCCGGGTCAAGGCCCAGACCGTGGAACTGGGGCTGGTCGGCGAAGGTCTGGTCGGCGGCCGAAGCGTGGCGGTGCAGGAGCTGCGCAGCGGTGTGGCCGCTGGGGCGCTGCTGCTGGCGCTCTCGGCGGGCCAGGTGCCGGAGGGGACTGTGGTGAGTCGGGGGCCAGTCAGCGCGGCGGGCTCAGCTTCCGCAGCCTCCGCACGCTGATCGGGCCGCCGCCATGTGGTTCACCCGCGTTTCCATCCAGAACCCCGTCATGGCCGTCATGGTCATGCTGGCTTTTGTCGTGCTGGGCCTGTTCAGCTACCAGCGCTTGTCGGTCGATCAGTTCCCCAATATCGACTTCCCCACCGTGGTGGTGCAGATGGACTATCCGGGCGCCTCGCCCGAGATCGTCGAGAGCGAAGTCACCAAGAAGGTGGAGGAGGCCGTCAATACGGTGGCCGGCATCAATGCGTTGACCTCGCGCTCCTACGAGGGCAGCTCGGTGGTCATCATCGAATTCAACCTCGATGTCGACGGCCGCAAGGCGGCCGAGGACGTGCGCGAGAAAGTGGCGCTGATGCGGCCGAATCTGCGCGATGAGGTCAAGGACCCACGCATCTCACGCTTCGACCCGCAGAGCACGCCCATCTTCAACGTCGCCATCCTCTCGGAGGACGGCAAGAAGAACACCCAGGAGCTGACCACCTGGGCCACCCAGGTGCTGCAAAAGCGCCTGGAGAATGTGCGCGGCGTGGGCTCGGTCAGCGTGGTGGGCGGCCTGCAGCGCCAGATCCAGCTGCAGCTGCGCCCGCAGGCTATGGAAGCGCTGGGCATCACCGTGGATCAGGTGCTGGCCGCCGTGCGGAGCGAGAACCAGGAGCTGCCCATGGGCAATCTGCGCTCGCTGGAGCAAGAGCGGGTGGTGCAGATCAATGCCCGGCTCAAGCGGCCCGAGGACTTCCGCGACATCGTGGTGGCACGCAAGGGCGGCGCCTCGGTCAAGCTCTGGCAGGTGGCCGATGTGGTGGACGGCCCGCAGGAGGTGGAAAGCCTGGCCCTCTACAACGGCCAGCGCACGGTGCTGCTGAGTGTGCAGAAGAGCCAGGGCGAGAACACCATCGAGGTGGTGGACGGCCTGCAGCGCGCGCTCAAAGAAGCGCAAGACCTGACCCCGCCGGGCGTCAAGGTCGAGGTCAACCGCGACAACTCGCGCGCGATTCGCGTCTCGGTGGCCAATGTCAAACGCACGCTGTTCGAGGGCGCGGCCCTGACCATCCTGATCGTGTTCCTGTTCCTGAACAGCTGGCGCTCGACTGTCATCACCGGCCTGACCCTGCCGATCGCCTTGATCGGCACCTTCCTGTTCATGTATGCCTTCGGCTTCACCATCAACAACATCACCATGATGGCGCTCAGCCTGTGCGTGGGCTTGTTGATCGATGACGCCATCGTCGTGCGCGAGAACATCGTGCGCCATGTGCAGATGGGCGCCACGCCGCGCCAGGCGGCGCTGGACGGCACGGCCGAGATCGGCCTGGCGGTGCTGGCCACCACCTTGTCCATCGTCGCGGTCTTCCTGCCCATCGGCTTCATGGGCGGCATCGTCGGCAAGTTCTTCCATGAGTTCGGCATCACCATCGTCGCGGCGGTGCTGATCTCCATGTTCGTGAGCTTCACCCTGGACCCGATGCTGTCGAGTGTCTGGCACGACCCTCAGGCTCATGGGGTGCATCAGGGGCCGCCGGTGACGCTGTACGACAAGACCTTGGGCCGCCTGACTGGCGCGGTGGACCGCTTCACGAACTGGCTGTCGGCGGGTTACCAGCGCATCCTGGCCTGGTCTCTGCGCCACAAGGGCGCAACCCTGCTGATCGCGCTGGCAACGTTTTTGTCCAGCTTTGTGCTGCTGGCCGGCGTGGGCAAGGAGTTCGTGCCCAAGGCCGACCTGTCGGAGACGCAGATCAATTTCTACACGCCCGTGGGCTCGGCCCTGGAGGTGACCGAGGCGCGCGCCAAGCAGATCGACGCCTTGCTGCGCGAGCTGCCCGAGGTGCGCTACACCGTGGCCACCATCAACAGCGGCTTTGCCGCCGGCAAGATCTATGGCGCCATCTATGTGCGCCTGGTCGACCGCAAGGACCGCCAGCGCAGCGTGGCCGACCTGGCCGAGCCCATGCGCCAGCGCCTGGCCACCGTGCCCGGCATCACCGTCACCAACATCGGTCAGACCGATCTGGGCGGCGGCAAGAGCCTGCAGTTCTCCATCCAGGGCAGCGATCTGGGCGAGCTGGAGCGCATCTCCAAGCAGGTGGTGGCCCGGCTGCAGAAGATCCCCGGCCTGGTCGATCTGGACACCACGCTCAAGCCCAACAAGCCGACGGTGTCGGTCGAAGTGAAGCGCGATGTGGCGGCCGATGCCGGCCTCAACGTCAATGCCCTGGCGGGCACGCTGCGCACCTTGTTGGCCGGCACCATCGTGGGCAACTGGCGAGCCTCGGACGGCGAGAACTACGATGTGTTGCTGCGCTTAGGGCCGCAAAGCCGCGACTCTCTGGCCGACTTGCAGCGCATGCCCATCAACCTGCCGGCGGCCGCCGACGGCATGCCGCGCGTGATGGCGCTGTCGCAACTGGCCGAGGTGCGCCCCTCGACCGGGCCCAACCAGATCAACCGCCGCGACATGGCGCGCGAGATCACTCTGGACGCCAATGCCTTGGGCCGCAGCTCGGGCGAGGTGTCGGCCGACATCAAGAAGGTGCTGGACGAGACCGCCTTCCCGCCCGGCTACCGTTACAGCTTTGGTGGCTCGACCAAGAATATGAACGAGTCCTTCCAGTACGCCGTCGGCGCGCTGGGTTTGGCCGTGGTCTTCATCTACATGATTCTGGCCAGCCAGTTCAAGAGTTTCTTGCAGCCGCTGGCGCTGATGAGCTCGCTGCCGCTGACCCTGGTGGGTGTGTTCCTGGCCCTGCTCTTGTTCCGCTCCACGCTCAATATGTTCAGCGTCATCGGCATCGTCATGCTGATGGGTTTGGTGACCAAGAACGCCATTCTCTTGATTGACTTTGCCATCCGCTCGCGCGCGGGCCAGCATGGCAATGGCGTGGACCAGGAGCCCATGGAGCGCGAGGCGGCCTTGCTGCATGCGGCCCATGTGCGGCTGCGGCCCATTCTGATGACTACGCTGGCCATGGTCTTCGGCATGGTGCCCCTGGCTTTTGCGCTCAGCGAGGGTTCCGAGCAGCGCGCGCCCATGGGCCAGGCGGTGATTGGTGGCGTGATCACCTCCTCGCTGCTGACCCTGGTGGTGGTGCCGGTGATCTATTGCTATCTGGACGATCTGGCCTCCTGGGCGAAACGGCGCTGGACTGGAAATAGAATTCCCGCCGTACCGGGCGCGCCTGAGGCGGCCTCGGCGGATTGAGATTGAACAACACGCAAAAGACTGGACCGAGATGAACATCGAACAAGCCCGCTTCAACATGATCGAACAGCAGATCCGCCCTTGGGATGTGCTGGACGCTGATGTGCTCCAGCTCTTGGCGGTGGTGAAGCGCGAAGATTTCGTGCCAGTGGCCTGCAAGGGCCTGGCCTTCATGGACACCGAGATTCCACTGGCCGACGGTCAGCGCATGCTGGCACCGCGCGTCGAGGCCCGCCTTCTGCAAGAGCTGAAAGTGGCTCGCCATGAAAAGGTGCTGGAAGTCGGCACCGGCAGTGGCTTCATGGCGGCGCTGCTGGGCCACCGCGCCCAACGCGTGCTGAGCCTGGAAATCAATCCCGAGTTGGCAGCCCATGCCACCCTCACGCTCAAGCGCGCCGGCGTGCTCAACGTCACCGTGTTGGAGCAGGATGGCTCGCAAGGCCTGGCCAAAGAAGCACCGTTTGACGTCATCCTGCTGTCGGGCTCGGTGGCCGAGGTGCCGGCCGCGCTGCTGGCCCAACTCAAGGTGGGCGGTCGCCTGGCCGCCATCGTCGGCGAAGAGCCGGTGATGCGCGCCCAGCTGATCACCCGTGTGGACGAGAAGAACTACCGCACCGTCGAGCTGTTCGACACCGTGGCGCCGCGTCTGCACGGTTTCACCGAGCGCAGCAGCTTCCAGTTCTGAGATGCAGCCCTCGCTGAGCGTGACTGATTTTCACGCGCTGTGTGCGCGCAGCGCACCCGGGGCGGACGTGGCGAGCTTGCCGCTGCTGCTGGACGTGCGTGAACCTTGGGAAGCGGCGTTGGCCAGCATTCGCATCGAGGGCGTGCCGGCGCAATTGATTCCCATGGGGCAGCTGCCCGAGCGCTTTGAAGAGCTCGACCGCCTGCAATCCATCGTCTGTTATTGCCATCACGGCATGCGAAGTCAGCAAGTCGTCGCATTTCTACAGCGCCAGGGCTTCGATTCCGTCTATAACCTCGCCGGTGGCATTGACGCGTGGTCCTTGCAGGTGGACCCTGGCGTGCCTCGCTATTGATGACCAAACCCAACAAGCGTGCATCCCGCTAGGATCACGGCTCAGGACTCAAAAAGCTAATCGCTGACAAGGAAGCTCATGCGTGACCCACGTGCTATGAATTCGCGCCATTCCTCCAACCCGGGCCGTGCCCTGAGCCGTGTCGGCATGGCGCTGGCGCTGTTGATGGCCGGCGCTGGCAGCGCCCAGGCGCAAAGTCTGCAGGAGCTGTACGACGCGGCCCGCGCTTTTGATGCGCAGTTTCTGTCGGCCCGTGCGCTGGCGGATTCGGCCCAGTACAAGGCGGCTCAGGCCGATGCCTTGGCTCGGCCCAGCCTCGGCCTCGGGGTGACGGCCAAGCGTGACGAAACAGACCCGCCGAATGTTGGCCGTGTTGGTGCTAGTACCTTGTCGGCCGGCCTGCAAGGCAAGTACGCCTTGTACAACCCGGGCAACAAGCTGAGCATCGCTCAAGCGCAATTGGGTCTGACGGTTGCTCAGGCCGACCTGGAGAGTGCCGAGCAGGATCTGATCGTGCGTGTCGCGCAAGCCTATTTCGATGTGCTGGGTGCCCAGGACGTGCTGGGCACGGCACGCGCCAGCAAGGTCATGATTTCCGAACAGCTGGCTTCGGCCAAACGGAATTTCGAAGTCGGTACCCAAACCATCACCGACACCCGCGAAGCGCAAGCTCGCTATGACTTGGCCCTGGCCACCGAGATTGCTGCCGAGAACGATCTGCGCATCAAGAGTGTGACCCTGGACCAGCTGGTTGGCCGCAACGGCGTGACGCCCAAGCCATTGGCTGTGCCCGTGGCCCTGCCAGCCGTGACGCCGCTGACGGTGGACCCCTGGGTGGCGCAGGCCGACGAGCTGCACCCGCTGATTCGCAAGGCCCGCATGGGCCTCGAAGTGGCCAAGTTGGAAATCGGTAAAGCGCGCGCTGCCGACGGCGTGACGGTGGACCTCAACGGTAGCCTGGGCGCCCAGGATGCCCGTGGTTCGGGCGCTCAGCTCAAGGGCACGACCGGCACGGCCAGCCTTGGCGTGACCCTGAGTCTGCCGCTCTACACTGGCGGTGCCACCCAGAACCGCATCAAGGAAACCCTGGCCCTGGAAGAGAAGTCACGCAACGACCTCGACTACGCCCGCCGCGCCGTGTCCGAAGGCACCAAGCGCGCCTTCTTCGGCGTGCAGTCCCTGACGGCCCAGGTCAAGGCCCTGGAAGCGGCCGAGTCTTCGTCCAAGCTGGCGCTGGAAGCCACGCAACTGGGCTACAAGGTCGGCGTGCGGGTCAATCTGGACGTGCTCAATGCCCAGACCCAGCTTTTCAACACCCAGCAAAACCTGGCCAAGGCACGCTACGACGTGGTCATGACCAGCCTCAGGCTGCGCCAGGCCTCGGGCCAGCTCAAGCCCGAGGATGTGTCGGCCGTGAATCAGCTGCTGGCCAAGTAAGGCTGGCGTCGCTGATCGCCCGTCAAGGCGCTTTGGCCCCCGAATCGCCCGCCGGAGCTTGCCTCCTGCGGGCGTTTTTCATGGGCTCTGGGAGACAATGGTACCCATGCTTTATTTGCTCTCTCCCGCCAAGTCCCTGGACTACGAAACACCGGTTGCTGACGCGCTGAAACCCTGGATCACCAAGCCACAGTTCACCTCCCATTCGAGTGAGTTGATCGAGGTGCTCAAGACGCAGACGCCGGCCGATATCGCCCGCTTGATGGATCTCTCCGAAGCTTTGTCCGAGCTCAATGTGGCGCGCTATCGGGCCTGGCGTCCGCGTTTCACCGAGAAGAACAGCAAGCCTGCGGTGTTGGCCTTCAATGGCGATGTCTATGACGGCCTGCAGGCCGTCAGCCTGAGCCCCGAGCAGCTGCAATGGGCGCAGAGCCATGTGGCGATTCTTTCGGGCTTGTACGGCGTGCTGCGCCCGATGGACCTGATGCAGCCTTATCGCCTGGAGATGGGCACGCGTCTGGTGAATCCGCGCGGTAGCAATCTCTATCAATTCTGGGGTGACCGGCTGGCCGAACACCTGAATGCGCGAGCCGCTTCCAGCCAGGTGCCGGTGATCGTCAACCTGGCCTCGCAGGAGTATTTCAAGGCCGCCGACCGCAAGTGCTTGCAGCCGCGGGTGCTGGAATGCGTGTTCGAGGACTGGAAGAACGGCCAGTACAAAATCATCAGTTTCTTCGCCAAGCGTGCGCGCGGCCTGATGGCCCGCTTCGCCATCACCGAGGGCGTGGACACGCCGGCAGGACTGCTGGACTTCAATCTCGACGGCTACCGCTACCATGCCGAAGTCTCGACACCCGAGCGCCTGGTGTTCCGTCGTCGTCAGGCCGATTGAAGGTTTTCCTTCCCTTTTCTGAGTCCCTCAGTTCACCATGAGTGCACAACAACTGATCACCGCCGATCTGCGCCAGTGGATCGCTTCGCAGCTGGCCCAGGGCTGCAGCCAGGAGCAATTGCTGGCCGCCATGCAAAGCAGCGGCTGGGACGCCTCGGTGGCCGCGAGCGCCTTGGCGCAGACCTTGGATCCCTCCCTGGTTCAGCCCATGGCCACCGGCCTCAGCCAAGCGGTGCGTGAGGCCGCCGCCGGCAGCCCGGTGCCTGAGCCCGATTTGAGTCGTGGGTCGCCAGTGCTGCAGATCGGTGACCGCGCCGTGCGCGTGCTGCTGAGCCTGCGCCATCCGCGCGTGCTCGTGTTCGGCGGCCTGCTGTCGGATGAAGAGTGCGACGCCATGGTGGCGCAGTCCGAGGCGCGCTTGGCGCGCTCGGAAACCGTGGCGGCCAAGGACAGCGGCAGCGAGGTCAATGCCGCTCGTACCAGCGAAGGCATGTTCTTCGAGCGCGGCGAGAATGAATTGATCCGCCGCATCGAGGCACGTCTGGCAGCTTTGCTGAATTGGCCGGTGGACCATGGCGAGGGCCTGCAAGTCTTGCGTTACCGGCCCGGTGCCGAGTATTTGCCGCATTACGATTACTTCGACCCTGGGATGAGCAGCACGCCTGCCATCCTCAAGCGCGGCGGCCAGCGGGTCGGCACCCTGGTGATGTACCTCAACACGCCGACGGCGGGCGGCGCCACCATCTTTCCGGACATTGGCCTCGATGTCTTGCCGGTCAAGGGCAATGCCGTGTTCTTCAGCTATGACAGGCCGCAGCCCCAGACCCTGACCCTGCACGGCGGTGCGCCGGTGCGCGAGGGCGAGAAGTGGGTGGCGACCAAGTGGCTGCGTCAGGGCGTGTTTGTTTGAATGAAAGGGATTTGAGAGTGATTCAGGAGTTGCAAGTCATGAACCATAAGAACATCATCATCGCCCTGTGCGTGGGCCTGCTGGGCGCGCTCAGCGCCGCTTCGGCGCACAGCCAGATCAGCAGCCAAGGCACGGTCATCCAGACTCCGCAGCCTGTGGCGCCGGCGGTGGTGGGCTTGCATCAGATTGAAGACGCGGCGACTGCGGCGAAACAGGCGTCGCCAGCAGCGGCGGCCAAGGCAAGCAAGAAATCTGGCAAGAAGGCGGACAAGAAGGCAGGCAAGGCTGCGGGTCAAGGGGGCGGTAAAGCGGCTGCCAAGGCGTCCGGTGCCAAGGCGAAGGCGAAGGCGAAAGCGTCCCGCGGCATGGCCGGCGCCAAGGGCAAGAAGCCTGCGGCCGAGGGCGGCAAGACCAGCAAGAAAAAAGCCCATCAGGCGGCGGCCAAGCGCAAGGCGCATTGAAGACAGGCAGCTGCATTTGCCAGACGCCTGAAGTCGGGAGACTTCGGGCCTGGGTGCAGGAGCGGTGAGTCTCGGAGCTCAGCTCCGCAAAGGCAGCTGGCTTTGCTTCAGTTGCCGCAGCACAAAGCTCGACTTGCTGTGGCGGATGCCCGGGATCTTGTACAGGCGCTCGCGCAGCAGGCGCTCGTAGTCGCGCGTGTCCGAGACGGCGATGCGCACGTAGTAGTCGTAGTCGCCCGAGACCAGGAAAGCCTCCAGCACCTCGGGGATCTGCTCCAGCGCGCGGCCGAATTCGAACAAGGCTTCGTCGGAATGGTTGTCCAGAGTCACCTGCACGATCACGGTGTCGGCCAAGCCGATCTTGGCGGCATTGAGCCGCACGGCATAGCCCTCGATCACGCCGGCTTCCTCCATGCGTTTGATGCGCGCCCAGCAGGGTGAACTGGTCAGGCCAACGCGGCCGCTCAGCTCCTGAAGGCTGATGCGGGCGTCCTGCTGCAGGCAGGCCAGGATGGCGAAATCGAATTTATCGAGCTTCATGCTGTGTGAGTTTAACTTTGCAGCAAATTTTGCTTATGGCTTGCTGATTCAAGGAAAAATTCGGCAGCCTTTGCTGGCGCTTCTTGGGCACAGTGCTGGCATGAGTGCATTGCCCGAAACCCTGTTCGCCGCGGATCTCGATCTCGCCCCGGTTCTTCAGCCCGCCGTCCCGAGCAACGGTGCGCAGGCCTTGATTGCCAGCCTGTTGGCTCTCGGCGTGGATACCGTGTTCGGCTACCCCGGCGGCGCCGTGCTGCCGCTCTACGACGCCCTGCATGCCGAGCCGCGCCTGCGGCATGTGCTGGTGCGCCACGAGCAGGCCGCCGTGCATGCAGCCGAGGGCTATGCGCGCAGCACCGGCCGGCTCGGTGTGGTGTTTGTGACCTCGGGGCCTGGCATGAGCAACACCACCACGGGACTGCTGGATGCGCTCTGCGACAGCATTCCAGTTCTGTGCATCAGCGGCCAGGTGGCGACCACGGCCATCGGCACCGATGCTTTCCAGGAATGCGACGCTTTGGGCATTTCCAAGCCGGTGACGAAATGGAATGTGCAGATCCGCGCGGTCGAGCAGGTGGCGGCCGCAGTGCAAGAGGCTTGCTGGCGCGCTTGCGGCGAGCGACCCGGCCCGGTGCTGATCGACTTTCCCAAGGACATCCAGCTGCAGGCGCTGCCGACCTCGCAATGGCAGCCGCCGGTCCAAGCTGAGCTGCCGTCGCCGGTCGTGGACGCTGCCGCTGTTGCGGCAGCACTCGACTTGTTGGTCGCAGCGCAGCGCCCGGTGTTCTATGGCGGTGGAGGTTTGATCAACTCGGGCGTGGCGGCCTGCGCCAGCTTCCAGCGTTTGGTCACTTCCACCACTGCGCCGTGCACCCTGACCTTGCTCGGCTTGGGCGCGGTTCCGGCCTCCAGTCCGCAGTGGCTGGGCATGCTGGGCATGCATGGCAGTCTGGAGGCCAATCTGGCCATGCATCACGCCGACCTGATCGTTTGTGTTGGCGCGCGCTTTGACGACCGAGTCACCGGTCGCCTGGACAGTTTCTGCCCCGGTGCCAAGGTCATTCATCTGGACATCGACCCGGGGTCCATTGGCAAGGTGGTGCCTGCCGATGTGGCTTTGCCTGGTGATTGTGCGGCCACGCTGGCGGCCCTGGAACAAGGCTGGGTCAGGCGGGCGCAAACCCTGGATCTGCGCGCTTGGTGGGCGCGCATCGCCACCTGGCGTGCCGCCGATAGTTTCGGTTTTGATGACCCTGGCGTGGGCGCCATCCTGCCGCAGGCCTTGATGCGCCAGCTGCAGCAGGCCGCCGAGCAGCAGAGGCCGGGGCAGGGCGCCATCGTCTCCACCGATGTGGGCCAACACCAGATGTGGGCGGCCCAGCATTTGCGTTTCGAGGCCCCTGGGCGTTGGCTGACCTCGGGGGGCGCAGGCACCATGGGCTACGGTTTGCCCGCTGCCTTGGGGGCGCAGATCGCATGCCCGGATGAGCTGGTGGTCTGCGTCAGTGGCGACGCCTCGGTGCTGATGAACATCCAGGAAATGTCGACCGCCGTGCAGCACCGCCTGCCGGTCAAGTTGGTGCTGTCCAACAACGGCCGCATGGGCATGGTGCGGCAATGGCAGGAGTTGATCCACGGCGGCCGTTACAGCCACAGCTACACCGAGGCGCTGCCGGATTTCGTGGCCTTGGCGCGCGCTTTCGGTTGGCAGGCCTTGCGGGTCGAGCGGCGCGAGGACCTGGACGCCGCGCTGCAGCAATGCCTGGCCAGCACGGGGCCGTTTTTTCTCGATGTTCAGGTCCTGGCCGAAGAAAACTGCTTCCCCATGATTCCGGCGGGAGCCGGCCATCAGGAAGTCTGGTTGGGCAAAAACAAGGCCTATGTGGAGCCTGGCGTAGATCAGCCCGTGTCTTGACACCCGATCCGGCTGGCCGTCGGCTGTTGTGATCGTGATGAAGCGACTTGTTCCCGTGCTATGGCCTGCCGCAACTGCTAAATTGAAGCGCCAGTGACAGCAGTGCGGCCCTTGAGGCGCCTGGTTGATCACACGGATCCAAGGCGGCGCTTTTCAGCCAGTTGCTCATGCAGACCTTGTCAATACGGACCTACTTGCTGCTGCTCTTCCTGGCCACCGCTTTGCCGGTGTTTGGTTTGCTGGGTCTGGGCATCTATCTGGACATGCAGCACACGGTGGAGCAGACCAAGACTTCCTTGCGGACCTTGGCAGCGACCATGATTCGCAACACCGGTGGCAGCTTGAGCAAGGCGCAGCAAAGCCTGGAACGCTTGGCTGCGCGGCCACAGGTGCAGCTGATGGATGAGCAGCAATGCGACCCGGCGCTCGCTGGCTTGCTGTCCATGAATCCGGCCTATGCCAATGTGGTCTATGCCAATCTCGAGGGGCGGGTGCTGTGCTCGGCTCATCCCCTGCCCGGGGGCAAGGCGGTCAGCGTGCAGGACACACCTTGGTTCCAGGAGTTTCTGCGCGAGCCACGCCCCATGGTCGGCCTGCCCCACAAGGGCTTGATCACCGGAAAGTGGGTTTCGGTTGTGGCAAGCCCGGTGCGCAATGCGCGTCAGGAGCTGGTCGGTGCGGTCTACCTGCCGCTGGACTTGAGCAGCTTCAACCCCAATGTCCCCGATCAGTGGCTGCCGGCCGAGAGCCGATATGGATTCATTGCGCGCGACGGCACGCTGATTTGGCGCAATCTCGATCCCGAAGGCGTGATCGGCAGCAAGCCCAAGTCCGAGGCCGCACAGCGCATTGCTGAAATCGGCAGTGGAGAGTTCGAGAGCCTGGCGATTGATGGTGTCCGGCGTTATTTCTCGGTGCAAGTGATGCCGGAGACCGGGTGGGTCGCCTTTGTCGGGGTGCCGGCTTCGGTGGTCTATGAAGAATCCCGCCGCCGTGCCTTAATCGCCTTGGTCGTGGCCTCGGGAACCTTGCTGATGCTGGTTTTGATGGCGGGTCTGATCGCACGGCGTATCACCCGGCCGATCGCGCGACTTGAGGGCATCACCCGGCTGATCCATAGCGGCCAGTTCGGTGCGCGCTTGGTACCAGAGGGGCCGCGTGAGCTGCGCGAGGTGGCGGAGGCCTTCAATGCCATGACGTCGCGTATGGAGCTGTCCACTCGCCAACTGGAGGCCGAGATCAGGGAGCGAAAAGACATGGAAGAC
The DNA here is from genome assembly GCF_025717595.1 of Kinneretia sp. DJ1R-11. NCBI lineage: Bacteria > Pseudomonadati > Pseudomonadota > Betaproteobacteria > Burkholderiales > Sphaerotilaceae > Roseateles > Kinneretia sp. DJ1R-11. The sequence goes on from NZ_JAJIRR010000005.1 coordinate 174,857, forward strand.
CAGATTCGCCTGCAGGCGGTCCTGGACCCGCTGACTCAATTGCCCAATCGTCGCCTCCTGATCGACCGACTGGGCCAAGCCATCTCGATGAGCAAGCGCAGCGCTTGCTACAGCGCCCTGATGTTCGTCGACCTGGATCAGTTCAAGCCGCTCAATGACCAGCAGGGCCATGTAGCCGGCGACCAACTGCTGGTGGAGGCAGCCGGCCGCTTGCGGCGCAATGTGCGCGAGCAGGACACGGTGGCGCGCTTCGGTGGGGATGAGTTCGTCGTGTTGACGGTCGAGCTGAGCGGTGAGGCGGAGCTGGCGCGCGCCCAAGCTGCCGTCATCGCAGAGAAAATCAGACTGGCTCTGGCCGAACCCTATGCCTTGCAGCGTCGGATAGATGGCCATACTGTCAAAGTTGAACTCGAATCCGGCGCCGAGGGGCTTGCCCAGTCCTTCAGCTACCCCTGCACGGCGAGTATCGGTGTGGTGATGTTCCGTGCCGGCGAAGTGGATCCGGCCGAGATCTTGAAACAGGCCGACCAGGCCATGTATCAGGCCAAGAACTCAGGCCGCAACCGGGTTTGCTTTTACGGCGCGGTGGCTTGAGGCACAAAAAAAGCCAGGCTGCATCAACAGGCCTGGCTTTGTTTCGAGTGTCCGGGCCGCGAGGGCCCAGGCAGAGCGTCCTCAGACGCGCTTGCGGTACTCGTGCGTGCGGGTGTCGATTTCGATCTTGTCGCCCTGGGCCACGAAGATGGGCACGGGGATTTCGAAACCGGTGGAGATCTTGGCGGGCTTCAGGACCTTGCCCGATGTGTCGCCCTTGACGGCCGGTTCGGTCCAGGTCACTTCACGCACCAGGGAGGTGGGCAGTTCAACCGAGATGGCCTTGCCGTCGTAGAACACCACTTCCACGGGCATGGAGTCTTCCAGGTAGGACAAGGCGTCGCCCATGTTCTCGGCTTCGACTTCGAACTGGTTGTACTCGGTGTCCATGAACACATACATCGGGTCAGCGAAGTAGGTGTAGGTGCAGTCGCGCTTTTCCAGGATGACCTGGTCCATCTTGTCGTCGGCCTTGAACACGACTTCGGTGCCCGAGTTGTTCAGCAGGCTCTTCAGCTTCATGCGCACGGTGGCTGCATTGCGGCCGCCACGGCTGTATTCGGTCTTCAGCACGACCATCGGGTCTTTACCGTGCATGATCACGTTGCCGGCGCGGATTTCTTGAGCAATCTTCATGAGTGTTCCGATTTGGAGAGAAGTTCTTCGGGATGGCCCGGCGTCTTGATCACGCGCTATCGCTTCGGGGCCCAGGCCATTGCTTGATTGATGCGGATCAGACGACCCGCGGGTCCGCTGAACTTTGGTCAAACAAGCAGGGTCTGCTGTCTTGAGATGCCAGCCTTTGACGGCTTCATCGAGGTGTCGTGCCCGGTCTTGCGGCGCAACAAAGCCCTATATTTTAGCTTGATTTGAGGGCCAGGCCGAGCAGTCGGCTGCACAAGTCCTGCTGGGTCGCCAATTGAGCACGCCAGTGCAGGGCCTGTGTAGTGGCGGTTTCTGCGGCGGTTGCTGCGGCCGGCAGCCGCAAATGCCCGGCCTCCAGCTCGTTCCAGCGGCGCCAGCAACTCCGCGTCGCCGTGGCCAGCTCGGCCCTTGCGTCTTGCAGATACAGGTCCAAGAAGGCGTCCAGCTTGGGGCCGTGGGCGCCGTCGTCCTGACGGTAGATCTGCCAGACAAAAGGCTTGCCTGCCCATTGGGCACGCACAAAAGAGTCTTCCCCGCGCACGAAGTTGAGGTCGGCTGCCCAGAGCAGGGCGTCGAAATCGTCCTGGCTGACGAAGGGCAGGGCATGCAGGCGCAGCGGGGCAGGCAGCTCGCGCTGCAGCAATTCCGCTTGAACAGCGCCGGGACAAACCAGCAAGAGGGTCGGCTGCTCGGCGAGGGTGTCGAGCAAATCTGCGAGGCGCGGGTTGGGGTAGGCGAACAGGCTGACGATGCGCTCGCCCGGCCGGCGCTGCAGGCCCAGGGCAGCCAACCAGGCGCCAGCGTCGAATTGGCTTTGTGCTTTCAGCAAGCCGGGCTCGCGCAGCAAGCCGCCGGTGCGCGGGCTGAAGCCTGGGTAGAAGAAGCGCTTGCCCAGGCCGCGTCCGGGGCCGCTGAACTGCGGTGAACTCAGGCCGTGGCTGCGCTCGACATAGGCTTCGGCGCTCAAGTACTCCAGATTCAGCCACAGGGGCGCCTTGGCGCGCGCGGCCATGCGGGCGACGAAAGCTGGAGGCAGCTCGCAACCGAAAGTTTCGATCACCACATCGCCAGCCTCGTCTGCGGCTTCACTGGATGGCCAGTCGTGGACCGTGATGCCGGGAGGCCAGCCCCTGGGCGCCATCCAGCGCAGCGGCGCCGCGTCGTCGATCCACAGGCGCACGCGCTGCCCGCGCGCCGCCAGGTCGCGGGCCAGGCGCCAGCTGACACCGACATCGCCGAAGTTGTCAATCACACGGCAGAACAGATCCCACACCAGGCACGGACTCAGACTCATTCCGGGATTATCGAGGCGGGCACAATGCGGGCCATGCCAGTGCCTGATTCCAAGAACCTGCCCGAAACCCAGCAAGAGTTGGCTGCCGCTTCGTCCCAGCCGGATGCCCGCGCCCTCGGAGAGCAGGCCCAGACCCAGTGGGCCGCCGAGCGTCGCATCGTCGAGGAGGCCGAGGCCCAGCGGGTGCAGCAAGTCGAGCAGGTGGCGCGTGAGCAGCGCGAGCGCATCCTGCAAGAGGTGGCGGCCTTGCCCGGGCTGCCGGGGGTCTATCGCTACTTCGATGCCCAGGACCAGGTGCTCTACGTTGGCAAGGCCAAGCATCTGAAGAAGCGCGTCTCCAGCTATTTCCAGAAAGACCATGGCGGCACGCGCATCGGCATGATGGTGGCGCGCATCGCCCGCCTGGAGACGACGGTCGTGCGCACCGAGTCTGAGGCGCTGCTGCTGGAAAACAACCTGATCAAGGTGCTGAACCCCAAGTTCAACATCCTGTTCCGCGACGACAAGAGCTACCCCTACCTCAAGCTCAGCGGCCATGAGTTCCCGCGCATCAGCTACTACCGCGGCGCGGTGGACCGGCGCCATCGCTACTTCGGCCCCTTCCCGAGCGGCTGGGCGGTCAAGGAGTCGATCCAGCTGATCCAGAAGGTCTTCAAGCTGCGCACCTGCGAGGACACGGTCTTCAACAACCGTTCACGACCCTGCCTGCTGTACCAGATCCGCCGCTGCTCCGGCCCTTGCGTGCCGGAAGGGCAGGGTGCCGATTACGGTCGCAACGTCAGCAACGCTGAGCGTTTTTTGCTGGGCGAGACGCAAGAGGTGATGGATGGTCTGCAGGCGCAGATGATGGCCTATTCGGATGCCTTGCAGTTCGAACTGGCGGCCGAGGTGCGCAACCAGATCCAGGCTCTGGCGCGCGTGTTGCAGCAGCAGTCGGTGGACGAGAACAGCGCCACCGGCCGTGACCGCGATGTCGACATCCTGGCGGCCAAGGTGCAAGGCGGCCGCGCCTGCGTCAACCTGGCCATGGTGCGCGGCGGGCGCCATCTGGGAGACCGCGCCTTTTTCCCCAAGCATGTCGAGGAGGCGACTGCCGTCTCCCTGGGCGATGACGAGCAGCTCAGCGCCTTTTCACCGGAGCGCCTGGTGCTGGAGGCCTTCATGGCTCAGCATTACCTCGATGCCCATGTGCCCTCGCTGATCGTGCTCAGCGAGCTGGTGGACGAGACGCTTTCTGAGGCCTTGAGCGAGCAGGCCGGCTACAAGGTCACCACGCAATCCCAGCCGCGCGGCCAGCGCCGCATCTGGCAGGAGATGTGCGTCAAGGGCGCCGAATTGGCGCTGGCCCGTCTGCTGGCCGAAGAGGGCTCGCAACAGGCGCGCACCCGCGCTCTGGTGGATGCGCTGGAGTTGTCGGTGCAGGAGCTGGATGCTTTCCGCATCGAGTGCTTCGACATCAGCCATACAGCGGGCGAGGCGACCATGGCCTCTTGCGTGGTGTTCGATGCACATCAGATGCAGAGCAGCCAATACCGGCGTTACAACATCGAGGGCATCACCGGCGGCGACGACTACGCCGCCATGCGTCAGGTGCTGACCCGGCGTTACAGCAAGCTGGCCGAGGCTGCGCAGCTGGGTACCGGGCGTCTGCCCGATCTGGTGCTGGTCGATGGCGGTCGCGGCCAGGTGGCTATGGCGCGCGAAGTCTTCGAGGAACTGGGGCTGGATCTGTCCTTGATCGTCGGCGTGGAGAAGGGCGAGGGGCGCAAGGTCGGCCTCGAGGAGTTGGTGTTCGCCGACGGTCGGCCCAAGGTCTATTTGGGGCGTGACTCGGCTGCGCTGATGTTGGTGGCGCAGATCCGTGACGAGGCCCACCGCTTTGCCATCACCGGCATGCGGGCCAAGCGAGCCGCGGTGCGCACCGGCGGTTCCAAGCTCGAGGATGTGGCCGGTATTGGCCCGAAGAAGCGCGCGCAACTCTTGCAGCGCTTCGGTGGTGTACGCGGCGTGGCCGCTGCGAGTGTGGAAGAGATTGCCAGCGTCAAGGGCGTTTCCAAGGAGCTGGCAGAGGAGATCTATCGTGTCTTGCGCTGATGAAGTGATGTGTGGCGGTGTGGGCGATCGGGCGCTCGCCAGAGTGGTGTCGGCTCGCCTTTGCGCCTGGGCGGCGCTCGGGCTGGCGCTGGCGCTGGCCGGCTGCTCCAGTGGGCCGCGTTCGCCCGCCCCGGCACAGGCATCGGCCGCTGCCCCTGGTACAGCACCGGCTCCCGCCCCTTTGCCGGGCAAGAGCGAGGCGCCCAAGCCTGTGGATACGGCCAAGACTGGCTTGCCACCACCTGGCCCCGTGCGCAGCCATGACGAGTTGCGCAAGCAAGCCGCATTGCGGCTGGTGGCGGCCAACCCGCACATGACCTATATGGGGCAGGTACCGGCCGTGCTCCTGGCGATTCCGGTGCTGGAAGTGGAGCTGCTCCATGACGGCCATATCAAGCGCATCAACATCTTGCGCCGACCGGGGCAGGCGCCGGACACCTTGCAGTTGGCCATTGATGCCTTGCATCGCGCCGCGCCCTTCGGCAATGTCTCGCGCATGCCGGAACCTTGGAAATTCAGCGAGACCTTCTTGTTCAACGATGACCGTCATTTCAAGCCGAGAACGCTTGACTGAGGACCTGTTGCCTCGGCAATAAAGAGACAGTCTGGCCCGTGCCAGGCCAGTCACTCGGCGTCTAGGCCCAAAAGGCCTGAAAAGGTGGGAGGTCGCTGGTTTTGTTTGGGCACAATGGGTGCATGTTCTTCACCCTGCCAACCCTGTTCACTTGGGCCCGCATCGTCGCCATTCCGCTGGTCGTCGGTGTGTTCTATCTGGACCTGAGCAAAGACAGCCAAAACCTGTTTGCCACCTCGCTGTTCATTTTGGTCGCGTTGACCGACTGGCTGGATGGCTACCTGGCCCGCAAGCTCAACCAGACCTCGGCATTCGGGGCCTTCCTGGACCCAGTGGCGGACAAGATGCTGGTCTGTGCCGCGCTGTTGATCTTGCTCGAACTCGGTCGCGTCAATGCCATGGTGGCTCTGGTCATCATTGGCCGAGAGATTGCCATTTCAGCTCTGCGCGAATGGATGGCCCAGATTGGGGCCTCGGGCAGTGTGGCCGTGCATATGGTGGGCAAGCTCAAGACCACGGCGCAGATGGTGGCGATTCCTTTTCTGCTCTTTGACGGTCTCTTGTTTGGAATCTTGCCCACTCGCTTGTGGGGCACTTGGTTGCTGCTCGCCGCCGTGGTGCTGACCATTTGGTCCATGGTCTATTACCTGCAAAAAGCCCTGCCTGAGATTCGCGCCAAGGCGCGTTGAGAAGGCCTAGCGGGCCCTGGTCGCGCACGCTGGCCTAAGGTACTCAAACCCTGCCGCAGGCCAGCCACTGTTGGTGAACGGTGTCTTTTGTATCGGGGCTTTTCCCTGTCAGGCGGGCGGGCTGAATGCGCATAGAATCCGTTTCCCCGCGAGTTTCAGGCCAGCTCCGGCTTGCTTTAGCTCAGCAAAGCCGAGGCCTGCAAGTGCCGCGCGGACGCACTTCCTTTTGAGGGGAAACAATTGAACAAGTCGGAACTGATCGAACACATCGCCCAGCAGGCGGACATCTCCAAGGCCGCTGCTGGCCGTGCTCTGGAGGCCGTGATTGGCGGCGTCAAGACCACGCTGAAGAAGAACGGTTCCGTTTCTCTGGTAGGCTTCGGCACCTTCAGTGTGACCAAGCGCGCTGCGCGTGCGGGGCGCAACCCCCGCACCGGCGATGCGATCAAGATCAAGTCTGCCAAAGTGCCGAAGTTCCGGCCCGGCAAGGCCCTCAAGGACGCGGTCAACTGAAGTTCGGCGTCAGCCTCGTTTTTTGTTTTTTTACCGGTTTACCCGGGTGCTTAGCTCAGTTGGTAGAGCGTCGCCTTTACACGGCGCAGGTCGGCGGTTCGAGCCCGTCAGCACCCACCAGTATTGCCCGAGTCCGACAGCCTGTCTGGACGTGGGCTTTGGCTCCTAGAAGGCCGTCCCACGCAAAGGCGAACTCCGGTTCGCCTTTGTCGTGTCTGCATGTCTGAGGTTTCGATGTTTGATTTCGTCCGTAAACACAATCGCCTGTTTCAGCTGCTCTTGCTGATTCTTATCCTGCCTTCGTTTGCCTTGGTCGGCATGCAGGGCTATACCAGCTTCATGGACGGCGCCAACGCAGGCGTGGCCACGGTCGCGGGTCAAAAGATCACGCAGGCCGAGTGGGACGCCGCGCAGCGCGATCAGGCCGAACGCATGCGTCGCCAGATGCCCAATCTGGACGCCAAGTTGCTCGACTCACCTGAAGTGAAGCGCGAGGCCCTGGATGGCCTGGTGCGTGAGCGTGTCTTGCAAGCGGCAGCCAAGGATGAGCATCTGTTCGTCAGCGATGAGCGTTTGCAGTCGCTGTTCATGAACGATCCTCAGTTTGCCTTCCTGCGCAACCCCGACGGCAGCTTGAACAAAAGCTTGCTGGCCGCTCAGGGCATGAGTTCGCAGATGTTTGTCGAACGCTTGCGTCAGGACTTGACCTTGCGCCAGGTGGCGGCCGGCCTGACGAGCTCCGGTCTGGCCTCGGAGGCCAATGCGGCCGTGGCCTTTGACGCCTTGCTGCAGCAACGCGAAGTGCAGCTGCAGCGCTTCCAGGCCAAGGATTTCGCCGCCGCCATCGCCCCCAGCGATGCCGAGCTCGAAGCCTTCTACAAGGACAGCAAGAACGCTGCCCAGTTCCAGGTGGCTGAGAACGCTCAGATCCAGTACCTGGTACTCGACCTGGAAGCTTTGAAGGCCGGCGTTAGCTTCAGCGACGAAGACCTGCGCAAGTACTACAGCGAGAACCAGTCCCGTTACACGGTCTCGGAAGAACGCCGTGCCAGCCACATCCTGATCAAGGCCGCACAAGACGCCAAGGCCGACGAACGCGCCAAAGCCAAGGCCAAGGCGGAAGAGTTGCTGGCTCAGCTGCGCAAGAGCCCGGCCCAGTTCGCCGAGCTGGCACGCAAGAATTCCCAGGACGAAGGTTCGGCCACCAACGGCGGTGATCTGGACTTCTTCGCCCGTGGCGCCATGGTCAAACCTTTCGACGACGCTGCCTATGCGCTCAAGCAGGGCGAGATCAGCAATGTGGTCGAGTCCGAGTTTGGTTACCACATCATTCAGCTGACCGGCGTGCGCGGCGGCGACAAGAAGAGCTTTGAGTCTGTGCGCGCCGAGATCGAGGCCGAGGTGCGCAAGCAACTGGCTCAAAAGCGCTATGTCGAGGTGGCCGAGCAGTTCAGCAACGGCGTCTACGAGCAATCCGACAGCCTGCAGCCGGTGGCCGACAAGCTGAAGCTCTCCGTTTTGAATGCCACCGTGCAGCGCAAGCCGGCACCTGGCGTGAGCGGCCCCCTGGCCTCGGCCAAATTGCTGGAGGCTGTGTTTTCGGATGATTCCCTGCGCAACAAGCGCAACACCGAAGCCGTCGAGTCAGCGCCGAACCAGATGGTTGCTGCTCGCGTGGTTCAGCACAACCCGGCTCATTTGCTGCCTTTGGCTCAGGTCAAGGACACGGTGCGCAGCCAGCTGGTTCGTCAATTGGCCGGTGCTCAGGCCGCTAAGGCCGGTGCGGCTCGCGTGGCTGAGCTGCAGAAGGCTGGAGCCTCTGAAGCTGGCGGCCTGGAAGCCGCCGTGGTGGTCTCGCGTGCCTTGCCGCGCGACCTGCCGCGCAAGGTGCTGGAAGGCATTCTCTCGGCCGATGCCAGCAAGCTGCCGACCGTGGTTGGCATCGATGCCGGTGACGGCAGCTATGTGCTGGCACGCATCAATAAGCTGCTGCCGCGTGACCCGGCCGTGGTGGATGCCAAGCGTGCCGCCGCCCAATACGCGCAGGCCTGGTCGGGTGTCGAGGCTCAGGCCTATCTCAATGCTCTGAAGACGCGCTACAAGGCCGTGATCAAGGCGCCGATGGCTGCCGCCTCGGCCAGCGCTCCGTAAGAACTCATTCCATTCGGTCGCTCGAGAGTGCGACCGAGTGGAAGTGATGAACGAAGCTTTTAGGTGAAGCGCCGCCATCTTTTAAAAAGTGCTTGCGCCGCCTTAAAAAATCATTCTATAATCTATGTCTCGACGGTGGTTGTAGCTCAGTTGGTAGAGTCCAGGATTGTGATTCCTGTTGTCGTGGGTTCGAGCCCCATCAGCCACCCCAAAATCGTGAAAAGCCCTCAAGCGAATGCTTGAGGGCTTTTTCCGTTTTGGGAACGAAAAAGCTGTTGAGCGCGAAATGTCGGAAGGCGAGTTGCTCGTTTTTTGCCGACCCAGGTTCACCATGACTCACACTGCGACTCCGGCCCGCATGCGGGCGCGTCAGGAGTCCTCTACATGCCGACCAGCAATTGGTATTCGCGCTTTGCCAAGGCCACCGCCCATTTCTGTGGTCGCCCACGGGTGTTCACCTTGGCCGTGGCGGTCATTCTGGTCTGGTTGCTCACTGGGCCGCTGTTTGGCTTCAGCGACACCTGGCAACTGGTCATCAACACCGGCACCACCATCATCACCTTCCTGATGGTGTTTCTGATCCAGAACACGCAGAACCGGGACACCGAGGCGATCCAGGTCAAGCTCGACGAGCTGATCCGGGCCACCCGTGGTGCTCACAATGCGCTGCTGGATCTGGAGGAGTTGGAGCAGGACCAGCTCGACGCCTTCAGGGGGCGCTACCAGGCGCTGGCCGCCGGTGCACGTAACGAGCTGACCCGCGGCGAGCAGGACACCGGCACGCCTGAGCCCTGAGTGGGGCCCGGCTGCGCAAGTCAGGCTTGCCGTCGCGCGGCCCAGCGGCGCAGCAGCCAGCCGGCGACGCCCAGCAGGATCAGGCCGGCCAACAAGCGCCAGGCATCGCTGGCCTGGGCGCTCTCAAGGGCATGCATCAACTGGTCCATGAAAAAGGCCAGAGCCAAGGTCGCCGGCAACATGCCCAGCAAGGTGCCGAGCATCATGTCTCTCAGGCGTATGTGGCTGGCACCCGCCACCATATTGACGATGGCGAAGGGCGCGATCGGCAACCAGCGGATCAAGATCACGGCGACCAGGCCGCGCCGCGCCAAGGCCTGGCTCAGTTGTTGAAGGCGCGGGCCGGCCAGTGTTTTTAGAGCCGCATGACCCAGGCAGTGGCCGATGCCATGGCTCAAGCCGGCGGCCGCAACACCGGCCGCCAAGGTGCACATAAACCCCTGGGTCGGGCCCAGGGCTGCCAGAGCGAGTACGGTGAGCAGCATCAGGGGCACGGCCAGCACCAGGGCGAGGGTCATCAAGGCGGCCATTGCCCAGGGCCCCAGCCACTGACCCAGGCGCTGTAGCTTTGGCAGCAGCTGCGCCGGATCGATTTCGCTGCGCCAGGGCGAATAGGCCCAGCCCAGGCTCAGACCCAGCAGCAGCAAAAGAAGCAGGGCCAGGCCGGCCGCACGCAGGCGCAGGCGCCGCCTGGCAGCGGCTTGCGTCGGTTCTTCCTTTTGCTTCATGCCTGAGTCCCTGTCTTCGCTCGCATGAAGCTGAGCATCTCGCCAGCCAGGGTGTCGACATGGCTTGAATCGAAGATGGAGCCATGGGTGCCGGCCACCTGGCAGTTGCGCAGCTCGGGCAGCAGCCGCCGCCATGCCTGGAAGAGCAGCTTGTGCCATTTGGCCAGGCCGGCCGATTGCAGCAGCAAGACCGGTCCCGAAAATGCCTGGCAGCGGTGGCCACGCAGGGCCTGGACCTGAAGCACCAGGCCCGGGTCGCTGAACATGGCGCCGAGGCGTCGGCCATTGAGGCTCAGGTCCTGGACGTGGAGCTTGCGCACCAACCAACCCAGCGTTCGCCAGGGGGCGGTGCCACCGAGTACGGCTTCGGGGTGGATGGTGTCCAGCAGCAACAAGCCGGCCGGCGCCTGACCGCGTTGCTGCAGCTCTACGGCTGCCGCCAAGGCCGTGACGCCTCCGACCGAGAAGCCGGCCAGCCAGGCCGACGAGTCGCCATCGGCGGCCATGGCATCGGCATACATCGCTGCCAAGGCGCCAATGCTCAGTGGCTCTTCCTGAAGCGGCGGCTGCAACATGAAGACGGCCACTTCGCCGGCCAGGGCTTGCGCCAGCTGCTGCAGCCGCAGCACATCGCCATGACCGGATGCGGCGATGAAGAGTCGCTGTGTGCCCGCTTGCGCATCGCCCAGCCGTTGCAGCACGCCCGGCGGTATCAGGGGCCGAATCAAGGCCCGTGCCAGTGCCGCGATGCTCGGATGCTCCTGCATCAGTTGCAAGGGAAGGCGTTGACCGAGTTCGTCCTCCAGCGTGGCCAGTACTCCAAGGGCAGCCAGCGAGTCGCCGCCGAGCGCAAAGAAGTCGGCGTCCAGGTCGATGTGGCCAGCCTGGCCGTGTGCGATCTGGGCGGCTCGGGCGGCCGCCGGCAGGGCTTCAGCCCAGAGTTCGAGCAGCCTGTGCTCCAAGGCATTGCTGGGCGCTCGTGGCGGGCCGTAGGTCGCAGGGGCCAGAGACGCGGCAGACGGCCCCAGTGGCGGCGGCGGGGGTAAACCGGCCAACTGCACCTTGCCATGGGGCCCGAGCGGCAACTCGGCCAGCAGGCTGAAGGAGCCCGGCCGCATGACCTCGGGCAGACTCTGGCGCAGGCCAGCCTGCAATCTTGGCAGGTCCACTTCGCTCAGCCCAGCACCGGCCAGCCAAGCATGCAGGCGCGGCGGCTGTGCCTCGGTGAGCAGTTGTACGGCCGCTTGTTGCACCAGGGGCAGGCGCAGGCAGGCAGCTTCGACATCGCCGAGTTCGATGCGCTGGCCGCGCAGCTTGACCTGGCGATCCAGGCGGCCGTTGAAATGCAGCAGCCCGGCGGCGTCCAGCCAGCCGCGATCGCCGCTGCGGTAAAGCCGAGCAGGAGGCTGCCCCGGCGCGCTGGGAGCCCAGGGGTCGGGCACAAAGGCCCGCGCGTCCAACTCGGGTCGCCCGAGGTAGCCACGTGCCAGACCGCCGCCGCCGATATAGATCTCACCATTGCAGCCGAAGGGCAGGGGCTGCATGGCCTCGTCCAGCACATAGATGCGGACGTCGTCGATGGGGCGGCCCAAGGGGATCTCCGTGATGTCGGCCTGCTCCGTGTCTGCCCCGACTTCGGCAGGGGCCGGCGGGCAGGGCCAGGCGCTGGCAAAGATGCAGGCTTCGGTCGGACCGTAGAAGTTGTAGAGCTGTGCACTGCTCAAGGCCTGAAAGCGCCGCACCAGGGCCGGCGGCAGCAGCTCCCCGCCGCAGCAGGCAACGCGCAGACAGGGCGCTGGCTGGCCTTGGCGGCGCGCCAGTGCCCAGGCGTCCACCAGTCCGGCCAGGGTGCTGGGTACAAAGGCACCGAAGCTGGCGCCGTGCTTCTGGATCAGCTCGGCCAGACGGCGCGGATGCACGCGGCCCGGCGGCGGCAGGGCAATGCTGGCGCCTTGGCTCAGCGGCAGCAGCAGCTCCACCAGGGCCGGGTCAAAGCCTAGCTGGGTGCCCTGGATGGCCCGGTCTTGCGGACCGATGCCCCAGCTCTTGGCCAGCCAGGCCAGGCGTCGCGTCAGGGCGCCATGTTCCATCATCACGCCCTTGGGACGGCCACTGGAGCCCGAGGTGAAGAGCACATAGGCCAGGTCTTCGGCCCGCGCCTCGTCCGAGGCTGCGCTATCGTTCGAGTCCGGAAATTCGGGCCAGGGCTGGGGCAAACGCAGGCAGCGCTGTTGCAGGCCAGGCAGTTCGGCCAAGACCGTCGGTCCATCGACATCGAGCAAGAGGGCTACCGCACCGCTGTCCAGCAGCACGCCGGCCAAGCGAGCCGGCGGCGCCTGCGGGTCCAAGGGCAGGAAGGCCGCGCCCGCCAGTCCAATGGCGACCAGGGCCACCACCATCTCGGCCGAGCGTTCCATGGCCAGGGCCACGACCCGGTCGCGCCCGGCACCGAGGCGGCGCAGCTGCCGGGCCAGCGCTTCGGCGCGCGCAAGCAACTCGGCATAACTCAGGCTTGCGACGGTGTCATGCTCATCCCAGACCAAGGCGCAGGCCTCGGGCTGCAGGCCGGCCTGATGGCGGAACTGGCTCAGCCAGGTTTGCGGTGCCTCAAGCTGGGCCAGGTCCTTGTGCAGGCCGTGCAGCAAGGCCCAGCGTTCCTCGGCCGGCAGCAGTTCGATCTGGTCCAGCGCTTGTTCGGGCTGCGCGGCCAGGCTCTGGCTGAGCTGCCAGAGCCGGCGTGCCAGCAAGGCCGTTTCTTCCGCCTCGAAGCAGGCGCTGCTGGCTTCCAGCACCAGGGCGGGTGCGGCGCCGCCGTCGAATTCGCACAGCGTCATCGCCAGGGGGAAGCGGGCGCGGCCGCTGAACAGCTGGCGCGATCCCGTCAGTTGAGCCGCGCCAAACTGCAGGCGGTAGTCCTGGCGTTCAAAGGAGAGCAGCAGCTCCAGCACCTCACCCTGGCCGTTCAGATGCAGGCCCGGCAGTTCATGGGCCAGCTCGCTCAAGGGGTAGCGCGCATGCCGCAGGGCCGCTTGCATCTGCGTACCCGCCTGCTGCATCAGGCCACTGGCGGTGCCGGCCTGGTCCAGGTCGAGCAGCAGGCATTGCAGGCCGGTGAACATGCCCGGTGTCTGGCGAAAGCGTTGGCCGCTGCGGTTCAGGCTGGGCACGCCGATCAGGACTTTGCGCTGACCGCTGAGGCGCCCGAAGTACAGGGCCATGGCGGCCAGCAGGACATTGAAGCTGCTCAGCCCCTGGGCTTTGGCGGCTTGCTCCATGCGGGCATAGGCGCTGGCATCCAAGGGCAGATGGAAGAGCTGGGCTCTTGGCAACTCGCGTGCATCGACGCTCTGCGGCTGGGCGCGCCGCGCCACCAAAGGCTGGCGATCGCCCCGCGCCAGACCGGTGAGTTGTTGCCGCCAGAAAGCCGCGTCACGTTCGAACAAGGCCGATTGACGGTAGCGCTGTGAGTCCTCGATGAAATCACGGTAGCGCGCGCCAGCACAGGCTTCTCTCGGCGCAAACGTGGCTCCGGGCTCCAGGCTTTGGTAAAGCGTGCACCAAGCCTGCATCAGCTGGGTTGTGCCCCAACCGTCCATCACGAGGTGGTGAAACTGGATGCTCAAGCCGTGCAGGGCATCGTGCGCGCGCAGCAGCAGGAAACGCCAGGGCGGCCGGCCATCGAGGGCGAAGGGCTCGCCCATGCGAGCGTTCCAGCAGCGTTCCATGGCCTGCTCGGCTTCGAGGTCCGAGGCGAAGTGCAAGTCCACCCGTTCCAACTGCGCGTCCCAGGCCGGCAGCAAGCGCTGGTGACCGTGCAGATCAGGGGCCAGGCGCAGGGCATCGTGGCCGGCCACCAGCAGGCGCAAAGCCGCCTGCAGCCGGGCGACATCCAGCGGGCCCCGCAGCAGGGCTCCGCCACCGATATTGAGATGCGCGCTGCCGGGCCAGGCGCGTTGATCGAGCCAGACCTCGCGCTGACTCAGCGACAGCGGCAGGTCCATGGCTGCGCTCGCGGCGGCAGGGCCCGACGCGACCGGATCGGCGCTCAGATCTTGGGCTTGAGATTCAACAGCTGCTTGCGATCCCATTGTTCGATGTGTTCCATCGCGTGGCGGTAGCCCAGTTCGGCGATCTCTGCCCCTTGGGCGTAGGCCATCAGGGCGAATCCTGACACGGGCGGTTCGAGGTAATGGTCGGCCTGCGCGCGCGCGCGCTGCCGCTGCCCCAGGCTGCCGATGTGGCCGGCGCTGTAGAGGATGTCGGCAATTCCCGGCGCGGCTGGAGCGCCAGGGCGCAGCCAGCGCTTGAGCACCTGCCAATTGCCCAGGCGCGCCAGGCCGCTGTCGGCGCGCAGGCTGGCGCGCACATCAACATCGACGGCAATGATGCTGCCATTGCCGCGGCGTCGCTCCAGGGGCGTGCCCAGGCGCACGCGCATGGCCTGCACCGGCACGTTGTCGAGGATGGCGCCGTCCACCAAGAGGGCGCCGCCCTGCAGCACGGGCGGGAACAGGCCGGCGGGCGAGTTGCTGGCCAGCACGGCGCGCCAGAGCGGTCCTTGGTCCAGGGTGCTGGTGGTGCCTTCGCTGAGATTGCAGGCGGCGGCAAAGAAAGGCAGCCAGAGTTGCTCGATCAGGCGTTCGCCGAACATGCGGCGCAGGTCGCGCTCGACCCGCCGGCCGGCCACCAGGGACACCAGGGGCAAGGTCAGGCGCTCGCCGCCGGCGGCAAAGCGACGTGTCTGACTCAGGATCTGCTCCAGACTGTGGCCGCAGGCGTATTGCGCGGCGATCAGTGCGCCCATGCTGTTGCCGCCGATCAGATCCACGGGCAGCTGGCTTTCTTGCAGCGCGCGCAACACGCCCAGATGGGCAAAGCCACGCGCGCCCCCACCGCCCAACACCAGGCCCAGAGCACTGCCGGTCAGGAAGCGGGCCAGGCGCTGGGTGTCGCCCAGGCGGGCCCGACGCAGCGGGTAAATGCGCTCCAGCGTGCGCCCCATCAGCCACGGCGTTGGCAGCACCGGCTGAGCTTCATGGGCGTCGTGCAGCAAGACCAAATGCTGGCGCTTCAGTGCCGCGTTGCCATCGCCGGCCAGCAGGGCCTGTTCAACCCGGCTGGGTGTGTGCGGGGCGTGGGCGCCACTGAGCAAGATCAGTTGATCGGCCTGGCGCAGCGCGAAGCGTGTCCAGGCCTCGGGTTCAGCGCCCAAATCATCGGCATGGTGGGCCTGGTAGACGATGAAGTCAAAGCGGTCTTCCAGATGCGCCAGGTCCTCATGCGGCAAGGCCTGGCCATTGAGCAGCAGCTGCGGCGCTCCGCTGGCAGGGTCCCGCACTTCGCGCAGGTGGCCGCTGCGGCCCTGCAGGCTCAGGCAGCGGCACAGGTCTTCAGCCAAGGCTGTGCTGCAGCCGTCTTGACCCAGCTCCCGCTGCAGCGGCAACAGAGCAAAGGTCTGGGCCATGCGCTGTGGCACCGGTACTTCGTGCTGGGGCCGCAGGCGTTCGTACACCGCTTGGACGAAGACCTGGCAGAGCTCGGTCGGGTGGCGCTGCAGCAGGCGTTGATAGGCCTGGCGGCTCAGTATTGCCAGGCGGGAGTCGCGCACGGCGCTCAGGTCCTGGGCTCTTGCTTGCTGCAGGATCAGCCCCAACTCACCGATGCTCTGGCCGGGTTGAACTTGGTTGTAGAGCAAGAGCTGGCCTGTAGCGTCGCGCCGTGTCACGCGTAGGCCGCCGCTGATGACAAAAATGATGGTGTCAGAGGCTTCGCCCTCGCGCAGCAGGGTGGCACCGCCCTGGACCTGCTGCACCTCCATGGCCTCGGCCAGCTCCTTCAAGATCCTGGCCGGCAAGCCCCCGAACACCGGGCTGGCCTGCAGCATGGCCAGCACCTTGGCCAGGCTGGCCTCGCGGTGGATGTGTTCGGGCTGGAACTCCATCGAGTCAGTCTAGCTGCCGCTCACGGGCTCGTGTGGGCAGAAAGAACAAAGAAAAAGCCCGCGCGTCGGGTGACGCCGGGCTTTTGGCAACAGCGCCTGTGGCGCTGGAAGAACTCGAGTCGCTGATCGATCAGTTGCTCGTGCCCATGGCACCGGCCAGGGCTTGCACCGCTTCTTCCAGCTTGGCCTTGCCCAGGGCCTTGCACTGCTCGGGCGAGGCGTTGGGGACTGCACCAAACGTGGTCGCGCTCTTGGCCGGCTTGAACACCAGGTCCTTGCCCTTGCGCGGCAGGACCACGGCGCGGGCGGTGATCACGCAGGTCTTTTGTGCCACATCGATGCCGCCTTCGACCTGGCTCAGGAAGCCCCAGGCCTTGGCCGGGAACAGCTTGACCGTGGCCGGTGTGATGCTCTTCAACCAAATGGCTTCGGCTGCGGCTTGATCCATCAGATTGGCGGTCGATTGGTCATCGATCACGTACTTGGCCGGCGCGGCAAAAGCGGCGGCAGCGGCGCAAGGCAGGATCAGGGCGGCGATCAGCTGGTTCAGTTTCATGGGTTTCCTTCGAGACATGCTTGTTGTTGCTTTGGCAGCGCGCAGCAGCGACCTCACGCAGTGCGTGCGCAGGCCCGGCAGTGTGGGGGCAGAGTCTGGCTTTGGGCCTCAGGGTTTACGCGGGGCATGGGGCGGAGTTGGCGAATCCGGTCTTCGGTTTCAGGCAAGCAGGGCGCTGCTGATGCGGAAGGTCAGCCATGCGGCAAGATAGGCCAGACCAAAAAGATAGGCCAGCATGAGGGCCGGCGTTTTGTAGCCACCAGTTTCGCGCCGGGCTGCGGCCAGGGTGGCGATGCACTGCGGCGCAAAGACAAACCAGGCCAGCAGGGCCAGGGCCGTGGGCAGGCTCCAGCTCTGTGCGATCAGCGGACTCAAGGCCTCGGCCGCATCGGCGCCGCCGCTCGACAGCGCGTACACCGTGCCCAGGGCGCTGATCACCACCTCGCGGGCGGCCATGCCCGGTACCAGGGCCAGGCAGATCTGCCAGTTGAAGCCCAGGGGCTCGAACAGCGGCGCCAGACCGCGGCCCAGCATGCCGGCGACGCTGTAGACGATGGCTGGCTCGCTGGCGCCTTCGGGCGCGCCGGGAAAGCTGGCCAGCAGCCAGAGCAACACGGTCAGCACCAGGATGATGCCGCCGACCCGGCGCACAAAAATCACGGCGCGCTGCCACAGGCCCAGGGCGATATTGCGCGGATGCGGCCAGTGGTAGGCCGGCAGCTCCATCATCAGCGGCCGCACCTGTGCCCCGCTTTGGGTGAAGCGCTTGAGCAACCAGGCCACACACAGGGCGCCGAGGATGCCGGCCAGGTAGAGCCCGAACAGCACCAGGCCCTGCAGCTGCAAACCCCAGGCCAGTTGCCGCGCGGGGATGAAGGCGCCGATCAAGAGGGCGTAGACCGGCAGCCGGGCCGAGCAGGTCATCAGCGGCGCGATCAGGATGGTGACCCAGCGGTCGCGCGGGTTGGCGATGCTGCGCGTGGCCATGATGCCGGGGATGGCGCAGGCAAAGCTGGACAGCAAGGGGATGAAACTGCGCCCCGAGAGGCCGACGCTGCCCATCAGGCGATCGAGCAAGAAGGCCGCGCGCGGCAGGTAGCCGCTTTCTTCCAGGATCAGGATGAAGAAGAACAGGATCAGGATCTGCGGCAGGAAGACCAGCACGCCGCCGACACCGGCGATCAGCCCGTCCACCAGCAGGCTGCGCAGCCAGCCTTCGGGCAGGGCGCCGCCGACCCACTCGCCCAATGCGGCCATGCCGTCCTTGATCAGATCCATGGGCCCGGTGGCCCAGGCAAACACGGCCTGGAAGAGCAGGAAGAGCACGGCCGCCAGGATCAGTGGGCCGGCGACTGGATGCAGCAGCACGCGGTCGAGGCGGTCGCTGGGCAGCTCGGGCAGCTCTTGATCCAGTTGCAGACGCTGCAGGATCTGCTTGATGCGTTCGTGGTCGCCGTCCGCCTCGCTGTGGGGCAGGGCGCCCGGCGCCCAGACCGTCTTGTCATCGAGCAGGGCTTTCAGCTCGGCCACGCCGTCGCCTGCGGTGGCCACGGTCCGCAGCACCGGCACGCCCAGCTCGCGCGACAGCGCCTCGGAGTCGATGGTCAGGCCGCGCCGGGCTGCCAGGTCGGCCATGTTCAGCGCTACCACGCAGGGCAGGCCCAGGCGCTGCACTGCCAGCACCAGGCGCAGGGTGCGGCGCAGATTGGTGGCGTCGAGCACGCAGACCACCAGGTCGGGGCGCTTCTCGCCGCGCGCACGGCCGGCCAGCACATCGCAGGTGACGCGCTCATCGGGCGAGCGCGGGTTCAGGCTGTAGGTGCCGGGCAGGTCGAGCAGGCGCAGGGCGTGGCCGGCGGCGCTGAGCAGGCGACCCTCTTTGCGCTCGACGGTGACGCCGGCGTAGTTGGCCACTTTTTGCTGGCTGCCGGTCAGGCGGTTGAAGAGGGCGGTCTTGCCGCAGTTCGGGTTGCCCACCAGGGCCAGCAGCGGCCCGCCCCGGTGCACATGGATGACGGCCTCAGCCATGCGTCGCCTCCGGGCCTTGCGGGGCCTGAACCTGGATGCAGGCCGCCTCGGCGCGACGCAGGGCAAAGGTGGACTGGCCGATGCGTACCACCAGCGGGTCGCCGCCGGGCAGTCCGCGGCTGAGGATCTTGACCGCCTCGCCGGGCAGGAAGCCGATTTCGGCCAGCCAGTCGGCCCACTCGGGCGCATGGACTGGCGCTCGCACCGAGTGCACCTGCATGGCTTGACCCAGCCCGAGTTCCGCCAAGGTGCTGAGGGTCCAGGGGCTGGCTGCGGCGGCGTGGCTGCAAGGGGTAAGGGGAGCGCCCGCCGCGGCGGGCAGAGCGCTGGAGGCGCTGAAGTCTGTCATGCGAGGCGTCTTGCGTCGGTGAAGAGGGGATCGGAAGGCCGCATGCGGCTTGGGCTTCAGGGGCTTTGAAAAAGTCAGCGAGTGCAATCGAGAATTATTCTCATTTTAGGCTTGGCGCCGCGGGTTGGGTGCCGTTGCTTTTTGATGCGGCTCATGCTTTGTGCGTTTTCGCCACGGCGGATTGGACGGCGGGCCGCTTGAGGGGCTGCTTCAATGCTGGAAAACAGAGCACCCGAGTGGGTGTCCCTGCCTAGCGCCGCAGTTGCGCAAATGCATAAAATGGGGCGCGCAAACGTTTAGCGTTTTCCTTTATCAGCCGATACACTGAGTTTTCTTACAATCAGCGTCCGATGTCGACTACCGTCTGGCGTTCGTAAAAAGACGGGGGCAATCTGCCCGAAGCCCAACCGCGCTGCCGGCCGGCCTTGATGGCCCCGGCGGCGTTCTTTCACCGATGTGCCTGCCCATCCCTGCTGCCATGATCGCCACACCTTCGTTTGTTCGTGCCGCCGTGACTCTTGCGCTGTCTGCCCTGTCCCTGTCGGCGCTGGCCCAGGCCGGGCAAGCCGCCGTCATCTTTGACATGGGTGGCAAGTTCGACAAGAGCTTCAATGAATCGGCCTACCGCGGTGTCGAGCGCTGGAAGAAGGAAACCGGCAAGCCTTATCTCGAATTCGAGATCAGCAACGACACCCAGCGCGTGCAAGCCATCCGCCGCATGGCCGAACGTGGCGCCAGCCCCATCATCAGCATCGGCTTTGCCCAGGCCTCGGCCCTGCAGCAGGTGGCCAAGGACTTCCCCAAGACTCAGTTCGCCATCATCGACTCGGTGGTCAACGCGCCCAATGTGCAGTCGGTGGTGTTCAAGGAACACGAGGGCAGCTACCTGGTCGGTGCCATGGCCGCGCTCACCAGCAAGACCGGCAAGGTCAGCTTTGTCGGCGGCATGGACATCCCTCTGATTCGCAAGTTCCAGTGCGGCTTCGAGCAAGGCGTGAAAGCGACCAACCCCAAGGCCGAGGTCTTCTCCAACATGACCGGCACCACCTCCAGCGCCTGGAACGACCCCACGCGCGGCGGTGAGCTGGCCAAGTCGCAGTTCGCCAAGGGCTCGGACATCGTCTTCGCCGCTGCGGGCGGCACGGGCTCGGGCGTCTACCAGGCGGCCAAGGACGCCGGCAAGCTGGCCATCGGTGTGGACAGCAACCAAAACCATCTGCAGCCCGGCACCATGCTGACCTCCATGGTCAAGAACGTGGACGTGGCCGTGTACAACGTGCTCAAGGGTTGGAAGGCCGGCGTCTCGGTGCTGGGCCTGAAAGAAGGCGGCGTCGAGTACGCGCTCGATGAGCACAACAGCAAGCTGATCAGCCCCACGCTCAAGACCAAGGTGGAAGCCATCAAGGCCGACATCGTGTCCGGCAAGATCAAAGTGGCCGACTACATGGCCGACAACGCCTGCAAGTACTGAGCGCCTGACCGGCGCGATCTTGCGCGACTTTCCGCGAAATTCAGCGACATCCATCCATGACGACCCAGAGCAAGGGCACCGTGCCCGCGGACGGTGCCCCGCCGGCCGTCGAGCTGCGAGACATCTCCAAGCGCTTCGGCGCCGTGCAGGCCAACCGTGAGGTCAGCCTGAGCGTGCGCGCCGGCACCGTGCACGGCCTGGTCGGCGAGAACGGCGCTGGCAAGAGCACGCTGATGGCCATCCTCTACGGCTATTACCAGGCCGACAGCGGCAGCATCGCCATCGCCGGCCGCCCGGTGCAGATCAAGGACTCGCAGCAGGCCATTGAGCTGGGCATTGGCATGGTCCATCAGCACTTCATGCTGGTCGATACCCTGAGCTGCCTCGACAATGTGATGCTGGGCGCCGAGCCGGCTTTTTTCCTCAACGCAGCCAAGCGCAAGGTGCGCAGCCAGTTGCAGGCCCTGATGGCCGAAACCGGCCTGCATGTGCATCTGGATGCCCTGGTCGGTGACCTGCCGGTGGGCGAGTTGCAGCGCCTGGAGATCCTCAAGGCCCTGTACCGCGGCGCCAAGATCCTGATCCTGGATGAGCCCACCGCGGTGCTGACCCCGCAGGAAACTCTGCAGCTGTTTGAGACCCTGCGCCGCCTGCGCGAGCGCGGCACCACCATCCTGCTGATCACCCACAAGCTCAAGGAAGTGATGGCGCTGTGCGATGCCGTCACCGTGATGCGTGCAGGTCAGGTCGTGCAGACCAAGGCCATTGCCGACACCAGCCCCGAAGACCTGGCCCAGGCCATGGTGGGCCGCAAGGTGCATCTGGGCCGGCCCGAACAGGCCGCCGCCCAGGATGCCGCTGCGCCGCTGCGCCTGCGGGTGCAGGGCCTGAGCCTAACCGCAGGCCAGACCGTGCCCTTGCTGCAAGACATCGGCCTGCAGCTGCGCGCCGGCGAGATCGTCGGCGTGGCCGGCGTGTCGGGCAATGGCCAGACCGAGTTGCTGGAAGTGCTCAGCGGCATGCGTGCGCCGGAGGCTGGCCAGATGGAACTCGGTGGGTGCCGTTTCGACGCCGCGTCGGGCCAGTGGCTGGAGCCGCGCAGCGCGCGCGAGTGCCGCCTGGCCCATGTGCCGGAAGACCGCCATGCCTGCGGCATGGTGATGAGCTTCCCGGCCTGGGAAACCGCGGTGCTCGGCTATCAAGACCTGCCCCTGTACCGCAGCGGCCCGCTGAATGCGGCCATGAACCACGAGCGCATGAAGTCTGAGGCCGCGGCCATGGCCGAGCGCTTTGATGTGCGCCCGCGCGACATGAACATTGGCTCCAGCAAGTTCTCGGGCGGCAACCAGCAAAAGCTGGTGCTGGCGCGCGAAATCGGCCAGGCGCCCACGGTGCTGCTGGTCGGCCAGCCGACGCGCGGCGTCGACATCGGCGCCATCGAATTCATCCACCAGCAGCTGCGCGCGCTGCGCGATGCCGGCTGTGCGGTGCTGGTCGTCAGCAGCGAGCTGGACGAGATCCTGGCCCTGTCCGACCGTGTCATCGTCATGAACGGCGGCCGCATCACCGGCGAGCTGGACATTGCCGAGTGCACCGAAACCCGCCTGGGCCTGTTGATGGCCGCCACCGCGAAAGAAGAAACGAACGCTGCGGCGTTGCAACAAGCATGAGTGCATCTTCATCTTCATCGAGCAGCGCCTTGCCGCGCTGGATCGACCTGGGCCTCTTGCCCTTGTGGAACCTGGCCGTGGCCCTGGGTGTGGCCGGCCTGGTGGTGCTGGCCATTGGCCAGAGCCCCATGCATGCGCTGAGCGTGCTGCTGCAGGGCTCGCTCGGCAGCTTGCGCGGCCTGGGCTATACCCTGTACTACACAACCACCTTCATCTTCACCGGCCTGGCTGTGGCCGTGGCCATCCACGGCGGCCTGTTCAATATCGGCGGGGAAGGGCAGGCCACATTTGGCGGCCTGGGCGTGGGCCTGCTGGCCCTGGCCCTGGGCGCGCATCTGCCGGCCGCGGTGCTGCTGCCGCTGCTGGTGATCGCCGCGGCGGTGTTCGGCATGGTCTGGGCCTTGATCCCGGGTTGGTTGCAGGCCTGGCGCGGCAGCCACATCGTCATCACCACCATCATGTTCAACTTTCTGGCCGCCAGCCTGAACGTGTACTTGCTGGTCAACTGGCTGCGTCCGGCCGGCAGCATGGCGGTGGAGAGCGCAGACTTTGCCGAGTCGGCGCGCATGCCGGCTCTGCATCAGCTGGCGGCGCTGTTCGGTGTGGAGATGCCGTCCTCGCCGCTGAACCTGAGCCTGCTGCTGGCCTTGCTGGCCTGCGTCTTCGTCTGGTGGTTTCTGTGGAAGAGCGCGGCCGGCTATGCCTTGCGCGCCGTCGGCTGCGCGCCGCGCGCCGCGCATTACGCCGGCATCCGCCCCAAGTACCAGGTGCTGGTGGCCATGGGCCTGGCCGGCGCGCTGGCCGGCCTGGTGGCGGTCAATGAGATCTCCGGCGTGCAGGGCAAGCTGACCCTGGACTTCGTCGCCGGTGCCGGCTTCACCGGCATCGCCGTGTCGCTGATGGGCCGCAACCATCCGGTCGGCATCGTCCTGGCCTCGCTGCTGTTTGGCGTGCTGTATCAGGGCGGCGTGGAAGTGTCCTTCGAGCTGCCCGGCTTCAGCCGCGAGATGGTGGTCACGGCCCAGGGCCTGATCGTGCTGTTCGCCGGCGCCATGGCGACCGTGAGCCTGCCGCTGTTCGTCAAGCTGCACGGCTGGCTGTCTGGAAAAAACAAGGGCTTTGCGAAGGAGCTGGCTCATGGATGAGATCCTGATCGGCTCGATGCTGGCCTCGACCCTGCGGGTCACCACGCCGCTGCTGCTCTGTGCCCTGGCGGGCTTGATCAGCGAGCGCTCGGGCGTGATTGACATCGGCCTGGAAGGCAAGATGTTGTTCGCCGCGTTTGCCGCTGCGGCGGCCGCCAGTGCCAGCCATTCGACCGGCATGGGCCTGGCCGCGGCCATCGCCGTGGCCTGCGCCATGTCGTTGATCCACGGCTTTGCCTGCGTCACCCACCGCGGTGACCAGGTGGTGTCGGGTGTGGCGCTCAATATGGTGGCGGCCGGCCTGACCGTGGTGCTGGGCATCGCCTGGTTCGCACAGGGCGGCCAGACCCCGCCGATCACGGCCGATGTGCGCCTGACCGGCCTGATCGCCGGCTGGAGCGAACCCGAGGCGGCCGTGGCAGCCTTGGGCCCCTGGCTCGGCGCCATCGTCGGTCACGGCCTGCTCAGCCACAACCTGCTGGTCTACCTGGCCTTCTTCCTGGTGGCCGGCGTCTGGTTCTTCCTCGAGCGCACCAAGCCCGGCTTGCGCCTGCGCGCGGTCGGCGAGAACCCGGCCATGGTGGACGCGGCCGGCGTGTCCGTGCCGCGGCTGCGTTATGCCGCGCTGATGCTCAACGGCCTGCTCTGCGGCCTGGCCGGCGCCTACCTGACCCTGGCGCAGAACGCCTCCTTCTCGCCGAACATGACGGCCGGCCGCGGCTACATCGCCCTGGCCGCCATGATCTTCGGCAAGTGGAAGCCCCTGCCCACGCTGGCCGCCTGCCTGCTCTTCGGCTTCCTCGACGCCCTGGCCATCCGCATGCAGGGTGCGGTGATCCCAGGTGTCGGCGAAGTGCCGGTGCAGCTGATCCAGTCCTTGCCCTATTTGCTGACCGTCATCCTGCTGGCTGGCTTCATCGGTCAGGCTCTGGCGCCCAAGGCGCTGGGCCGGCCCTACCTCAAAGAACGTTGAGCACACGCGTGAACGCTCTGAAGAACGCCCTCACACCGGATCTCGTGCAGCGCCTGCTGGCCGCCTCGCTGGGCGCGCGCCAGCATTCGCATTCGCCGTACTCCGGCTATGCCGTGGGTGCCGCCGTGCTCGACGAGCAGGGCCGCATCCATGCCGGCTGCAATATCGAAAACGCCGCCTACCCGCAAGGCTGGTGCGCCGAGGCCTCGGCCTTGACCGCCATGATCATGGCCGGCGGTCGCCGCGTCAGTGCAGTGCTGGTCACCGGCCCCGGCCCGGACATCATCACGCCCTGCGGCGGCTGCCGTCAGAAGCTGCGCGAGTTCGCCGACCCGGAGCTGATCATCATCGCCGCCGACCCGGGCGGCATCCGCCAGCAGTGGACGCTGGAACAGCTGCTGCCTTTCAGTTTCGGCCCCGAGCATCTGAAGCTCTGAGCCATCGCAACAATTCCCAGGAGGAACCTCATCATGATCGACCACAAGACCCTCAATCCCGCCATCGCCCAGACCGCCGAAAAGCTCAAGACCTTGTTCGGCGCAGCCCCTGCCGTGGCCGTGGTGCTGGGCTCAGGCTGGGCCGGCGCGGTCAGCCTGGTGCAGAACGCCAAGCATCTGCCCTACACCGAACTGCCCGCTTTCCCGCAGCCCAAGGTGGAAGGGCATGTCAACGAGATCGTGGTCGGCACCATCGGCGCGCAGACCGTTGTGATGCTGCGCGGCCGCGCCCACACCTACGAGAGCGGCGATTGCACCGGCATGGCCGGCGCCCTGCGCAGCCTCAAGGCCTGGGGTGTCAAGGTGCTGCTGCAGACCAATGCCTCGGGTTCCATCCGCAGCCACATGCCGGCCGGCAGCCTGATGCTGATCAGCGATCACATCAACGCACCGCAGCGCTCGCCCCTGGTCGGCGAGCCCGGCAGCGAGCGCTTTGTCGACATGAGCACCGCCTACGACCTGGAGCTGCGTCAGCATGCCAAGGGCGTGGCCGCGGCTCAGAACCTGGCACTGGGCGAGGGCGTCTATTGCTGGGCCCTGGGCCCGCAGTTCGAAACTCCGGCCGAGATCCGCATGTTTGCCGCCTGGGGCGCCGACGCCGTGGGCATGAGCACCGTGCCGGAAACCATCCTGGCCCGCCACGCCGGCCTGCGTGTCATGGGCCTGGCCTTGATGACCAATATGGCTGCCGGCTTGTCCGATGAAGCCCTGACTCATGCCCTGACCCTGCAGCAGGCCCAGCAGTCCGGCGAGCGCGCGGCACAGTTCCTGGGTGCCGTGGTGGCCGGCATGGCCGATCTGGCCTCGCTGAAAGACTGAGCGTTCTTCCATGGCCTCTTTGGAATTGAAAGATGCTGCGCGCCTCGCGCTGCAATGCCTGGACCTGACCAGCCTCAACGACGACGACACGGCCGAGGACATCGCCGCCCTGTGCCGGCGGGCCCAGACGCCCTTCGGCCCGGTGGCGGCCGTCTGTGTGTGGCCGCGTTTTGTGGCGCAAGCGCGCGCGGCCTTGCCGGCCGAGATCAAGGTGGCGGCCGTGGCAAACTTCCCGGACGGCGCCCTCGATCTGGCCCGAGCCCTGGCCGATGTGCAGGCGATTGCCACGGCCGGCGGAGATGAAGTCGATGTGGTCCTGCCCTATCGCGCCCTGATGGCCGGTCAGCGCAGCGAGTGCGCCGAGTTCCTGGCCGAGGTGCGCCATGCCAGCCGGCCGCTGACGCTCAAGGTCATCATCGAGAGCGGTGAGCTGAAGACCCCCGAGCTGATCGCGGACGCGGCCCGCCTGGCCTTGATGGCCGGCGCCGATTTCGTCAAGACCAGCACCGGCAAGACCGCGGTCTCGGCCACGCCGCTGGCCGCCCGCCACATCCTCAGCGAGATCGCCGGCAGCGGCCTGGTCTCGGCGGGCTTCAAGGCCTCGGGTGGCATCCGGACTGTGGCCGATGCTCAGGTCTATCTGGAGATGGCGGCCGACAAGCTCGGCGCCGCAGCGCTGAACCCGCGCCGCCTGCGCTTCGGCGCCAGCGGCCTGCTGGGCGATATCGAAGCCGTGCTGTCCGGCACGGCCGCGCCCGCCATCACCGCCAGCTACTGAGCGCGGTGGCCGTGCGGGCCCAGGAGATCATTCGCGCCAAGCGCGATGGTGCGGCGCTGTCCGAAGCGCAGATCCAGAGCCTGGTGCGCGGCCTGGTCGATGGAGGCTGGAGCGAGGGCCAGATCGCGGCCCTGGCCATGGCCATCCTCTGGCGCGGCATGAGCCGGGCCGAGTGCGTGGCCTTGACTCGGGCCATGCGGGACTCGGGCCGCCAGATGCACTGGCGCGATCTGCCCGGCCCGGTGCTGGACAAGCATTCCAGCGGCGGCGTGGGCGACAAGATCAGCCTGATGCTGGCGCCTCTGGTGGCGGCCTGTGGCGGCTTTGTGCCCATGATCTCGGGCCGTGGCCTCGGCCACACGGGCGGCACGCTGGACAAGCTGGAGGCCATCCCCGGCTTTTGCGCCACGCCCGAGGCCGCGCGCTTCGAGCGCATCGTGCGCGAGGTCGGCTGCGCCATCATCGGCCAGACGGCCGACCTGGCCCCGGCCGATGGTCGCTTCTATGCCGTACGCGACATCAGCGCCACGGTGGAGAGCGTGCCCCTGATCACCGCCAGCATCCTGTCCAAGAAGCTGGCCGCCGGTCTGCAGGGCCTGGTCATGGACGTGAAATGCGGCAACGGCGCCTTTGCCGACTCGCCCTGGATGGCCCAGGAACTGGCCCACAGCATCGTCGGCGTGGCCGCCGGTGCCGGTCTACCGACGCGGGCCTTGATCACCGACATGAACGAGGTGCTGGGCCAGACCGTGGGCAACAGCCTTGAGTTGCTGGAGGCCATGAAGTACCTACGTGGCGAGGCGCGCGAACCGCGCCTGCATGCCCTGACCCTGGCCCTGGCCGGCGAGATGTTGCAGCTGGGCGGCTTGGCGGCCAACGCTGCGGATGCGGAAGCCAAGCTGCAAGCCGCCCTGGACAGCGGCGCCGCGGCCGAAAAATTCGCGCAGATGGTGGCGGCCCAGGGTGGGCCGGCCGATCTGCTGGAGCGGCCCGAGCGATACCTGCCTACCGCGCCGGTGCAGCGCCCGGTCTGTGCGCCGCGCGCGGGCCGCTTGAGCGCGATGCAGACGCGCGAGATCGGTCTGGCCGTGGTCGAACTGGGAGGCGGTCGGCGCCAGGCGGGCGACCGCATCGATGTGCGTGTCGGTCTCTCGGCGGTCTTGCCACTGGGCACCGTGCTCGAGGCCGGCCAGGCTTTCGCTTGGGTCCATGCGGCCGATGAGCCCTCGGCCGAGCGCGCCGCGGCCGCCGTGCTGGCGGCCTGCCGCTTCAGCTTGCCTGAGGCGCCATGGGGCCCCGCAGACCTGATCCAAGCCCGTGTCGGCTAGACTTCACGCCCCGTGGATCCACCTGCATCCACCTGACCACTGCTGTACCCCTGCCATGCCTGATATCGACGACGCCACGCCCGCTCCCGCCACGCCCGACAGCCCGGATGATGGCTCGCCCCGCCGCGGCATCAAGAGCTTTGTGGTGCGCGCTGGCCGCATGGGCTCGGGCCAGGTCAAGGCCCTGGCCGAGCTGGGCCCGAAGTTCGTGCTGCCCTTCCAAGCGGGCCAGCGCCTGGACACCGCGGCTGTGTTCGGCCGAGAAGCACCGGTGGTGTTCGAGATCGGTTTCGGCATGGGTGATGCCACGGCCAAGATCGCCCAGACCTTGGCCGACCATGACTTCATCGGCTGCGAGGTGCATGAGCCCGGCGTCGGCGCGCTGCTCAAGCACATCGAGGAAAAGCAGCTCGGCAATATCCGCATCTTTCAGCACGATGCCGTCGAGGTGCTGGAGCAGATGATCGCCCCGGCTTCGCTGGCTGGCGTGCACATCTACTTCCCCGACCCCTGGCACAAGAAGCGCCACAACAAGCGCCGTCTGATCCAGCCCGAGTTCGTGGCCAAGCTGGTCAAACACATCCGCCCCGGCGGCTATCTGCACTGCGCCACCGACTGGGAGCCCTATGCCCAGCAGATGCTGGAAGTCCTGGGCGCCGAAGCGCTGCTGGAAAACACGGCCGCCGGCTACGCGGAAAAGCCCAGCTATCGCCCGCTGACCAAGTTCGAGAACCGCGGCCTCAAGCTGGGCCATGGGGTCTGGGATCTGGTGTTCCGCCGCCGCCCGCAGGCCTGAGCAGGCTGGCCCCGGCCAGCAGCACCAGGCCCAGGGCCAAGGGCAGGGTGGCAATGAAGCCGGCGTGCTTGAAGCCCAAGGCGCCGATCAAGCCCCCAACAAAAAAGGCCAGCACCAAGCTCAGGTGGATGCGCAGGCGCTGCCGGTTGGCCATCACGAGGGGTTGTTGCGCGCTCGCTGGTAAACGGTTCCAGTAGAGCAATCGGCCCAGCTCCAGGCCCAGATCGGTCAGCAGGCCGGTGACATGGGTGGTGCGGATTTCGGCATGCGAGATCTTGGTGATCAGGGCGTTCTGCAAGCCCATCACAAAGCACAGCAGCACGGCGGTCAGCGAGACCCGCAGGATCTGGTGCGGCAGCAATTGGCTGCCGATCAGGCCGAAGACCAGCAGCAGCGCCGCCTCCAGCAAGAGTGTGGGCATATAGGCCCAGCGGGGCCGGTGGCGCAGGCCGTAGTTGACCATCAGCGCCGTACTGGCCGCGCCCATCACAAAGGCCGCCACCGCCAGCAGGGCGCTGAAGGCCAGGCCGAACTGGCCCAGGGCGATGTGGTCGGTGCTGGCCGAGACCAGGCCGGTCATGTGCGAGGTGTACTGGCCCACGGCCAGAAAACCGCCGGCATTGAGCGCACCGGCGACAAAGGCCAGGCCGGCGCCCAGGTGCAGATTGCTGCGCGCGCTGCGTTCCGGCGCGGTCAGCTGAGCGAGATAGTCCACGGGCATAGGCCCTGAGCATAAGGGCTGGCACGCCGCAGCCTGCGGCACAGCTGCTAGAGTGCCGCCCATGTCTGAATCCACATCTCTGGCCGGCCGCCACATCTTGCTGGCCCTGTCCGGCGGCATCGCCTGCTACAAGAGCGCCGAGCTGACCCGGCTCCTGAGCAAAGCCGGTGCCACGGTGCAGGTGCTGATGAGCGAGGCGGCCGAGCACTTCATCACCGCCGTCACCATGCAGGCCCTGTCGGGCCGCACGGTGGCCACCAGCCAATGGGACGCGCGCGAGCCCAACAATATGGCCCACATCAACCTGAGCCGTGAGGCCGATCTGATGCTGGTCGCCCCGGCCAGCGCCGACTGCATCGCCAAGCTGGTGCAAGGCCGGGCCGATGATTTGCTGAGCCTCACGGCCCTGGCGCGGCCCAGCGATCGCTGCCCGCTGCTGGTGGCGCCGGCCATGAACCGCGAGATGTGGGCCCACCCGGCCACGCAGCGCAATATCGCCCAGCTGCGCGCCGATGGTGGCGTCGTGCTCGGCCCTGGCAACGGCGAGCAGGCCTGCGGCGAAACCGGCGATGGCCGCATGCTGGAAGCGGCCGAGTTGCTGGACGAGCTGATCGCGTTTTTTCAGCCCAAGCCCCTGGCGGGCCGCAAGCTCTTGATCACGGCCGGCCCGACCTTCGAAGCCCTGGACCCGGTGCGCGGCATCACCAATCTCTCCAGCGGCAAGATGGGTTTTGCGATCGCACGCGCTGCCGCCGAGGCGGGCGCCGAGGTGACCCTGGTGGCTGGCCCCGTGCACCTGCCCACGCCGCGCCATGTGCGCCGAATCGATGTGCAAAGCGCGCAGCAGATGTACGATGCTGTGCTGCCCTTGGCTGCACAGCATGAGCTCTTCGTCGCCACCGCGGCCGTGGCCGATTGGCGGCCGCTGGCGGCGAGCGCGCACAAGATCAAGAAAGATCCGAGCCAGGGCAATCGCCCGCCGGCTTTCGAGATGACCGAAAACCCCGACATCCTGGCGTCCGTGGCGGCCCTGCCGACCGGGCAGCGCCCGCGCCTGTGCGTGGGCTTTGCGGCTGAGAGCCAGGATCTGGCTCGGCACGGCCGCGACAAGCTGCTGCGCAAAAAGGTGGAGCTCGTCGTCGGCAATATCGGCCCAGCCACCTTCGGCCGCGATGACAACGCCTTGCTCTTGATCGATGCCGAGGGCGAGCGCGAGCTGCCCCGCGCCGACAAGCTCAGCCTGGCCCGTCAGCTGGTGGCCGAGATCGCCCGCCGTTCCTGAACTTCATTTTCGTTGCCGATTTCAATGACCACCACCACCGTCGATCTCAAAGTCCTGGACCCCCGCATGGCCGAGCAGGTGCCCAGCTATGCCACGCCCGGCAGTGCCGGCCTGGACCTGCGTGCCTGCCTCGATGCGCCCATCACTCTGGCGCCGGGCCAGACCACCCTGATCCCCACCGGCCTGGCCATCCACATCGGTGACCCCGGCCTGGCCGCCATCATCTTGCCGCGCTCGGGCCTGGGCCACAAACACGGCATCGTGCTCGGCAATCTGGTCGGCCTGATCGACTCCGACTACCAGGGCCAGCTCATGGTCAGCTGCTGGAATCGGGGTCAGAGTGAATTTGTGATCCAGCCCTTCGAGCGCATTGCTCAGCTGGTCTTGGTGCCCGTGGTGCAGGCGGCCTTCCGACGCGTCGAGGAGTTTGGCGACTCCAGCAGCCGGGGTGAGGGCGGTTTCGGCTCGACCGGCAAGCACTGAACCGATGCCGTCGGCGCCCGCACTGTCGGCGCCAAGCCACAGCGGCCGGCCCGGGCTGGCTGGATGTCTTTCCTGCTGATTCTCGGGCCTGCATCAAATGAAGCGGCTTCTCTGCCCTGTTCGGCGCTTTGCGGATGGCTGAAAAGCCTTACACCTGCGATAGTTGAAACATCGGTGGGACAGCCGACACAAAGGAGATGCAGATGGCAACACAGCCGCAAGCCGCAGCTGAAGGCGCCGGTGATGTGATCGCAGCGCGCATGCGCGCGCTGATGGTGCGCGCACCGATGGCGGTGGGCTTCGTCAAGAACGCTCAGTTCGAGGTGGTCAGCGAACAGTTCAATCACCTCTTTGGTCACGGCGACGACACCGATCTGGGTGGCCAAAGCACCCGCAGCGTGCAGGTGTCCGACCCGTCGCATCAATCCCTGCTCGAGCGCAGCCACGCGGCTTTTGTCAGCGGCAAGCCGCTCGATGACGAGGTCGAGTTCGTGCGCCGCGATGGCAGCCGCTTCTGGGGCCGTCTGCAAGCGACACCGGTCCATTGGGATCAGCCGGCCGGTGAGGCGCTGTGGATCGTCGACGACGTCACCGTCGCACGCCAGCAGCGCATGCAGCCGACCTGGACGGCCAAGCACGATGTCTTGACCGAGCTGGCCAACCGCCGCGAGTTCGAGCGCCGCCTGGCCGAGCATGTAGGCAGCCGCCGCCATGAGCCCGTTTCGGTCCTGTGGATCGATATTGATAAGTTCGGCGAGGTCGTGGCCGGCATGGGTGCCGAGGTCGGCGACCATTTCCTCTATGGCCTGGGTCAGCTGCTGATCACCAAGGTGCGCGCGTCCGACCTGGTGGCACGCCTGGAAGACGACCATTTCGCCGTGTTGCTGCCCAATTGCGACCAGCATTACGCCGAGATCGTGGCCGAGAAAATGCGTTCGGGCATTGCCGCCTACCGCCTGCGTTGGGGCCTGCATCGCACCCGCGTCAAGGCCTGCCTGGGCGTGGTGCAGTTGCAGACCTCACTGGAGTCGGTCGATGCCGTGCTGGGCGCTGCCGCTCTGGCCTGCACCGAGGCCAAGGCTTCCGGGGGCGACAGCGTGCGGGTCTTCATTTCGGCCGGCGCTTTCGAGGAATTGGCCGGCTGAGCTCAGGCCGTCGCCCCGAAACACAGCCCGCCGCTCGTGCCGGTGGGCTTTTTTGTGCCCAGCGCTTCAAGCCGCCGAGCCCGGCGTGAGGAAATAGCCGGAAAAACGCATTCTTTTCTAAAGTTCGGCGCGCAGCGGCCGATTCACTCGGGACAATCCTGGCCAACACCAGCAGTTTCGGAGTGTCGCCGCCATGTCCATCGGTCTGTCCACCGCCTTGTCCGGCATTTCTGCCGCCAACGAGCGCCTGCGTGCCTCGGCGCAGAACACGGTCAGCAATGGCGCGGCCGATTTCCGGCGCCAGCAGCTGCAGGCCCAGCAGTCGGATCAAAGCAGCACTCAGCTGCGTCAGGTGCCGGCTACCGGCCAGTCCGCCGAAGCAGACCTCGCCACGCAGAAGTCCGCAACTTACGCCTTCGTGGCCAATCTGCGCGTTCTGCAGACCCAGCTGCGTGCCAGCGGCACCATGCTGGACATTCACGCCTGAGGCCGGCCCTCAGCGCAAGGGCAGGCGCAGCGTGACCCGGGTGCCTCGCCCGGCTGTGCTTTCGATGTGGATTTGACCCAGCATCAGCTCCTCCACCACCGTCCGCACCACGCTGAGGCCCAAGCCTGCGCCTTCGCTGCCGAGCCGGCCGCTGAAGAAGGGGTCAAAAACCCGCGGTAGCGCTTCAGACGGGATACCGCAGCCATTGTCCTGAATCGACAGGCGCAGGCCGCCGTCCTCTGCGTCCCCTGCCTGTAGTTCGATGTTGAGCTGGCCGTCCGTACAAGCCTTGAGCCCATGGTGGATGGCGTTGTCCAGCAGCTCTTGCACCACGTTGTGCAGCGATTGCATGGGTCCGAACATGGCCAGCTGGGCAGGCATCTGGGCCTTGATGACGATGCCCGTCGCACTGCAGCGGGCTTGGTTGTGATCGATCAAGCGGCGCAGCAAGGCGCTGACATCAAAGTCCTGGGCCATTTCCTGCTCGCTGTCACGCGACAAGGCTTTCAGGCGCTGGATCAGGAGGCTGGCGCTCTCCAGGGAGCGGTCGACCAGGGAGGAGCATTGCTGCAGCGAGCTGGCAGTTTCGCTCAGGGCCTGGCGGCGCAGCGGGCCGTTCTGCAGCC
Organism: Kinneretia sp. DJ1R-11; assembly: GCF_025717595.1. NCBI lineage: Bacteria > Pseudomonadati > Pseudomonadota > Betaproteobacteria > Burkholderiales > Sphaerotilaceae > Roseateles > Kinneretia sp. DJ1R-11. The sequence continues at coordinate 208,029 of NZ_JAJIRR010000005.1, forward strand.
ACTGCTCCAGCTCCACGGCCCGGTCCCGGATCACCGAGGCGCCCATGCGCGCATTGCCCAGCGGCGTGTTCAACTCATGCGCCATGCCGACCACCATGCGGCCCAAGGCCAGCTGCTTTTCCTGTTGCATGACGGTGCGCAGGGCTTGCTCCAAGGAGGCGGTGCGGGCCAGGACCCGCGCTTCCAGTTCCTCATTGGCTTGCTGCAGGGCGGCTTCGGCCGCGCGCCGGATGCTGGCTTCGGCCTGCAGGCGGCTCAGGGTCTGTTGCAGCTCGGTATTGCGGGCTGCCAGCGACTGCTCCAGCTGGCCGCCGTGGCGGGCCAGTTGCTCGTTCTCCAGGCGCACGCGTTGCAGCAGAAAGACATCGTCGACGGCGCGCGACAGGGTGCCTGTCACGGCTTGAAGGCGTTGGCGCTGAAAGCTCAGCAGGCGCTGGCTGCAGCGCAGGGCGGCAGCGCTGTCGCCGGCCGCCTCGCCGAAGCGAACGATGGCGCGCAGCAGGTACTCGTGCACAAAGCGCATCTTGTCGCCGGCCGCCGCAAGCTCCTGTTCCAAGGCCAGCACCGGCTGCCAGTGCGCGGTGTCGGCGTGCTCGCGCCAGTCCAGCAAGACCTGGGTCAAGCGCATGGCGTGGCTGGCGCCGGCAATCTGGCGCCAGACGCTGTTCTCGCTCGAGCCCTCCAGCCGCGCCAGATGCTGGCGACAGGATGTCGTGCTGCCTGCGAGCACATCGATGTAGGCCAGATTGAGCAGGGAAAGCATGACGTCTTCCTGCAGGCCTGTGCGCTCGGCCAGCTGCAATGCGTCGGTGTGCAGGCTGTGGCAGCGCAGCCAAAGTGGGTGGCCGGCTGGTGCCAGCTGCTCATCGGCCAGGTAAAAGCAGGCCGAGGCGCAGTAGTTGAGGATACGGTGTACGGTGCCCGGCTGAAGCTGTTCGCGCCGAGCCAATAAGGCTTCGCTGGACTGAAGCAAGTCCTCGTACAAGCCGGCCTGAGCCAGCACGCGGCCACGCATGGCCAAGAGCTGCTCGGACAAAGCCTGTGCTTGTGCCCTTTGGCAGAGCTGCTGTGCACGTTCCAGGCTGGACAGGGCCGCGTGGTGCAGGCGCAGCCGGGCTTGCAGCTCCGCCAAGGTATGCAGGGCCAGCGCTTCGACGATGGGGTCGTCCACAAGAGTGGCAGCCTGCTGGCTCAGCTCATAGGCCTCCTGAAGCTGGGCAACATCGCCTTGTCCCGCATCCGCCTGCAGCTGCAAGCTCAGCTGCAGGGCCTGGGCGAGCAGACGGTTGGCGCTCGTGTGCAAATGGCCTTGCAGCTGCTCCAGCAAGGGCGCGGCGCGCGCCAAATCCATCTGGCTCATCCAATGCTGGGCCTGCAGCAGCTGGGTTCGTACGGCTTGGGCCTTGGCGTCATCTTCGCCGGTCAGTTCCGGCGGTACAGGCAGGGGGACAGATCTTGACTGAGGGTGCACGTGCGCAAGCTCCGGTGTGGGTGCCGGCCGCTTCAGCCCGAAGCGGCTCCGCGACGGCTTGATTGTGATGCCGGCACTCGGCCTTTGTCAGCCCCGCATCCGTGCGGGCGCATGCCCTTGTGCATCACGGCATCATGGCTTCAGACGGTACCAAGCCGAGCCGTCGGTCTCGCGGCTGATCAGCTCAATCGCGGAGCCCGAACCGGAGGGCAGCTGGGCCATACCGCCTTGGCCACTTCGGAACTTCAGCGCCACGCCGGGCACCGGGAGCACACGCCAGGACGGCTGTGGCGCGGCACCGGGCGGCAGGGCTGCGACCCGCCCCAGCTTGGCCAAATAGGCGGCCACCGCCTCGCGGTTTTCATCGGGGGCGTCGATGACGACCTTGCTGGCGTTCAAACCCGGAAAGCCGCCTCCTCCATGGGCACGGTAATGGTTGGTGATGACCAGGAACTGCGCTTGGGCATCGAGCGGCCTGCCGTGGTAGCGCAGGTCCTCGATGCGCCGGGCTTGGGCTTGCAGCAGTTGCCCTTCGGCGCTGTAGCGGGCCGGCTGGCTGATGTTGATCGCATAGCTCAGACCGGGCTGACCGTCGGCCAAGGGAGCGGCGTACAGGCTGTCGAAGTTGTAGGCACGGAAGTCATCGTCCAGCAGTTCTTGTTCGACCGGGCCTTCGGGATCGATCCGGCGAAATTGGCCGGCCGACATTTCCAACCATTCGCGCAGCTCGGCACCACTGAGTTTGAGCACCTTGATCTGGTTGGGGTAGAGATAAAGGTCGGCCACATGCTTGGCGGCCAAGGGACCGGCTGGGATGTCGGTGTAGAAGTTCCAACCCTGGCGACCGCCGGCTTTGAAGGGCGCGGCTGCGGACACAAGCGGCAGGCCTTCAAACGCCGTGCCCTGGACCGCCCGCTCCAGATAGGCCAGCTGAGCTCGGGCCACCAGCTCCACGGCAAGGCTGGGCTGCACTTGAGAGAAGTAGCTGTGGATGGCGAGCTCGCTGTGCGCCACCGGGGCTCGCATCGCCTTCAGGGTGTCGCCATGCTCACGCGCGATCACATGGGCGACCATGGGGTCGGCCGCCACCAGGGCACGACGGCTGGCGCGGTCGAAGATGGGGCGCAGCTCGGCATGGCTCTGGCGGACCACCCAGTGTCGGCCCTGACGTTGCAGGGTCAGGTCCACCACGGCAAGGTGGTCGCCCCAGCGGCCAGGCATCGCGGCCGGCACGCCGTGGATGCGGCCCTGTACCAGGTCGACGCCGGGGTAGCCGGCGAACTGGGCGCTGGGGAACTCGGCATGGGCATGGCCAAAAAGCAGGGCGTCGATGCCGGGCACACGGGCCAGCTCGGCCACGGTGTTCTCGGCCAAGCGGCCTTGCTCGGTCTTCTCGAAGCCCGAGTGGGCCAAGGCCACGACCAGATCGGCACCTTGCGCCCGCATCTGTGGCACCAGGGTGCGGGCGGTCTCGACAATGTCGCGCGCCTCGACCTGACCCTGCAGATGGCGGCGGTCCCATTGCATGATCTGCGGCGGCACAAAACCGATCACGCCGATCTTCAGCGTCTGCATCCGGCCGGCTTCGTCCTTGAATTGGCGCTTCAGCAGCACATAGGGGGTGAAAGCGTGGCGTGCTTGGCCTTGTGCGCCGCGCTCCATGACGTTTGCACTGACATAGGGGAAGCTGGCGCCGGCCAGGGCCTGGCGCAAAAAAGGCAGACCGTAGTTGAACTCGTGGTTGCCCACATTGGCGGCGTCCACGCCCAGCAGATTCAACACCTTGTAAGCGGGGTGGGTCTCGCCCGCACGCAAAGGCTGGACGCGGGCGACCTGGTCACCGAGCGGGCTGCCCTGCAGCAGATCGCCGTTGTCGAACAGCAGGTGGTTCGGCGCCTCTTCGCGGGCGCGCTGGATCAGCGGAATGGTCCTGGCCAGACCGTAGTCTTCAGTTTCACGGTCCTGGTAGTAGTCATAGTTCAGCAGATTCATGTGCAGATCGCTGGTCTGCAGCAAGCGAAGCTTGAGCGTGGCTGGCGTGGCCGGCGCGGCTTGCAGAGGGCCGCTCCAGGCCAGGCCGAAGGCAAAGAAGGAGGACAGGGCGAGGGAGGCGATGCGGCGCATGGGCTGAAGGATGATGCTGCAGGAGGGCAAGAGGGCAGGGCGCATGCTAGCCCCTCCGGACCGCGTTCCAGGGTTAGTTCTAGGGTTTACTGCCCAGGGCCGAGCCGGCAATCCGCTACGCTGGAGCCCGGAGCTGCTGCCTGAACGGTGCGGCTCTTGAGAGGAGCCCGAGCGGTGCCGCCACCCTTGGCACTGGTCGAGCTCCCGACCCTGTCGACAACAAAGCCTTGGCGCGTGATCCGCGCAGGAGTGCCGTATGAGTCCTATCCCCCCGCCGGGCCAGCTGGATCCGCTGCCGCCCGCGTCTGACGCCGATCGCGCGCCAGCCACCCCGACCGAGCCAAGCTACGAGGGCCTGCGTCTGCACGTTCCCGAACCGACCGGCCGCCCCGGTTGTCACACCGATTTTTCCTACCTCCACCTTTCGCCTGCCGGCGCCGTGCGCAAGCCCGAGCTCGATGTGGCGGCGGTGGACACGGCGGACCTGGCCTACAGCCTGATCCGCGTGCTCGATGAAAACGGCGTGGCCCGTGGCCCCTGGGCGCCCGAGCTGAGCCCCGAGCAACTGCTGCGCGGCTTGCGCACCATGGTCAAGACCCGTGTGTTTGACGGCCGCATGCTGATCGCCCAGCGCCAGAAAAAGCTCAGCTTCTACATGCAAAGCCTGGGCGAAGAGGCCATCGGCAGTGCCCATGCGATGGCGCTGCGCGATGGCGATATGTGCTTCCCCACCTACCGCCAGCAAAGCCTGCTTCTGGGGCGCGAGGATGTGCCTTTGGTGGAGCTGATCTGCCAGCTCTTGTCCAACGAGCGCGACCCGCTCAAGGGCCGGCAGCTGCCGGTGATGTACTCGATCAAGAAGGCCGGCTTCTTCACCATCAGTGGCAATCTGGCCACGCAGTTCATCCAGGCCGTGGGTTGGGGCATGGCCTCGGCCATCAAGGGCGACACCAAGATCGCCTCGGGTTGGATTGGCGATGGTGCGACCGCCGAGTCCGATTTCCACACCGCGCTGACCTTCGCCCATGTCTACCGCGCGCCGGTGATCCTGAACGTGGTCAACAACCAGTGGGCGATCTCGACCTTCCAAGCGATTGCCGGTGGCGAGGGTACGACTTTTGCCGCACGCGGCAGCGGCTGCGGCATCGCCTCTTTGCGGGTGGATGGCAATGACTTCCTGGCCGTCTATGCGGTCTCGCAGTGGGCAGCCGAGCGTGCCCGGCGCAATCTGGGCCCGACCTTGATCGAATGGGTCACCTACCGCGCCGGCCCGCACTCGACCTCGGACGACCCGAGCAAATACCGGCCGGCGGACGAATGGCAGCGCTTCCCCTTGGGGGACCCGATCGCGCGCCTGAAGCGGCACCTGATCGACCGCGGCCTCTGGAGCGAGGCACAGCATGAGGCCTTGCAGAAGGAGCTTGAGGCCGAAATCATTGCCGCGCAGAAGGAAGCCGAACGTTTCGGCACCCTGGCCGATGGCCACATCCCCAGCATCGAGTCCATGTTTACCGATGTCTACAAAGACATGCCCGCGCATTTGAAAGATCAACTGGCGCAGGCGCGTCACTACGGAGGTCGGCCATGAGCGGCAAACCGGAAGCACAGATGGAGGCGCAGCTGGCGCTGGCAGCCGAAGCTAGCGAGGCCAGCCAAGCCCGCCTGCCCATGACCATGATCCAGGCCCTGCGCTCGGCCATGGACGTGATGCTGGAGCGCGACCCCGATGTGGTCATCTTCGGCCAGGACGTGGGCTACTTTGGCGGCGTGTTCCGCTGCACCGACGGCTTGCAGGCCAAGTACGGCAAGCAACGCGTCTTCGATGCGCCGATCTCCGAAGGTGGCATCGTCGGCGTGGCCGTGGGCATGGGGGCCTATGGCCTGCGCCCCGTAGCCGAAATCCAGTTCGCCGACTACTTCTATCCAGCCTCGGACCAGATCGTCTCGGAAGCGGCGCGCCTGCGCTACCGTTCGGCCGGTGACTTCACCGCGCCGCTGACCATCCGCATGCCCTGCGGCGGCGGCATCTACGGCGGCCAGACCCACAGCCAAAGCCCCGAGGCGCTCTTCACCCATGTCTGCGGCCTGCGCACGGTCATGCCGTCCAACCCGTATGACGCCAAGGGCTTGCTGATCGCCGCCATCGAGTGCGACGACCCCGTTATTTTTCTGGAGCCCAAGCGCCTCTACAACGGCCCCTTCGATGGCCACCACGACCGGCCCTCGACGCCCTGGTCGGCCCACCCGCTGGGCCTGGTGCCGCAAGGCCACTACAGCCTGCCGCTGGACCAGGCGGCGGTGTTCCGCCCTGGGGCTGACATCACGGTGCTGACCTACGGCACCATGGTCTGGGTGGCCGAAGCGGCGGCGCGCGAGACCGGCATCGATGCCGAGATCATCGACCTGCGCTGCATCTGGCCGCTGGATCTGGACACCCTCATCGCCTCGGTCAAGAAGACCGGCCGCTGCGTGGTCCTGCATGAGGCCACACGCACCAGCGGCTTTGGTGCCGAGCTGGTGGCCCTGGTGCAAGAGCATTGCTTCTACCACCTCGAGGTGCCGGTGGAGCGCGTCAGCGGCTGGGACACGCCCTATCCGCATGCCCAGGAATGGGATTACTTTCCGGGCCCGGCCCGCGTCGCTGCGGCCCTGCAGCGCGCCATGGAGAAATGAAGATGAGTAGCGAACATGTGATCAAGATGCCCGATATCGGCGAAGGCATCGTCGAAGTGGAAGTGGTGGCCTGGCGCGTGCAGGCCGGTGATCAGGTCAGCGAAGACCAGATCCTGGCCGACGTGATGACCGACAAGGCCACGGTGGAGATTCCCTCGCCGGTGAAAGGCCGCGTGCTGGCGCTGGGTGGCGAAGTCGGCGAGTTGATGCGGGTGGGCTCGGCCTTGATCCGCATCGAGGTGGAGGGCGAGGCCGGTGCTTCAGCAACTGCGGCTTCTGCTGCAACTGCACCCGCACCGGCGCCGTCACCGGCGCCGGCACCCGTTGCCGCCGCGGTGGCGCCGGCTCCCGTGCAAGCCCCGGCACCATCGCCGACTCCCGTCGCGCCGCCTGCCGTGGCCGCCCATGCCCCGCAGGACCTGGGCCTGAGCCTGGCTGACAAGCCCATCGCCTCGCCCTCGCTGCGCCGCCGCGCCTGGGAGCTGGGCGTGGATCTGGCCCAGGTGCGCGGCACCGGTCTCGGCGGCCGCATCATGCAGGCCGATCTGGATGCCTTTGTTGCCAACCATGGCAGCCAGCTGCGTCCGCCTGCTGTTTCTGCGGCACCGGCTGCACTTGCTGCAGCCCCGACCAGCGCGCCACGCCTACCCCGCTCGGGCTCGCGCGGCGATGGCGTCGAGGCCATTCGCATCGTTGGCCTGCGCCGCAAGATCGCCGAGAAGATGCAGGACGCGAAACGCCGCATCCCGCATTTCAGCTATGTCGAAGAGGTCGATGTCACCGAGCTGGAGGCGCTGCGCCTCAAGCTCAACATCCAGTACGGCGCTAGCCGCGGCAAGCTGACCCTCTTGCCCCTGCTGGCCCGGGCCATCGTGCGCACGCTGCCGGACTTCCCGCAGATCAATGCGCGCCTGGACGACGAGGCGGGCGTGATCAACCGTTTCGACGCGGTCCATCTGGGCGTGGCCGCGCAAACGCCGGCCGGGCTGATGGTGCCGGTGCTGCGCCATGCCGAGAGCCATGATTTGTGGAGCTGTGCCGCCGAAATTCGGCGTTTGGCCGAGGCCGCCCGCAGCGGCCGCGCCACCCGCGACGAACTCAGCGGCTCCACCATCACCATCTCCAGCCTGGGGGCACTCGGCGGCATCGTCACCACCCCGGTGATCAACAGCCCCGAGGTCGCCATCGTCGGCGTCAACCGCATCGTCGAGCGGCCCATGATCCGCAACGGCCAGGTGGTGGCGCGGCAGATGATGAACCTGTCCTCCTCCTTCGACCACCGCGTCGTCGACGGTCAGGACGCGGCGGAGTTCATCCAGGCTCTGCGCGGCCTGATGGAGTCGCCGGCCTTGCTGTTCATCGACTGAGCGGCAGGAGCAGGTTCGCCAGGCCCGCAGGCAAGTCGGGCTTGGCCACCATCAGGTAGAAGATGAGGGGCATGGCCACGAAGGCGGCGTAGCCCAGCCCTTCCCACCATCGGGCATAACGCCAGTAGCGTGCGGGCAGGGTTTGTTCGCTCTTCAGCGCTGCCTCGGCCATGTCGGACATTCGCAGCTGCAGCCAGACCACCGGCAGCCAGCAGGCCCCGGCAAACAGGTAGAGCGCCAGCCCCAGCGTCAGCCAGGGTGTGCCCAGCACCGGCCAGCCGGCCTGCTGGGCCAGCCACAGGCCGCTGAGCGGCTGGACGATCACCGCCGGCGTGGTGAACCAAAGGTCGGCCCGCTTGACCAGGCGGCAGACGACCACTTGCGCGGCCAGCGAGCCACTGCGGTTGGCAAAGAAGAGATAGAAGGCCGAGCCGAAGCCGGTGCCGGCCAGCAGCACGCTGGAGACCACATGCACCGTCTTGATGAGCAGATAGGTGTTCATGATGAGCTGCCGCCCTCGCGGGCGTCGAGAAAGAGCAGATAGAGCAGGGCGGCGATGGGCAGGTTCTTGCTCAGCGGGCCCAAGGGGTGGAGCCAGAGCGTGGGCAGCAGCAGGCTGCCCAGCACGGTCATCACCAGCATGGCCAGGCCTGCCGCCAAATAGAGCCGCGGCGCATGCCAGCGCCACAGCGCCGTACCGATCAGCAGGTCCAGGCTGGCGCCGCTGAGGATCAGGGTTTGGGCCAGCGCTGCATCCAGGCCGGCTGCGTGCAGCAGAGCGGCCGATTGGCCATGCAGCTCCCAGAGGCTGACCACGCCGGTCCAGAGCCAGAGGCCGACCAGGCTGAGGCGCGCGGCGCGGCGTCCGGCGGGATGGAGTGCATGGCTCATGCGTCCTCCCAGTTATTCAAGAACTCGGTCGGTGAGCGTGCGTCTCGATCCAGCAGTTGGCGCAGCGGCGCCGGGTCGGCCGTGTTGTCTTGCTGCAGCAGGGCCAGCGTTTCTCGACCCCAGGGTTGAAAGGGCAGGTGGTCGCCAATGCGAGCGCTAAACCGGCTCAGCGCATCGGGCAGGCGCAGCACTCGAGCCGGTGGCCGGCCTTGTTGCAGGCGCAGGCTGGCGATGAAATCGCTGAGGCGCAAGGCTTGGGGCCCCACCACGGCGAGCTGCGGCGGTCCAGTCCGTGGCAGCAGACGCAGGCAGGCTTCGGCCAGGTCTTGCACGGCCACTGGTTGGACGCGGGTGTTCAGGGCCGCGCCGGGCAGGATCAGCAAGGGTAAGCGCGCCAGGCTCAGGAACAGTTCGCTGCTGGCGCCGCCGGGGCCGAAGACGATGCTGGGTTGCAGCACGGTGGCGTCCAGGCGCCCGGCTTGTTGCAACGCCAGCAGATGCGCTTCTGCGGCCCGCTTGCTGCGCGCATAACGCGTGTCGCTCCCGGCAATGCCCAGGGCCGAGATCTGCAGCACACGGCGCACTCCGGCTTCGGTGCAGGCCTCGAACAAGGCCACCGGGCCCCGGTGATGGATGGCGTCCATGGGCTGCCCCGGTCGGTCGCGAAGGACGCCCACGGCGTTGATCACGGCGTCGACACCTTGCAGCCGTGGCAGCCAGACCCTGGCCGCGAGCTCGCGGCTGAAATCGGCCTGGATCCATTCCACACCCGTCCTGTCAGAGCTGGGGCGTGCGGTCCGGCTTGTGGCCCGAACCGAGTGACCCTGGCTGAGCAACCGTTCCAACACATGGCGGCCGATGAAGCCTTGGGCGCCGCAGAGCAGGATGTTCATGGTGATGCGCTGTGCCTTAGTTGAGGCGTGTTCAGCGTGTGCAGCGCTCGGCTGTGCAGCGCGGCTGGCGGGCGGCGTGTTCGGCGGCGCGCCGCAGGGCGCGGCCGAAGACCAGGCCGCTGATCCAGGCCGGCACACGGTGGCGGTGGCGGGCGATCCAGGGGTAGAGGGTCTCTGCCAGTGGCCGCAGCACGGGCAGGGACAGGGAGCGGCTGACACCGGGCAGGCCCACGGCTGCGTAAGCCAGGCGGAAGACCTCGACGCTGCGGATCACCTGGCCATCGGCCCGCAGGCCATGCATCAGGCTCAGGAGGTCTTCGCGGCTGCAGCCCGGCGGCGGGCCGGCGAAATCAGGTGCCGAGACATCGACAAAGCGCAGCAGGCCCTCGCGATTGCGCAGCATCAGATTTCGCATCTCGCTGTCGCACAGGGGGCAGGCCGATTCGTAGAACAGGGTCAGGGGGAAGGCGCCGGGATGCATGAGGGTGATATTCATGATTCGTCCGATATTTCAGTAGTGACAGAAATTAATGATTAAAAAAGGCGCCTGACTTTGACGACATGCGCTGCCTTGCGCGTCAGTCCTTGCCGTCCGAGCCGCGCACAAACTTCTGCACACTGGCGCCGAGTTTCAAGACCTTCTCCAGGGTGGTGGGCGAGAGCCTCAGCATTTCCTCAGACCAGGCACCGAGTGTGTCCATGAAGCGCAGGGCTTCACGCACGCGGTCCTGGGTGTCGGCGCTTTCACCAGCAAAGCCGGGGTCGGCGACCAAGGAGCTCAGCACGCGAACCGTCGGGTCGAATTCCCGCTCCTTGCGCTCGCGCACGATGGTGCGGAACAGCTCCCAGACGTCGACCGAGGTCTCGAAGTAGTCGCGCCGGTCGCCCAGCACATGGGCCACCCGGATCAGGTTCCAGTTCTGCAACTCTTTCAGGCTGGTGCTGACATTGGAGCGCGCCACCGTCAGGGTGTCGGCAATCTCTTCCGCATGCAGCGGCCGGCCGTGAAAGAAGAGCAGGGCGTGGATCTGGGCCACGGTGCGGTTCACGCCCCAGGCATTGCCCATCTCACCCCAGTGGACGACAAATTTGCGTGCGACTTCGCTGAGTTCCATGGAGCGAAGTCTAGCTCGTCTGTAATTTCTGTCAACACAGAAATTGTGCGCTGAGTGAACGCCCGGAAGCTTGGCGTTCAGGCCTCCTCAGACTTCACTCCCCATTGCCGCACATAGGCGGGCGTCGGCTCTCTGTTGTCGGCCGCTGCCTGTGGCTCACTTTCGACCAGTCGCAGAGGCAGCACGCCGGTCCACACGGGCAGATGCAGGTCTTCCTCGTCGTCCTGCGGTGGGCCGCTGCGGACCTTGCAAGCGGCTTCATCCAGCGGGATGCGCAGCACGGTGGTGGCGGCGAACTCCTTGTCATTGCCGCGCCGGGCCTCGTGTTCGCGGCCGGGGGCGATCTTGTGCATGAAGATGTCCATGCTCGCCCGTTTCTTGGCTTCATCACGAACAGCTTCGAACTGACCGTAGATCATGCAGGCGCGGTAGTTCATCGAATGGTTGAAGGCCGAGCGGGCCAGCACCAGGCCGTCCAGCAAGGTGAGGGTGACGCAGGCTTGCGTCTCGGGGCGCAGCAGGGTCTTGACCATGCGGCCGCCGTTGGAGCCGTGGATGTAGAGGTGTTCGCCCTCGCGCCAGCAGGCCATGGGGATGCAATGGCTGCCGCGTTCGTCGGCGAAGGCGATGTGGCAGAGGTAGGCGGCGTCAACGATGGCGTGCACGGTCTCGCGCTCGTAGCGGGCGTTCTCGGGCACGCGGCGCACACGCGTGCGGTCAGTGGGCGCTGTGGCTGGGCGGGGAGGGACTGGGTTCATGGTGTCGTAGAAAAAGTGGAGCTGATGAGCAAGTGAAAGCCGGCGCGCGCAAGAAATTTCAGAGCGCAATGTAGTGGGCGCCTGGTTCCAGGAGAAGATCCAGGTTCCGCTAATTTCATAGAACCACACCGAACCACGGATAGAGCCATGGATCACGCGCTCCTGATCTCCCGCTACGCCGCCCAGCAAGGTCAGCCTGGCTGGTCGCGCCAGCGTCTGCTGCATGAGGCCTTGCGCCATGCGATTCGCAGCGGCAGCCTGCCACCCGGCAGCCGCCTCTTGGCCAGCCGTGCCTTGGCGGCCGAACTCGGTTGGGCGCGCAACACCGTGATCTATGCCTATGAGCAGCTGGCCAGCGAAGGCTGGATCAGTGCGGGCCGGCGTGGCACGGTGGTTCATGCGCGCCCGGCTTCGGTACTGGCGGGCTCGGGCAGGTCGGTGGGCCCTGGGGCGCTGGCAGCGCGAGACCTGCCAGCGCCGGTGCCTGAGAGTCGCGGTCTGTCACGTCGCAGCGCGGGTCTGGCTTGTTTGCCCGTGGCTGCGGATCTGGCCGCGGCCTTTGCACCCGGCGTGCCGGCGCTGGATGCGTTTCCGCTTGATCTTTGGCGCCGCCTGATGATGCGGGCCTGGCGTTCGCTGGTCAGCAGCCAGCTCAACTACGGGCCGCCCGCGGGCGAGCCGGCCTTGCGCGAGGCGATTGCCGCGCATCTGCGGGCCTCGCGGGCGGTGCGTTGCAGCGCCGAACAGGTCTTCATCACCGACGGCACGCAGGCCAGCCTAGACCTGTGCGCGCGCGCCTTTGCCGATGCCGGCGACAAGGTCTGGATCGAGAGCCCCGGCTATGGCGGCGCGCTGACTGCGTTTCGCGCCGCCCAGCTTCGACCGATCGGCATTGCGGTGGACGCGCAAGGACTGACACCGCGGCCACAGGATTGGCTGCAGCACCGGCCGCGGCTGATCTATGTGACGCCTTCTCACCAGTACCCCAGCGGCGCGGTCATGAGCCTGGAGCGTCGCCTGGCCTTGATTGCTCAAGCTCGACAGGCCGGAGCTCTGATCATCGAAGACGACTACGACAGCGAGTTTCGTTACGACGGCCCGCCGCTGGCTGCGCTGCAAGGCTTGGGCACCGACATCGACACCTTGGATGCGGTACAGCCGGCCAGCGACGCGCCCGTGCTGTATCTGGGTACCTTCAGCAAGACCTTGTTCCCCGGCCTGCGCATCGGTTTCATGGTGGTGCCGCCCGATCGGGTGCAGCTGCTCCATCACCTGCTGGCCCGTTCGGCGCCACGCGGGCGCGCGGCCGAACAGCTGGCCTTGGCTGAGTTCATGCGCGAGGGACATTTCGGTCTGCATCTGCGGCGCATGCGCCGGCTCTACCAGCAGCGGCGCGATGCCTTGGTCGCGGCGCTGGAGCGGCAGCTCGGCGACATCGCCCAGGTACGGGGCGCCTCGGCCGGCATGCACCTGGCGCTGTGCTTCGAGCCCGAGTTGGGCCTGGATGACCAGGCCATCAGCGCCGCCGCCCTGCAGGCCGGCATCGTCGCGCCGGCCTTGAGTCAGCACCGCGTCGGGCGCCGCGCCAGCGCATGGTCCGGCTTGATGCTCGGTTATGCCCAGGTGCCGGCCGAGCAGATGGCCGGCAAGGTGGCGCGTCTCTCTGCATTGATTCGCGCTGAATTGCGCTGAACGGCCTCAGCTGTGAAGCAGCGTGTCAGCGGCCCGCGGCATGTGCCTCAAGGCAGGCTGGCGGGAAGTGGCCGTGGCGCTTGTTGATCGAGCGTTTGCAGGGCGTCGACGAGGTCCAGGCCTTGCATCTGGCTTAGCCATTGGTCAAACCAAGGTTTGTGCGAAGCGCCGACGATGCTCAGAACCCGGGCGCCGGGTCGCTCGCGAAAGGTCTCGCGAATGTTGGCGACCATGCGCAGATTGCGCACTTCCCAGCCCCCCACCCATATCTGCGGATAGCGCCGCGGGGAATCGGCAGCCATGGGGCCGACAATATTCGCGCGTGCCAGTGTGCGCAGGTACTCGGGGCGGTTGATGAAACGGTAGAGCGGCAGCAGGTCGTCGCCGCGTTTGAGTTGCGCCAGGCTGCGCTCATCCTCGTGCTTCAAGAGGTTGCCCTCTGATTTCCAGGCGGCTTCCAGCTCGGCCACAAAGGCTTTCGTGTCGTCGAGCTTGAGGTTGTCGCCGGTGTGATCGTCGGTTGGATGGACCCGCTGCAGGCCCAGGCGTGCCGCCAGCCGCGCGGCGATTTGTATCGATTCATTGGGCCGCTCGACCAGGCGCTGCAATTGCCCGACCAGGGCTTCGTTCAAGCCATCGCCCGCATGTTGTTCCGCCTTTGGCAGTTGCAGCCACTGGGCAGCAGCCGAAGCGCTTTCTTTGGCGGCCAGGAACAATGCGGCAAGGCGTCGTCGCTGTGCGGCAATGGGCGCGTCCGGCCAGCTCTTGAGCGTGCGCTCGACTTCGGCCAGTGCGGCCGGAATGTCCAGGCCGGTGGCCGCCTGCGCTTCGGCCGGGCGCTTGCAGTAGTCCTCGCCGTACTTGGCCGGGTGGCGCAAAGCCAGATCGCACTCCTCGCCCGACTCGTCCTCGACGGTGATGATCTCGGGCTTGAATCCGGCCAGTCGTTCCAGAAGACGGTCGAGCGAGCCGGGTTTGAAGTCCTGGCCCATCTCCCGCAGATGGACGGTGCCAAGCACCAAAACCTGCGATCGTTGCCCTGCCATGCCTTGATCCAGGTCCTTGAGCAAGGCAGGCGGGGTGCCAGCCTGCAGCGGCGGGCTGACGCTGAGCATGGTGCTTAGGAAGAACGTCGAGAGTCCCGAGGTCCAGGCAGAAAGGGTGGGGGTTCGCATGGGCAGATTGCAGCAAGGCAGGCAGTGAACGTGGTGCCATTGTTCGGACTCGTTCAGAGGCAGGCCAGCACGATCCGACGCAATGCGCGGGCGGTGGCCCCAACTGCGCCGCAGAAACAAAAAGGCCCGCCGAAGCGGGCCTTTCACTGTGGGGCAGCGCCCGTGCTCAAGCGCAGCTGGCGGCGTTCACACCTTTGGCGTTCTCTGCGTACTCTTCGATCTGGTCGAAGTTCATGTACTTGTAGATCGCTGCGCCGTCCTTGTTCACCACGCCCATCGCCTCGTGGTACTCGGCCACGCTGGGGATGTGGCCCAGTTTGGACGCGATGGCGGCCAGCTCGGCCGAGGCCAAGAACACATTGGTGTTCTTGCCCAGACGGTTGGGGAAGTTGCGGGTCGAGGTGGACACCACGGTGGCGCCTTCGCGCACTTGCGCCTGGTTGCCCATGCACAGCGAGCAGCCTGGCATTTCGGTGCGTGCACCGGCGGTGCCGAAGGCCGCGTAATGGCCTTCCTTGATCAGCTCGCTCTGGTCCATCTTGGTCGGCGGGGCGACCCACAGCTTGACCGGGATGTCGCGCTGGCCGCCCAGCAGCTTGGCTGCGGCGCGGAAGTGGCCGATGTTCGTCATGCAAGAACCGATGAAGGCTTCATCGATCTTGGTGCCGGCCACATCGGACAGGGTCTTGGCATCGTCCGGATCGTTGGGGCAGCACAGGATGGGTTCCTTGATGTCGGCCAGGTCGATCTCGATGACATGGGCGTACTCGGCGTCCTTGTCGGCTTCCAGCAGATTGGGGTTGGCCAACCAGGCTTCGACCTTCTCGATACGGCGCTGCAGGGTGCGGGCGTCGGCATAGCCGTCGGCGATCATGTTCTTCATCAGCACGATATTGCTGCTGAGGTATTCCTTGATCGGCTCGGGGTTCAGCTTGACCGTGCAACCGGCGGCGCTGCGCTCGGCCGAAGCGTCGCTGAGCTCGAAAGCCTGCTCGACCTTCAGGTTAGGCAAGCCTTCGATTTCCAGGATGCGACCCGAGAAGGCATTGATCTTGCCGGCCTTGGCAACGGTCAGCAGACCGGCCTTGATGGCGTACAGCGGGATCGCGTGCACCAGATCGCGCAGGGTGATGCCGGGCTGCATCTGGCCCTTGAAGCGCACCAGCACCGATTCGGGCATGTCCAGCGGCATCACGCCGGTGGCGGCGCCGAAGGCCACCAGGCCAGAGCCGGCCGGGAAGGAGATGCCGATGGGGAAGCGGGTGTGCGAGTCGCCGCCGGTGCCGACGGTGTCGGGCAGCAGCAGGCGGTTCAGCCAGCTGTGGATCACGCCGTCGCCCGGACGCAGGGCCACGCCGCCGCGGTTGGAGATGAAGGCGGGCAGCTCGCGGTGGGTCTTCACGTCCACCGGCTTCGGATAAGCCGCAGTGTGGCAGAAGGATTGCATCACCAAGTCGGCGCTGAAGCCCAGGCAAGCCAGGTCCTTCAGCTCGTCACGGGTCATGGGGCCGGTGGTGTCTTGCGAGCCGACCGTGGTCATCTTGGGCTCGCAGTAGGTACCGGGGCGCACGCCTTGGCCTTCTGGCAGGCCGACGGCGCGGCCGACCATTTTCTGCGCCAGCGTGAAGCCGGCCTTGGTGGCGGCCGGTGCGGCCGGCAGGCGGAACAGGGTGGCGGCGGGCAGGCCCAGGAACTCACGCGCCTTGGCCGTCAGCGAGCGGCCGATGATCAGGTTGATGCGGCCGCCGGCGCGCACTTCGTCGAACAGCACATCGCTCTTGAGCTTGAACTCCACCACGGTGGCGCCGTCCTTCACGATCTTGCCTTCGTAGGGAAGGATGTCGATGACATCGCCCATTTCCAGCTTGGACACATCCACTTCGATCGGCAGAGAGCCCGAATCTTCTTGCGTGTTGAAGAAGATGGGGGCGATCTTGCCGCCCAGGGTCACGCCGCCGAAACGCTTGTTCGGCACAAAGGGGATGTCCTGGCCGGTGGCCCAGATCACGCTGTTGGTGGCGGACTTGCGGCTGGAGCCGGTGCCGACCACATCGCCCACGTAGGCGACCAGATGGCCCTTCTTCTTCAGGTCCTCGATGAACTGCATCGGGCCGCGCTTGCCGTCTTCCTCGGGCTTGAAGGCCGCATCGGGGCGGGTGTTCTTCAGCATGGCCAGGTAGTGCAGCGGGATGTCCGGGCGGCTCCAGGCGTCGGGGGCGGGCGACAGGTCGTCGGTGTTGGTCTCGCCGGGCACCTTGAAGACGGTGACGGTGATTTTCTTCTCGACTTCGGGGCGGCTGGTGAACCACTCGCCCTCGGCCCAGCTCTGGATCACGTCCTTGGCCTGCGCATTGCCGGCCTTGGCTTTTTCGGCCACGTCGTGGAAGAAGTCGAACATCAAGAGCGTCTTCTTCAGCGCAGCGGCGGCGGTGGCGGCCACGCTGGCGTCGTCCAGAAGGTCGATCAGGGGCTTGACGTTGTAGCCGCCGACCATGGTGCCGAGCAGCTCCGTGGCCTTGGTCGTGGAGATCAGGGCGACTGCCAGGTCACCGTGGGCCACGGCCGCCAGGAAGCTGGCCTTGACCTTGGCTGCATCGTCCACGCCCGGGGGCACGCGGTGGGTCAGCAGGTCCAGCAGGAACTCGCCTTCGCCCGAATCTGTGGCGGACTGAGGGTTCTTGATCAGCTCGATCAGCTCGGCCGTCTGCTTGGCATCCAGGGGCAGGGGCGGGATGCCCAGCGCGGCGCGCTCGGCGGTGTGTTGGCGATAGGCTTGCAGCATGATGAGCTCTCCAGGTGTTGCGAGGGGTGTGAGGGTGAGACCGCGTCAGGTGGCCTTGGGCGTGATGACCTTGAGGCCCTTGAAGTAGTCACGGAAGAAGGTCTCGTCGTGGGTGATCAAGGCATTGCATTGCAGCAAGGCATGAGCGCCCACGATGAAATCGGGAACGGTGCGTTGGCGCAGGCCGCCGCGGCTGCGGTAGCGGCGCTGCATCTCGCCGGCGCGGATGGCGGCTTTTTGCTCGACGGCGTGGAAGCTGATGCCCATGTCTTCCAGGGCCTGCATGGCCTGGTCGCCGTCTTGCAGCGAGGAGCAAATCTCCGACACCACCACATCGCAGACCACCACCGGGCCCAGGGACAGGGCGTCGCGCAGCGCAGCCTCGGCCAGGTCGGCGCGCTCGCTGTCGCTGAGCAGGTCGACGAGGACGGAGGAGTCGATGGCGATCATGGGGTGCTGGCGCTTGGCTGGGCGGCGGGAAGATCGCGGGGCTTACTGATCGAGCGGGTCGCCGGGGGCGCGGCCGCGCACGGCGCGCATGGCTTCATCGACCGAAGCAAAGCCGTCCAGCTTGAATTTGCCGCGGGCGCGTGAGATGGCGTCGTCGACGTTTTTGCGCAGGATGATGCGGCCACCTTCAAGCTCGACCTTGAGGATGGTGCCCTTGGTCAGGCCCAGTGCATCACGCACGGCCTTGGGCAGGGTGATCTGCCCGCGCTCAGCGACGGTGGCTTCCATGGGCTGCTCCGCAGTATGCGTTTGAAAGTATGTATTGATTATACGTACTTGCTGAGCCGGTCGGCAAGCAAGGCGCCGGCCGCGGCGGCATGGAGTATGGCAAGAAATCAAGGCCATACCCGCACATGATGCGGTCCGGCAGGGGCGAAAAAAAGGCAGCCGAAGCTGCCTTTTCTCTTGCGCGGTGAACCTTGAATCAGACCGGCTTGACCAGCTTGGAGCGGGCCCAGGCGTCGGCGGCGCGGCCCGGGGTCGTGTCCTCGGCCTTGACGCGTTCCAGCAGTTCGGCGACGCGCTCGCCGATGCGGCTGACTTCGGCCATCACAGCCGACTCTTCGCCTTCATTGCGGTACTCGCGCGCCACGCTGATGATGCCGCCGGCATTGACCAGGTAGTCGGGCAGGTAGCAGATGCCGCGCTGTTGCAGGGTGTCGCCGTCTTCCACGGTGGCCAGCTGGTTGTTGGCGGCGCCAGCGATCAGCTGGGCGCGGATGGTGGGGATGCTGCTGGCGTTCAGCGATGCGCCCAGGGCGCAAGGCGCCAGCACGTCGACATCGGCCGACAGGATCTCATGGATGCCCACGGCGGTGGCGCCCAGCTGCTCTTGCGCGCGGGCCACCTTGGCGGCGTCCACATCGGCCACCACCAGCTTGGCGCCGGCCTTGTGCAGGAACTCGGCCAGGTGCCAGCCCACGGCGCCCAGGCCTTGCAGGGCCACGCGCACGCCGTCCAGCGAGTTGCGCTTCAGGTGCAGGCGCACGCCGGCTTCGATCGAGACGAACACGCCCCAGGCGGTCTTGGGGCTCGGGTCGCCACCGAAGGCGCCGGCACGCGGGATGCCGCTGACGAATTGCGTGTGGGCCTGCATGCCCAGCATGTCGGCCGTGGTGGTGCCCACGTCTTCGGCGGTGATGTAGGCGCCTTGCAGCGATTGCACGGCGCGACCGAAGGCAGCGAACAGGGCGGGGCGGTCGAAATCACCGGCTGGCTTGATGATCACGGCCTTGCCGCCGCCGAAGGGCAGGTCGGCCAGGGCGTTCTTCAGGCTCATGCCTTGCGAGAGGCGCAGCGCGTCGTTCAGCGCGGCCAGCTCGTTGTCGTAGGTCCAGAAACGGCAGCCACCAAAGGCCGGGCCGCGGGCGGTGCTGTGCACGGCCAGGATGGCCTTGAGGCCGGTTTCGGCGTCGGCAGCCAGCAGCACGCGCTCATGCGGCTTTTGATCGGGCAGGCCGAACAGCGAAGAAGGGATGGAAGCGGCCGGAGCAGCGGCAATCGCGCGGGCGAGATCGTTCATGGTGGTTGGCACTCGTGATGCAGACAAAGTTCGCAGGGCCCACCGGACAAGCAGGCCCCAAAAAGAAGCGCTCGCTTGTGGCGAACGCAGCCGCACAGTGTACGTGCTGGCGCGATTCTGCCCCTGGCCGGCCCCGAGAGGCAGCGGTCAGACTTCGCGCTTTGTCCAGTGAGCTTTGTAGTCCAGACCTGAACTCAGAGGGTGAGAACTTTTGTAGCGAGCGGCCGTCAGACTTAGCGGGCGGAGCGCAGGAACCGGAACGTACTCCATGTACGTGAGGATTCCGAGCATTCGGCCAACGACGTATGGCGGCCGCGCAGTAAAAAGTTCTCTCCCTCTCAGGCTGAGGCCTGAAAGCCGCCGCGGCGCAAGGTCAGCACCAAGGTGTCGCGGTGGCCATGCTCGGCCGAGGGCTGGATGGGGGTGGTCTCGTGGATCACGCGTTCGTCGTCCAGCAGCAGCAGGGTCCAGGGCTCGTTCATGGTGAAGCGCTGGCCTTGCGGGCCATGCGCTTCGAACACGCGCGACTCACCGCCCTTGATGCCTTGCCGGTCGATCAGGAAGACCGCCACGAAATCGACGCCGTCACGGTGTGCGCCCTCGGGGGTGGGGCGGCCGATGCCGTCGGTGGTGTCGATACGGAACTGGTGGGCCTCGATGAACCAAGCCTGCTCGCCCTTGAGCCGCGAGGCGATGCCGGCCAGGCCCAGCAGCAGCTGGCGCCAAGCAGGCAGGGCCACGGCGGCCTCGGCCATGGGCTCAAACCAGCGCTCGATGCCGCCGTGCAAGGCGTTGTAGTCCAGCGGTTGCCAGTGTGCGCGGTGTGGCGATTGGATCAGCTGATCGCCCTCTGCGACGAAACAGCCATGGCGGCGGTAGCGGTAGCGGCCGCCGTCACGCAGATAGGCGTCGGTCGGCAGGTCGTTCCAGAAGGGGCTCAGCGCGGCCAGGTCCTGGGCCGAGAGCTGTAGACAGTCCGGCAGGCTGGCGGGGGCCAGCACCGCGGCCCCCTGGCTGCGCAGCTGCGCTTCGAAGTCAGCGGCGGGAACGTAGGGGGGCGTGAACATCGCGGCGGGATCTCAATCGATGCAGGGGTTCAAGATTGCTTGTCGGCTTCTGAGGTGAAGGAATCCGCGTAGAACTCCTCCGCCGGCAGGCCCGCCTTGGCCGTGAAATCGGCGCGTGCCGAGTCGACCATGATGGGCGCGCCGCAGGCATACACCTGGTGGCCGGACAGATCGGGCAGGTCAGCCAGCACCGCCTGGTGGACGAAGCCGCAGCGGCCGGTCCAGCCGTCTTCGGCCTTGGGCTCGGACAGCACCGGCACATAAGTCAGGTTCGGCATCTGGGCCGCGGCCTGCACGGCCCAAGCATGCATATAGAGATCGGCCTTGCTGCGGCAGCCCCAGTAGAGGACGGCCGGGCGGCTCGTGCCCAGGTGCTGCATGCGTTCGATGATGGCCTTGATCGGTGCAAAACCGGTGCCGCTGGCCAGCAGCACGATGGGCTTGTCGCTGTCCTCGCGCAGGAAGAAGCTGCCGAAAGGGCCCTCCATGCGCAGGATGTCTTTTTCCTTCATACCGCTGAAGACATGGTCGGTGAACTTGCCGCCGGGCATGTGGCGGATGTGCAGCTCCACGGAGGCCGGCGTGCCCAGATTGTGCGGCGCGTTGGCCATGGAGTAGCTGCGGCGGGCGCCATCGCGCAGGATGAACTCGACGTACTGGCCGGCGTGGAACTGGAAGTTCTGCGTGGCCGGCAGTTGCAGGCGGATCACCGCCACATCGCCGCTGGGCTGGCTCATGCTCAGCACGCGGCTGGGCAGCTTGAGGACCGGGAACTCGCCGGCGCCGGGCACGGCACGCGCTTCCAGCGTGCAGTCGGTTTGTGGCGTGGCGCAGCAGGTCAGCACCATGCCGGCGGCTTCTTCCTCGGGGGTGAGGGTCTTGGGCTGGTGGGCGCCGTGGATCACGCGGCCTTCCAGCAATTTGCTCTTGCACGAGCCGCAGGCGCCGTCCTTGCAGCCGTAGGGCAGGCCGACGCCGGCGCGGATGGCGGCGCTGAGCATGGTTTCATCGCGTTCCACGGAGAAGACGCGGCCGCTGGGCTGGACGGTGACCTGGAAGTTCATGTTGGATGCGGGAGGTACAAGAGCTGAGGGATGCAAAGCGGCCGGCGGGCCAAAAAGCAAATTCGGCCCGGGAATGCCGGGCCGTACACTGTGCCGCCATTTTGCCTGAGCCGGATCCGATGTCCTTCAGCCTGCCTTCATTGCCCTCGGCCAAGCTCGGCCACCCTGCGCGCCGTCTGGGGCGACCGCGGCTCTTGATCGTGGGTTGTGGCGATGTCGGCATGCGGGTGTTGGGCTTGCTGGGCGGGCGTTGGCAGGTGCGGGCGCTGAGCTCCAGCCCTGAGCGATTTGCCGAGCTGCGCGCGGCCGGCGCCCAGCCGGTGCTGGGTAATCTGGATGACCCGGCATCTTTGGCGAGTCTGGCCGGCTGGGCCGATGCTGTGCTGCATCTGGCGCCGCCGCCGGGCCAAGGTGAGCGCGACCTGCGCACCTTGAATCTCTTGCGCGCGCTGGCCCGGCGCTCCAGGCCGGCGCATCTGGTCTATGCCAGCACCACGGGCGTCTACGGTGATTGCGGCGGCGCGCGCTTCGATGAGTCGCGCCCGGTGGCACCGCGCAGCGATCGGGCGCGTCGGCGGGTCGATGCCGAGCGCTTGCTGCGCGGCTTTGGCCCGACCTTTGGCTGCCGGGTGACGATTCTGCGGGTGCCGGGCATTTACGCCGGCAACCGGGTCGGCGGCCATCCGCGCGAGCGCCTGCAGCGCGGCGCGGCGGTGCTACAGCGCGAAGAGGATGTCTACACCAATCACATCCATGCCGACGATCTCGCGCGGGCCTGCTTGCGCGCGCTCTGGCGTGGCGCGCCGCAGCGGGTGCTCCACGTTTGCGACGACAGCGAGCTCTTGATGGGGGACTACTTCGACCTGGCGGCCGATCTCTGTGGCCTGAGTCGCCCGCCGCGCATCAGTCGCGAAGAGGCGCAGAGCCAGATGTCGGCCATGCAGCTGAGCTTCATGAGCGAATCACGCCGCCTGAGCAACCGCCGGCTGAAGACCGAGCTGGGTTTGAAGCTGCGCTACCCGCGACCCGAGGACGGCCTGCTGGCCTGAGCGCGATTCTTCCGTCAGCGCCGGCGTGCCGTGCGCCAGTAGCGGATCAAGAGGTAGGCGCCCAGCATGCCGCCCAGATGGGCGAAGTGGGCCACGCCGCTGTTGTTGTTCAGGCCCAGCAGCAACTCCAGCGTGCCGAAGATGGCGACGAAGTACTTGGCCTTCATCGGGATGGGTGGGAACAAAGGCACGATGATGCGGTCAGGGAACAGCATGCCAAAGGACAGCAGCAGACCGAACAGCGCGCCCGAGGCCCCCACGGTCGGCGCCATCGATCCCATCAAAAAAGTGACGATCAGCTGCACCAGGGCGGCGCTGATGGTGCTGGCGACCAGGATCTGGGTGTAGCGCTTGGCGCCCCAGACGCGCTCGAGCTCGGAGCCGAACATCCACAGGCCCAGCATATTGAAGAAGAGGTGGAACTCGCCGCCATGCAAGAAGGCGTAGCTCAGGGGCTGCCACGGCATGAAGCGCCCCGACTCCAGAGGCCAGAGTTCGAACGGGACCTGTAGGCCCGGCACCAGATAGAACAAACAGTACAGGCCCACGCAGGCCAGCATGAAGGCTTTGGTAACCGAAGGGATCGGGGGCATGGGCTCGGGGAGGTTTGGGGTGGGCCGGGCAGGGCGCTTCTTACTTCTTTTTCGGCCCCTGCGTCGGGCGAAGTGTAAGCGCAGCGGCCGGGCCCGGCGGCGGTGATCTCGACGTTACGTGCCGCCACAAGTGGGGTGATGCGCGACGTAATTGGCATTCATGGGCGCGGAGACTGCGCTGCATGCTTGCCCGCTTGCCTCGAATGGACGCAAAAAAGCCACCTCTGGGGTGGCTTGATGCGTAGCGTGCTGCAGTGAAACTGCGCAACGCTTTCAGCTCTGATCTATCTGCGACCCTAGTTTTACCTATGGTGCCCGAGGCCGGACTCGAACCGGCACACCTTGCGGCGGGGGATTTTGAGTCCCCTGCGTCTACCGATTCCGCCACCCGGGCCGGGATCGCAGTAGTGTCGCTGCTGAAGCCCACGATTATGCCACGTTTTTAGAGTCGTGCAAAACATGCCCAGCGATTGGCTGCGAGAATATTGCCCATGAGCAGCCCCAATCCCCATCCGCAGCGCAAGCACTACCCCAGCCTGGAAGACCTGATCGGCAACACGCCCCTGGTTCGCCTGCAGCGTTTGCTGACACCTGAACTGGCCGCGCGCGGCAACATCATCCTGGGCAAGCTGGAGGGCAACAACCCGGCCGGCTCCGTCAAAGACCGGCCTGCCATCAGCATGATCCGGCGCGCTGAGGAGCGCGGCGAGGTCAAGCCCGGAGACACCTTGATCGAGGCCACCTCGGGCAACACCGGCATCGCCCTGGCCATGGCCGCAGCGATTCGCGGCTACCGCATGGTGCTGATCATGCCGGAGGACCTGTCCATCGAGCGGGCCCAGACCATGAAGGCCTTCGGTGCCGAGCTGATCCTGACGCCGCGTTCCGGCGGCATGGAATATGCCCGCGACCTGGCCGAGCAGATGCAGCGTGATGGCAAAGGCCGGGTGCTGGACCAGTTCGCCAACGGTGACAACCCGCGCGTGCACTACGAGACCACGGGCCCGGAGATCTGGCGCGACACCGAAGGCCAGATCACCCATTTCGTCAGCGCCATGGGCACGACCGGCACCATCACCGGCACTTCGCGCTACCTGAAAGAGCAGAACCCGGCGGTGCGCATCATCGGCGCCCAGCCCTCTGAGGGTTCGCGCATTCCTGGCATCCGCAAGTGGCCCGAGGCTTATCTGCCCAAGATCTACCGGCCCGAGGCCGTGGACGAGCTGATGCTGGTCAGCCAGGCCGATGCCGAGGACATGGCGCGCCGCCTGGCCAGCCAGGAAGGGTTGTTTGCTGGCATTTCCGCAGCCGGCGCCTGCTGGGTGGCGCTGCAACTGGCCCGCACATTGGAGAACGCGACCATTGTCTTCATCGTTTGCGACCGTGGCGACCGCTATCTGTCCACGGGCGTGTTCCCGGCATGAGTCAGGAAACCGCAGCGCCGTTTCGTTTCTGCCCGCTGTGCGCGGCAGGGCTGGAGATGCGCAGCGAGTTGGAAGACAGCGGCCCGACCACACGGCTGCGCTGCAGCGCCTGCAGCTTCACCCACTGGAACAATCCAACGCCGGTGTTGGCCGCGGTGGTGGAGTGCGTGGACCGCGAGGGTCGGGTCTTGCTGGCCCGCAATGCCGCCTGGACCGAGCGCTTCTTCGGCCTGATCACCGGCTTCATGGAGGCCGGCGAGTCGCCCGAGGCCGGTGTCAGCCGTGAAGTGCTGGAAGAAACCGGTCTACGCGTCGAGGGCTTGAGCCTCTTGGGCGTCTGGGACTTCCAGCGCAAGAACCAACTCATCATTGCCTACCATGTGCAGGTCAGCGGCGAGATCCGGCTCTCGCCCGAGCTGGCGGAGTACAAGCTGATCGCGCCCGAACGCTTGCGCTGCTGGCGCGGTGGCACCGGCCAGGCCCTGGCGACCTGGCTGCGCAGCAAGGGCCTGGAGCCGCAGTGGATGGACTGAGTGGCCTGCAACAGGGGGCAAGCCCGGGTGCAGATCTGCGCCTGGGCAAGGCGCTCGCCACCTAAAATGCAGCGCAAACGAGGATCTCCATGGACGCCCACAAAGAAATCGACACCCGCGGCCTGAACTGCCCCTTGCCCATCCTCAAGGCCAAGAAGGCCCTGGCCGAGATGGAAAGCGGTCAACTGCTCAAGGTGCTGGCCACCGACCCCGGTTCCATGCGCGATTTCCAGGCCTTTGCCCGCCAGACCGGCAATGAGCTGGTGCAGCAAAGCACGCAGGCCGACGAATACATCCACATCCTCAAGCGTCGCTGAATCAGCGCTCAGCTTTGAGCCCCGGCGCGCTGGCTGACGCGCCCTCGAACACCCAGTGCTGGAACAGCGGTCCCAGGTCGCGCTCGCTTTGGGCCTGCATGGCCTTCTGGAAGTCGGCCGCCTGCACGCTGCGCCCGGCATGGCTTTGCGTGTAATGGCGCAGGCCGGCCCAGAAGTCCCGGTCGCCCATGTGTTCGCGCAAGGCCACCATGAAGAGCGCGCCCTTGCTGTAGTGAACGGCGCGCTTGAGGCTCAGGCTGGGGTAGTCGCCCGGCCAGCTCAGGGGTTTGTCGAAGCCGGCATCGCGCGCACGCTGCACGCCTTTCTGGAACAGACCCAGCTCACGTTGGTAGGCCGCCTCTCCCCAGCGATGCTGCTTCCAGGCGGCAGTCATGAAGGTGGTGATGCCTTCATTGAGCCAGAAATCATGCCACTGCGCGCAGCTGAGCAAATTGCCCCACCACTGGTGGGCCAGCTCATGCGCAATCACCCAGTCTTCCTGCGGCGTTTCCAGAATCGGGTCCAGCATGCGGCGGCCGATTAAGGCATAGCTGCTGGCTTCCTGCGCCACGCCACCCGGCAGCAACAGCTGGCTGTAGACGGGCTGTGGCAGGGCCACGCCCGCCTTGTCGCTGAAGAAGGCCAACATGGCAGCACTCGGTGCGAACTTGGCACGCAAGGCTTCCGTGTCGTCGCTGACACCTAGAAAAGCCAGCTCCGGTTGCCCGACAAGCCCTGAATCCATCTGCACGCGGCTGAATCGTCCAGCGGCGAATCCCAGGGTGTAGAGCGGGTAGGGCAGGTCTTGCTGCCAGCGCTGCACGCGGCCCACGGCGGGCAGGCTGCGGCCACTGGCCAGGCTGTCGAAGCCCTCGGGTAAATCGAGGCTGATTTCGATACTCGCGCGGCTGAGGTCCGGGCCCGCGCAAGGCAGCCACTGGCAGCTGTGGAAGGCCGTGTAGACATGCTCCGGGCCGAACACCAGGCCCTCGCCGGCTTGGGCGCGGTAGCGGATGTTCAAGCTCAGTCGTGTCTGCCGGGTCGCATGGGCGGGCAGGTCCACCTGCCATGAGGCTTCGGGCCCATCCAAACGCCGCAGCGGCAAGACCTGACCCTCCAGGCGTACAGCGCTGATGTCCAGCCGGGGCGAGCGCAGCTGCACGGTGTTTTGGGTCTTGGCAAGGGCCGAGCTTTGCTGTGTCAGCTCGATCTGCGCCTCTCCGTCCAGGGTTTGTTGCGCGAAATCAGGCCTCAAACGCAAGGCGTAATGCTGCCCCAGCCAGTCCGCCTGCCCTGTGCTCGCGAGCAGGGCGAGAAAGCTGCCCGCCCAGCACCGGCGCCACTCGCGGCCCCGCTCAGTTGCGCGCATGGGTGACGCGGTACTCGGAAACACCTGGAATCTCCATCACATGGTTGGCAAAGCGGGTCAAAGTTTCGCCACGGAAATTGCGCCGGGCGGTGCAGACAAAGCGCCATTCTTCGCATTGAGCACTGGATTCGATGCTCAGCGAGCCGGGCGCGAAGCGAAAGCCCAGGCGGTCGGCAAACTCGGCCAGCTCGGCCTGCTGAAACAGGCGCCCGGGCTCGCCGCGCAGCATCACGGCAATGGCCGGGTGCGAAGGCAGGGTGCTCTCCAGCTTGGCGCCCCACATCATCAGGCTGGCACAGAGCAGGGTCAGCATGATGGCGGCGAAATAGAAACCCATGGCCACCAAGATGCCGATGGACGAGGCGGCCCAGAGCGAGGCGGCGGTGGTCAGGCCGCTGATGTTCATGCCTTCCCGCATGATCACCCCGGCGCAGAGAAAACCGATGCCGGTGACCACGCCCTGGATCACCCGAGTCGGGTCAGATGAAGGCGGCAGCACGGCGCCGGCCTGCAGGCCCCCGAACCATTGCTGTGGGTAGGCCAGCAGGATGATGACCGCGGCCGAGGCCATGCAGACCAGGGCATAGGTGCGCATGCCCGCTGCGCGGCCATGGTAGGCCCGCTCATAGCCCAGCACCAGGCCCAAGAACATGGCGCCCATCAGGTGCAGCAGCATCAGCACATTGGCTTGCCACTGAGTGGCCGTCCAGTAGCGCAACAGGTGGTCGAGGTCGAGCAAGCTCATCGGTGTTCTCCGCAGTCTGTCACTGAAATGCCAGTCTCCCTGGCGCGATGCTAGTCCTGTGCCCACGGGCTTCGACCAAGAAAAAAAGGCCCCGCAGGACCTTTTTGCTAGCATCGTGGCGCGGCTCAGACAGCCAGCAGCTCCACCTGGAACAGCAGGGTGGCATTGGGCGGGATCACACCGCCGGCGCCGCGCGCGCCATAGCCCAGTTCGGCCGGGATCACCAGCATGCGGGTGCCGCCGACCTTCATGCCTTGCACGCCCTCGTCCCAGCCACGAATCACTTCGCCGCCGGCCAGGTGGAAGCGGAACGGGTCGCCGCGGTCCTTGCTGGAATCGAATTTCTTGCCCTTGTTGCCGTTCTTGTAGAGCCAGCCGGTGTAGTGCACGGTGACGCGCTGGCCGGCCTTGGCCTCGGCGCCCTCGCCGACCACGGTGTCTTCGAACTGCAGTCCGCTGGGCAGGCTGCTCAGCTTCAACTCGATGGCTTCATCACCACCGGCCAGGGCCAGCAGTTCGACTTCAAACATCAAGGTGGCATTGGGCGGAATCACGCCGCCGGCGCCGCGTGCGCCATAGCCCAGCTCGGCCGGGATCACCAGCACGCGCGTGCCGCCAATCTTCATGCCTTGCACGCCTTCGTCCCAGCCGCGGATCACCATGCCGCCGTCCAGCTCGAACTTGAAGGGGTCGCGGCGGTCTTTGCTGGAGTCGAACTTGGCGCCCTTGCTCCAGTTGCCGTCGGCGTCCTTGTTGTAGAGCCAGCCGGTGTAATGGACGGTCACGTCATGGCCGGACTTGGCGACGGCGCCTTCGCCGACCACGGTGTCTTCAAACTGCAGGCCGCTGGGGGTGGTGTTCATGGATGGTTCCTTCAAAAAGCGCAAGTCGCCAGAGGGGGACGAAGAGGCCGGCATCATGCCACCAAAAGCCGCCAAGCTTGTACGGCGCTCGCCAGCCACTCGCCTGAGCTCGTGCCGGGCAAGTCCGGCGGCAGGCCCAGGCTCGTGGCGGCGCTGCGCAGGGCCAGGACGGGATCGTCCAGCTGCAGCGCCGCGGCACCGTTCTGCTTGGACAGCTTCTCGCCATTGGCACCCAGCACCAGTGGCGTGTGCAGATAGCGCGGCGTGGGCAGGGCCAGCAGTTGCTGCAGGCGGATCTGGCGCGGCGTGTTGTCGGCCAGGTCTTCGCCGCGCACCACATCGCTGATGCCTTGCTCGGCATCATCGACCACCACGGCCAGCTGATAGGCCCAGAGCCCGTCGGCGCGGCGCAGCACGAAGTCGCCCACGGCCAGGGTCAGGTCTTGCGTCTGGGAGCCCAGGCGGCGGTCTTGCCAGGTGATCTGAACATGGCTCTCGTCTTGCGGCCCGGTGCTGCTGCGCAGGCGCCAGGCGCGCGGCGCCCGGCCCTGGGCGCCGGCGCGGCAGGTACCGGGGTAGACCAGCTCGCCATGGCGCTCGGGCGCCCCCCCCTGGGCCAGCAGCGCTTCGGCAATCTCCTTGCGCGAGCAGGCGCAGCCGTAAGCCCAGCCCAGCGCTTGCAGGCGCTCCAGCGCGGCTTGGTAGCGCGTGCTGCGCTGCGACTGCCAGAGCGGTGTTTGGTCCGGCAGCAGGCCACAACGGGCCAGCTGAGCCAGGATGACCTGATCAGCGCCCGGCGGGCAGCGCGGGCCGTCCACATCTTCGATGCGGACCAGCCAGTGGCCGCCGTGGGCGCGTGCGTCCAGCCAGCTGGCCAGGGCGGCGACCAGGGATCCGGCATGCAGGGGGCCGGTGGGTGAGGGCGCGAAGCGGCCGGTGTAACCGGGCCGAGCGAGGCTTGCCGGCATCAGAGCAGCAGCCCCTCGTGCTGTTCCAGCAGGGCGCCTCGGGTGGCCGGGCTCTGCAGCTGGCTCAGCCACCAGGCCAGGGCGCGAGCCGGCGGCTGGCCGTTGTCGCGCCAAGCGTAGTGCATGGGCACAACACCCGGCTCCTGATCCCTGATCTTGTGCACCAGGCGGCCGGCCTCGATGTGACGTCGCACCATGGGCGTGGGCAGGGAGCCGCAGCCGAGGCCGCGCATCAGCGCCTCCAGCTTGGCCGCCATCGAAGGCATGGTCAGCACCTCCTGACCCGGCAGCACGCCCACGGTGCGCGGCGCCAGGCTGCGCGCCGTGTCGGCCACGGCGATGATGCGGTGCTGGGCGATCTGCGCCGCCGTCAGCGGCGTGGAGGCTGAAGCCAGGGCATGGTGAGGCGCGACGCAGAGAATCATCTCCATATTGCCGAGCAGCTCGCATTTGAAGCCGGCGCTGGGCGGCTGGGTCGAGGTGCCGATGGCCAAGTCGGCTTGGCCCGACATCAGTGCCTCCCAGGTGCCCACCATCACTTCCACGCGCAGCTTGAGACGGGTCGGCGGCGCCTGGCCGGCCTCGTCGCGCAGCTGATAAAAAGCTTCCATGAGGTCAAAGATGGCGCGCCGGGCGATGGCATCGTCGACGGCAATCGTCAGCTCGCTTTCCCAGCCGGTGGCAATGCGGCGCACGCGATTGGCCACGGCATCCATTTCCTGCAGCAGGCGCCGGCCTTCGAGCAGCAGCTCCTGGCCGGCGGCGGTCAGCTCGGCCTGGCGACTGCGGCGGTCGAAGAGCAGCACGTCGAGCGCTTCTTCGAGTTGGCGCACGCTGTAGGTCAGGGCCGAGGGCACGCGGCCCATTTCCCGGGCCGCGGCGGCGAAGCTGCCGGTGCGGGCGATGGTGTCCATCATGGACAGAGCCTCGGGGGTCAGGGCGCGGCGTTTGTCGAGGTGTTGGGGCATGGCTTCATCTTATTTGAATGATGGCTTCAAGCGGCCAGCGCCAAGCGCAGGAGCAAGGCTTCTACAGTTCATCCATGCCGCGCCGATGGCGCGCTCAAACAGGAGATGGACATGCTGGAACTGATCAAATCGTCTGAACGTGGCTTTGCCGATCACGGCTGGCTGAAGTCTTTCCACAGCTTCTCTTTCGCCGATTACCACGACCCGCGCCGCATGGGCTTTGGCGATCTGCGCGTGATCAACGAAGACCGCATTGCGGCCGGCACCGGCTTCGGTACCCACGGTCACCGCGACATGGAAATCATCAGCTATGTGCTAGAGGGCGAGCTGGCCCACCAGGACAGCATGGGCAATGGCGCGGCCGGTGGCGGCGGCCACGACGGCGTGATCCGCCCCGGCGATGTGCAGCGCATGAGTGCCGGCAGTGGCGTGCGCCACAGCGAGTTCAACCATGCCGAGGGTCAGACCACGCACTTCCTGCAGATCTGGATCCAGCCCAATCAGCGTGGCGTGCAGCCGAGTTACGAGCAGCGGCACTTTGCGTCTGCAGAAAAGCGTGGCCGCCTGCGTCTGGTGGCCTCGGGCGAAGCCGGCGCGGATGCTGTCTACATCCATGCCGATGCCAAGCTCTACGCGGGCTTGTTGGACGGCGCCGAGCAGGCGGAGCTGCCGCTGGCGGCCGGACGCATTGCCTATGTGCACCTGGTGCGCGGCAGCTTGGTGGTCAATGGACAGGCCCTGCAAGGCGGCGATGCCCTGCAGCTGCGCGGTGAAAGTGCCGTGCGACTGGAGGCTGGACAGGATGCCGAGGTGTTGGTGTTTGATCTGATTGCCTGAGTATTTCCTGCGATCGGCTGGAGCCACTGCCCCTACAGTTGAGGCCATGACAAGTTTGTTTTCCGCCCTTTCTTTGCTGCCACTGTTGGACTGGGCGGCGCTGCTGCTGTTTTTTGGTGCCTGGGTTGGTTACGCGGTGTTCGCCCGGCGCCAGTCTCAGTTCAGCGGCTCCTTGCTGGCCGCAACCAACCGTGAGCGCACGCGCTGGATGATGCAGGTCACTTACCGCGAGGTCCGTGTGATCGATGGGGTGGTGGTGCAGAACTTGTCCACCAGCCCGTCCTTCTTTGCCTCGACCACCATCCTGATCATCGGTGGCTTGCTGGCCGTGCTGGGCGCGGGCGACAAGGCCACCGAGTTGGTGCGCGATCTGCCCTTTGCCGCCCGCACATCGAACCTGGTGTTCGAGATGAAGCTGGTGCTGCTGACGGCGATTTTTGTCTACGCTTTCTTCCGCTTCACCTGGAGCATGCGCCAGTACACCTTTGGCGCTTTGCTGGTGGGCTCGGCGCCGGCCGCCGAGCAGTTCGAGAGCGGCGAGCTCTCGCGTGAAGCCTTTGCCAAGCGCGCCGGCCGCGTCATGGGCCTGGCGGCCGAAACCTTCAACGACGGTCTGCGCGCCTACTACCTGAGCTTCGCCGCCATCGCCTGGTTCTTCTCGCCGCTGGCCTTGATGGGTTCGACGCTGGGCGTGATCTATGTGCTCTACCAGCGCGAGTTCCACTCGGACGTGCTGGAAGTCCTGCGCGACGAGTAAGTACCAGGCGCCGGAGCGCCCCGGGCTTAGCTACTTACTTCAAGCCGCCGCTGAGGAACTGCTGCAGGCGCGGGCTGTTGGGCTTGCTCAGCACCTCGCGCGGATGGCCCTCTTCCTCGACCTTGCCCTGGTGCAGGAACAAGGTGTAGTTGGACACTTCGCGGGCAAAACCCATCTCGTGGGTGACGACAATCATGGTGCGCCCTTCGGCCGCCAGGTCGCGCATGACCTTGAGCACCTCGCCGACCAGCTCGGGGTCCAAGGCCGAGGTGGGCTCGTCGAACAGCATCACCTCGGGCTCGACCGCCAAGGCGCGGGCGATGGCCACGCGTTGCTGTTCGCCGCCCGAGAGCTGGGCCGGGTAGACATCCTTGCGGTGCGAGACGCCGACGCGGGCCAGCAAGGCCTCGGCCTTGGCAATCGCCTCGGCCTTGGGCACGCCCAGCACATGGACGGGTGCTTCGATCACGTTCTCCAGCACCGTGCGGTGGGCCCAGAGGTTGAAGTTCTGGAACACCATGGCCAGGCGCGCGCGCCAGAGCTGCAGCTGCTTGGCATCGGCCGCCTTGAGGCTGCCGTCGCGGTCGCGCACCAGCTTGAGCTCTTCACCGCGCAGGGACAGTCGGCCCTCATAGGGTTGTTCCAGCAGGTTCAGGCAGCGCAGAAAGGTGCTCTTGCCGGAGCCTGAGGACCCAATCAGGGTGATCACATCGCCCTTCTTGGCGGACAGGGACACGCCCTTCAGCACCTCACGTTCGCCGTAGCGCTTGTGCAGGTTCTCGACGATCAGGCTGGCGGGCTGGGTTTCTGGCACGGTGGACATCTCGGACAGCTTCTTGGTTTTCTTATCTTCGAACTCAGGCGCCCAGCAGCTTGCCGGTGCGCAAGGCCTGCAGGCCGGCCACTTTGCCGACCTTCATACCGGCCGGTGCGAAGCGCACGAAGTCGCGCGCGAAGAACAGGCCATCGACGGGGCTTCTGAGCTCGGTCACGGCATTGCTGATCGGGTCGATCACATGGGCCAGCACATCGCCAGCCGCCACGGTCTCGCCGGGCTGGCGCAGAAAGGTCAGCACGCCGGCCACCGGTGCCTTGATCGGCATGCAGCCGGCCAGTGGGCGGGCGTCGCCGACGGCCTCGGGCAAGGCCGGCGCCTCACCGCTGATCAGGCCGCGGTAGATCAAGAAGTCGATGATGTTCTGGGCATCGGCCTCGGCCAGCGCGTGTTCGACATCGGCGGCGCCGCGCAACTCGACCGTCACGGACATGCAAGCTTGCTGGATCGGGAACTTGCCTTCGAAGCGCTTGGCCCATTTCCACCAGGTCTGCGAGCAAGCCTCGTCGAAGGGCGAGTCGCCGCTTTCCTGGGCCAGCAGGGTGACCCGTGAGCCGATGAAACGAGCCAGCACCTCGCACTCGGGCCAGCAAGGCGTCTCGGTGTAGAGGTGCATCACGGCCTGGGCATCGCAGTGCAGGTCGAGCACGATGTCGGCATCGCAGCTCAGGCTCATCAGGGTGCGACGCAGGGCTTGCAGCTCCGTGTCCACCGGGGCAGCGGCCACGGCCTTTTTCAGCTCGCGACGCAGCACGCGGGTGTTGTGGTCGGCGTCCTGGTTCAACTCGCCTTCCGCGGCAAGGGCCGTGGCCTCGATCTGGTCGGGGTAGTGGCGGTTGAAGTTCTCACCCGTCGTGGTCTCGAAGCGGCCCATGTGCATGTACAGCATTTGCTGCGACAGGCCGATCGGGTTGGCCATGGGCACCAGGATCACTTCGCCCGTGACGCGCCCGGCGGCTTGCAGGGCATCGAGCTTCTTGCGCAGGTGGTGGGCCACCAGCATGCCGGGCAGCTCATCGGCATGGAGCGAGGCCTGGATGTAGGCCTTCTGGCCGATGCGCTCGCCGGCCGGCTGGCCGTAGTGCAGCGAGATCAGCTCGCGCTGCGTGCCCGGGGCCGGGGAAATCAGGGGATGGGTCTGGATCTGCATGGGAGGACAGTGTCGGGTTCGGGTTTCAGCGTGGCATCAAGGGCTTGAGCCAGCGTGCCTCGGCCTTGTGGAACAGGGCCACCAGGCTCAAGGTCATCAGGAAGTAGAAGACCGCGGCGGTGATGAAGGCCTCGAAGGGGATGTAGTAGGTCGAGTTGACTTGGCGCGCGGCGCCGGTCAGGTCCATGATGGTGACGATGCTGGCCAGCGAGGTGCCGTGCAGCATGAAGATCGCTTCATTGCTGTAGGCCGGCAGCGAGCGGCGCAGGGCCGAGGGCAGGACGATGCGGCGGAACATCACCCAGCGGCTCATGCCCAGGGACTTGGCGGCTTCGATCTCGCCGGCGGGCAAGGCACGGATGCTGCCGGCAATGATTTCGGTGGTGTAGGCGCCGGTGTTGAGCACAAAGCTCAGGCAGGCGCAAAACCAGGCCGAGCTCAGCCAGGGCCAGGCAAAGCTCTCGCGCACCGCCTCGAACTGGGCCAGGCCGTAATAGATCAGAAACAGCTGCACCAGCATGGGGGTGCCGCGGAACACATAGGTGTAGACCCAGATCACGCGCGAGATCCAGCTGCCGCGCAGGCTTCGCAGCACGCCCAGGGGCACGGCGATCAGCAGGCCCAGCAGCAGTGAAATCACCAGCAGTTCAAAGGTGGCCAGGGCACCACTCAAATACAGCGGCAGGTTTTCTTGAATCGCTTCCAGGTTCACAGCGTCCCCTTGCGCACACCGATGGAGAATCGCTTTTCCAGCCAGTTGAAGATCAGCTCCGACACGCTGGTGAAACTCAGGTAGATCAGGGCCACGGCCAGGTAGAAGACGAAGGGCTCGCGGGTCGAGCCGGCGGCCTGCTGGCCGCGCGTCATCAGGTCGGACAGGCCGATCACCGAGACGATGGCGGTGCTCTTGATCAGCACCAGCCAGTTGTTGGACAGGCCCGGCAGGGCATGGCGGAACATCTGCGGCAGGGTGATGCGCCAGGCAATCTGCCAGCCGCTCAGGCCAAAGGCCAGGCCGGCCTCGCGCTGCCCCGGTGGCACGGCCAGAAAGGCGCCGCGGAAGGCCTCGGTCAGGTAGGCACCGAAGATGAAGCCGATGGTCAGCACCCCGGCGACATAGGGGTTGATGTCGATGTATTCCTCATGGCCCAGCCTGAGGGCGATCTCGTTCACTGCCACCTGGCCGCCATAGAAGATCAGCAGCATCAGCACCAGATCGGGCACGCCGCGGATCAGCGTGGTGTACAGGTAGGCCAGACCGCGTGCGAAGCGGAACTTGGAGAGCTTGGCGATGGCGCCCAGCAAACCCAGGGCCATGGCCATCGCCAAAGAGGCCAGGGCCACGCTCAGCGTGACCCCGGCTCCCTCCAGCAGGCTGTTCAGAAAGCCATGCAGGAACATCGAAAACTTCGCTTCTACTACTTACTTACTTCTTGGGGGCGATGTCGTACGCGAAGTACTTGTCGTTCAGCTTCTTGAAGGTGCCGTTGGCGGCGACCGCAGCAATCGCGTCATTGAACTTCTTGCCCAGTGAGGCGGCATCGGCCTTGCGCATACCCACGCCGGAGCCCACACCGAAGTACTTGACATCGTCATAGCTCGGGCCGACGAAGGCGAAACCCTTGCCTTCGGGCTTGGCCAGGAAGCCTTGGTCGATGGCGACCAGGTCAGCCAGGGTCAGGTCGATGCGGCCCGACTTCAGGTCCAGGAAGGCCTGATCCTGGGTGGCGTAGCGCACGATCTGGCTTTGCTTGAAGGTGGCGTCCACGAATTTTTCATGGATGGTGGCGCGCTGCACGCCGATTTTCTTGCCCTTGAGGCCAGCCGGCGAGACGTCCAGCTTGGCATCGGCCTTGGCGGCAAAGCGGGCCGGGGTGTTGTAGTAGGCATTGGAGAAGGCGATGGCCTTCTTGCGCTCGTCGGTGATGGAGACGGAGGCGATGATGGCGTCGACCTTGCGCGCTTGCAGGGCCGGGATCAGACCGTCAAAGTCCTGCTGCACCAAGGTGCACTCGGCCTTGATTTCGGCGCAATAGGCCATGGCCAGGTCGATCTCGAAGCCCTTGAGCTTGCCATCGGCACCAACTTCGGAGAAGGGCGGGTAGGCGCCTTCCACACCGATGCGGATCTTTTTCCATTCCGGGGCTTGAGCCTGGGCGGCGAAAGAACCGCAAGCCAGGGCGACAAAGGTGCTCAGGACAATCAGATGACGTTTTTGCATGGCCTCTCCAGAGGGGTCAAAAAAGGAAGGGTTGATCTTGCATTGCTTCGCAGCACTTGCTACCTAGGGTTTGAGCGTATGCAAGAACTCGAGCACCGGCTTTAGCGAGGCGGCGGGGTCTTCTTCCTGCGGAACATGGCCCAAACCGGGCAGCATCACCAGGCGGCTGCCGGCGATGTCGCGCGCAAAGGCCTGCGCGTCGCTCGGAGGCAGCAGGCGGTCACGTTCGCCCCAGAGAATCAGGGTGGGTTGACGCAGGGATTGGATCTTGGCGGCCTGCTCGCCGCCGCGCCACTGGTCCAGGCGCTGGCGCAGTGCTGTGCGATTGCCGGCCCGCAGCGTCAGCTCGAAGTAACGATCCACCAGCGCAGTGTTGACGAGATTCGGGTTGCCGTAGACCTGGCGGACGCTGTACTCGACCAGCTTGCGTGGCAGCACATGCTCGCTCAGCGGTCCGATCAAGGGCAGGCGGCTCGCCTGCCAGGCCAGCGGCACCTCTTGCGGTGCGAAGGGGTAGCCGGCGGCATCGACCAGGATCAGGGCCTGCACCCGCTCGGGCGCTCGCACGGCGTATTGCCAAGCGATCTGCCCGCCCAGGGAGTTGCCGCCGAGGATGACACGCTCCAGCTTCAGATGATCGAGCAGGGCGGCCATGAAATCGAGGTACGCCTCGTCGCGGTAGTCGGCCGTGGGACTGGGGCCGCTGAGGCCGAAGCCGGGCAGATCGACGCTGATGACTCGGCGCTGGGCCGCCAGAGTCTTCACCCAGCCTTCCCAGGTGTGCAGGCTGCTGCTGGTGCCGTGCAGCAGGAGCACAGGCACGGAGTCGCCGGCCGGGCCCTGGTCACGTATGTGGATGGGCTGACCGCGCAGTTCGATGAAGTCCGAGGGCGGCGGTGCCCATTGCGGCACCAGGCTTTCCAGGCTGCGGTCCGGGGCCTTGCTGGCGCCGAACAGCAGCGCCGCGATGAACAGCAGCGCGCCGAATACACGCAGCGACCAAGCGGCCAGCTTGTGCCCCATGGTTCGCCCGCCGTCGGCGTCCTCCTTGAGAGGCCGGCGGCTCATCGTGGCGCCGCGGCGCGGTGGGCCTCGCTGGCCGGGCGCTGGATTTCGGTGGCCGGCTCCAGCGCGGCGCCCAAGGCCTCGCGCTGGTCGAATACAAAGCAACTGCCCTGGTAATGCGGGCCGCCGGTCTCTTCGAAATACTTGAGGATGCCGCCTTCGAGCTGATAGACCGGGCCGTCCAGATTCTGCTGCTGCAGATAGATGGCCGCCTTTTCACAGCGGATGCCGCCGGTGCAGAAGCTCACCACGGTCTTGCCCAGCAACTCTTCGCGATGGGCCTGTACGGCCTCGGGAAACTCGCTGAACTTGTGGATGCGCCAATCGATGGCACCTTCAAAGGTGCCGTAGTCGACCTCGAAAGCATTGCGTGTGTCCAGGGTCACCACCGGCCTGCCTTCGTCGTCATGGCCTTGGTCCAGCCAGCGGGCCAGAGTCGCGGCGGGCAGGGCCGGGGCGCGCGCCTGCTGGTCGGGGCGTATGGTCGGGTGGTTCATGCGGATGATTTCCGGCTTCACCTTGACCAGCAGCTTCTTGAAGGGCACGGCCTCGCTCCAGCTTTCCTTGGGCGTCAGGTCGGCAAAGCGCGCATCCTGGCGCAAGGCGTCCACCCAGGCCATCACCGCCTCGCCGGGGCCGGCCAGAAACAGATTGATGCCTTCTTCCGCCAGCAGCACCGTGCCCTTGAGCTCCAGGGCCAGGGCGCGCTCGTGCAGTAGGTCGCGCAGCGCTGCGCAGTCCGGCAGCGGCACGAACTTGTAGGAAGAAATATTGAGAACGGGCAGGGCGTTGGCGTTCGGCATGGTCGGGCGAATTGTAGGCAGTCAGGTCGGCGTGGCCGGTGTTCCAATGTGCAGATGGACACCCTGCAGAATATCGAGACCCGCCTGGTCGATCTGGAAATCAAGGCTTCGTTCACCGAAGACCTGGTGGAACAGCTGAATCAGATCATCGTTCGCCAGCAGCAGCAGCTCGACGCCTTGACGCGGGAACTGCTGGCCTTGCGTGAGCGGCCGGCTGCCGAAGCGAGCGGGCCGGGCTTTCGCAGCCTGCGCGACGAATTGCCGCCTCACTACTGAGGCGACTTCGCGACTTCAGTGCAGCGGCTCACCGTCCGGTGCGCCGGCCATGCCGACGCTGAACACGGCTTCGCCCAGGCTGCCGACCTCGATTTCCTCGGCCGTGGCCTCGCGCACATCGCGCACCTTGATGTACATGCGCAGGCCCACACCGGCCAGCGGGTGGTTGCCGTCCAGCACCACATGCTCGGGGTAGGCTTCGGTGACGGTGAAGATCAGACCGTCCGGCATGTCTTCGGTCACGGCGCCTTCGGGCAGGCCTTCGATCTGCATTCCGGGCTCGACGCCATCGGGGAAGAGGCTGCGCGCCTCGAAACAGACCAGACGGGAGTCGTAGTCGCCGAAGGCATGCTCGGGCTCCAGGGCCACGGCCGCTTCGAAGCCGGCTTCCTGGCCAAGCAGGGCTTCTTCAACCTTGGCGAACAGATCATTGCCACCGTAGAAAAACTCCAGCGGTTCGGCCAGCTCGTCGATCAACTGGCCTTGGGCATCTTCGAGTCTCCAGCTCAGGGAGACCACACAGGGGGCGGAAATTTGCATGGCCGTATTGTTCCACAAGGGTTTGCCCTGGCTCAGCCCTGGGGCCGGGCAAAGCGCAGCTGGGCTTGGCAACCCGGGCCGTCGGAGCGCGCCTGCAACTGCAAGCTGCCTTGGTGGCACTCGGCGATCTGGCGCGCCAGCACCAGGCCGATGCCGCTGCCCTGGGCCTTGGTGGTGTAGTAGGGCACAAACAGATTGGCCGGGTTGGCCAGGCCGCAGCCGCGGTCCAGCAAGGTGATCTGCAGCGGTTCGGCCTGCAAGCGCAGCTGCAGCGGCGCGCCGCCGGCCTCGATGCCGTTCTTCAGCAAATTGATGAAGAGCTGCTCCATCAAACCCGGGTCGCCGTAGAACTCGAGGGCCTCCGGCAAGCTGCCGTCGAATTCCAGCGTCAGCTGCGCTTGTGGCAGCAGAGCCGGCAGACGGCGCAGCAGGGCCAGCAGGTCAAACACACGCTTGCGCGGCTCCAGCGGCCGCGCCAGCTGCGCATGGCGGCGCACAAAATCGGCCAGATGGCGGGCCCGTTCGTGGATCAGGCTCAGCGCTTCGGCCTGCTCGGCGCGCCAATCGGCGCTGGGCTCTGATGTTTCGGGCCCCAGGGCCTCCAGGCGCCGTTGCAGCGTGTCGCTGAGGCTGGCAATCGGCGCCAGCGAGTTGTTCACTTCGTGGCTGAGCACGCGCAGCAGGCGCTGCCAGGCTTGCAGCTCCTCGCTGCGCAAGACCTGCTTGAGGTCGCTGACGAAGAGCAGGCGGCGCGCTTGGCCCTCGACCTCGTAGTGATGCTGGCGCAGCCGCCAGAGACCGGCGGCGCCGGGAAAGACCTGTTCGCGCAAGGCCTCGGGGTCGGCACCCAGCAGTTCGTCCAGGCCCAGCTCGGTGGCGCTGCGGCCGATGGCCTGTTCGCGGCGCCGTTGCAGCAGGCCCAGGGCGCTGGGGTTGGCCAGCTGCAGCCGCTGCTGCGCGTCAAAGGCGAACACCGCCACATCCAAGGTTTGCACCACGTTCTCGGCCAGGCGCTCGGCGGCCAGGGATTGCAGGCGCTGGCGGTGCAGGCTGTCGACCAGGTTGTTGAGCTGGGTGGCCAGCTCGTCGGGCTCGGCCGAGCCGCCTTGCAGGCGCAGGCGCTGGCTGTAGTCGCCGCTGGCCATGGCCTCGATGACATGGCCGAGCAGGCGCCTCTGGTGTTCGGCCCGCGCATGCAGCCAGGCGGCCGTGCCCAGCCAGGCCAGGCTGCATAGGGCGATGCACAGCAGCTTGGGATAGATCAGCCAGGTTTGTTGCCAGACCAGCAGACAGACCAGAGCCCAGGCCGGCGCGCCGCCGATCAGGGCTGCGCGGCGCAGTTGGCCTGCAAAGCCGCGACCGGCCGCCAGTGCCAGCCCCGGAGTGACGCGTTCGCTCGCAGCGCTCACAGCTGGTACTTCTCCAGCCGGCGGTAGAAGGCCGAGCGGCTCAGGCCCAGGGCCTGGGCCGCCTGCAAGGCATTGCCGCCGCAGCGGCGCAAGGCGGTGCGGATCAACAGCTTTTCGGCCTCCTCCAGTGTCAACTCGGCCGGTAGCAAGGTGCTGGCCGGAACCGTCGTAGCCGCTGGGCTCAAGCCGAGGTCGGCCGGCGTGATCTGCTCCGCCGGTGCCAGCAGGCTGACGCGTTCCATGCAGTGGGCCAGTTCCCGCACATTGCCGGGCCAGGCATGGGCCAGCAGCACGGCCTGCGCCGCCTCGTTCAATTGCTTGGGCGGCCGCTGGTAGCGGCGCTCGAACTCAGCCAGGTAATGCCGAGCCAGGTCCAGGATGTCCTGGCCGCGCTCGCGCAGCGGTGGCAGGGTCAGTTGCACGCTGTTGATTCGGTACAGCAGGTCGCGCCGGAACAGGCCCTGCTCGACCATGGCGTCCAGATCGGCATTGCTGGCCGCGATCAGGCGCACATCGGCGCGGCGCGAGCGGGCCGAGCCCAGGCGTTCGAACTGCCCGCCTTCCAGCACCTGCAGCAGCTTGGCCTGTTGGCCGAGGGGGATGTTGCCGATCTCATCCAGAAACAGCGTGCCACCGTCGGCCAGCTCGAAGCGGCCGATGCGGGCCTGGCGGGCGTCGGTGAAGGCGCCTTTCTCGTGGCCGAACATCTCGCTCTCGAACAAGGTCTCGGGGATGGCGCCCATATTGACGCTGATGAAAGGTCCAGCGGCGCGCGCGGACTGGCGGTGGATGGCCTGCGCCAACTGGCTCTTGCCGCTGCCGTTTTCACCCCGGATGAGCAGGTTCACATCCGCCGGCGCCACCGCTGCCACCTGGGCCATCAAGGCCTGCATGGGTGTCGAGCGGCCGATCCAGGGGCGTTCACCGCTGCCGGCTTGCAAGAGCGCGTTCTCTGCCGCGAGGCGCTGGGCGCGACGAAGGCTCTCTCCCAAGGCCAGCTGGCTGCGGATGATGCCGGCCAGGCGGGTGTTGTCCCAGGGCTTTTCGATGAAGTCGTTGGCGCCGCCCTGCAGCGCTTGCACGACCAGGGGCACGCTGCCCCAGGCCGTCATGGCGACGATGGGCAGATGGGCATCGAGCGCGCGGGCGCGGGCGATCAGGTCCAGACCCTCCTGGCCCGAGGTGGTGTCGCGGGCGTAGTTGAGGTCGGCCAACAGCAGACCGAATTCCGCCTTGGCCAGGACCGCCAGGGCCTGCTCGGGCGAGTCAGCCAGCTCGCAGGACCGGCCCTCGCTCTTGATGAACATGCGCAAGGCACTGCGCACGGCCGCGTCGTCGTCGACCACCAGGATGGGCAGGCTGGAAGCAGGTGTGGCGCTCATCGATGCGTTGGACTCATGGCAAGGGCATTCTCGCCCAGGCTTTCGGGTCGGCTTTCAAGGGCTGTTCAGGGCCGCCGTGGGCGATTGGCGCAAGGCCCGTCGCGCCGGCAGCCAGGTCGAGAACAGCACCAGGCCCGTGATCAGCAAGGCCACGGCCGTGACGCCCAGTCCCAGCGGCAAGCTGCTGCCCAGCTCGCCAGCCAGGGCAAGGGCGCCGCCGAGCAAACCCAGGGGCAGGGCCAGGGCCAGCAGACGCAAGGCCTGGCCCAGCAGCATGCGCATCAGCTGCGCATCGTTCGCGCCGACGGCACGGCGCACGCCGATTTCCTGGCTGCGCAGCTGCACCGCGCGGCTGGTCACGCCGTAGATGCCGCTGCTGGCCAGGCCCAGAGTCAGCAGACCGAGGATCAGGCTCATGGCGGCCATCACGTCTTCGCCGCCGTGGGCGATGCGTTGGCGTTCTTCAGCACTGAACACCTGCTCCAGCGCCAAGCCCGGGTCGGTCTGGGCCACGGCGCGGGCCAGCAGCTCGCGGCTGGCGGTGTTGTCGGGCACGCCGACCAGGGCGATGCCCATATCGCCCGGCGCGTGCTGGCTGATCGGCAGGTAGAAGTTGGCGGCCCGCAGGCCTCGCTCCCGGCCGATGCCTTGCAGCACATGCGGGGTGACGCCGACCACGGTGATCCAGGCGCCGATGCGCTTTTGCGCATCGCCTTCGACGATGGCAAAGCGCTTGCCCAGCGGGTCTTGCCCGGGCCAGTGCTGCTGGGCAAAGTTCTGGTTGACCACCGCCACCTTGAGGCTGTCGACGCGGTCCTGCGGGCCGAACTCGCGACCGGCCAGCAGCTTCACTTCCATGGCCTGGAAGAAGCCAGCGTTGATGCGGTAGTTGCCGCCCAGGGGATAGTGGTTCTCCTGCACCGTCATGCCTTCGGGCAGGATTTCATCGGTGTCGATCATGCCGCCGCCGGGCAGGCTGGTGGACAGGGCCAGACGGGCTCCGGCGCTGGCGGCGGCCTCGGCCAGCCGGGCCTCCAGGCGGTTCCACAAGCCCTCACGTGCCGCGCGGGCTGCGTCGCTGTTGCCAGCGTATTCGGCCTGGCGCGGCGTCAGACGGGCAGTCAACACGCCCTCCATGCGAGCGCCGGTGCCTGCCGTCAGGCGCTGGTGCACCACATAGGTTTGCAGGCCCGAGGCCAGCAGCAGCAGGCTCGAGAGTGCGATCTGCAACCAGACCAGGGCGCGGGCGAATCGTCCGCTGGCCCGGCCCTGGCCTCCGCGGCCGTCACGCAGCACAGCGTTCAGGTCCACCGCCGAGGCGCGCCAGGCCGGCAGCAGGCCGGTGGCCAGGGCCGTCAGCAAGCTCAGGCCCAGGCCGACAAGGGCCGCTTGCGGACGCATGGCGAAATGAATCCAGAAGGGCAGGCGTCCATCGGCCGTGGCGGCCACGGCCTGCTGGGTGGCTTCCAGGGCCCAGGCGCTGAAGAACACTCCCAGTGCGGCGGCGACCAGGCAGAGCAGCCAGGTCTCGATCAGCATTTGCATCACCAGGCGGCCGCGCGGCGCGCCCAGGGCGGCACGCACGGCCAGCTCTTGCCGCCGTTCGTTGGCGCGCGCCAGCAGCAGATTGGCGGTGTTGAGACAGACCAGGGCCAGCAGCAACGCTCCGGCGCCGGCCAGGCCGAGATAAATCATCTCGACATCGGGCATGCCCCAGGCGGCATAGGGCAGGGCCAGGGCGCCGACGCGGCGGTTGCTCGCCGGAAAGTCCTGGGCCAGGCGCTGGGCGCTCAAGTTCAGCTCGTTCGTGGCTTGTTCCCGGCTGGCGCCGGGCTTGAGTCGACCCAGGGCCAACACATGCTGCGGCGTACCCATGGAGTAGCTCTGGCCGCGCGTGAGCGGACCAGCCGGCGGCCGGAAGGGCAGCCAGAGTTCCTGTGTCATGGGAAAGCGCAGGGCGCCGGGCAAGACGCCGACGATCTCGGTGTCCACGCCGTTGATCTTGAGCCGGCTGCCGACGATGGAGGGGTCGGCGCCGAGAAAGCGACGCCAGAGCTCGGCGCCGATCACCGCCACCGGTGCAGCGCCGGGCTGGCTGTCACTGGCTTGCAGGGCTCGGCCCAGCTGCGGGCGAGCCGCCGCGCCCAGCCAGGGCCAGATCTCGGCCGGTATATGGGCCACTTGAAAATTGGCCGGGTACTGCTTGTGGCCGCCCAGGGTGGCAATGCCCGTCTGCAGGGGCAGCAGCCCCTCCAGGCTGGGCGTCTGGCGCTGGTACTCGAGCAAGTCGAGGTAGTGCACGCTCTTGGCCTGGCTGCGCTCTCCGTCGCGACTGGCTTCGATGGCGACCAGGCGTTCGGGCTCTGGGAAGGGCAGGTCACCGGCGGTGAAGCTGAAGTACACGCCAGCGGCGTAGATGGCGAAGCCCAGGCCGCAGCTCAGAGTCAGCAGGCTCAGCAGGGCATGGCCGGGATGGCGCAGCAAGGACTGCCAGGTGTGGCGCAGATCGTCCAGCATCACAGGGCCTCCGCCACTGCGGACGCACCTGCAGCCGCTTTGGCGCTGCCGGGGTACAAGGCAGCCGTCGGCAGATCCGCCACCATGCGGCCATCGAACAGGGCCACGGTGCGCTGGGCCAGTGCGGCGTAGCGCGGGTCGTGGGTGACCATGCAGAGTGTGGCCCCTCGAGCATGAACGCTTTGCAGCAGCTCCATCACCAGCTCGGCATTGCGTGAGTCGAGGTTACCGGTGGGTTCGTCCGCCAGGATCAGGCTGGGCTGGCCGACCAGGGCGCGGGCGATGGCCACGCGCTGCTGCTGGCCGCCCGAGAGCTGGGCTGGATGGTGGCGAGCCCGGTGAGCCATGTCCACTTGAGCCAGGGCCTCGGCCACGCGGGCGCGTCGCTCGGCGCGGCTCATCTCGGGTCGGTAGCTCAGCGGCAGGGCGACGTTGTCTTCGACGTTCAGGTCGCCGATCAAATTGAAGGCCTGGAAGACAAAGCCGATCTGGCGG
This sequence comes from Kinneretia sp. DJ1R-11, assembly GCF_025717595.1. Lineage (NCBI taxonomy): Bacteria > Pseudomonadati > Pseudomonadota > Betaproteobacteria > Burkholderiales > Sphaerotilaceae > Roseateles > Kinneretia sp. DJ1R-11. Next base: position 252,249 of record NZ_JAJIRR010000005.1, read on the forward strand.
TTGCGCAGCAGGGCACGGGCGCGCTTGTCCAACTGGTCGACACGCTGGCCGTTCAGTTCATAGCGCCCGGCGCTGGGGCTGTCGAGCAGGCCGAGGATGGACAGCAGGCTGGACTTGCCACAACCTGAAGGGCCGCTGACGGCCAGGAACTCGCCGCTGCGCACCTCCAGGCTGACCTCGTCGAGCGCGCGCGTCTCCAGCTCGTCGCTGAGGAAGCTTTTCTGGATGCCTTGCAGGCGAATCAGCGGGGCTTCGACCGCCTGGCTGTGCTGGTTGCTGTTCGGGTTCATGGTGCGTATCTCTCTTTTCTTCGTGGCGATGAATATAGGGCTCAAAAAACTGGTGCTGTTCAGCGCAGGCGCACGCGCTCGGCCAGGCGCCAGCTGCTGGTGTCAGAAATGACGATGCGGTCGCCGGCTTGCAAACCGCTTTGGATGACGATGCGGCCGACCGAGGCGGGGCCGTACTGCACGCTGACCCGCTCGACCAGGTCGTCGCCGACCAGGCGGTAGACCTGGGCCTGGCTCATGGCCTGGCTGAAGACCGGGCGCTGGACCTGCACGGCCTCGGCCAGGCGACTCAGGGCGATGCTGCCGTCGATGCCGAGGTCGGGTCGGGCGCCGCGGGGCAGGGGGTCGAGCAGGCGCAGATCCACCTTGAGCAGGCTGTTGCTGAGCTTGGGTGCCACCCGGCTGACCTCGGCCCGCAGCAGGCCCGCGGGCTCGCCGCTGCGCAGGTCGATCTGCGCGCTCTGGCCGACGGCGATGTCGCGCGCCTGTGCCTCCTGCACCTGGATTTCCGCGTACAAGGCGTCGGCTCGGGCTAGCTTGGCCAGCAGCGCGCCGGCGGCCACGCTCTGGCCGGCTTGCAGGGTCAGCTCTTGCACGACGCCGTCGCTGGGCGCACGCACCTGCAGGGCCTCGACCAGTTCCAGATCGCGTTGCCAGGCTTTGTGCAGGCGTGCCAGCGCCGCTCGTTTGGCATCGAGTTGCGCTTGCATGGCGGCGCGGTGCTGCAGCAGCAGCTCGCGCTCCAGTTGCAAGGTCTGGCCAGCTTGCTCGACGCTGAAGCGACTGCGCTGGAAGGCCAGCTTGGAGACCATGCCGTCCTTGAGCAGCTCTTGGTCGGCCTGCCATTGCAGCTCGGCGCTGCGGGCGCTGAATTCCGCGCGCTGCACTGCCGCCTGGGCATTCATGGCCTGGCTGTCCAGGCTGGCCTGCAAGGCCTTGAGCTCGGCCTGCGCTTGTTCCAGCTGCCAGCGGCTTTCCTGTGCGCGTTGCTGCAGCTGCGGGTTGCTCAGCACCATCAGGGGCTCGCCTTGGTGCAGGCTGCTGCCGGCCTGGGCCAGCAGGCGCTCCACGCGGGCCTCGCTTTGCGCGGTGATCCAGCGCGGATCGCTGGACACCAGCACGCCGCTGCCTCGCACATCAAGGGCCAGCGGCCCGCGTTCGACGGCGGCGAATTGGATGCCGCGGGCGGATGCGGTCAGCTCGATCGGCGCGGCCCGCAGGCGCAGGGCCAGCAGTCCGCCGGCCAGGCTCAAGACCAGCAGCAAGGCCAGGATCAGAAAGGCCGGCCGGCTGGCGCGGCGCCGCCAGCGCTGGGCGGGGGTGAGGGTTCTTTGAAGGTCCATGGCTCAAGCTATTGCAGGAGCCGTGCCAGCTGCCTGGCAGGCGCGCCAGGGCCGTGTTCAAGGGCTTGGCGACACGGATCGGCACCCAATGCCAGGGGAGGCATTGCGATATTGGGACGGCGGATCGGCATCCCGTCCCGCTTCCGGGACAGCGGCCGGCGAGGCACAGGCGACAATGCGCTCATGAACATCCAAGCCAAACTTCCGCTGCTGGGCGGCCTCAGCCCCGAACAATTCATGCGCCGCCATTGGCAGAAAAAGCCGCTGCTGGTGCGTCAGGCTTTGCCCGGCATCCGCCCGCCGGTCAGCCGCAGCGAGTTGGCTGTACTGGCTGCCAGCGAGGATGTGGAGTCACGCCTAGTCTCGCAATTCAACGACAAGTGGGCCCTCAAGCAGGGGCCGGTGGCCAAGCTACCGCCTTTCAGCAAGCCGGGATGGACTCTCTTGGTTCAAGGCTTGGATTTGCATGTGCAGGCTGCGCATGAGCTGCTGGCGCAGTTCCGTTTCGTGCCCGAGGCGCGGCTGGACGACTTGATGATCTCCTACGCCAGCGACGGTGGCGGCGTTGGCCCGCACTTCGATTCCTACGATGTCTTCCTGATCCAGGTTCATGGCCAGCGCCGCTGGCGCATCGGCCGCCAGGGTGTGGCGACCACGGGTGCGCTGCGTGAAGGCGTGCCGGTCAAGCTGTTGGCTGATTTCGAGCCGGAAGAAGAGTTCGTGCTCGAAGCCGGCGACATGCTCTACCTGCCGCCCGGCTGGGCTCACGACGGCATTGCCATCGGCGAGTGCATGACCTGCTCGGTGGGCTTTCGCACGCCCTGGCGTGCCGAGCTGGCGCGCGAGCTGCTCCAGCGCTTGATGGACGATGATTCCAAGAGTTATGCCAACCGCATGTATGCCGATCCGAAGCAGCCGGCCACCGAGGCGCCGGGCTTGGTGCCTCAGCAGTTGTTGGACTTTTCCCGCGATGCGGTCGAGCGTGCGTTGCGCGAGCCCCTGGCCCTGGAGCGGGCGCTGGGCGAGGCACTCACCGAGCCCAAGCCGCGCGTGTGGATTGATCCGGGGCAAACCTTGCCGGCCGGGGCGGGTGCCTGCCTGGATCGACGCAGTCGCATGATGTACGACGCGGCCCATGTCTTCATCAACGGCGAGTCCTTCCGAGCCGGCGGCCGCGATGCGCGCCTGATGCGGGTTCTGGCTGACCAGCGCGAGCTGACGGGCAAGCAGGTGCTGCAGCTGTCCGAAGATGCGCGCGACTTGCTGAACCTCTGGGCCGAAGACGGCTGGGTGCGAGTGTCCGATGCCAACGCGGAGGCTTGATTGGCAGCGGGCCCAGCTCCGCTGCAAGCCGGTGAGTTCAGCGGCCGTGCCGAGTTTCAGCAGGCCCTGCGTCTGGCTGTCGCCCAGGCATGCGCGCAGGACAGTGTTGAGCTCGGTGCGTTCGATCCGGATTTCAGCCTTTGGCCCTGGTCAGAGGCTGGGCTGCTGGACGAGCTGAGCCGCTGGGCGCGGCCGCTGCCATCCGCACGCTGCCTGCGCTTGCTGGCGCCGCAGTTCGACGGCATGCGCCGTGCGCATCCACGATTTGTGGCCTGGCGTGGGCGCTACGGGCACTGCGTGCAAGCGCGAGCCTTCGAGCCCGAGGCCATGGCCGCTGTCGGGCCGGGCGGGCCGGTGGCCTTGTTCTGGGCCCGTTCTGAGTCGGCCTGTGTCACCGTGCGTTTGTTGAGTACGCGCAACTGGCGCGGCAGCGTGTCTTTCGATGCGGCCGAACTTGTGCGATGGAAGGAATGGTTTGACGCGATCGCACAACATTCTTACGAAAGCTTTGCAGCGACCACCTTGGGCCTGTAAAAGATGCCAAAAGCAATGGCTATAATTGGCGGCTAGGTGAAGAAAGCGCTCGAGGTTTTCCTCGCCTTGTCATGCCGAAGTTCTGCGACGGCGCGCTGCTGAAAAGTGTTTGCGTCGTGGCGTTGCTTCAAAAAATTACCGGTAATTGCATCTTCGTTTAACGAATTTTGAGGACAAGTATGAACAAGTCGATCCTGTTGGCTGCTGTGCTGGCTGCTGTTGCTCTGACCGCTTGCGGCAAGAAGGAAGAAGCCGCTCCCGTGGCCGCTCCCGCTGTGGAAGCTTCGGCTCCTGCTGCTCCCGCCATGGACGCTTCGGCTCCTGCTGCTGACGCATCGGCTCCTGCCGCTGCTGACGCTGCTTCGGCTGCTGCCAGCAAGTAATCGGTCTCCGATCACTTGATAAAGCCGCCCGGTCGCAAGGCCCGGCGGTTTTTTCACGCCTGTTGTTTGCTGCTGGTCCCGCGCTTCAGAGCGTGATCCAGTCCAGTCCCTCGGCCTGCGAGGCGACAGGCACTTCCTCGGGCCGGCAGCCGCGCACCGCCGCCACGGCCGCCGCCGCCAACTCCGGGCGGTTGTTGCGCTCGCTCAGGTGGGCCGCGGCTACCGCGCCAAGGCCCGAATGAAGCAGTGAAGTCAGCAGGCTTGCGCTGGCCTCATTCGACAGATGGCCATGGGTGCCGAGGATGCGGCGCTTGAGGCTGGCGGGATAGTTGGAGGCGCGCAGCAGCGCTTCGTCGTGGTTGCATTCCAGCAGCAAGGCATCCAGGCCTTGCAGAGCCTGGACCACGCTGGCGCAGACATGGCCCAGGTCGGTGATCACGCCCAGATGCTGTTGCCCATCGTTGCAGCGCAGCTGCAGCGGTTCTTCGGCATCGTGCGGCACGGCAAAGGGCTGCAGCTGCAAGTCACCGAGTTCCAGGGTGTCGCCGCTGCGGGTGAAATGCAGCAGCTTGCGGTCGAAGCCGTCCAGGTCAGCGGCGCGGCGCTCAATGGCGCCCCAAGTGCCGCGGCTGGTCCAGATCGGAATCCGGTGGGCTTGCGCCAGCTTGAGCACGCAGCCGGCATGGTCGCCATGCTCATGGGTGATGAAGACCGCGCTGAGCGCCTCCGGCGTGCTGCCGGCGCGCAGCAGGCGCCGTGTCAGTTCGCGCAAGCTGAAGCCGCAATCAACCAGGATCTGCGTGTCGGTGATGCCCTGACTGGCCTCGATCAGCGTGGCGTTGCCGCCGCTGCCGCTGCCCAGGCTGCAAAAACGCATGCCCATGGTGCTTTTCGATCCTGATGGTCAATGAAAAACGCCGCCCACCCTTGGGGCGGCGGCGTTGCTGCTTGGTCCGGCTGTCTTCTGACGATCAGCGCAGATCGTCCATCAGCAGATTGAGGATGCGCTTGGCAATCTCGTTGGTCTGTTGCTGGCCCTTGTCGTCGAGTACGGTGACGGTCGACTGCTCGCCTTCGGACTTGACCGAGACGCGGTAACGCGTGGACGTTGCAGCCTTGTCGCCGCTGAACAGGCGCTCGAAGAAGTTGGGTTCTTCCTTGCCGGCCTGGTTGGGGTCGGCGTAACGCAGGAAGAACAGGCCCAGCTTGCGGTCGCGGTCTTCCACGGTGAAGCCGTGGCGGTCCAGCGATTGGCCAACCCGGCGCCAGGCGCGCTCGAAGCCTTCGCTGACTTTGATGGCGTCCGGCACTTCCGACAGCGGACGACCGGCCGTGATCACGGTGGTCGGGGCGGTGCTCTTGCCCGGCGCGGCGGCCGGCACATCTGCCACGGCGGCCTTGGCCAGCTCTTCCTTCGCGCCCAGCTTGAGCATCAGGCGCGACAGAAGTTCGGCTTCCAGCTGCGGGTCATTCGGGCGCGGCTGCCAGGCCGTGTTGTCTTTTTGCGGGCCGGTGTAGACCTCGATCATGCCGCGGTGGCTGATGAAAATCTCGGTGCCCTTGCCATCGGCGGCACGCTCGATGCGGGTGCGGAACATATCGCGCTCACCGGTCGAGTAGAGGCCGTCGAAGACCTTGCCAATGGTGGAGCGGATGAGGTCCTGCGGCAGCTTGGCGCGGTTCTCGTTCCAGTTGGTTTCCATGACGCCGACTTCGGCGGCGTCCTTGCTCAGCTCGAAGCCGCGCTGTTGCCAGAACTCACGCAGCTGTGGCCACAGCTGCTCGGGCGTCAGCGAACTGCGCAGCCAGCGCGTGTTGGCGTTGCGCTCCAGGCGCATGTCCCCGACGGCGTTCAGGGCCACGGTGTTGGCCGGGCTCAGGCCGCTGGCGCTGACCTTGGGTGCGGCATTGGCTTGCTGCAAGGCATTGGCGCTGACTGAGCCGCCGGCATTGCCGCTGCGGCTGTCGCGGGCCAACTGGGTCAGGTCCGGTGGCACGTCCAGGCCAGCGGTCTGGCGGGCGTTGGCGCGGTAATCGACCTTGTCCGAGGAAAAGATGCCTTCCGTCGTGCTGCAGGCCGCCAGCGAACCCAGCATCAGCAGGCAAGCCAGGCGCACCGGGGTGGCCGAGGAGGAAACAAAAGAGGAGGAACGAGTCACGCTAGACATCTCCGGGGGACAAGGGAGCGACGGTTGGGCTTTGTGAGCCGGCCCCGAAGGGCTGGTGGCACGCAAAGCTGCTGCGGATTAGAGCAGACTGGAAACGGTGAGCAAAGTAATCGCGCGCTGCACCTGCTCAGAGCAGGCCGGCCTCGCGCATGGCAGCGCCGACCTGGGCTTGACCGGCTTCGGTCAGAGGCACGATGGGCAGGCGCAACTGGTTTTTGATGCGGCCCAACTGCGACAGCGCCCACTTGGCAGGCGCAGGGCTGGGTTCGCAGAACAGGTGCTTGTGCAGGCTCAGCAACTGGAAGTGGATGCGGCGGGCCTCAGCGATATTGCCGGCCAGGGCGGCCTTGCACAGCTCGTGCATGGCGCGCGGTGCCACATTGGCTGTCACGCTGACATTGCCGCTGCCGCCCAGCAGCATCAGGGCGATGGCGGTGCCGTCATCGCCCGAGTAGATGTGGAAGCCCTTGGGGGCCGACTTGATCAACTGGGCCGCGCGTTCGATATTGCCGGTCGCTTCCTTGACGCCGAACACACCCGGCAGCGTGGCGCAGCGCAAGGTGGTCTCGGGTGCCATATCGGCCACGGTGCGGCCGGGCACGTTGTACAACATCATCGGGATGTCGACGGCCTCGGCGATGGCCTTGTAGTGCTGGTAAATGCCTTCTTGCGAGGGCTTGTTGTAGTAGGGCACCACCGACAGGGTGCAGTCCGCGCCGACTTCCTTGGCGAAGCGGCTCAGCTCGATCGCCTCTGAGGTGCTGTTGGCGCCGGTGCCGGCCATGATGGGCACGCGGCCACGGGCATGTTCCACGGCCGCCTGGATGATCTGGCGATTTTCTTCCATGCTGACCGTGGGCGACTCGCCGGTCGTGCCGACGACGCAGATGCAGTCGGTGCCTTCGGCGATGTGCCAGTCGATCAGGCCGCGCAGGGCCGGGTAGTCAACGCTGCCGTCTTCTTGCATCGGCGTCACAAGCGCGACAATGCTGCCAACAATCGGGTTCATGGAGGAATGTCCTATTTGATGCGGTGGATTCTACTCAGCGGCGCGTGTGCGCTCGGGGCCCGGGGACTCAATCGAGTGCATAGGCCTGAAAAACAGTGCCCGCAGTGGCGCTCGGCGCTTCGCAAACAGCGGCAACGCGCTGGACATAGCGCGGGTTGACGCCCTCGCGGCCTTTTTCAAAGCCATCTTCAAAGGCGACGATGCGCAGACCCTGGCACAGGCTCAGCAGTTCGCCGGGCTGCAGCAAAAAGTCTGGCCTTGCCGGGCGGCCGATGGTGTGCTGTCCCAGGGCAAAGGTCTCGTAGATCAGCCAGCCGCCGGGCGCCACGGCCGCGCGGATCAGCGGGAACAGCGGCCGCCACAGATAGTTGCTGACCAGCACCAGGTCAAACTGCCGGCCCTCCAGCGGCCAGGGGCCGATTTCGATGTCGGCGCAGATCAGCTCAGTCGCCACGCCTTCGGATGCGGCGAGTGCGGCGGCATCCCGATCGACGCCGCAGACCTTCATGCCCTGCGCGGCCAGATGGCGCAGGTGGCGGCCGGAACCACAGGCCAAGTCCAGCGCTGTGGCACCGGCAGTTTGAGCCTGCGCCCAGCGGCGCAACCAGGGTGAGACTTCAGCACTCATGCTCAGAAACAAGCCCAGATCTGCTCGGACAGCTGCACCATCAGGCCCGGCTGCAGATAGGCCAGAAACACCAGGCCCAGGACCAGCAGGATCAGCACCCAGCGCAGCGCCGGCTTGATCTTGGCAGAAAGCTGGGTCGGACTCATGCAGCTTGGGGGCGCGGCTCGCCGCGCAAGATGGGGCCTTCACGCACCGGCAGATTTACCAGGGCTGCGGCCACGCCCAGGGCCACGGCCAGCCACCAGACCACGTCGTAGTTGCCGGTGCTGTCGTAGAGCTTGCCGCCTAGCCAGACGCCCAGGAAGCTGCCCACCTGGTGGCTCAGGAACACGAAGCCGCTGAGCATGGACATGTGCTGCACGCCGAAGATTTGCGCCAGCACCGCATTGGTGGGCGGCACGGTGGACAGCCAGAGCACGCCCATCACCGCCGAGAAAATGTAGACCGACACCGGCGTCAGCGGCGTGAGCAAGAAAGCGACGATGGCCACCGAGCGCAGGCCGTAGATGGCCGAGAGCAGGTAGCGCTTGGGGTAGCGCTGGCCCAGCGCGCCGGCGCCGTAGGTGCCAAAGACATTGAAGAGGCCGATCAGGGCCAAGGCGTAGGTGGCCACCTGGGGTGACAGGCCCTGATCCTTGAGGTAGCTGGGCATGTGCACGCCGATGAACACGACTTGGAAGCCGCAGACGAAGTAGCCGGCCATCAGCAGTTGAAAGCTGCGGTAGCCGAAGGCCTCGCGCAAGGCCTGAACGATGCTCTGCGAATGGCTGTGTACCGGCTTGGCGACCTGCGGCTCACGCAGGCCCAGGGCAAGGGGCAGGATGACCAGGGCGGCGCAAGCAAGGATGAAGAGCGCGTTCTGCCAGCCGGTCGTGGCGATCAGCCAGTTTTCCACCGGCACCATCAGGAACTGGCCGAAGGAGCCCGCGGCCGCTGCCACGCCCATGGCCCAGGAGCGCTTCTCGGCCGGCACATTGCGGCCGATCACGCCGTAAATCACCGCATAGGTGGTGCCCGATTGGGCGATGCCGATCAAGAGCCCCGCGCTGCCGGTGAAGGCCAGGCCGGAGGTCGAGAGTGCCATCAGCACCAGGCCCAGGGCATAGAGCAGGCCGCCGACCAGCAAAACTCGGAAGGGGCCAAAGCGGTCGGCCAGCATGCCGGTGAAGGGCCCTGCGACGCCCCAGGCGATGTTCTGTATCGCTAAGGCGAAGGCAAAGGTTTCGCGCGTCCAACCCCGGTCCATGGTGATGGGCTGCAGCCACAGGCCGAAGCCGTGGCGTATGCCCATGGACATGGTCACGATCATGGCGCCGCAGAGCAGCACCTGGAACATGGACAGGCGCGGGGCGGCGGTGGGCGTGGGGCTGGCGGTCATCGAGCGACTGTAACCAAAGCGCTCAGCCGGCGCCCAGCACCCGTCCCTGGCGCACCCGCATCTGGATCTTGCTCAGCGCGTCCAGATCGTGGATCGGGTTGGCGGGCAGCAGCAGGAAGCTGGCCTCGCAGCCGGGCTCGAAGCAGCCCAGGCGGCGCTTGGGAAAGAGCACATGGGGCGTGGTGATGGTGGCGATCTTGAGCAATTGCGGCCGGCCGATCACGCCCAGGCGGTCGAGGTTGCGCAGTTCGCCCAGCACCGAGCCGTTGAACAGGTCCGAGCCCAGCAGCAAGGGCACACCGGCCGCTTGCAGGGTGCGCAAATTGTCGGCCTGTTGGGCGCGCACCTTGGTCAGCTGCTCGGGCGACATGCGGAACAGCTCGCTGGCGGCCGTGGCGGTGATGACGGCCACCTTGCGGCGCGCGGCCTCGGCGGCCATCTCGGGGCTGATGCGGTAGCTCTCGGCGCCCGTCCCCTCAAAAAAGAACAGGCCCGGCAGACGCGCCACCCAGTGGGCGCCGGACAGTACAGCGATGTTGAAGTCCGCCGCCGTGTCGGCCTGGGCGATCACCAGCAAACGGTCCTGCAGCGCTTTCTTGACGATGGCCGCCGGCAGCTCGGGCTTGAGGCCCAGGCGGCCGAACTGCTTGGGGTCGGCGTGGAGCTCGGGGCTTTCCGAGCGGCTGAGCATGAACTTGAGCGCCTCGCTCTTGCGAGCCTGCACCAGGGGCCACTTCTTCTCGACCTGTTCCAGGCTGTCCATCACCAGCACGGTCTTGTCGATATGGTCCTCGGGCTTGGGGCGTGGCGCGCCTGAGCTGGGATCCTCGGTCAGCAACTGGGCCAAGGGCTGGCCGTCCGAAGAGGTGATGCAGGCGGTCACGAACACCAACTCCGGCCCGGCTGCCTGGGCGCCGGATGCGGCCAGGGGGCGCACGGCGCCGGCGCCCTTGGGTTCGGCACATTGCATCAGGGCGTAGAACACGCCGTCGCGCAGATAGCCTTGGCCGTAGCGGCCCCAAGCCCAGGCGTTCTGCAGATTGTGGTTGTGGGCGTCGGCCAGGGGCGGAATCAGGAACTGGCCCTTCAAGTTCATGTGCCGCTGGGCTTTTTTGATCTTCTGGCCGCTGAACTTGCCGTCCTTAACGTACAGCGTGCCGGAGCGGAAGCCCTGGCCGTCGAACCATTGGGCGTTTTTCAGCTCCATGGTCACCGAGGCGCCGGGGCGTAGATCGTCTTCCGCAGGCAGAGGCTGGCTCTGAGCCTGGCCGGGTGCTGTGAAAAGAAACACGGCCAGAGCGGTGGCGCAAGCGCCGGCCGGGCGGAACAGGAAAGTGGCAAATGCTGGCATAGGCCGGGCATGGTAGCGAGTTTGAGAGTGCACACCCCAGCTCCGATTTGCCGGCCGCCCCCGAGGCAAACCCTAGAATCCGCCCCCATGGCCACCAAAGCTTCCTCCTCTCCCAATACTTCTTCCGCCACGCCCGGCAGCTACGGCGAGGGCTCGATTCGCGTGCTCAAGGGCCTGGAGCCTGTCAAGCAGCGCCCGGGCATGTACACCCGGACCGACAACCCCCTGCACACCATCCAGGAGGTCATCGACAACGCGGCCGACGAGGCCCTGGCCGGTTTCGGCAAGCGCATCGACCTGATCCAGCACAGCGACGGCTCCATCTCCATCGCCGACGACGGCCGTGGCATCCCCTTTGGCCTGCACCCCGAAGAGGGCGTGCCCGTGGTCGAGATCGTCTTCACCCGCCTGCATGCCGGCGGCAAGTTCGACAAGGGTTCGGGCGGTGCCTACAGCTTCTCGGGCGGCCTGCACGGCGTCGGCGTCAGCGTCACCAATGCCCTGGCCAAGCGCCTGGAGGTGACGGTCTGGCGTGGCGGAGAGGTGGCTAACCTCGCGTTCGAGAACGGCGATGTGGTCGAGCCTGTCACGGCCCGCAAGGCCGAGCGCGGCGACCGCAAGCAGGGCACGACGGTGCGCGTCTGGCCCGATGCGAAATATTTCGAAAGCGCCGAGCTGCCCAAGAACGAACTGGTCCACCTGCTGCGCAGCAAGGCGGTGTTGATGCCGGGCGTCATCGTCACGCTGACGAACGAGAAAACCGGTGATGTGCAGACCTGGTCCTACAAAGGCGGCCTGCGTGACTACCTTCAGCAGACCCTGACGGCCGACGCGCTGATCCCGCTGTTCGAAGGCGAGCAGTACGCCGGCCGCAGCGAGACCGAGAACTTCGCCGAGGGCGAAGGCGCCGCCTGGTGCGTGGCCTTCACCGAAGAAGGCCAGACCATGCGCGAGAGCTATGTCAACCTGATCCCTACTGTGGCCGGCGGTACGCATGAGTCGGGCCTGAAAGATGGCCTGTTCGGCGCCATCAAGGGCTTTATTGAGCTGCACAGCCTGCTGCCCAAGGGCGTCAAGCTGATGCCGGACGATGTGTTCTCGCGCGCGTCCTTCGTGCTCTCGGCCAAGGTGCTGGACCCGCAGTTCCAGGGCCAGACCAAGGAGCGCCTGAACAGCCGCGACGCCTTGCGCCTGGTGTCCACCTATGTGAAGCCGGGCCTGGAGCTGTGGCTGAACCAGCATGTGGAGTTCGGCAAAAAGCTTGCCGAGTTGGTCATCAAGCAGGCGCAGACCCGCCAGCGCGCCTCGCAGAAAGTCGAGAAGCGCAAGGGCTCGGGCGTGGCTGTGCTGCCGGGCAAGCTGACCGATTGCGAAAGCCGCGATCTGTTGCACAACGAGGTCTTTCTGGTCGAAGGTGATTCGGCCGGCGGCAGCGCCAAGATGGGCCGCAACAAGGAAACCCAAGCCGTGCTTCCCCTGCGCGGCAAGGTGCTGAACACCTGGGAGGTCGAGCGCGACCGCCTGTTCGCCAACAACGAGATCCACGACATCTCGGTGGCCTTGGGGGTGGACCCGCATGGCAAGAACGATTCGCCCGACCTCAGCGGCCTGCGCTACGGCAAGGTCTGCATCTTGTCCGATGCGGACGTGGACGGTTCGCACATTCAAGTGCTCTTGCTGACCCTGTTCTTCCGCCATTTCCCCAAGCTGATCGAAACCGGCCACATCTTCGTCTCACGGCCGCCGCTCTACCGCGTCGACGCACCGGCGCGCGGCAAGAAGCCGGCCGCCAAGATCTATGCGCTGGATGAAGGCGAACTCAGCGCCACCCTGGACAAGCTGCGCAAGGAAGGCGCCCGCGAAGGCAGCTGGAGCATCAGCCGCTTCAAAGGCCTGGGCGAAATGAGTGCCGAGCAGCTCTGGGACACCACACTCAACCCCGAAACTCGCCGCCTGAGCCCGGTCACCTATGGCGCGCTCGACCTGGGCGAAACCGAGGTTGCCATCAACAAGCTGATGGGCAAGGGTGAAGCCTCCTCGCGGCGCGAGCTGATGGAAATCCACGGCGACTCCGTCGAAGTGGACGTCTGAAGCCACTCCGACTGCTACCCCCATGAAAACCGTTTACAACGCCCGGCATGCGGCGCACGCGGCCACGCACGAGTTCTTCCGCGGCCGCCTGGTGCCGGCCTTCGAGGTGCCGGCCCGGGCCGACTATGTGCTGGCGGCCGTGCAGGCCGCCCAGCTGGGCGAGTTGCTAGAGCCGGTCGACCATGGCCTGGTGCCGCTCGAGCGCGTTCATGCGCCGGCTTACTTGCGCTTTGTGCAAGGCGCCTGGGCCGAGTGGCAGGCTTTGGGCGGCGAGGGCGATGCCTTCCCGGCGGTCTGGCCGGTTCGCTCGTTGCGCAGCGATGTCGTGCCGCGCAGCTTTGCAGCCCGTATGGGCTTGTACTCGATGGACAGTGGCACGCCTCTGACCGCCGGCAGCTGGGAGGCCGCCTACTGGGGCGCGCAAGCCAGCCTGACGGGCCTGTACCGGGTGCTGGGTGGCGAGCGCAGCGCCTATGTGCTGACCCGACCGCCGGGCCACCATGCCGGGGCGGACTTCTTCGGCGGCTACTGCTTCGTCAACAACGCGGCGGTGGCGGCCCAGGCGGCGCTGGACGCCGGCCTGCAGCGCGTGGCCATCCTCGATGTGGACTACCACCACGGCAATGGCACGCAGGCCATTTTTTACGAGCGCGCCGACGTGTTTTACGCCAGCCTGCATGGCGACCCGCAGACGGAATTTCCCTTCTTCCTCGGCCATGCTGACGAGACCGGTGCTGGCGCCGGCCTGGGCTTCAATGCCAACTTCCCGCTGCCGGCCGGTGTCAGCAACGAGGCCTGGTTCGCGGCACTGGAGGCGGCGCTGGCGCGCTTGCAAGCCTACGCGCCCGAGCTGCTGATCGTCTCGCTGGGCGTGGACACCTATGGCGGGGACCCGATCTCGCATTTCAAGCTGGACCGCCCTGAGTTCACCCGCTTGGGCCAGCGCCTGGCGGCCTTCGGTGCCCCCACCCTGTTCCTGCAGGAAGGCGGCTATGCCACCGAGGCCATCGGCCACAACGTGGTCGCCGTGCTGCAAGGTTTCGAGCCCCGGCCATGAGCACCACGCCGCGCGTGCACCTGCGTCCGACCATGCTGTCGGACCTGGACTATGTCGTCTCCATCGAGCAGGATGGCAGCAACCGTCCCTTCATCACGCCCTGGGAACGGGTGCAGCACGAGGGCGCACTCCGCTTCCCCGATTCGCGCCACTTCATCATCGAAGCCGGGCCCGAGGCCACGCGCGCCGGATTTGTCATCCTGCAGGGCTGCCGCAACCCGCATGGCTCGGTTGAGCTCAAGCGCATCGTGCTGGGCCCCAAGGGCGCGGGTCTGGGCCGGCGCTCGGTGCGCCTGCTCAAGGCCTTGGCCTTCACCCAGCTCAAGGCGCACCGCTTCTGGCTTGACGTCAAGGCGCTGAACACGCGCGCACTCAAGCTCTACGCCAGCGAGGGCTTTGTCGAAGAGGGCCGCTTGCGCGAAAGCGTGCGCGTCACCACCGAGGGCGCCGATGGCTATGACAGCCTGGTCGTCATGTCCCTGCTGGACCGCGAGTACCAGGCCCGCCTGGCCCTGGGCGAGGAGGGGGCTTGAGTCGCCTTTTCCTCTTGTTCGGGCTGCTGCTCAGCCTGGCCGGCGGCGCACGCGCCGAACTCTGGGGTTATGTCGATGGCCAGGGCATGGCGCATCTGGCGCCGCACCAGGTCGACAGCCGCTACAGCCTGGTGCTGGGCGGTACGCAGGCGCGGCGTGAGGCCGCGGCCCAATTGCAGGTGCCGGGCAAGAGCGACGGCGGCCAGGGCCTCTTGACCTGGCTGGAGTTCGCGCCCGAGGTCAAGGCGGTCCAGCCTTTTTTGCGCGAGGCCGCGGCCCGGCATGGTGTCGATATGGAGCTGCTCAAGGCCGTGATCGCGGTCGAGTCGGGCTACAAGCATGATGCTGAATCCAAGCGCGGTGCACTCGGCCTGATGCAGCTGATGCCCGAGGCCGCCCAGCGCTACGGCCCGGTGGCCAGGAGCGCGCCGAGCAAGAAGCAGATGCTGGACCCGCGCACCAATGTGCTGACCGGCGCCCGCATGCTGGCCGATCTGATTCAACGCTTCGGCCGCATCGATGCGGCCCTGGCGGCCTGGAATGCCGGCGAGGGCGCGGTGCGCCGCCACAGCGGCGGTATGCCGCCATTCGCTGAAACCCAAGCCCATGTTCACCTGGTGCTGGAGCTGTACTGGGCCTTGCTGCAACACAGCCTGCACGCCCAAGCCCAGCAACTCAAGATTCACAAGAACGAACCCTGACGACGAATCGCATGACCCAGCAGACTTCCATTTTTGACAACCCGCCGCCGAACTCCGGTGGCGGTGGCAGCGGCGGCGCGGGCGATGGTGACAACCTGACCCTGGGCCATTACGCCGAGCGTGCTTACCTCGAATATGCGCTGAGCGTGGTCAAGGGCCGGGCCTTGCCCGATGTCTGCGACGGCCAGAAGCCGGTGCAGCGCCGCATCCTCTACACCATGGAGCGCATGGGCCTGTCCTACAGCGGCAACACCGGCGCCAAGCCGGTCAAGGGCGCGCGCGTGGTCGGCGATGTGATGGGCAAGCTGCATCCGCACGGGGATCAGTCGGTCTACGACGCCCTGGTGCGCATGGCGCAAGACTTTTCCCTGCGCTACCCGCTGATCGACGGCCAGGGCAATTTCGGCAGCCGCGACGGCGACGGCGCGGCCGCCATGCGTTACACCGAGGCGCGGCTGTCGCCGATCGCCCGCCTGCTGCTCGACGAGATCGACGAAGGCACGGTGGACTTCACGCCCAATTACGACGGTTCCACCCAAGAGCCGCGCCAGCTGCCGGCGCGCCTGCCTTTCGTGCTGCTCAACGGCGCCAGCGGCATTGCCGTGGGCATGGCCACCGAGGTGCCCAGCCACAATCTGCGTGAGGTGGCGGCCGCCTCCGTGGCCTTGCTGAAGAACGAGAACCTCAGCGACGACGAGCTCTTTTCCTTGCTGCCCGGCCCGGACTATCCCGGCGGCGGCCAGCTGATCAGCCCGGCCGATGACATCCGCTCGGCATATCTCAGCGGCCGTGGCAGCATGAAGCTGCGCGCGCGCTGGAAGATTGAAGACCTGGCGCGCGGTCAGTGGCAGCTGGTTGTCACCGAGTTGCCGCATGGCTGCAGCTCGCAGAAGGTACTGGAGGAGATCGAGGAGCTCTCTAACCCCAAGGTCAAGGCCGGCAAGAAGGCCTTGAGCCAGGAGCAGGTGCAGCTCAAAGCCAGCGTGCTGGCCGTGCTGGACTGCGTGCGCGATGAGTCGAGCAAAGACGCCGCCGTGCGCCTGGTCTTCGAGCCCAAGAGCCGCACCGTAGAGCAGCAGGACTTGATCAGCACCTTGCTGGCCCACACCAGCCTGGAGACTTCGGCTTCGCTGAATCTGACCATGGTCGGTGCCGACGGCCGGCCGACGCAAAAGGGCCTGCGCCAGATCTTGAGCGAATGGCTGGGCTTCCGCCAGACCACGGTCCAGCGCCGCACCCAGCACCGCCTGGACAAGGTGCGCGATCGCATCCATGTGCTGGAAGGCCGGCAGCTGGTGCTGCTGAATATCGACGAGGTCATCCGCATCATCCGCAACGCCGATGAGCCCAAGCCGGCCCTGATCGAGCGCTTCCGCCTGTCCGACCGTCAGGCCGAAGACATTCTGGAAATCCGGCTGCGCCAGCTGGCGCGTCTGGAAGCGATCAAGATCGAGCAAGAGCTCAAGAGCCTGCGCGAGGACGAGGCCAAGCTGGCCGACATCCTGGCCAATCCGAGCGTGCTCAAACGCACCGTCATCAAGGAAATCGAGGCCGACGCCAAGCAGTACGGCGACGATCGCCGCACCCTGATCCAGGAAGAAAAGCGTGCCACCGCCGAGGTCAAGGTGGTGGACGAGCCGGTCACCGTGGTGGTCAGCTTGAAGGGCTGGGTGCGCGCATTGAAGGGCCATGAGGTCGAACCTGCTGCTCTGGCCTTCAAGTCGGGTGACCAGCTCTACGGCACCTTCCCCTGCCGCAGCGTCGACCCGCTGATCGTCTTCGGCAACAACGGCCGGGTCTACTCGGTGCCGGTGGCCATGCTGCCGGGCGGGCGCGGCGATGGCCAGCCCATCACCACCTTGATCGAGCTGGAAAGTGGCAGCCAGATTGCGCATTACTTCGCCGGCAATGCCCAGCAGCGCCTGGTGCTGGCCGGCACCGGCGGCTTCGGCTTGATCGCCCAGGTGGGCGACTTGGTTGGCCGGCAAAAAGCGGGCAAGACCTTCCTGAGCCTGGAAGGCACGGAGCAGCCGCTGCCGCCGGCCGTGGTGCCCGCGGGTGAGGTGCTGGGCGTGCAGCTGGCCTGCCTGAGCCTGAGTGGCCGCTTGCTGACCTATGGTCTGGACGAACTCAAGCACCAACCCAAGGGTGGCCGTGGCCTGACCCTGGTCGACCTGGAGGACAAGGACGCGCTGCTCAGCGTGGCCGCCTTCACGCAAAGCCTGCTGGTGATCGGCACCGGCCGCGGCGCCAAGCCCAAGGAGGAGACTCTCAAGGGCGTGGGACTGGCCAGTTATGCCGGCAAGCGTGCCCGCAAGGGCAAGCCGGTCGAGGCCTTCCAGAAGGTCTTGCGCGTGCTGGTGCCCTGATCGATGCGTCGCGATTTTCTGAGGCGTGGCCTGGCAGCCGCAGGCCTGGGGGCGAGCCTGGTCCGGCCGTCCTGGGCCACGGCCGTGAGCCTGGATAGCCTCGATTTCCAGTCTGCCTGTCAGGCGCTTGAAGCGAGGCTCGGTGGCCAGATCGGTGTGTTTGCGCTGAACACCGAGAACCAGATGCAGCTCGGCTACCGCGCCGATCAGCGCTTCGCCATGTGCTCGACCTTCAAGCTGCTGCTGGCCGCCGCCGTGCTGGCGCGCATCGACGCCGGCCAGCTGCGGCCTGATCAACGCCTGCGTTATGGCCCGCGTGATCTGCTGCCGCATGCGCCGGTCACCGGCGCACTGCTGTCGGGCGGCTCGCAATCGGCCTCGCTGACGGTGGCCGAGTTGTGTGCGGCCATCCTGGTGCACAGCGACAACCCGGCCGCCAATCTACTGCTGCCTTTGGTCGGCGGCCCGCCGGGCCTGACCCGCTTCGCGCGTGAGCAGGGCGATCCGATCACCCGGCTGGACCGCATCGAGCCGGCGCTCAACAGCAATGAGCCCGAGGACCCGCGCGACAGCAGCACGCCTGCGGCCTTCGTCAGCCTGCTGGATCGCATTCTTGGCTCCGTGCTGTCGGAGGAGTTGCGACAGCAGCTGCTGGTCTGGATGAATGCCTCGGAGACCGGCCTGCGCCGCTTGCGTGCCGGGGCACCGCAGGGCTGGCCTGCGGCCGACAAGACCGGGACCGGTGCCCGCGGCGCGGTCAACGATGTGGCGGTGTTTTTCCCACCCGACCGCGCGCCCATCCTGATGGCCGTGTTCATGAGCGGCTCCAGCCAGCCGCAGGCCGCGCTGGAAGCCGCCCATGCCGAGTTGGCCACGCGCGCCCTGGCCCAGCTGATTGCGCCGCCGCCGGCAGAGGCGGCGCGCTGAAGGCGGGGCCGATCGGCTCTGGTCACCCGCCTCACTTGGGCGTGCTGTAGCTCAGGGTGTAAGCGCCGCCGCCCGCATAGGACTTGATCTGGAAGTAGTAGAAGCCGGCGGCGCCTGTGTAGCTCAGGGCCTCGTTGGAGGCCGGGCCTTCGGACTTGGCCACCACGGCCCAGCTGCTGCCGTTCCAGCGGTAGAGGTAGAGATCGAAGTCGCTGTTCGCGGGGCCGCTGAGCTGGGCGTTGAACAGGCCTTGCACCGTGGTGCGCAGATAGCCCGGGCTGCCGCTTGGCACGGTGGCGCTGGCACCCGCAGCGCTGAGCGAGCCGCTCACGGTGCTGCCGCCGCCACCGCCGCTCACGGTGATGGTCGCTTGTGCGGTCTTGCTGGCGTCGGCCGCGCTGCTGGCCTGGACGCGGTAGCTGCCCGCGACCTGGGGCGCGGTGTAGCGGCCGCTGCTGCTGATGCTGCCGCCGCCGGCATCGAGCACGCGCCAGCTGACCGCCGTGTTGCTGCTGCCGGTAACCGCGGCGCTGAACTGCTGGCTGCCGCCGGGGCTGAGCGTCACCGAGGCCGGGGTGATGCTGATGCGAACCTCGCTGGCTGGGTTGACGGTCAAGGACGCGGCGTTGCTGCTGGTCGAGCCTAGCGAGTTGCTGACCAGCACGTTGTAGCTGCCGGCATCGCTGGCTTGCACGGCACCGATGCTGTAGCTGGCCGAGCTGCTGTTGCTGCCCAGATTGCTGCCGTTCTTGCGCCATTGGTAGCTCAGGCCCGTGCCACTGGCCTGAACGCTGAAGCTGACGCTCTGACCGACGCTGGCCACCACATTTTGCGGCTGGCTGTTGATGACGGGAGCACCGGCGGCACCCATGCAGGCGCTGTCGATGGTCTTGGGCAGGGTGTAGCCGGTGAAGTCTTCCAGAATGGCCAGGTTCTCTGCGGCGTAGACCCGCGCGATCAGACGCGGCACCTTGGCGCTGCCCAGCTTGGCCGCCCAGCGCTCCGATTGTTTGATGTGGTAGGCATTGCGCAGGAACTGAACCAGCACCCATTTGCGCAGCGTGGGGTCGCTTTTGAGCTTGTCGTAGTAGGCGCTGTGCTTGGACTTGGCCACGCGCAGATACAGCTGCAGATAGCTGGTGTTGGTCAAAGCCAGGTCACGCGAGTTGCTGGCGCCGATGCCGTCGATGAACTCGCCGACCGCCGCCGCCGCCGGCAGGCCCATCAAGCTGGCATTGAGTTCGGCCGTGACGCCCTGCAGGTGGTACTCCCCTTGCTGGGCGTTCTTGAGATAGACCTCATCGGTCTCGGACGAGGCGTCATCGGTGATGAGGCTCAAGATCTCCTTGCGCGCAAAGCCACCGTCGCTGTCGTAGAGATTGAACTTGAGGAACTGCGTCTGCTCGTCAATCCAGGACGAGCTGTAGTTGTTCCATTGCGTCCGTTCGGCCGCCAGGTCCCACATATGGGTCTCTTCATGGATGGCCACCATCAGGGACTCGGCCAGCTTGTTGAAGCTGCTGGTGTCGACGAAGCCCTTGAAGTACTGATCATTGGCTTGAGCGGTGGCCAGGGCCTTGCCGCTGGGCCAGCGGCGGCCGTAGACCCCGGTGATGGTTTGCAGCCAGTTGTTGGCTTGGTAGGACGCCTTCAGGTCGCTGACATCGGCGCTGAAGTTGATGGGCTCGCTGTAGCAGAAGCTGCCTTTGTCGATGTCACCCAAGGCGATGCCTTGCTGGGCGGCCGCTGTGGTCGGGGACGCTGCTGCCGCTTGTGCTTTGCGCATCGGGGCCGACTCGGCCTTCATGGCCAGCTCGGGCCTGCGGTCTTGGCCGCCGCCGCAGGCGCTGAGTGCCAGGGCGGCCAGCAAGGACAAGGTCCATTGCTTGAAGATGTGTCTCATGGAAGTCTCCTTATGTGTTTGAAACATGGCGCTGACGATCGTGCCTGCGCCTGCAGCGGGGGCGTGCCATGGCTGGCGCCGCCCTGCTGTGTCTGTGGTGAGTTCGTTCGAGAGGGCGCGCCAGGGCGCCTCGCTGCGGCTTGGAGCGCAGCGGGCGGGCGTTGGGGCGGGGTGTAGTGAAATAGGGCCTTACTTCGGCAGGGTGTAGCTCAGCGTGAACGTGCCGCTGCCGGCATAGGACTGGAGCTGCAGGTAGTAAAAGCCCGGCGTTCCTGAGTAGTTGAAGGCCTCGTTGGCGTCGGGTCCTTCAGACTTGGCGACCACGGCCCAGCTGCTGCCATTCCACTTGTACAGGTAGAGGTCGAAGTCGGCGCCGGCCGGGCCCTTGAGCGTGGCGCTGAAGCTGCCCCCGGCGCTGCTTTGGTGGTAGCCCGGGCTGCCGCTGGGGTAGGTCAGGCTGGCGCCTGCCGCCAGCGTGCCGTTCACGGTGCTGCCGCCGCTGTTGTCCGCGGTGACGGTCAAGGTGGCGTTGGCACTGGTGACGCTGCCGGCACTGTTGGCCACGACGACGCTGAACTGCGCGCCGTTGTCGGCGCTGGCGGCGGCGGCGATCGAGTAGCTGGCCGCTGTGGCGCCGGCGATGGTGCTACCGTTCCTGCGCCATTGGTAGCTCAAGGGCCCGGTGCCGGCCGCGCTCACCGAGAAGCTGGCCGGGCTGCCCAGGCGAACGCTGACACTGGCCGGCTGGCTGCTGATGGTGGGCGGCAGGACGTCGTTGCTCTTGACCGTCAGCGTGGCGGCCGCGCTGCTCACGCTGCCGGCGCTGTTGCTGACCAGCACGGTGAACTGCGCGCCGTTGTCGCTGAGGCTGGTGGGGCCGGAGCTGTAGCTGGCGGCCGTGGCGCCGGCGATGGCGCTGCCGTTCTTGCGCCATTGATAGCCCAGGCCGTTGCCGCTGGCGCTGACGCTGAAGCTGGCGCTTTGGCCGGCATTGACCGTCACGCTGCGCGGCGGGCTGCTGATCAAGGGCAGGGCGTCGCCAGCGCCGCCGGTGTAGCTGTCGAACACCACCTTGGCCCGCGCCTCATTGACGGCATGCCAAGGGTTAGACAGGGCGCGCATGCGCGAGGTTTCGGTCGGGCGGTACTTGCCGCTGGGGCAGTAGTCGGCGCCCTGGAACACCCCGACCGTGCCATTGCTGACCGAGCCCGGGTTGGTCGGCACCGGCGTGGTGGCGGCGATCAGCGGCGCCCATTTGACCCCGCTGCGCGTGGCCACGCGGGTGACATTGGCGGCGCGGGGTTCGCTGCTGGTGTCGCAGGTTCCGTTGTCGTATTCGTCGGCCAGCTGGAGCGCGGCATGGCCGATCTCATGCAAGGCGATTTCGATCGACTGGGGGTGTAGCGAGAAGCCGCCGATATTGCCGCTGGCGGCGCCGGCATAGGTGCTGCTGTTGACCAGCACGATGATCACGTCTCGGCCGTTGGCGGGCGCCACGGCCGAGACGGCCGCCAGCACCTTGGCCTCGTCGGTGCACACCAGGCGGGCGATATTGAAACAGCCCACCTGGCTGCCCAGCGCCGAGTTGCGCACCACGCCGCCTTCGGTCACGCCCGACTGGGCGCTCTCGATGTCGACGCGGCGGATGTTCAGCGCGCCCTTGAAGCGGGCGAACAGCGGGTCCGCCAGGATGCCGTCCGACACCCGTTTGGCCGCAGTTTGCCAGGCCGGCATTTCGGCCCGTGTGAAGCCGTCGCCGATGATCACGATGTCCATGCGCTGGGCGCTGCTGCCGCTTTCCCAGAGCAGGGTGCTGCCCGTGGGCACGGCGCTCGCCGCCAAGGCGTTTTGCTGCTCTGTGCGTTGAACCAGGGCGTCCAGCTCCTGGCGGCCGAGGCGCCGGCCTGGCGTTGCGCTCAGGCCCAGCTGGCTGCGGTATTCGCTCAACTCAATGCTGGCGAGCTGGCTGGGCTCTGGGATGCTCAGCTCGATCGCACCCAGTGCTGCCAGGGGGCGTGACAACTCGATGTGCCCTGTGTCCTCATGGAAGATCTCGGCCGTCTTGCGGCTGGGGTTGGCGACCGAGCGGCGAAACAGCTCCTGCCCTTGGGCATTGCGCCCGATCACGAGCAGGTCGCCCTCGCGCGGCGTTCGCTTGGCGCCTGGCTGGGCAAAGCTGCCGCGTTGGGCATGGCTGATGTCGAGGCTGGTGCTGCCGAGCCTGGCGTCGGCGGACAGCCGCAGCAGCAGGTCTTGGGCCTGTGCCGTGACGGCGAAGAGCGCCAAAGCGGCGCCAGGAATCGAGAGTGAGAGTGGGTTCCAATGCTTCATGGGCATGCTCCATCGGTTGCGGTCGAGCGGGTGGCCCAACCAGGGGATGACGGAGCGCCATGGTCGTGAAACTCAGCGCGGGCGGCTTGTACGGAATGCGCCCAAAACGAAAGAATGGATGCAAACGTGGTTTCGTTGCATCTCGGGACTAACCCGATGGGTCGGCGTGGCCGGCCTGGCCGGGTTCACCAGCGGCTGTAGGGCAGCTTGCTGAGCGCCGAGTTGAAATAGCGCGGGTCCTGGCTGACTTCCTCGCCCAGCCAGTCGGGGCGTTCGAAGGCCTGGTCGGCCTCGCTGAGTTCGATCTCGGCCACCACCAGGCCGGCGTTGTCGCCGAGGAACTCGTCCACTTCCCAGAGCATGCCGGCGTGGCGGATCTCGCGGCGGATCTTCTCGACCCGCGGGCCTTCGCACAGGGCCAGCAGCTCGCGCGCGTCGGCCACCGGCACCGGGTACTCAAACTCGGCCCGGGCCACGCCTTCGCTGCGGCCCTTGATGGTCAGCCAGGCCTGTTCGCCCTTGATGCGCACGCGTACCGTGCGTGCCGGGTCGCGGTTCAGATAGCCCTGGCTGATGAATTCACCGGGGCCACTGGCTTTCCAGTCCTCGCCAAGGACCAGGAATTTGCGTTCGATTTCGATGGCCATGGCTTGCGCCCGTTCAGACGCGGGCCATGGCTGCTGCGCAGTCGCGGACGAGGGCCGGGCCTTGATAGATCAGACCGGTGTAGATCTGCACCAGGTCAGCGCCGGCTTGCAGCTTGGCGCGAGCGTCTTCGCCGCACATCACGCCGCCCACGCCGATGATGGGGTAGTTGCCACCCAGGGCCGAGCGCAACAGGCGGATCACGCGGTTGCTGGCCTCGAACACCGGCCGGCCCGAGAGACCACCGGTTTCCTCGGCATGCGCCAGGCCCTTGACCGCCTCGCGCGAGATGGTGGTGTTGGTGGCGATCACGCCGTCGATGCCGTTCTTCTGCAGGGTTTGGGCGATCACGGCGACCTGCTCTTCGTCCAAATCGGGCGCGATCTTGACGAACATGGGCACCTGGCGTTTGGCCCTCGCTTCCAGCTGCAGCTTGCGTTCCTGCAGGCGGCCGAGCAGGGCGTCGAGGGCTTCGTCGCTTTGCAGGGCGCGCAGGTTCTTGGTGTTGGGGCTGGAGATGTTGACGGTGATGTAGTCGGCATGCGGGAACACACCGTCCAGGCCGAGCAGGTAGTCGCTGGCAGCGTCTTCGATGGGCGTGACCGCGTTCTTGCCGATATTCAGGCCCAGCAGGCCGCCGGCCGCGCGGAAGCTGTGCGCGCGCTGCACATTGGCCAGGAAACTGGCCAGGCCTTCGTTGTTGAAGCCGAGACGGTTGATCAGGGCACCGGCCTCGGGCAGGCGGAACATGCGCGGCTTGTCATTGCCGGGCTGACCCTTGGGCGTGACTGTGCCCACCTCGATGAAGCCGAAACCCATGGCGCCCAGGCCGTCGATGCAGCGGCCGTTCTTGTCCAGGCCAGCGGCCAGGCCGATGCGGTTGGGGAACTTCAGCCCGGCCAGCTCGATCGGATCGGCGATGCGGGGCTGCGACCACAGGCATTGCGCCGGTGTGTTCTGCAGCCGGGCGATGGCGCCCAGCGTCAGCTCATGGGCATGTTCGGGGTCCAGGCCGAACAGAAAAGGGCGGGTGAGGGCGTAGGGGATCAGAGGCATAGCGGGGAATTGTCGCATTGGCCCGACCTCGCCCCGTGCGCAGCTTTGAGCTGCGCAGCCTAGGTGGCTGGCTGGGGGGCGGGCTCGCGGTCCCAGGGTGGCAGCTCGCCCAACTGCTCCAGCAGGTAGTCAATCAAGGCCCGCACCTTGGTGCTGGGCTGGCGGTTGGGCAGGTAGACGGCATAGAGAGTGTTGGCCTCGGCAATGCCGCTGATCGGCCGCCAGTCGGGCAGGAGCTGCACCAGCCGGCCCTCGCGCAGATCGCCGCCCACGGCATAGCTGGGCAGCACGGCGATGCCCAATCCCGCCAGGGTGGCCACGCGCAGCGATTCGCTGCTGTTCACGGTCAGGCCGCTCTCAAAACGCAGGGCGCCTTGCACATCGACGCTATCCTCTTGCCCGCTGCTGACGTGGCGAAAGCGCCAGCGTTCGGGCGCTTGCAGATAGCCGAAACGCAGGCAGCGGTGCGTGGTCAGTTCCGCCACCGTCTCGGGCCGGCCGGCCTCGGCCAGATAGGCCGGCGAGGCACAGAGCCGGTAGTGGATGGGCGCCAGGCGCCGCGCCACCAGGCCCGGTGAGGGCGCGCCGGTCAGGCGCAGCACCACATCAAAGCCTTCCTCGGCCAGGTCAAGGTAGCGATCATTCAAACCCAACACCACCTGCAGCTGCGGGTGCTGGCGGCAAAAGCCAGCCAGGAGCGCAGTCAGCTGCAGGTTGCCGAAAGAGGTGGAGGTGCTCAGGCGCAAGAGGCCGCGCGGTTGTTCGCGCCGGTCGCGCAACTCGGCGTCCAGGGCTTGGGCATCGTCCAGCAGGCGCAGGGCGCGCTCGTACACCGCCTGGCCTTCGGGCGTGGGGCTCAGGCTGCGGGTGCTGCGATGCAGCAGGCGCGTGCCCAGCTCGGCCTCCAGGCGGCTGATCTGTTTGCTCAGCGCCGATTTGCTGCTGCCCACCAGTCGTGCGCCGGCCGAGAAGCTACGCGTCTCGACGATGCGGACAAAGCTTTGCAAGTCTTCCAAACGCCCCATGCTCGCCCCTTTCTCGCCCGATCCTGCTTGCTTCATTGTTTCTTTTTTGGAAACTTTGAAATGAATTTATCGTGGATTGTGGATTGATTCGGCGATTTCTACAGTGGGAGCCTTCTCTTGACTGAATGAATGAACGAGGGCGGCGCCCGCGCCGAATGCTGATGAACTCTGTAGCACCGCATGCTGTGACGCACTCCTCCTGTCCTTCGGCTGCGGCTGAGCCGCCGCCCATCGCACCGCGCAGGCCGCAAGGGGCGACGGTGGGGCCGGACGGTTGGGCGCGGCCCGAGCTGGCCGGTCGGGCATTGCCCTGGTTCTTCATCCTGTTCTGGAGCAGTGGCTACCCCATGGGCAAGCTGGGCCTGGCCCATGCGGCGCCGTTGAGCCTGCTCAGCCTGCGCTTTGGCCTGGCGGCCCTGATCTTGCTGGCCATCACCGGCTTCAGCCGGGCGCCCTGGCCGCGCTCGGCGCGGGCTTGGCTGCATCTGGGCGTGGTGGGGCTTTTGATTCAGGTGCTGCATTTCGCTGGGGTCTATCAGGCCATGCGATGGGGCCTGCCCAGCGGTGTGGCGGCGCTCTTGATCGGGCTCATGCCCTTGCTGACGGCGGTGGGTGGCCATCTCTGGCTGGCCGAACGTATCCGGCCGCGCCAGGCTTGGGGCCTGGCCCTGGGTTTGGCGGGTGTGGGCCTGGTGGTGCTGGCCAAGCCTATCGGCCAGCAGGGTGCGGGGGGCGGCGGCACGGCGGAGCTGGCCTACGGCATGGGTCTGCTGGGCTTGGCGGGTTTGGTCCTGGGCACGCTGTACCAGAAGCGCTTCTGCGCCGGCATGGATTTGCGCAGCGGCAGCGCGATCCAGATGACGGTGGCGGCGTTGGCCATGCTGGGCCTGGCCGGAGCTGTCGAGGGCGGCGTGCAGGTCGAGTGGCGCAGCGAGCAACTGTGGTGGGTGCTGTTGTGGCTGGCCGGGGTCAATTCGATCGGCGCCTTCAGCCTGATGTTCAGCATGGTGCGGCGCGGCTCGGCCAGCCGGGTGGCGGTGCTGTTCTTCCTGATCCCGGCCATGTCCACGCTGATGGGCTGGGTCTTGCTGGGCGAGGCCTTGCCGGCCTTGGCCTTGTTTGGCCTGGCGGTGTCGGCGGCTGCGGTCTTCTTTTCCGCGCGGACGCAGGCTTAGGGCCTGCACGGATAATGGTCGCAATGTTTCTTGGAGTTTGAGTCATGCAGTCTCTCGACAACCCCGCGCAGGACCGCGAAATCGGCCGCCGCAGCGATGCTGGCGATGCCAGCACGCAGGACAGCACCCGCACCGACGACACCCGCATCGGCGCCGTCCGCCCCTTGATCTCGCCGGCCCTGCTGCTGGATGAGTTGCCGCCGCCGGACAGTTCGCTGCAACTGGTCGAGCAGGCGCGCCGCGACATCAGCGATGTGCTGCATGGCCGCGACGATCGCCTGCTGGTGGTGGTGGGCCCATGCTCCATCCATGACCACGACCAGGCCATGGACTACGCCCGCTTGCTCAAGGACCTGCGCGCCGAGCTGCAGAAAGACCTGCTGATCGTCATGCGCGTGTACTTCGAAAAGCCGCGCACCACCGTGGGCTGGAAGGGCTACATCAACGACCCGCGCCTGGATGGCAGCTTCCACATGAACGAAGGCCTGCGCCTGGCGCGCAAGCTGCTGCTTGATGTGACGTCGCTGGGCCTGCCGGCCGGCACCGAGTTCCTGGACCTGCTGTCGCCGCAGTACATCAGTGATCTGGTGTCCTGGGGCGCCATCGGCGCGCGCACGACTGAGAGCCAGAGTCACCGTCAGCTGGCTTCTGGCCTGTCCTGCCCGGTGGGCTTCAAGAACGGCACCGATGGTGGCATCAAGGTCGCCAGCGATGCGGTGCTGGCCGCCCGCGCCAGCCATGCTTTCATGGGCATGACCAAGATGGGCGCGGCTGCGATTTTCGAAACCCGCGGCAACGACGACTGCCACATCATTCTGCGCGGTGGCAAGGCACCCAATTACGACGCAGCGTCTGTTGCCGCCGCTTGCGAGGCCATGCGCAGCGCCGGCCTGCGCGAGCAGGTGATGGTGGACTTCTCTCATGCCAACTCGAGCAAGAAGTTCGAGCGCCAGATCGACGTCGGCCGCGACGTGGCCGCACAGATCGCCGGCGGCGAGCAGCGCATCACCGGTGTGATGATCGAGTCGCATCTGCAGCCGGGCCGGCAGGACCTGGCCGAGGGCCAGACCAAGCAGGATCTGCTGCCCGGTGTCTCCATCACCGACGCCTGCCTGGGCTGGTCGCAGACCGAGCCACTGCTGCGCGAACTGGCGGCGGCAGTGCGCGCACGGCGCGGCTGAGCCTGAGCCTGAGCCTGAGCGGCAGCAGATCCGGGGCGACCGCGAGCGGTCGCCCTTTTTCTTTCCGGGTCAGGGCTTGGCCCTAGGGATCGGAGCGCAGCCCTTCATTTCGCGTCCGCCGGCTGTCGCTGGCACCGCAGCGCTTCGCTTGGTCGCATCGCGCTGGGCCGGCGCTGCAGGTCTTTCTAGAGTTCAGCCATCGTCACTGAACCCCAGAGGTCCTGCCATGAAGAAGATGAACCGCAAGCCGCATGCACTGAGCATGTTTTTGTCTCTTGCTTCCTGCGGGCTCGCGCTGAGCGCGGCCCTGGCCTTGAGCCTGCCGGCCGGGCCGGCTTGGGCGGCCGATGTTGTGCCTGCCGCTGGCGCTGCGACGGCCGACATGGAGCTGGAGCTGACCGGCATCGCCAGCAGCGAAGGCCAGATCCTGATCAGCGTGTTTGCCTCGCCCGAGGACTGGCTCAAGAAACCGGTGGCCGTCGTGCGCGCCGAGGCCAGCTCGCAAAAAGATGGGCGCCTGCTGATCAAGCTCGGCGCTCTGCCGGCCGGCCGCCTGGCCTTGAACGTGGCCCATGACCTCAACAGCAATGGCCGCTTGGACATGAACGCCATGCGCATGCCCACCGAACCCTTTGCCTTTTCCAACAATGCCACCGGCATGTTCGGCCCGCCGAAGTTCGAGGCGGCGCTGTTCGAGGTGAAAGCCGGTGCGCGCTTGAGCGTGTCTTTGAAGTGACTGGGCAGCGGACGCAACAAGGAGTGGATGCCATGAACATGAAGATGCAAAGACGCTACTGGCTCAAGCTCGGTGTGGCCGGCGGCCTGGCCTGGAGCGGTGTGCAAGAAGCCTTGGCTCAGGGCTTGGCGGCGCCGGCCTTCGCCAGCGCCGCGCCCGAATTGGCCCCGCTGCAGGGCTTGCGCGGCCAAGATCTGGACGCACGCGACTTGCTGATCGAAGGCCGCCTGCCTGATGGCCTGCGCGGCACCTATTTCCGCAACGGCCCCGGCTTGATGGCGCGCGGCGAGGAGCGTTACCGCCATTGGTTCGATGGCGATGGTCTGGTCCAGGCCTGGACCTTTGGCGGCAGCGCCGGTCGGGCCCAGGTGGCGCACAAGGCGCGCTTTGTGCAGACGCGCAAGTTCAAGGCCGAGGCGGAAGCCGGGCGTTTCTTGCTGCCAGCCTTTGGCACGGCCATCCCGCCGCGCATGGCCATCCAGAATGCCGACAGCCTCAATGTGGCCAACACCAGCGTGCTGCTGCTGAATGGCCGGCTCCATGCGCTCTGGGAAGGCGGCAGCGCCTACGAGTTGGATCCGCAGACCCTGGCCACCCGCGGCCCGCGGGTCTGGTCGCCCGAGTTGGCCGGCATGCCGTTTTCGGCCCACCCCAAAGTGGAGCCGGACGGCACGGTCTGGAACTTCGGCACGGCCGGCGATCGCATGGTGGTCTACCAGATCTCGGCCCAGGGTCAGGTCTTGCGTAGCGAGGTGTTTGATTCACCTGTCCCCGTGCCCATGGTCCACGACTTCGCGGTCTCGCAGCGCTTTCTGGTGTTTCTGCTGCCGCCGATTCAACTGGACATGGTTGCCTTGCGCGGTGGCCAGAGCATGTTGGATTCGATGCGCTGGCAGGCGCAAGACGCGACCCGGGTGCTGGTGGTGGACAAGGCTGATTTCAGCCGCCGGCGTGTCTTCGAAATGCCGGCCAGCCTGGTCTTTCACTTCGGCAATGCCTGGGACGAAGGCCCGGCCGGAGCCGAGACGCTGCACCTCGACTATGTGGAATCGCGCCCGCTGCCCCAGGTCAATGCCGAGCTGCAGCAGGTCATGCGCGGCGAGCGGCCGGTGCCGCAGAGTTCGCAGCCGCGCTTCATGCGTTTGCAGATGGGGGCGGCCGCGGCGGGCGCTGCCGGACTCAGTCCCGCATCAGCGGGTTGCATCACGCTGCAGTCGCGCAGCGAATCGGTCGAATTTCCGGTGGTGGACCCGCGCGTGGTGGGCCAGCGCCACCGCCATGTCTACTACCCGACCGCGGTGGACCTGGGCGCGCGCTGGGGCTTCAATGGCCTCATGCATCTGGACCTGGACAGCGGCCGCCGCGAGCGCTTTGCCTTTGGCCCCGAGGTGGTGCTGGAAGAGCATGTGTTGGTGCCCAAGCCCGGCACGCCGCAAGGGGCGGCCGGCGAGGGGCAAGGCTGGTTGCTGGGCCTGGGCTATGACTGCCGCCGCCAGCGCAGCTTTGCCAGCGTCTTCGATGCCCAGGCGCTCAGCGCCGGCCCGTTGGCACGGGTGTGGTTGCCGTACTGGGTCACTTACGGTTTCCACGGCAAGTTCTATGGGGAGGTGGTGAGGGCGTGAACAGGTGAACAGGTGAATCGTGAATCGTGAATCGTGAATCGTGAATCGTGAATCGAGCCGGTGGGCCTGTCACCTGTTCACTCATTCACTCGTTCACTTTGAACCTTCAGCGCTGGCTGCTGCTCAGTTCGGCCACCACCGCGTCATTGGTCATGCCGCTGTTCAGGTGCAGGACGCTGCGTTCGCTGTGGGACTCTTCTGCCTCAAAGGCACCGCCGCTGAGGCCCACCACCGTGAGCACGGCGATGGCCGTGATCCAGGACTGCGGGTCGCGCAGCAGGCGCAAGAGACGGGTGACGGGGTTGCGGCCAATACCTGCTCCGACCTTGCCGTTTGCGCGGCTGCCTGGCGTGTTTCTGCCTTGAAAGCTACCTTGGAAGTTGCGTTGAGGCGCTTGACCGACGCGCGCCACCCAGGCGGGCAGGTGGGACGCTTGGCCTTGTGCTTCGTGGGTTTGTGCCGCGGGGGTGGGGTGGGGTGCCAGGTTCATCGTCAGTGCTCCAGAGTCTCAGGTTTGGGCGCGGGCTGCAGATGCGGAAGACCGGGTGTCCCGTCGCAGCGCTGAGGCAACTGTATAAACAAACAGCTGTATGTGCAAACAGTATTTGTTCGAGGGTCTTGCCATGGGGGTATGCGGAGCGCAATCACGGGGGCGGCGCGGTCCGAGCGGGGTTGGGCTGGCGCCTCGTCGATAATGTCGCGGCTGCGGCATGCTCGAAGCGCGCCGCTTTTTCATTCCTTTTTGCCCTCGACGCACCATGACCCAAGACGAACTCAAAACCCTGGTTGGCCAAGCCGCTCTGCAATATGTGAAGCCGGGCAGCATCGTCGGCGTCGGTACCGGCTCGACGGTGGACAAGTTCATCGACGCACTGGCCGCCAGCGAGATCAAGGTGGCGGGTGCTGTTTCCAGCTCGGTGCGCTCCACCGAGCGCATGAAGGCTCTGGGCATTCCCGTGCTCGATGCCGCCGAGGTGCAAAGCCTGGGCGTTTACATCGACGGCGCTGATGAGATCGACCATGGCGGCCACATGATCAAGGGCGGCGGCGCCGCACTGACGCGCGAGAAGATCGTGGCCGATCTGGCGCAGCAGTTTGTCTGCATCGCCGACGAATCCAAGCTGGTCCAGGCCCTGGGCAAGTTCCCGCTGCCGGTTGAGGTGATTCCCATGGCCGCCGCGCAACTGGCGCGGCGTTTTTCCGTACAGGGCGGCGTGGCCACCCTGCGCGCTGGCGTCGTCACCGACAACGGCTGCCACATCCTCGATGTCACCGGCCTGCAGATCACCGACCCGCGGGCCTTCGAGGCCGATGTCAATCAATGGCCCGGTGTCGTGACCGTCGGTGTGTTCGCGCGCAACCGGGCCTCGGTCTGCCTGCTTGGCACCAGCGAAGGCGTCAAGACACTCAGCTTTGATTGAGTGAGGTGCCTGGCCGGGCCGCTGTGCTGGCCAGGGTGTCTTTGAGGCTCGTGTCGGGGCCAGGCAATGCACGCGGCCATTGCAGCTGAACACAGGTGCCCCGGTCGGCCGGCCGGTCCGGGCTGATGACCTGGATCTGCCCCTCCATGAGATCAACCACCAGGTTGTGAACCATGGACAAGCCCAGGCCCGCACCACTCTGACCCAAACGGGTGGAGAAAAAGGGCTCCAGCACCCGAGTCAGATGCTCGGCGGCGACACCGGCGCCGTTGTCATGCCAGCTCAGCTCGATCAGCTCACGGCCTTGGCCCTGGGCCAGGTCGGGGCGCATACCTAGGGCCAGGCGCAGGCGCGGAGGCGGCTCTTGCTGGCCAGCCAGGCCGTGGCTCAAGCTGTTGGCAAACAGCTCTTGCAGCACCTGCACGCAGGCATGGGCATGACCGTAAATCTCAAGCGCCTGCGGCAACTCCAACTGCAGCAGGATCTGGCCATCCTTGAGCTGGTTTTGCCAGCTGAGGCTCAGCTCCTGGATCAAGGCGCAAAGATCGAAGGTCTGGGCGCTCTCGCTCGTGCCCTGGATGTCCAGGGACTTGAAGCGCTCCACCAGGGCAGCCACTCTTTGCAGGGAACGGTCCATCAGCGAACTGCCTTTGTGCAAGCCAGCGATCAGCTCGCTGAGCTGGCTGCGTTTGACCGTGCCCGCCGCCATGCTGAGGCTCAAGCTTTCACCCTGAGCTTGAATGGCACTGGCAGCCATGCGGGCGTTGCCCAGCGGCGTGTTCATTTCATGGGCCATGCCGGCCACCATGCGTGACAAGGCCAGCTGCTTCTCCTGCTTCATCAGGGCCCGCATGGCCTGCTCCAGCTCGGCCGTGCGTTGTTGCACCTGAGCTTCCAATTCGTCGTGGGCCCGCTTCAGGGCCGCTTCGGCTGCGGCGCGGATGCTGGCTTCGGCCTGCACCTTGGCCAGGGCCGAGGACAGCTCGGCATTGCGCTGAGCCAGTGAGCTTTCGAGCGCAAAGCCATGCTCGGCCAAGCGTTCCTTTTCCTGCATCAGACGGGGGCGCTCGATGACGGCACTCAAGGTGTCGGACATGTTCTGCGCCAGTCCGCGCATGCTGCGCACCTGCTGTTCCAACAAGGTGTCGGCGGCCCAGAGTGCGTCCTGCAGATGGCCGCGCTCCTGGCCCAAGATGCGCACGGTACGCAGCGCCACTTCCGCTGCGGCAGCATGGTTGAGTCCGCCGTCCTGAAGCGAGCGGGTGATCTCCAGCAGCCCAGCCCAGGCCGCGGTGGCAGCGCCAGCCGACGCGGAATCGTTGTGCACCTGGATCAAGGCCACCGCCAGTCGGTACCAGGCCATCCAACCGGGTCGACCCTGGTCGACTTGGGGCAAGGCGTCGACCCCGCGCAGCGCGCTGCGCGCTTCCTCGACCTCGCCCAGCGAGGCCAGCACCACGCACATATTGAGCAGGCTGATCGCCTCCATCATGCGTTGGCCTTGTTGCCGACTCAGCGCCAGGGCCTCGCGGTGCAGCTGCAAGGACTCGCGCCACCAGGTCTGCCGGGCCTGTGCATCCGGGCACCGTATGCCCATGTTGTAAGCGGCGCCGGCGGCCCCCGAGAGCAGACGGTAGCCGAAGCTGCGCTCGCGGTTGCCGGGCAGGCTCAGCTGGGCCTGGCAAGAGCGGTAGAGCTCCTCATACATCTGCGCATGGAAAAGCACATAGTGGCGCGACTCGAGCATCATCTGTTCGAGCTCGGGCTCGCCACATTCGGCGTAGAGCCGGGCCGCCATGCCAACGCTGTGCAGGGCCGCCGGGTGCAGCATCAGAAAGCTCTGCAGTGTCTGCATGACACGCCAGACCGCAGCCTCACACAGCGGCTTCTTCAAGCCCTGGGCCAAGCTCATCAGCTCACTGCAGCGCTGCAAGGCCAGCAGCGCCTGCTGCGGCTCGTTGTGCAGTTCCAGCAGCAAGGTGTAGGCCTCGATCTCGACCGCCTCGGCGCTGCTGGTCCCCAAAGTCTGCAGCAGGCGCAGCTCTTCCTTGGCCTGCAGATCCAGCCAGCCGATCAGGCCATGGCGCAAGCGGGCCAAGCGTTCGCTGACCGTGCCCATCGCGTCGCTGCCACTACGGGGCGCTTCATCGGTCTGGGGCTGCGAGCTTATGGGTTGGGTACTGCGGTGGCTGCTCATGTCTTTGTTCAAATGCGGGGCTGAGACTCGCGCAGCGGCATTTGCTGGGACGGGGCTGCGCCTTCGGCGCAGTCGGGGTGGGCGGGGAGTTCGATGGCCACTCGGCATCCCTGGCCTGCTTCGCTGTGCACGGCCATGCGGCCTCCCATCAGGGCGCAGACCAGGCTGTGCGCGGTGCTCAGGCCCAGGCCGCTGCCGCCCTGGCCGAGCCGGGCGCTGAAGAAGGGCTCCAGCACATGGGGCAGATGCTCGGAGGGAATGCCCGGCCCGTCGTCTTGCCAATCCAAGCCGAGCAGGGGCTCGCCCGACTTGAGGCCCAGCTTGACCACGATGCGGCCAGCGCTGCGTCCCGACCAAGCATGCTGAATGCTGTTGTCAAAGAGCTGCTCCAGCACTTCGTGCAGGGCGCGCCGATGACCGTGCCAGGGCAGGGCGGGCGGCAGGCCGCAGAGCTCCAGCTGAAAACCAGCGCCCGGCAACCGGCCGCGCCAAACCTCGACCCAGTCACGCAGCTGGGCTGCCAGATCGAAGTCCTGGGTGACCTCCTGATGCTGGCTGATGGCCAGGGCCTTGAAGCGTTCGACCAGCTGGGCGGCGCGCGCCAGGCCGCGGTCCACCATGGCGCTGCCTTCTTGCAGGCGTGCGAGGCTTTGGTCCAAATCGCTGCGTCGCAGCTGACCATCGCGGGCCTGCTGGCGCAGGGCCTGGCATTGGTCCTGCATGGTGCTGGCAGCCATGCGGGCATTGCCCAGCGGGGTATTCATTTCATGTGCCACGCCGACCACCATGCGCGAGAGCGCCAGCTGTTTTTCTTGCTGCATCAAGGTGCGCAGGGCGACTTCCAACTCGGCCGTGCGCTGCTGCACTTGGGCTTCCAGATCATCATGGGCACGCTTCAGGGCTGCTTCTGCCGCAGCGCGGATGCTGGCCTCGGCCTGCACCTTGGCCAGGGCATGGCTGAGCTCCTGGTTGCGCTGTGCGAGCGACTGCTCCAGCTCGCTGCCGTGGCGGCTCAGCAGCTCATTCGCCTGCAGCAGGCGCGGCCGCTCCATCACGGCATGGACGGTCTCACCGAGTGCACGTGACATCTCTCGCTTGCGTTCGCGTTCCTGTTGCAGCTGGGTCAGGCTGGCACGCAAGGCCTGGTCCATGAAGCCCCAGCGCTCACCGAAATAGCGCAAGGCGTGGAGCACGGCGTCGCGGTGGCCGACACTGACTACCGGCGCCTTGGCCAGCTCGGCGTCGAGCGCCAGCAGCGCATGCCAAGCTTCATCGCGGCTGCCTTCACGGCAGCGAAGCAATACGCCGCATAGTCGCTCCCAGAGCAGCCAGGACGCTTGTTGCAGCGGGCCGGCGCCGGCTTGGGCATGGAGCTGGCTCAAGTGTTCTCGGCAGGCGCTGCCGTGACCCAGGGTGGCATGCACCACGGCCAAGTTCAGGTGGGCCACCAGCTCGGCATAGGCCAGGCCATGGGCCTGGGTCAGACGCAGGCTTTCCTGATGGAGTGCCAGGCATTCCTCCCAGAAACAGCGCGCCTGGCCGGGGTCGACCTCTTCATTGGCAAGGTAGTAGGCAGCCGAGGCGGCATTGTTGAGCACCAGCTGACGCAGGGGCGGTGGCAGCTCGGCATGCTGCTCCAGCAGCTCTGCGCTGGTTTGGCGCAGTTCCGGGTACATCTCGGCCATGAAAAGCACGGGGCAGCGCGCCACGCGCATCAGCTGCGCCAAATCGAGGCGCTCGGCCTGCTCGTACAAGTCCATCGCGTGGGCGACGCTTTCCAGGGCAGCATGGTGCAACTTGAGTCGCGTCTGCACCCACTGAATGGCGCGCCAGCAGGCCGCTTCGGCCAGTTTGAAGCCGTGGGTCTGGGCCAAGCCGAGCAAATCTCGGCCCTTGAGCAGCAGGTCCTGGGCCTCGACCTCGGGCGCTGTCGCGAGAGCGAGTACGCGGAAAGCCTCGAGCTCCAGCGCTTGCTCGGCCGTCAAGACCTGGCCCTGCAGCAGGCTCAGGCGGTCGGAAAAAAAGGACTGTTCGAAGCTGGTGGCATGGCCCCGCGCCTGCTCCAGCGTCTGGGCGATGGCGCAGCCCTCGCTCAGGGGCGCGGGGTTGGGCATGCCAAGGCGGTCGCTGTCGCTCATGTCGGCCTGGGGAGTGAACGGCTGGCGCCCGCAGCAAGCCAAGGCGCTGGGATCGATGCTAAGCGAGGGCGTGCCGCCTCGCGTGTCGCGCAGCCGACGGTTTGCGAAAACTGTGCAGCTTTTGTCGCATCGGCGCTCATCGAGGGCATTCGGTGCGCCCGGCCCTGCGTTCAGCCCGCGCTGCGACCCTGTCTATGTCGGCGTAGCAGGAAGCGCGCCGGGTCGATGGCATCGATCAGGCTGGCTGGCAGCGACACCGGAGCCCCTGTCGCTTGGGCTGCCAGGACTTGCGCGCACAAGGCCGCCCAAGCGATGCCACGCGAGCCCAGGCCCATGCAGACCGCCAAGCCGGGCCGGCGCGGCATGAAGCGGAGCTGGTCCGGCAGGCGGCTGGCTGCCTCTTCGGCCGACTCGGTCATTGCCAGCCGTGTCAGACCACCGACCAGTGGCAGGCGGTCCGGCGTGGCCAGGCGCCAGCCCACGCGGCCGCCGCTGGCTTGCAGGCTCTCGGCTTGAGTCGGGCCCAAGCCGGACAGGTCGGCGAACTGGCTCAGGTTGTGTTCATGGTCGGCGACCCTCAACTCGGCCTCCGGGTCGTTTTCTTGGCTGGTGGCGCCGCACCAGAAGCCCTTGTCAGGGTCAGCGATGGCATAGCCTTGCCCGGCCACCGGTCGCAGCGGGCGGGGCCCGCCCTCGGCCACATGGCTGAGCTGGCCGCGCAGTCGCAGCAGCGGCAGATCCGGGGCCATTTCTTGCAGCAAGGCCTGCGCCCGGTGGCCGCCCGCCAACACCAGCAGCGGGGCCTCGCCGAGCAATTGCCCGTCCGCCCCCCAAGCCTGCCAGCCGGCATCCGTGCCCTGGCTGAGGCGCTGCACCGGGCTGTGCCAGCGCAGAGCCGCGCGGCTGTGGGCCAGCAGGGCTGCGACATAGGCGGCCGGCGGCAAGGCGCCACCGCCGGGGTAGAACCAAGCCGGCCGGGCCAGGGCCAAGCCGCTGAGCGCTTGCGCCTGTGTTGCATCCAGTGCCTGGACGTAGTCGGGCGGCAGGCTCAATCGCTCGATCAAGGCCTGCATCTGCACGGCATCACGTTCGCTCTCGACGCGCAGCAGGCCGCGTTGCAGCCAGGGCAAATCGGGCAGGCTGCGCAGCACCCGCTCGGTCTCCAAGGCAGCGGCGCGGTTGAAGCGGGCGTGGACGCCGTCGTCGGGGTTCAGCGTGCCGTGGAACAAGCCGGCCGGGTTGCCCGAGCTGGCCTGGGCCGGCCCGCCATGCTCATCGATCACCGTGCACGCGATGCCGCGCTGCGCCAAGGCCCAGGCGCAGGCTGCACCGGCCAGACCGGCACCCAACACCAGGGCCGTGCGCGCGCCCGGCGCCAGAGCCGCTCTGGCGGCCGGCTTCTGCAGCTGATGGCGCGGCAGGTAGCGGGCCACGCACATGCCACCCTTGTTGGCAAAGCCGCGCTGACGCTCGACTTCGAAACCGGCCGCCGCCAGGCCCTCGCGCACCTGCGGCGCCACGCTCCAGCTGCCGGCTGTGGCGCCAGGGGCTGCATGGCGGCCCAGAGCCTTGAGCAGGTGGCGGTCCCACATCTCCGGGTTCTGCTGCGGGTTGAAACCGTCGAGGTAAAAGGCATCGACCTCGGCCACCAGTTCGCGCAGCCAGTGCTGGGCGTCCCCGAAGCACAGCAGCAGCTGCACCTTGCCTTGCTCGAAGCTGAGGCGATGCAGATCGGGCGTCAGCGGGGGCCAGGCGGCCAGCAGCGCCGCCGCCTGCTCGGGCAGCTCAGTCTGTGCATGGGCACGTGCCAGGTCGGCGCGCAGCAAAGGGTGCTTCTCGATGCTGATGAAGACCAGGCGCTCGCAGCGCTGCGGGTCTTGGCGCCAGGCCTCCCAGGTGGCCAGGAAGTTGTTGCCCAGACCGAAGCCGGTCTCCAGGATCACGAACTCTTCGCGCCCGGCCCAACGGCCGGGCAGGCCATTGGCGCCAAGAAAGACATGCCGGGCCTGGGCCAGGGCGCCGGCGCGGCTGTGATAGACATCGCCGAAGTCCGGCGCCAGCGGTGCGCTGGGGTCGGCGAAGTCGATGCGGGCGGGTGTCAGTGTGACGAGCTTCTTGTTTCGGATCGACATCGTCAGCTCAGAAAAGGCAGCAGCAGCCACAGCAGGGCGGCGGCCAGCGCCAGGGAGCTGAACAGCACCGAGGCCACGATCAGGGCGAAGCGCGGGCCGCCGGCCAGCCAGGCGGTGAGGCTGCGCGTCAGGCTGTTGCTGGCGATGGCGGCCAGCACGCCCTGACACATCAGTCGGGCGTCGATCTGGCCGGCATGGGCCAGGCCGGCCAGTGAAGCCACCGGTGCGTGGGCATCGGCCAGACCCGTCAGCGCCACCGCGCCGAACAGGCCCGAGCTTCCGAAGCGCTGCTCGGCCCAGCTGACCACCACGGTCACCACGCTCAAAAGCAAGGCGATCAGCGCCGCTTCCTTCAGCCGCAGGGGCCCGCCGCGCTGCACGGCCTTGGCCGTCGCGGGCGCTGCGTCGCTGGCTTGCGCTTTCTGAGTAAGGCGGGCTTGGCGAGCCAATAGCAGACCGGCCCCGCCAGCCACCGCGATGCCGGCCCCGCCCATGGGCAGAAAACGCATGGCCGCCTCCGGTGCCAGGGCCAGCAGCATCAGGCTGGCCTGCAGCCAGGTGGCCGCGCTCGACATGACGGCGCCGGCCGCACAGGCCAGGAACAGCGGTGGTTCGGCGCGCGCGCGCTGGCCCATGGCGGCGATGGTGGCGGTGCTGGACACCAGACCCGACATCAGGCCCGAAAGCGCCAAGCCGGTCTGCGCACCCAGCAGACGCAGCGCCACATAACCGAAAGCCTGCAGGCCCAGCAGCAAGAGCATCAGGCCCATCAGCGAATGTGCCTTCATGCCCGCCAGCCAGGGCAGGGGCTCGGTGGGCATCAGGGGCAGCACGACCAGGGCCAGGGCTGCCAGCAGCAGTCCGTCATGCAATTCATCCTCGCGCAGCATGCGGGTGGCAAAGCGGTGCAGGGCGGTGCGGGCGCTGAGCAAGGCGGTCAGGGTGACCGCGGCCGGCGTGCCCAGCAGCGGCGCTTGCACGCACAGCACGCCGATCAAATACGTGGCCAGCAGAGCCATTTCGGTGGTCAGACCCGGGTCGCGCTCGCTGCTGCGAAAGTAAGCCATGGCCGCCAGCACCGTGATCGCCAGCGCGCCCACCGCCACCAAGCCCGGCACAGCCAGGCCATGGGCCAGGGCGCCGGCCAGGGCGGCGATGGTGAAAGTGCGCAGGCCGGCTGGCTCCTGAGCACGCGTGCCCGCGTGGCCGCGGCCCTTGTGGCGCTCGCGCTCCAGTCCGATCAAAAGCCCGCTGCCCAGGGCGGCCATCAAGCCCATGGCCAAGCCGGCTTGGGCACCAAATGCTTGTTCCAGCAGATTCATCCGAGCTCGACCGCTTCCCCATGTTGCGGCACGCGCACGCGCCAACCGAGTTCGTCTTGAATGCGGCTGCGCAAGGCGTCGCTGGCGGCGGGCTCGCCGTGCACCACGAAGACCTGTTCGGGCGCGCGCTTGAAGCCGCGCAACCAGGCCATCAGGCCGTCGGCATCGGCGTGGCCGGAGAAGCCTTCGAGATGGCTGATCTCGGCATTGACCGGCACATACTGGCCATGCAGCTTGATCTGGCGTTCGCCGACCACCATCTTGGCGCCGCGGCTGCCGCCGACCTGGAAGCCCGGGAATGCGATGTGGTGGCGGGCCTGCGGCGCCATGGTCTCGATGTGGTTCAGCACGCGGCCTCCGGTGGCCATGCCACTGGCCGAGATGATGATGGAAGGCCGGGTGCGCGGGCTGCTCATGCTGCGCGCCAGCTTCATGGACTCGGCCGATTTGCTGATCATGGTCACACCGTCGCACAGGCCCAGGGCGTCGGACGCCGGGATGCGCAGCAGCTTCTTGTGCTTGAGGGTCAGCTCGGTGGCCTCGATGGCCATGGGGCTGTCCAGGTAGATGGGTACGTCCTGGCTCAGCTCGCCCGCTTCGCGCAGGCGCTGCAGCACCAGCAGCAGGGCTTGCGCCCGGCCGACCGCAAAGCTGGGCAGCAGCACGCTGCCACCGCGCTGGAAGGTCTGGCGCAGGATTTGCGCCAGGCGTGCCTGAACGTCCTCGGGCGGGTGCTGGCGGTTGCCGTAGGTCGACTCGATCAGCAGCACATCGGCCTCTTCCAGACGCTGCGGCGCCGGCATCAGCAAATCATTGCTGCGGCCGACATCGCCGCTGTAGACCAGGGTCTTGCCGCCATGCCGCACCGTGATGGCGCAGGCGCCCAGCAGGTGGCCCACCGAAGTGAAGCGGATCTCGGCCTGACCGAGCTTGAGGCGACCGTCGCGGTGGACACCGACGAAATGCTCGATCACCTTCTTGGTTTCGCTGACGGTGTAAAGCGGCAGGGCTTTCTCGTGCTTGGAGGTGCCGTGGCGGTTGGCCTGGCGTGCGTCCTCTTCCTGCAGATGAGCGCTGTCCAGCAGCAGCACTTCGCAGAGGTCCCGGGTGGCCGAGGTGGAAAAGACCTGACCCCGGAAACCCTGGCGGCGCAGCGCCGGGATGTAGCCGCTGTGGTCGAGGTGTGCATGGCTGAGCAGCACGGCGTCGACGCTGGCAG
The DNA here is from genome assembly GCF_025717595.1 of Kinneretia sp. DJ1R-11. Lineage (NCBI taxonomy): Bacteria > Pseudomonadati > Pseudomonadota > Betaproteobacteria > Burkholderiales > Sphaerotilaceae > Roseateles > Kinneretia sp. DJ1R-11. The sequence continues at coordinate 292,437 of NZ_JAJIRR010000005.1, forward strand.
CCGCCACGCCCAGCGGCGCCCAGTTGCGTTCGCGCAGGGTCTTGAATCCCTGGAACAGTCCGCAATCGAGCAGCAGGCGCTGCTTGCCCAGCTCCAGCAGATGGCGCGAACCAGTGACGCAGTCGGCGGCGCCGAGAAAGGTCAGCTTCATGGCAGGGCTCCCAAGCTATGCAAGGCTTCGGATTCCAGCACCTGTACGGCCGGCCCGTCTTGATGCAGAGCAAGGGTGAGTGCACGCGCCACGGTGTCCGCTTGAATCGGCCGCCAGCGCGCTGGCAGCAGGGGGCTCAAAGGGCGCAGCAAGCGCTGGCCCCAAGCCTCGCCGGCACGGTGTGTCTGGCCCAGGCCACCACGTTCGCCGAGCAGCAGGGCCGGGCGGGCAATCACCAGACGCTTGAAGTGCAAGCCCATCAAGGCCTGTTCCATCTCACCTTTGACGCGGTTGTAGAACACCCGCGAGCTCGGGTCGGCACCCAGGGCCGAGACGACGGCGCAGCGGCGTGCACCACCGGCCCGGGCGACCCGAGCGACGTGGAGCACGGCATCGAAGTCCACTTCGCGAAAAGCTTCTTGCGAGCCCGCCGCAGCAATGGTGGTGCCCAGGGTGATGTAGAGCTCGTCCGGTGCCGGAATATGGGCTGGGCCCAGATCGGGACGGCCGAAATTGACCCGCTGGGGATGCAGGTTCGCGTGGCGGCCCAGTTCGGGCGCGTCGCGTCGCAGCAGGGCGTGGACTTCCAGTGGCCGGCTCAAGAGCTCGGCCAGCAGCGCGCGGCCGACCAAGCCGGTGGCGCCGGCGATCCAGACCTTGGGCATGTGTGGGCTCAAGCGATGACTCCAATCCGCGATATGCGTGGCCTGCATCCTACGTCCGCGCGGCCATGAAAAAAGCCCGGCGTGGGCCGGGCTCGGGTCAGGGCTGAAACGTGTTCAGCGCTTGGGGCTGGTCAGGCGTGAGCCTTGGCCGCGGCCTGCGCCACCACCACCGCCGCCGCCACCACCACCTTGGGGACGGCCGCCGCCGCCACCGCCGGCCGGGCGGCCTGCAGAAGGACGTCCACCGCCGCCACCACCGCCACCGCCGGAGCGACCTTGCGGCGCGGCCGAGCGCGGGGCGCCGCCGTCACGGCTCTGGCCCGGTGCGCCACCGGGGCGCGCTCCGGGGCGGCCACCGCCACCACCACCGCCGCGCGAGTTGCCGCCACGGCCACCGCCGCCGGAGCGGCTGCCGTTGGTGTTCAGGATCATGCGGCCCAGCACGATGGGCTCGGGGCGCTCGCTCGGGTCGGGTGCGAAGCCGGCCACGATTTCCTTGGGGATCTCGCGCTTGATCAGCTTTTCGATCTCGCGCAGGAAGCCGTTCTCGTCCACGCAGACCAGGCTGACCGCCTCGCCCTGGGCGCCGGCGCGGCCGGTGCGGCCGATGCGGTGCACATAGTCCTCGGGGACATTGGGCAGTTCGTAGTTGACGACGTGGGGCAGCTGGTCGATGTCGATGCCGCGCGCGGCGATGTCGGTCGCCACCAGGCAGGTCAGGTCACCGCTCTTGAAGTCGGCCAGGGCCTTGGTGCGTGCACCTTGGCTCTTGTTGCCGTGGATGGCCATGGCGCTGATGCCTTGGTCATTCAGGTAGTCGGTCAGGCGGTTGGCGCCATGCTTCATGCGCGTGAACACCAGCACCTGGTGCCAAGGCGCTCCGTCCAGGCCGCCCTTGATCAGGTGGACCAGCAGTTCCTTCTTGCGCTCGCGGCCGACCGGGTGGACCTTCTGCGCAATCGACTCATTGGTCTGGTTGCGGCGGGCCACTTCGATCAGGGCGGGCTGGTTCAGCAGGCGGTCGGCCAGGTTCTTGATGTCATCGCTGAAAGTGGCGCTGAACAGCAGCGACTGCTTCTTCGCGGGCAGCAGGGCCAGGACCTTCTTGATGTCATGCACAAAGCCCATGTCCAGCATGCGGTCGGCTTCGTCCAGCACCAGGATCTGCACTTGTGAGAGATCCAGCGTGCCTTGCTGAGCATGGTCGAGCAGGCGGCCGGGGGTGGCCACCAGGATGTCGACGCCGTCACGCAGACGGTTGATTTGCGGCTGCATGCCCACGCCGCCGAACATCACCATGCTCTTCAGGGGCAGGTATTTGCCGTAGGTCTTGACGCTTTCTTCGACCTGGGCCGCAAGTTCGCGGGTCGGGGTCAGCACCAGGGCGCGGATGGCGGGCTTGCCGCGCTTGTTCAGCACCGGAGCGCCTTCGCTCAGGCGGTGCAGCAGGGGTAGGGTGAAGCCGGCGGTCTTGCCGGTGCCGGTCTGGGCGCCGGCCATCAGGTCGCCGCCTTGCATGACGGCGGGGATCGCTTGTGCTTGGATCGGGGTGGGGGTGGTGTAGCCGGCGTCGGCGATGGCCTTCAGCAGGGGCGCGGCAAGGCCCAAAGATTCAAATGTCATTGATTGCTTGTTGAGCGCAACTCATCGGGTGCTGGGCCGCGTGCACGGGGTGCATCGCCAGTCTTCGAGCCTGCGAAAAGGAGGGGCGCTGGAGCTCAAAAAAATGAACGCCACGGCAAGACTGGTAGCCGTGGCGACAGCTCGCAGTATAGCCGGCCAGGGTGGCGCGGCCGGGCTTCTCCCCGTGGGGCGGGCCATGAGCCGTGATCTTGTGACGCTGGGCAGCGCTGACCGTGTCGCAGATGCTGCGACAATGTGCGGTTTGGCGCCCAGCCCGGCCCACTTCAACACGGCCCGGCCTATGTCAGGCGAACCTCCGGGTTGGCCCCGCGCATTCAGCACTTCGTACCGAACCCGCACTCTCCAGGAATCACGCCATGGCGCAATATGTCTTTTCCATGAACCGCGTCAACAAGACGGTTCCCCCGAAACGTCACATCCTCAAGGACATTTCCCTGTCCTTCTTCCCTGGCGCCAAGATTGGCGTGCTGGGTGTGAACGGTTCGGGCAAGTCCACCATCTTGAAGATCATGGCTGGCGTGGACAAGGAGTACGAAGGCGAAGCCATCGCCATGCCTGGCATCAAGATCGGTTACCTGGAGCAGGAGCCGCGCCTGAACGACACGCAGACGGTGCGTGAGGCGGTCGAAGAAGGCATCGGCGGCGTGCTGGCCGCCAAGAAGCGCCTCGACGAGGTCTATGCCGCTTACGCTGACGAGAATGCCGACTTCGATGCCTTGGCCGCCGAGCAGGGTGAGCTGGAGTCCATCATCGCCGCCGCTGGCAGCGAAAACACCGATCTGCAGTTGGAACTGGCCGCTGACGCGTTGAACCTGCCGCCATGGGACGCCGTGATCGGCGTGCTGTCCGGTGGCGAGAAGCGCCGCGTGGCCTTGTGCCGCCTGCTGCTGAGCAAGCCCGACATGCTGCTGCTCGACGAGCCGACCAACCACTTGGACGCCGAATCGGTCGAGTGGCTGGAGCAGTTCCTGCAGCGCTTCCCCGGCACTGTGGTGGCCATCACCCACGATCGCTACTTCCTGGACAACGCCGCCGAGTGGATTCTGGAATTGGACCGCGGCCATGGGATCCCCTGGAAGGGCAACTACTCCGACTGGCTGGACCAGAAGGAAAAACGCCTGGAAGGTGAACAGAAGTCCGAAGACGCCCGCATGAAGGCGATGAAGGAAGAGTTGAAGTGGGTGCGCTCCAATGCCAAGGGCCGTCAGGCCAAGAGCAAGGCGCGTCTGGCTCGCTTTGAGGAACTGTCGGACGTCGAATACCAGCAGCGCAATGTCACCAACGAAATCTTCATTCCCGTGGCCGAGCGCCTGGGCAATGAAGTGATCGAGTTCGAGAACGTCAGCAAGAGCTTTGGCGACCGCGTGCTGATCGACAACTTGAGCTTCAAGGTGCCCGCCGGCGCCATCGTTGGCATCATCGGCCCCAACGGCGCCGGCAAGTCGACGCTGTTCCGCATGCTGCAAGGCACCGAGACCCCGGACAGCGGCACCGTCAAGATCGGCAAGACCGCCAAGATGGCTTTTGTGGACCAGAGCCGCGCCAGCTTGGAAGCCGACAAGACCGTGTGGCAAGACGTGTCGGGTGGCCTGGACAACATCACGGTCGGCAAGTTCGTGATGCCCAGCCGCGCCTATCTGGGTCGATTCAACTTCAAGGGCAATGACCAGCAAAAGCTGGTGGGCAGTCTCTCGGGCGGTGAGCGCGGCCGTTTGCACCTGGCCAAGACCCTGGCCCAGGGCGGCAACGTCTTGATGCTCGATGAACCGTCGAACGACCTGGACGTCGAAACCCTGCGCGCGCTGGAAGAGGCGCTGCTGGAGTTCGCTGGCTCAGCCATGGTGATCTCCCATGATCGCTGGTTCCTGGACCGCATCTGCACCCACATCCTGGCCTGCGAAGGCAATTCGCAGTGGTTCTTCTTTGACGGCAACTTCCACGAGTACGAAGCCGACAAGAAGAAGCGTTTGGGCGAAGAAGGCGCGCGCCCCAAGCGCATGCGCTTCAAGCCGATTAAGTGATGCTGCCAGCCACCGTCCTGTGCAGTCAGGAGGGTGTTCGCGGCTGAACGAAAGAGCGCCTGTGGGCGCTCTTTTCATTGGCGCTGGGCATTCACAGATCTTTACTGCCGGGGCACAGCAGGCTTACGTGCGGGGCTGAAGATTCATTCACCCCAACCCCGACGGAGATCTGTCATGTCCCAGCTGAATCTGAAGAAGTTGTTTGCCCTCGGCGCCGTGGCAGCCAGCTTGTCGCTCGCCGGCTTCCAGGCGCAGGCTCAAGGCCCCATGGGTCACCGTGGTGGCCACGAGATGATGGCCATGGGCGGCGGCCATGTTGAGCACATGCTGGATATGGTGGACGCGAGCGATGCGCAGCGCAGCCAGATCAAGCAAATCATGGACGCCGCGCGGGCCGATATGAAGGCCGAGCACGAAACCTCTCGCAAGCTGCGCGATCAGGCGCAGACTCTGTTTGCCGCGACCAATATCGACGCTGCCGCCATCGAGGCCCTGCGCATTCAGATGAGCGCTCACCATGAGGTGATCAGCAAGCGCATGAGCCAGGCCATGGTGGACGCCGCACGCGTGCTGACCCCGGAGCAGCGCGCCAAGATGGCCGAGCGCATGAAGAAGATGCAGGCTCGCATGGCAAAGCACATGGAGATGCAAGGCGGCAAGCATGGCAACTGAGTTGCCGCGCTCGTTTATGCTCGGCGGCGTCGCGCAGTTTGAGCCTGCGCCGCGACGAGGCCGGCGAATGGTCTCGGCCACTTTCCCTTTTGCATCCGCCATGAGTTCCAGACTGCTGCTGATCGACGACGACACCCGGCTCACCGCCATGTTGTGCGACTACCTGAGCGCGGCCGGCTTCGAGGTGACTCTGGCCGCCTCCCTGGCTGCCGGTCGTGTCGCCGTGGCCGAGCAGGCCTTTGATCTGCTGGTGCTGGACCTGATGCTCCCAGATGGTGACGGTCTGGATTTCTGCCGTGAACTGCGCAGCGACGCGCTCACGCGCCGCCTGCCTGTGCTCATGCTCTCGGCTCGTGGTGAACCCATGGACCGCATCCTGGGCCTTGAACTCGGCGCCGACGATTACCTGGCCAAGCCATTCGAGCCACGTGAGCTGCAAGCCCGCATCAAAGCCCTGCTGCGCCGCGCCGAACCCGAGGCGCCGGCCGATGATGTGCTTCGCTTTGGTCGCCTGGAGATTGACCTGGCTGCACGCATGGCGCGCCTGGACGGCAAGCCGCTCGATTTCACCGGCCATCAGTTCGATCTGCTGGTGGTGCTGGCGCAAAGCCCAGGCCGCGTGCTTTCGCGTGACCAGATCATGGACGCCCTCAAGGGCCATCCGCTCGATGCCTTCGACCGCTCGATCGATGTTCACATCTCGCGCATCCGCGCGCTGATCGAAGAGGATCCCAAAACGCCGCGCCGGGTGTTGACGGTGCGCGGTGCCGGCTATGTGTTCGCCCGCAAGCAGGACGCCGACCATGGCCATTGAGGCGCGATGCCGCTGGAGCATCTGAGATGAGGTCGCTGTACCTGCGCATCTACCTGACCTTGGTGGTCGTGCTGCTGGCCTTTGCTTTTGGCTCGGCGTGGTTGTTCCAGCGCCATTTCGAGCAGGAGCGCGGCAGTTTTGAGTCCTCGGCCAACGAGCGCATGTTGGCACTTGCCGAACTGATCCATGGCTCCTTGCCGCCCGCTTCAGCGCCCCGCTCTGAGCAGGCTGAGGCCTTGCAGGAATGGGGGCAGCGCCTGCATATGGCCATCGCACTTGTTGATGAGCGTGGCGAGCGCATCGCCGCTTCTGAGGAATTCTCTGAGCGTGAAGGCATGCCGGGCCCCGCCAGCTTGCGCGTGCCTTTGGAAGATCACCGCAGCCTCCTGGTGATGCGCGGTGGCTTTCGCATGGGGCCGGGCGCACGTATGGGCGGTGGTCCTGGGCCGGATCGGCCTTTCTTCAAACGAGGTGACAACGCGCCCTTGGCCTGGGGCCTGCCCTTCTTCGGGCCTCGACCCAATGGGCAAATTCTGTTGGTCCTGCTTGTGCTGCTGTTCTTTGGCGTAGCCCTCGGGGCCTACCCGGTGGTGCGACGACTGACTCGGCGTCTGGAAAGCCTGAAGGCCGGTGTCGAGCAGTTTGGTTCGGGTCAGCTGACGCAGCGTGTCGATGACAGCGGCAGCGATGAAGTGGCAGCGCTGGCCGGCAGCTTCAACCGCGCCGCGGCGCAGATCGAGACCTTGCTGCGCTCTCAGCAGTCGCTGTTGGCCAATGCCAGCCATGAGCTGCGTTCGCCACTGGCTCGGCTGAAGATGGCTTTTTCCATGCTGGACAACGCCGGCCCGGAGCAGCGCGTGCGCCTGCAGGCCGAGATTCATACCAATATTTCAGAGCTGGACGCCCTGGTCGAAGAGGTGTTGCTGGCCAGTCGCCTGGAAGCGGCAGCTCGCGCGGCGACGCCGGCCTTGCATGAGTTCAAGGTTGACTTGATGGGACTGGCGGCGGAAGAGGCGGCGCGCAGCGCGGCGGACTTTCAGCCCGCTGCAGGCTTGACCGAACTGGTGGTACCTGGCGACGAACGACTGCTGCGCCGCGCCCTGCGCAATCTGCTGGAAAACGGCAAGCGCTACGGTGGGCAGGAGCTCTTGCTGGAACTCGCGCGCGACAGCGAGGGCCAGGCCGAGCTGCGCATCAGCGACCGCGGTCCCGGCGTGCCCGAGGTCATGCGTGAACGAATCTTCGAAGCATTTTTCCGCCTGCCCGGCCATGCCGAACAGGCCGGAGGGGTGGGACTCGGCCTGAGTCTGGTCAAGCAGATCGCGCTGCGCCATCAAGGCCAGGTGCGCTGCGAAGCGCGGCCCGGCGGTGGCAGCGTGTTCGTCTTCAGCCTGCCGACCGAGGCGAACTGAGGGCAGCAGTGGCCTGCTCGCGTTCTTCCTGCCGATGCACCCAGGCCAGGAAGGCGCTCAAACCCACGGCTGCCAGCACCAGGCCGGCGGTGGCCGCTGACCAGAAGCCGCGCGCGCCCTGGAACTCGGCCGGGATCGAGGGGCTGTGGCCGAAGGCCAGCCAGTAGCCGCCGCCCAGGCCCACGCCCCAGATCGCCAGGGCGTAGATGACCATGGGTGCGGTGGCGATGTGGTGGGCGCGAAGCACGAAGGCTGCCAGGGTCTGCCCGGCATCGGCCACGTGAAAAAGCCAGACCCAGAGCAGCAAGGGCAGGGCGGCGCCCAGGATCACCGGGTCGCTGGTGTACAGGCCCAGCACCGCTTCGCGTGCAAAAAACACCAGGGCACCGATCAGGAAGGACGCGGCCAGGCCGATCTCCAGCCCATGCCAGCCCAGGCGCCGTGCGCCGGCCGGGTCATGGGCGCCGACCGATTGCGCCACAAGGGTGCCGGTGGCATTGGCCAGGGCCAGCGGCAGCATGAACATCAGGCTGATCAGATTGACCGCCAGCTGGTGGCCGGCCACCGGCGTGGCACCCAGGCGGGCAATGAAGATGGCCATGAAGGTGAAGCCGGTCACCTCGATCAGAATGGAGCCGCCCATGGGCACGCCCAGTTTGAGCAGGGCGCGGATGTCGGGCCAGTGGGGGGCTTGCAGGCCGCCGCGGCGCAGACCGAAGGGCTCGTAAAAAGGGTCTCGCCGCATCCAGGCGAAGGCGATGGCGGCCTGGGCCCACATGGCGATCGCCGTGGCAATGCCACAACCCAGGGCGCCCAAGGCTGGCACCTGCCAAGGGCCGAGCGCAAAGCCTTGAATGAGCAAGAGGCTCAGCGGCAGCTTGAGCAGCAGGCCGCCGACCTGCAAGGCCATGACCGCCTTGGGCCGGGAAACCGCCACATTGAAGCCGCGGAAGGCGGTAAAGAACAGCGTGGCCGGCAGGCTGGCGGCCAGTGCCATCAGGTAATGGCGTACCTTGGCCTCAACCTCGGGGCTGGCCTGCGACACCGCCAGAAAGGGCTCGGGCAGCAGCAGGATCAGGCTGCCCAAGCCCATCAAGCCGAGGCAGAGCCACAGCGTCTGATGCAACTGCGCCCCGGCTTCCCGCATCTGGCCGGCGCCGAACAGGCGGCCGACGATGGGGGAAATGGCCAGCACCACGCCCATCAAGCCCACGAAGACGGTGATGAAGATCGCGCTGCCCACGGCCAGTGCAGCCAGGTCGACGGCCGAGTAACGGGCCACCAGCACGGTGTCGATGGTGCTGAAGGCGAGCACGGCAAGCTGCCCGACCAGCACCGGCCAGGCCAGCGGCGCGATGCGGCGCAGGCTCTCGAGATGGGCTCGGCCCATCATGCCGGGTCCGCCGGAGTCTGGGGGTCTTGCAGCTGCGGGTGATCGACGCCCTTGAACTCGCGCGCCCGCTCGGCATAGCGGTTGAAGCGCCAGGCTGTGCCTTCCTGGGTGATGCGGCGCCAGGTGATGCGCTTCTCGGCCGGCGTCATCATCGGCCAGTGCTGCACTTCGTCAAAGGTGCGGCCGCAGCCCTTGCACAAGGCGTCGCCCTGGCTGGTGGAACAGATGGCGATACAGGGCGCGTCGGGTGTGCTGTCGTACCAGCGCAGCCAGGCAGCCTTGGCGACGGCGGGCATGCTGTCTTCGTCGCACTCATGATCGCGGTGGTAGACCAGCAGGCCGTAGACCTCGGCCAGGGCTTGCACCTCGGGGCAGGCGCTCAGGCCGTCGGTCGACGGGTGACGCTCGCGCCACCAATTGATGGCGGCCTCAATGTCGGTGATGTGGATGCCGCTCATGCGGGTTCAGTAGGCCAGGCCCATGGCCGTGCGGACTTCCCTCAAGGTCTTGCGGGCGACGGCGCGGGCGCGCTCGGTGCCGACTTCGACAATCCATTGCACCTGCTTGGGGTTGGCCAGGTATTCATTGGCACGCTCGCGCCAGGGCGCTTGCTCTTTCTGGATGGCCTCGATCAAAGGCTTTTTGCAGTCCAGGCAGCCGATACTGGCCGAGCGGCAGCCTTCGGCCGCCCACGCGCGAGTGGACTCGTCGCAGTAGAGCTGGTGCAGGGGCCAGACCGGGCAGCGGCTGGGCTCGCCAGCATCGCTGCGGCGCACGCGCTGCGGGTCGGTGGGCATGGTGCGGATCTTTTCGTCCACCACCTCGGGCGCATCGCGCATGGCGACGGCGTTGTTGTAGCTCTTGCTCATCTTCTGGCCGTCCAGGCCGGGCAGTCGCGCGGTCTCGGTCAGCAGCTCTTGCGGCTCGGGCAGAATGGGCGCATCCGGGCTGTAGATGCGGTTGAAGCGGCGGGCCACCTCGCGCGTCACTTCCACATGGGCGGTCTGGTCTTCACCGACGGGCACGAAGCCGGCCTTGTAGATCAGGATGTCGGCCGCCTGCAGCAGCGGGTAGCCGAGGAAGCCGTAGGTGGCGCCATCGCCCGGCGTGCTGCTGGCGCGTTGCTTCTCGACCGCGTCCTTGTAGCTGGGAATGCGCTCCAGCCAGGAGGTGGGTGTGCTCATGGCCAGCAGGGTGAAGAGCTCCGCATGCTCGGGCATGCGGCTTTGGATGAAGAGCGTGGCCTTCTCGGGGTCGATGCCGGCGGCCAGCCAATCGACCACCATGTCGTAGACATTGCGCTCGATGCTGTTGCGGTTCTGCCGGTCCTGGTACTGGGTGGTCAGGGCATGCCAGTCGGCGACGAAGAAGAAACAGTCGTGTGTGCTCTGCAGGCGAACCCAGTTCTTCAGCGCGCCGTGGTAGTGGCCCAGGTGCAGGGCGCCGGTCGGGCGCATGCCCGAGAGCACGCGCGGGCGTGCGGCGGCAGAAGTCGGTTCAGGAGTAGGCAGGGAGCTCATCGGCGGGCCGCAGCAAAGATCAGGTCGGGCATTGTAGGCAGCTACACTGCCGCCCCATGAAACGCATCGTCATCCTGATCTCCGGCCGTGGCTCCAATATGGAGGCCATCGTGCGCGCCTGTGCGGCCGAGGGCTGGCCGGCCCAGATTGCCGCCGTGATCAGCAACAAGCCAGATGCCGCCGGCCTGAGCTTTGCGGCCGAGCACGGCATTGCCACGGCCGTGGTTGACCACAAGGCCTTCCGCCGGCCCGGCATGGATGCACAGCAGGCCCGGGAGGCTTTTGATGCCGAGTTGCAGCGCGTGATCGATGGTTTTGCGCCGGATCTGGTGGTGCTGGCGGGCTTCATGCGCATCCTGACTCCGGCCTTCACCGCCCACTATGCCGAGCGCATGCTCAATATCCACCCCTCGCTGCTGCCGGCCTTCACCGGCCTGCACACGCACGCGCGGGCCTTGGCGATGGGCTGCAAATTCGTCGGCGCCACCGTGCATTTCGTGACCGCCGAGTTGGACCATGGCGCCATCGTCGCTCAGGCCGTGGCGCCGGTGCTGCCCGGTGATGATGAAGACACCCTGTCGGCCCGCGTGCTCAAGCTCGAGCACCGCATGTATCCGCAGGCGGTGCGCTGGTTTGTCGAAGGCCAGCTGCGCTGGGTTGATGGTCGTGTCGAGCAGCTCAGCGGGGCGAGTCAGTCGTTCAGCTGAACCTTCAGCGGATCATGCCGGCCAGGATGTTGATCAAGAGCGCCAGCACGCCGGTGTTGAACATGAAGGACAGCAGGGCGTGCAGCAAGACCAAGCGCCGCATGGGCCGGGCGCTGACCGCCACATCCGAGGTCTGCGAGGTCGCGGCCAGGGTGACCGCGAAGTACATGAAGTCGGTGTAGTCCGGTAGACCTTGCAGGCCAGGAAACTCCAGGCCGTGCGGTCCTTTGTCATGGACCGTGTTGCGGTGGTAGAGGCTGGCATAAGCCAGGGCGAACTCGACCGGCAGCAGCAGCCAGCTGCCCGCCACCGTCAACAGGGCCAGTGCCAAGGTGGCGCCTGGAGGGCCGGCCGGCTGGCTCAGCTCCAGGGTGATGGCCGCCAGGCTGGCCAGGGCGCCGGCCGCCGCCAGCAACAGCACGGCGGCCACGCCGTCCGCCTGCGCCACGCTTTTGCGCTGTACATGCTCATGGTCAGCGGCCAGCATCATCTGTAACACCGCCAGCAAATAGAACCAGACGCCGGCGTTCCAGCCGCAGAGCAGGCGCGCCGACAAGCTCCAGTGCGAAGGGCAGGCCAGGCCGACCAGCAGGCCCAGACCCAGGGCCAGCAAAAGGCGCGGGCGCAGGCGCAGCTGTTGCAGCCAGCGGGGCGCGCGCATCATCAGTGTGACGGCATGTCGTCTATGGCGCTGAAGCGCGCCGTCAGCACCCCGTCCACTTCCAGGCTGCCGAAGAACATGGCATGAGGCCGCACCCACAGGCCGGTGGCGTTGTAAAGCGGGCGGTAGACCACCAGCGGTTCCAGCGTTTCGCTATGCCTGGCGGTACCGATCACTTCGTACTCGCCGCCTTTGTAGTGGCGGTAGCGGCCCAGCGGTGTGGCGGGCAAGGGGGAAAGATCGTCGGCACTCATGTCGGGGGCGGCAAGGGATAAAAATGGCGGCACGGCAGGGAAAGCCCGCGGGCCTGGGATAATCGCGCTATGCATCCTAATGCCCTTCTTGAAATGAGCAGCGAGCTCTTGCGCGCTGTCCTCCAGTTGGACACTCCCGCCGACAGCGTGGTGTCCGCCTTCTTCCGCAAACACAAGGCCCTGGGCCAGCGCGAACGCCATGCTTTGGCCGAGACCGCGTACACCGTGCTGCGTCAGCGCCCGCTGCTGCAGCATTTGGCCCAGTCTGGCGGTGGCCCGATCGAGCGCCGCCTGGCCATTTTGGGCTGGCAGGGCAACGAGGCCTTTTTGCGTGGCGCCTTGAACACGCAAGAACAGCAATGGCTGGAACAGGTCCGTCAAATAGACAAGACCCAGCTCGCGCCGCGCCTGCGCCACAACTTGCCCGAGTGGCTGGCCCAGCCTTTGATGGCCCGCCTCGGCGAGGAACAGTTCTGGTCCTTGGCTGCCAGCATGAATGAGCAGGCTCCGCTGGATCTGCGCGTCAACACCCTGAAAGGCAAGCGCGAAGAGGCTCAGGCCACTTTGGCGGCTGCCGGCATCCCGGCAGAACTCACACCATTCTCGCCTGTGGGCCTGCGCATTCACGGCAAACCGGCCTTGAACAAGCTAGAGCTATTCACTGGCGGCGGTGTCGAGGTCCAGGACGAAGGCAGCCAGTTGCTGGCCCTGATGCTGGACGCCAAGCGCAGCGAAATGGTGGTGGACTTCTGCGCTGGTGCCGGCGGCAAGACCCTGGCCCTCGGTGCATCCATGCGCAACACTGGCCGGCTCTATGCCTTCGACACCTCGGGTCACCGCTTGGCTTCCTTGAAGCCTCGCTTGGCGCGCAGTGGTCTGTCGAATATTTATCCGACTCAGATCGCCCATGAGCGTGATGAGCGCATCAAGCGCCTGTCCGGCAAGATCGACCGAGTGCTGGTCGATGCACCGTGCTCGGGCCTGGGTACCTTGCGCCGCAATCCGGATCTGAAATGGCGCCAGTCATTGCATGCGATACAAGAGCTGCAGGCCAAGCAGACGGCCATTCTGGCCAGTGCCGCGCGCCTGCTGAAATCGGGCGGTCGGCTGGTTTACGCCACTTGCAGCCTGCTGGATGCCGAGAACGAGGCGATCGCCGAAGCCTTCTCGGCCGCTCATCCCCAGTTCAAGAAGCTCGACGCCGCCGAGGTGCTGAGCCGCGCCCATGTCGAGCAGGCGGACCGTCTGGTTGAGAACGGCTATTTGCGCCTCTGGCCGCACCAGCACCAAACCGATGGCTTCTTCGCCGCGGTGTGGGAAAAACAGCCCAGCTGATGGCCGGCGGGGCCTGTCAGACCAGGCCCCGGTCGAAAGTTGCCGGTTCTTGACCTGAAGCAGACTTATGCACTGAGGTGCTTAGAGTCCGGCACCTACAATTCAGCGACTTGAATCCATAGATATGCCCAGCCCTGGGCAGGATTAGGAACCCATGAACTTCTTGATGTCGGTACACGATGCGGTGGTCCAGATGCTGGCCCATGGCCTGCTCGAAGCCAGTGCATGGCAGGTGGTGGCTTTCACCCTGGTCATCACGCACTTCACCATCCTCGCCGTGACCATCTTCCTGCACCGTGCGCAAGCGCACCGTTCGCTGGACCTGGGGCCTATTCCCTCGCATTTCTTCCGTGCCGTGCTGTGGCTGACCACAGGCATGGTGACCAAGGAATTCGTGGCCGTGCATCGCAAGCACCACGCCAAGTGCGAGACCGAGGAAGACCCTCACAGTCCGCAGACCCGCGGCCTCAAGGCCTTGTTGCTGACGGGCGTGGAGCTCTATCGCGCCGAAGCCAAGAATCCCGAGACCATGGCCAAATATGGTCTGGGCACGCCCAATGACTGGATCGAGCGCAATCTCTACACCCGCTTCTCCTGGCAAGGCGTGGGCTTGATGCTGATCATCAACCTAGCGCTGTTCGGTGCCATCGGCGCCACGGTCTGGGCTATCCAGATGGTCTGGATCCCGGTCTGGGCGACCGGCGTGATCAACGGCATCGGTCACTTTTGGGGTTATCGAAATTTCGAGGCACCCGATGCCTCGACCAATGTTTCGCCCTGGGGCATCCTGATTGGTGGCGAAGAACTGCACAACAACCACCACACCTACCCGACCTCGGCCAAGTTCTCGGTCAAGCCCTTCGAGTTTGATATCGGCTGGGGCTATATCCGTGCATTCGAGATCTTGGGCTGGGCCAAGGTTCGCAAGACCGCACCCAAACTGCGCCATGGCGACATCAAGCCTGCCGACAAGGACACGCTGGAAGCCATCATCGCCAATCGCTATGAAGTGATGGCCAAGTATGGGCGCGGCTTGAAGGCGACCTGCGCTTCGGAGCTGGACAAGCTCAAGGCGCAAGGCCAGGAGCACAGCGCGCAATGGGCGGAATTCAAGTTGGCCATGCGCTGGTCGCATCGCGACGAAGTCAATATTCCTGACAGTCTTCTGCCGCAGATCGCCAAGGCCCGCGCTGCCAGCCCGGCGCTGGACAAGCTCCTGACCATGCGCGAAGAACTGCGTCAGCTGTGGACACGTACCAATGTGTCGGCCGAGCAGCTGGTGGCTGATTTGCAGGCTTGGTGCCGTCGTGCCGAGGAGAGCGGCATTGCCGAATTGCGCAGCTTCTCCATGAATCTGCGCATGGCTAGGGTTTGAGTGGCCGCTTGATTTGACAGTTTGTGACGGCCGGTCTGCCGTCTGTGACCGCAAGTAATCCTGCGGTAAAAGGGCGCCCTGAGAGGCGCCTTTTTTGCGCCCGAGGATTAGACTGAAGGCACAGCAACGGAACACACAAGGAGAGTCACCATGAGCAAACTGCTTCGTACCGCCGGTCTGGTTCTGGCTTTGAGTGCCTCGGCTTCGCTGGCTCTGGCCGATGTCGAAGTTCGTTTCATCGAGCCCGAAAAGTTCAGTGACGCCAGCGCCGACTTCAGTCGCCGCGAGCGTGAGCCGGTCCTGGACGGGATCAAGGCGCATCTGGAGAAACTGGGTGCTCAGTTGCCCGGCAAGGATCTCAAGTTTGAAATCAGCAATATCGATCTGGCTGGAGATTGGGAGCCTGTCGGGCCTCGTATGGAGATGATTCGGGTGCTGCGCGGTGTCAGTTCTCCTGCCATCGAATTCAGCTATGTGCTCAGCGAGAAGGGCAAGACGCTGCAGAGCGGCAAGATCCGGCTGCACGATATGGCTTACATGTCCAATTTCAATCGCTACCCCGACTCCGACCCGATCCGCTATGAGCGCCGCATGATCGACAACTGGTTCCGGGATGAGTTCAAGGCGCCGGCCGTGGCTGAGGCGAAGATCCAGCAGCCTTGAGTTTGCCTCGCCCATGAAAAAACCCCGCCGGCTTGCGCCTTGCGGGGTTTTTTGTGGAGCTCCCCGTTGCCGGGGAGTTGCCGAGCTGAATCACTTCAGCTTGGTTTCCTTGTACAGAACATGCTTACGAGCCTTGGGGTCGAATTTCATGAATTCGAGCTTGCCGGTCGTGGTCTTCTTGTTCTTGTCGGTCGTGTAGAAGTGACCCGTACCTGCGGTCGACTCCAACTTGATCTTTTCGCGTGCGCCTTTTGCCATGATGATGCTCCTTGATTCTCAGTACTAGATCAGAGCTCGCCCTTGGCGCGCAGATCGGCGACGACTTGGTCGATGCCGACCTTGTCAATCAAACGCAGAGCAGCATTGCTGATACGCAGACGAACCCAGCGGTTCTCGGTTTCCAGGAAGAAACGGCGGTACTGCAGATTCGGCAGGAAGCGACGCTTCGTTTTGTTATTGGCGTGAGAAACATTGTTTCCCACCATGGGCTTCTTGCCCGTGACTTGACAGACGCGTGCCATGACGCTTCTCCGGTTTGATTTGATGACCAGCCATCTCGGTCGAGCTTGCTTTTGCACACTCAAGACCCGCGATGACCTCATGACCGCTTTATGCAAGCTAAACCTATCTGACATCACGCAGGTTGCCCTGGTATCTGTCTTCTGGGCGCGGTCCATCCAGCAAGCAAGCCAAAGAGTATAGCTGAAAATGAAAAGGCACTCCAGGCTATTTGCCCTGGCGTGCCCTTGTGGCAGGCTTGTGCTGTCGCTCAGCCTTGCTCTTGCTGCTCCAGGAAGCGCTGCGCATCCAGGGCGGCCATGCAGCCGGTGCCAGCGCTGGTGATGGCCTGGCGATAGACATGGTCCTGGACGTCGCCCGCGGCAAAGACGCCCGGCACGCTGGTCATGGTGGCGAAGCCGTTCAAGCCGCTCTTGGTGACGATGTAGCCATCCTTCATTTCCAGCTGGCCCTTGAAGATGTCGGTGTTCGGCTGGTGGCCGATGGCGATGAAGCAGCCTTGCAGGGTCAGGTCTTGCGTTCCGCCACCTTGGGTGCTCTTGATGCGAACGCCAGTCACGCCGCTCTGGTCACCCAACACCTCGTCCAACGTGTTCCAGAGGTGGAGAACCACATTGCCGGACTCGGCCTTGGCCATCAGCTTGTCGATCAAGATGGGCTCGGCGCGGAACTTGTCGCGACGGTGGATCACATGCACCTTGCTGGCGATATTGCTCAGGTAGAGCGCTTCTTCGACCGCAGTGTTGCCGCCGCCGACCACACAAACTTCCTGGCCACGATAGAAAAAGCCATCGCAGGTAGCGCAGCCGCTGACGCCGCGACCCATGAAGGCCTCTTCCGAGGGCAGGCCGAGGTACTTGGCCGATGCGCCGGTGGCGATGATCAGAGCGTCACAGCTGTAGTTGGCGCTGTCGCCTTTGAGCTTGAAGGGGCGCTGGGAAAAATCGACCTCGTTGATGTGATCGAAGATCATCTGCGTCTGGAAGCGCTCGGCGTGCTTCTGGAATCGCTCCATCAGTTCCGGGCCCTGCACACCCATCACATCGGCAGGCCAGTTGTCCACCTCGGTGGTCGTCATCAGTTGGCCGCCCTGGGCCATGCCGGTGAGCAATGTCGGCTTCAGATTGGCGCGAGCGGCGTAGATGGCGGCGGTGTAGCCGGCCGGGCCGGAACCCAGGATCAGCAGCGTATGGTGTTGGGTGTTTGCGTTCATGGGGGCTCAGATGGGGCGGTTGGATCGTTTCGCAAGCGCGGGAAGTTGAAGGCCAAGTCGAAAGCAGCAGGATTGCGCATCTTTCGTGCCTGCGGCCTGTGCTGTTGCGTCGGCGGTAATGGCCGGATTTACCCGGCTAAACATGGTTTGAAATATGAGGCGGGTGGGCACAATCCCGTGCATTCTAGGCATGTCACGGACGCTCTGAGGGCGTGCCAAATTCAGGCTTAAACCAAAGGAGGCTGTTCATGGCGATGTTGTCCAATCTGGATCTGATCCGCAGGGTGCCCTTGTTTTCTCTGCTCACCACCGACCAGGCGCAGTCGATCGCCGACAGCGTGGTCAAGCGTCGTTTCAAACGCGGTGAGTTGATCGTCGAGCAGGGCACCAAGTCCAATGCCTTGTTCATCTTGCTGAACGGCCGTGCCCGGGTACTGACGGCCGATACACGTGGACGCGAAGTCATCCTGGCTGTGCTGCAGCCCGGCGATTACGTCGGTGAAATGAGCCTGATCGACCACGAGCCGCATTCGGCCACCGTGCGTGCCGAAGTGCAGACCGACATGCTGGTGCTGGGGCGCAATGAGTTTGCCCGTTGCCTGCCCGAGAGCAGCAGCCTGTCTTACGCCATTCTGCGCGGCTTGGTGGCGCGCCTGCGCAATGCCGACCGTCAGATCGAGTCTTTGGCCTTGCTGGATGTCTACGGCCGGGTCGCTCGCACCTTGCTGGACATGTCCGAAGAAGAAAAGGGCCTCAAGATCATCCGCGGCAAGGTGTCGCGCCAGGACATGGCCAAGGTCGTCGGTGCATCGCGCGAAATGGTCAGCCGGGTGATGAAGGATCTGGAAGAGCGCGGTGTCATCGAGACCCTGGAAAACGGCTCGGTGGTCATCAAGGAACGTTTCCCAGGCTGATCTCCTTGCCTGATGGTGACGTCGGCGTAGCCGGCAGGGCTAGTTCGTGTGAATCCTGCGCCACAATGGTGGCATGAGTTTTCCGCTGGGTTCCCTGTTGCGTGACGACGAGGTCGGCGCGCCCGACAAAGTCTACAAACGCCAATCCAAGAAGGCGGCAGCGCCGCCGCCGCCGCGCACCAACCCCTTGCGTACGCCGGTCTGGCTATTGCTAAGTGGCGCCGCCTGGTGCCTGGTGGTGCTTGCCCTTGTGAGTTACGACCGCGCCGACGCGGCTTTCTCCATTTCCGGCCAACACGCCATGTATGGCAACCGCATGGGCGCCGTCGGGGCCTGGATCGCGGATCTGCTGTTGTTCAGCTTCGGTTTTTCGGCCTGGTGGCTGCTTCTGATCGGGCTGCGCGTCTGGCTGAGCCACCTCGCCGATCTGCTGCGCGCTGAGAGTTCGCCAGCGCCGGGCAGTCGGCGACCGATGATTTTCTGGTTTCTGGGCTTGCTGCTGTTGCTGTGTGCGAGTTCGGCGCTCGAATGGACCCGGCTCTATTCCTGGGAAACCCGTCTGCCAGGTCATGCCGGCGGTGTGCTGGGTTATTCGCTCGGTCCCTGGAGCATGCGGGTGCTCGGCTTTGCCGGTTCTGGCGTGGTCTGGATCAGCCTTTTGCTGCTCGGCGCCGGTCTGGCGCTGAAGTTCTCCTGGGCCCATCTGGCCGAACAACTGGGTGCGCGCCTGGACCAATGGCGCGAACAGCGCCTCGAGAAGCGCGAGAAGGCCGAGGACCAGCGCTTTGGCGAGCAGGCCGCGCAGGAGCGCGAGTTGGTGGTGGAGGTTGAGCGCCAGGTGGTGGAGGAGCATCACATTCCCATCGTCATCGAAGCGCCGGTGATGGAGGTTCCAAGGTCAACCCGGGTCGCCAAGGAGCGCCAGACCACGCTGTTTGTAGACTCCAGCGACACCAAGCTGCCCCAGGTCGACCTGCTGGACACAGCGCCTGTGCAGGTGGTGTCGGTCACGCCCGAGTCGCTTGAAATGACCTCGCGCATGATTGAAAAGAAGCTGCGCGACTTCGGTGTCGAAGTGCGCGTGGTAGCGGCCTCGCCCGGCCCGGTGATCACGCGCTACGAGATCGAGCCGGCCACCGGCGTCAAGGGCTCGCAGATCGTCGGCCTGGCCAAGGACTTGGCGCGTTCGCTGAGCTTGGTGTCCATCCGTGTGGTGGAGACCATCCCGGGCAAGAACTTCATGGCCCTGGAACTGCCCAATGCGCGTCGCCAGACGATCCGCCTGTCCGAGATCCTGGGCTCCCAAGTCTATGCCGATGCCAGCTCGCAGCTGACCATGGGCCTCGGCAAGGACATCGTCGGCCTGCCGGTGGTGGCTGATCTGGCCAAGATGCCGCACTGCTTGGTGGCCGGTACCACCGGCTCGGGTAAGTCGGTCGGTATCAACGCCATGATCTTGTCCTTGCTCTACAAGGCGGAAGCGCGCGATGTGCGCCTGATCCTGATCGACCCCAAGATGCTGGAAATGAGCGTCTACGAAGGCATCCCGCATCTGCTGGCGCCCGTGGTGACGGACATGAAGCAGGCCAGCAATGCGCTGAACTGGTGTGTGGGTGAAATGGAGCGCCGCTACAAGCTCATGAGCAAGATGGGCGTGCGCAATCTGGCCGGCTACAACAAGAAGATCGACGAGGCCAAGGAGCGCGGCGAGTCGATCGGCAACCCATTCAGTCTGACGCCGGAAGAGCCGGAACCGCTGGAACGTTTGCCCTTCATCGTCGTCGTCATTGACGAGTTGGCCGACCTGATGATGGTGGTCGGCAAGAAGATCGAGGAGCTGATTGCGCGCCTGGCTCAGAAGGCCCGGGCCGCCGGCATCCACCTGATTCTGGCCACGCAGCGGCCCTCGGTTGATGTGATCACCGGCCTGATCAAGGCCAATATCCCGACCCGTTTGTCCTTCCAGGTCAGCTCCAAGATCGACAGCCGTACCATCCTCGACCAGATGGGCGCCGAAGCCCTGCTGGGCATGGGTGACATGCTGTACATGCCCTCCGGCACCGGCCTGCCGATTCGTGTCCACGGTGCCTTTGTCAGCGACGAGGAGGTGCACCGGGTGGTCGAGTACCTGAAGAGCCAGGGCGAACCCAATTACATCGAGGGCATTCTGGAAGGCGGCGTGCTCGAAGGTGAGGGCGGTGAGGCGGGGGCGGCCGGTGGTGGTGCCGGCGAAGGCGAGGCCGACCCCATGTACGACCAGGCCGTGGCCATCGTGCTGCAGCACCGCCGGGCCTCGATTTCACTGGTCCAGCGCCATTTGCGCATCGGCTACAACCGTGCCGCCCGCTTGCTCGAACAGATGGAGAAATCGGGCCTGGTCAGCAGCATGGCCACCAATGGCAACCGCGATTTGATCGTGCCCAAGCGAGATGAATGAATGAGACAGCGACTGATGTCCCTGAAGAACGGCCTGTGCGCGACCCTGCTGGTGAGCGCATCCCTGGCGGCTCAGGCTGACGCCGTGGCGGCGTTGAAAGCCTTTGTCGCTGAGGTCAAGAGCGCCAGTGCCCAGTTCAAGCAGACCGTCAATTCCCCCGACGGCAAGCGCAAAAAAGTGTCCATGGGCAGCTTCGAGTTCCAGCGGCCCAACCAGTTTCGCTTTGCCTACAGCAAGCCTTTCGAACAGCTGATCGTTGGGGATGGGCAGAAGGTGTGGATCTTCGATCCGGACCTGAACCAGGCCAGCTCGCGGCGCATGTCGCAGGCCTTGGGTGCTACGCCTGCGGCCCTTTTGGCGGGCGGCAATCTTGAGCGCGATTTCAGCCTTAAGGCCTTGCCTAGTGAAGGGGGGCTGGACTGGGTCCAGGCATTGCCGCGGCAGGCCGATGGTGGTTTCCAGTCGCTCAAGATCGGCTTCAAGGGTCGCGAATTGGCGGCGCTGGAAATCGTCGATGGCTTTGGGCAGCAGTCGCGCCTGGACTTCAGCGCCATGGCGACGAATGCGAACCTGCCGGCCGAGCGCTTTCGTTTTGTGCTGCCAGCCGGTGCGGATCTGGTCGAGCAATGAGGCCTGCGACCCGTCAGCCGCTGCGGGCTGGCTTGATTGAGTGTTGATGAACGATTCCCTGTTTCCCGAGAGTGAGCCGGCTCCGGCTCGAATGTCCGCGCCGGGGTCCTCGCAAGTGCAGTCTTCTTTGCATCCTCCGCTTGCCGAACGATTGCGGCCTCAGCATCTGGACGAGGTGATCGGCCAACGTCAGTTGCTAGGCCCCGGCATGCCCTTGCGAACCGCCTTTGAATCGGGGCGGCTGCATTCCATGATTCTTTGGGGGCCGCCTGGGGTCGGCAAGACCACGCTGGCGCGCCTGATGGCGCAGTCCTTCGAGGCCCAGTTCATCAGCATTTCGGCCGTCTTGGGCGGGGTCAAGGACATCCGCGATGCGGTCGAGCGGGCACTCAGCGTGTCGGCGCAAGGGCGGCGCACCGTTCTGTTCGTGGACGAAGTCCACCGCTTCAACAAATCGCAGCAGGACGCGTTCTTGCCGCATGTCGAGTCGGGCCTGTTCACCTTCATCGGTGCGACCACCGAGAACCCGTCGTTTGAGGTGAACTCGGCGCTGCTGTCGCGGGCCACCGTCCATGTGCTCAAGGCCCTGGATGAACAGGACCTGCTCGATCTGGTGCAGCGCGGCACACAGCTGCTGGCCTGCCCGCCGATCACCCCGGCGGCGGCCAAACGCCTGGCGGCATATGCCGATGGAGATGCGCGGCGCCTGCTCAACGCCGTGGAGTCGGTGGCTTCACTCGCGCCCGCCGGCATTGCTGAGATCGACGAGGTTGTGCTTGAGCGTGCCCTGGGCGAGCAACTGCGCCGTTATGACAAGGGCGGCGAACAGTTCTACGACGTCATCTCGGCCCTGCACAAGTCCGTGCGAGGCTCAGACCCCGACGCCGCGCTGTACTGGTTCGCCCGCATGCTCGATGGCGGTGTCGATGCGCGCTATATCGCTCGCCGCCTGATCCGCATGGCCAGTGAAGACATCGGTCTGGCCGATCCGCGCGCGCTGCGCATCTGCCTCGATGCGGCAGAGACCTACGAGCGCCTGGGTTCGCCTGAGGGCGAGCTCACCCTGGCGCAGGCCCTGGTGTTTTTGGCTGTGGCACCGAAGTCCAACGCCGTGTACAGCGCCTACAAGGCGGTGCGGGCTTTCGTGAAAACCGATGCCAGCCGACCGGTTCCGCTGCATCTGCGCAACGCTCCCACCCGCTTGATGAGCGAGCTAGGGTATGGACGTGAGTACCGCTATGCCCACGATGAGCCTGAAGGCTTTGCGGCGGGGGTGCATTACCTCCCCGATGGCCTCGAGGATCAGCGCTTTTACGAGCCCGTTGGCCGGGGTTTGGAGTTGCGCATCGGCGAACGGCTGACCGAGCTGCGGCGGCGCAATGAAGAAGCTCGTGGGGGCGACGAATGAGTCCAATTTGCCGAGGTTTTTTGCGGCCCGCGCTAGGGGTATTTACCAGCGAAGTCCGGCGGAAAGCGACTCCTACAATGACTCGCAGGCTGCAGGACTAGATGGCCAAGTGGGCCCGCCGACTTTGTGGCGGGCCTTTTTTTTGCTCGTCTTTCAGCACAACCAATGGGTGGGTCTGCGCGCGGCGTGGATCCCCGAACCGGAGAGGCTTCATGGAAACTTTTTTCCAGCAAATCATCAACGGGCTGGTGCT